>NZ_CP107836.1:0-603269 GCF_036346615.1 Streptomyces sp. NBC_00523 | reverse complement strand
GTCCCCTCCCGCACCCGGCGCTCCAGGTCCGGGGCCACCGCCCGCACCCCGGCGTGGCCGCGCAGGCTTTCCAGGAGCTCGTCGCGCACCATCGTCCAGGCCCAGTCCACCTGCTGCTCGCTGCGCTTGGCGGCGAGCCGGCCGGTCGACTCCAGGAGCGCCCGGTGCTGTTCCAGCCGCTCCCACAGCGTGTCGAGACCGGTCGACTCGCGGGCGCTGCACGTCAGGACCGGCGGGGTCCACGCCGCGTCCGCCGGGTGCATCAGCCGCAGCGCGCCCGCCAGTTCACGGGCGGCGGACCGCGCGTCGCGCTCGTGCGGGCCGTCCGCCTTGTTGACGGCGATGGCGTCCGCGAGCTCCAGGACGCCCTTCTTGATGCCCTGCAACTGGTCACCGGTGCGCGCCAGGGTCAGCAGCAGGAACGTGTCGACCATGTTGGCGACCGCGGTCTCCGACTGGCCGACACCGACGGTCTCCACCAGCACGACGTCGTAGCCCGCCGCCTCCATCACCACGATGGACTCGCGGGTCGCCTTCGCCACCCCGCCCAGCGTGCCGGCGGTGGGGGAGGGGCGCACGAAGGCGTTCGGGTCCACCGCGAGCCGTTCCATCCGGGTCTTGTCGCCCAGGATGGAACCGCCCGTCCGGCTGGACGACGGGTCGACCGCCAGCACGGCGACCCGGTGCCCGAGCCCGGTGAGCATGGTGCCGAGCGCGTCGATGAACGTCGACTTGCCGACCCCGGGCACTCCGCTGATGCCGACGCGCCGGGCGTGGCCCGAGTGCGGCAGCAACCGGCGCAGCAACTCCTGCGCCAGCGCCCGGTGGTCGGGGCGGGTGGACTCGACCAGGGTGATGGCGCGCGCGATGTGCGCGCGCTTCCCGTCGAGCACGCCCTTCACATAACTGTCGAGATCGATCCTCGGGGCCATCGCTCAGCGGCTCACAGCTCGTGTCCGAGCGCGGAACCGAGCCGCGTCACCAGGTCGTGCGCCGCCTCCGGGATCACGGTCCCGGGTGGGAACACGGCCGCGGCGCCCGCCTCCAGGAGCGCGTCCACGTCCTGCGGCGGAATCACCCCGCCCACCACGATCATGATGTCCTCGCGCCCCTCGGCGGCCAGCTCCTCGCGGAGCGCGGGGACGAGGGTGAGGTGGCCGGCGGCCAGGGACGAGACGCCCACGATGTGCACGTCCGCCTCGACCGCCTGCCGGGCGACCTCGCCCGGGGTCTGGAAGAGCGGGCCGACGTCCACGTCGAAGCCCAGGTCGGCGAACGCGGTGGAGATGACCTTCTGGCCCCGGTCGTGCCCGTCCTGGCCCATCTTGGCGACCAGGATGCGCGGACGGCGCCCCTCGGCCTCCTCGAACGCGTCGACCAGCGCGCGGGTGCGGTCCACGGACGGCGACTCCCCTGCCTCGTTGCGGTACACACCGGAGATCGTACGGATCTGGCCCGCGTGTCGGCCATAGACCTTCTCCAACGCGTCCGAGATCTCGCCCACGGTCGCCATCGCGCGGGCCGCGTCCACAGCCAGGGCCAGCAGATTGCCCTCAAGACCGGGGCCCGGGTCGCGCTCGGCGGCGGCGGTCAGCGCGCGCAGGGCGTCCTGGCAGGCCTGCTCGTCGCGTTCCTCGCGCAGGCGGCGCAGTTTGTCGATCTGCTGGGCGCGTACGGAGGTGTTGTCGACCTTGAGGACGTCGATCTGTTCGTCGGTCTCGACGCGGTATTTGTTGACGCCGATGACGGGTTGGCGGCCGGAGTCGATGCGGGCCTGGGTGCGGGCCGCGGCTTCCTCGATGCGGAGTTTCGGGATGCCGGCGTCGATGGCCTTCGCCATGCCGCCTGCGGCCTCGACCTCCTCGATGTGCTGCCACGCCCGCCGCGCCAGGTCGTACGTCAGCTTCTCCACGTAGGCGCTGCCGCCCCACGGGTCGATGACCCGCCCGGTCCCGGATTCCTGCTGGAGGAGGAGCTGGGTATTGCGGGCGATGCGGGCGGAGAAGTCGGTGGGCAGGGCCAGTGCTTCGTCCAGGGCGTTGGTGTGCAGTGACTGGGTGTGGCCCTGGGTGGCGGCCATGGCCTCGACGCAGGTGCGGGTGACGTTGTTGAAGACGTCCTGCGCGGTCAGCGACCACCCGGACGTCTGCGAGTGCGTCCGTAGCGACAGCGATTTGGGGTTCTTCGGGTCGAACTGTTGCACGAGCTTGGCCCAGAGGAGCCGGGCGGCGCGGAGTTTCGCGATCTCCATGAAGAAGTTCATGCCGATCGCCCAGAAGAAGGACAGCCGGGGTGCGAACGCGTCCACGTCGAGGCCCGCGCCGCGTCCGGCACGCAGGTACTCGACCCCGTCGGCCAGGGTGTAGGCCAGCTCCAGATCGGCCGTCGCCCCGGCTTCCTGGATGTGGTAGCCGGAGATGGAGATCGAGTTGTAGCGCGGCATCTTCTGCGAGGTGTACGAGAAGATGTCGGAGATGATCCGCATCGAGGGCTTCGGTGGATAGATGTAGGTGTTGCGGACCATGAACTCCTTCAGAATGTCGTTCTGAATGGTCCCGGCCAGCTTCTCGGGCGGCACGCCCTGTTCCTCGGCGGCCACGATGTACAGCGCGAGGACGGGCAGGACCGCGCCGTTCATCGTCATCGACACCGACATGCGGTCCAGCGGGATGCCGTCGAAGAGCTGACGCATGTCGTAGATCGAGTCGATCGCCACACCCGCCATGCCCACGTCGCCCGTTACCCGGGGGTGGTCGCTGTCGTAGCCGCGGTGCGTCGGCAGGTCGAAGGCCACGGACAGGCCCTTCTGACCCGCCGCCAGATTCCGCCGGTAGAACGCGTTGGACTCCTCGGCCGTCGAGAAACCCGCGTACTGCCGGATCGTCCACGGCTGGTTGACGTACATCGTCGGATACGGACCGCGCAGGTACGGCGCGACGCCCGGGTACGTACCGAGGAAGTCCAGGCCCTCCAGGTCGTGCCCGGTGTACAGCGGCTTGACGCCGATGCCCTCGGGGGTCTCCCACAGCAGGTCGCCCACCGAACTACCGGAGGACTCCTTGACCGCGGCGCGCCACTGGTCCTCGGTGACCTCGGGGGAGCCGTCCGGCCCGAGCCCGATGTCGGAGAAGTCGGGGATACGCATTACGCCACACCCATCCGGTCGAGAAGGGAAGAGAGCACGGCCACCGCGTCGCAGCCGGCGAAGACGTACTCGTCCACACCGTCGTACGCACCCGGCCGCCCCGCCAGATACACGCGCCGCGCGCCCGCCGCGACCAGCGCCGCGGCGACCTCCGCCGCCTGTTCGGCGTAGAGCGCGTCGCTGGAGCACAGGCACGCCGCGTCCGCCCCGGAGGCGGCGAACGCCGCGGCCACCGACGACGCGTCCACCTGAACCGGCTCGTGGACCGGCTCGACGCCGCCCGCCTGGAACAGATTGGAGGCGAAGGAGACCCGCGCGGTGTGCACCGCCGCCGGGCCCAGCGCGGCGATGAACACGCGTGGCCTGCTCCCGGTCGCCGCCAGATGGGCGTCCGAGCGGGACCGCAGCGCCTCGAACGCTTCGTCGCGCCGGACGACCGGCAGGCCGCCCCGCGCCGGGGCCGCCGGGAACGGCTCGCGCTCCACCGGGCGTTCGGCCAGCAGCGGGAATTCGCTCACCCCGGTCACCGGCTCCTTGCGCCGCGCCAGGTCCTTGCTGCGCGCCGCCCAGGTCGCCGCGATCCGCTCCGCGACCAGCCCCGAGTCCAGCGCGGCAGCCTGGCCGCCCGCCCGCTCGATCTCCTGGAAGAACGACCAGGCGGCTTCCGCGAGTTCGTCGGTCAGCCGTTCCACGTACCAGGAACCGCCCGCCGGGTCGATGACCCGGGCGAGGTGCGACTCCTCCAGCAGGATCGTGGAGGTGTTACGGGCGATGCGCCGGGCGAACGCGTCGGGCAGGCCCAGCGCGTGATCGAACGGCAGCACGGTCACCGCGTCCGCCCCGCCGACGCCCGCGCCGAGGCTCGCGAGGGTGGTCCGCAGCATGTTCACCCACGGATCGCGCCGCGTCATCATCACCGGCGACGTCACCGCGTGCTGCCGCTGCGCCCCGGCGCCGGGAGCCCCGCAGACCTCGGCGACACGCGCCCACAGCCGGCGCGCCGCCCGCAGCTTGGCGATCGTCAGGAACTGGTCGGCGGTCGCCGCGTACCGGAACTCCAGCTGCCCGCACGCCGCTTCGACATCGAGCCCGGCCTCGGTCAGCGCCCGCAGATACGCGACGCCCGTGGCCAGCGAGGCGCCCAGCTCCTCGGCCGCCGAACCGCCCGCCTCGTGGTACGGCAGCGCGTCCACGACGACCGCGCGCAGCCCGGGATACTCCTCGGCGCAGCGTCGCGCCCAGCGGACGGCCTCCGTCAGGTCGGGCGCGGTGCCCTCGCGCGCGGCCCGCCCCAGCGGATCGGCGCCGAGGCTGCCCCGTACCTCTCCGGCCGGGAGACCGCGCTCCGCGTGCAGCCGCAGCAACTCGGTCGCCGCGGCGTCCAGTTCCGCGCCCGCGTCCAGGACGATCGGCGCCAGGTCGAGCAGGACGCCGTCGAGGGCCCGGTTCAGACCGGAGACCGGCACGCCGGAGGCGCCGCCGACGGCCAGCCACAGCGAGGTGACGCCGTTCTCCAGGTCCGCGAGCACGGCCTCGTTGAGCCGGGCGGGGTCGGTGAACGCGTGCCGCTGGCGTACGCCCCAGCCGCCCGCCGTGCACCCTTCGGGCTTCGCCCCGCGGGTGAACGGGGCGAAGCCCGGGAGACCGGCATCGGGCGCGTCGTCGCGCGAGGTGTAGAGGGGCCGGGTGATGAGCCCGTCCTCCACCGTGGTGGACAGTGCTTCCTCGGCGGCCGGTCCCGATACGTCCTTGCCCGATTTGCGCAGCACACCTTCGACAAGGCTCTGCCACTGCTCATGGGTGGGGTCGGGGAATCCGGCGGCCAGCGGAAGCCCGTCAGCAGGCTGGACCGTCATGGCCCAGATGCTAGGGCAGCTTCCCGGGGGAGGAGCAGTACGTCGGCCTGTGACCTTGCCCTCCCCCAGCGCACTTGATCCTTTACGTACGGTCGCGTAGCCGCTCTTGTTGCTATGTGTTGATTTGCCACAGTGCAGCACTGATTGCCCAAAGTTATGCTGCTCACAATCCATTCATGCGGAGAGGACGCACCCGTGACCGTGGGACCAGTGGAATACCTCGTCGTCGCGTTTCCCGGCAGCCGGTTCACGGGTGCCATCGCGCCCGCGCTGGCCGACGCGGTCGCCTCGAAGGCGGTGCGCATCCTGGACCTGACCTTTGTGCAGAGAGCCGAGGACGGCACGATCCAGGCCGTCGAACTGGACGATCTCGACCCCGACGACCTGGTCTCCTTCGAGCCGGTCGAGGGTGAGGTCAGCGGCATGCTGAGCAGCGAGGACATCCGGCTGCTCGGCGAGCGCGTGCCGCCGGGGAGCTCCGCCGCGCTGATCGTGTGGGAGGACCTGTGGGCCGTCCCGCTGGCCGAGGCCGTCCGCGCGTCGGGCGGGCAGGTCATCGCCCACGAACGGATTCCGGCCGAGGTCGCGGAGGCCGCCGCATCCGCCGCCGGCCACACCGGCTGACGCCCGCACCGGAAGGGGAACACGCCATGCCGATCTTCCGAGGACCCGGAATGAACCGCCGCGGACCCGGCCTCATCGGGGCCGCCGCGCGCACCGCCGTCATCGCGGGCACCGCGTCCGCCGTCACCGGGCGCGTCCAGCAGCGCCAGCAGAACAGGTTCGCCGAGCAGGAGGCCGAGCAACTGGCCGCCCAGCAGCCGATGGCACCCGCCCCGCAGCCCGCGGCACCACCGGCCGCGGCACCGGGCGAGGACATGATCGGACAGCTGGAACGGCTCGCCGCGCTCAAGCAGCAGGGCATCCTGACCGAGGCCGAATTCGAGGCCCAGAAGGCACGCCTGCTCGCCGGGTGAGGCAACGGGGTCGCGGGGCGTCTGCCCCGTAACCCCCCTTCCGCCTGCGCGCATGACGGCGATGCCCGGCCGTTCGATGATCTCCGGCGTTTTACTTTGTCGATGTGACGACATCATGCGACTTTTGATCCGGCCAGGCCGAAATCATTTCGGATGCGCGCCGGGAAAAGAGGAAATCCATCGTGCAAACCGTCAGGGCCGTCCCGACCTTTTCCGCCCTCAATCTGCGCGATCTCGGCGGCATCCCGCTGGGCCCGGGCCGACAGGTGCGGCCGGGCGCGGTGCTGCGCTCCGGCCGGCTCGGCGGACTGGACCCGGTGGACGCCGCGGCAGTCGCCGCGCTCGGCATCCGTACGGTCGTCGACCTGCGGACCGCCGACGAGCGGGGCTCGGCCCCCGACTCCCTGCCGCCCGGCGCCCGGCTCTTCGTCGCCGATGTGCTGGGCGACAACCCGGGCGTGACCCCCGCCCGCTTCCGCGCGCTGCTCGCCGACCCCGTCGAGGCCGAACGGCTGCTGGGCGACGGCAAGGCGGAGGAAGCGGTCGCGCGGTCGTACCGGCAGCTGGTGCTCTCGCCGGGCGCCGCGGCCGCGTACCGCGCCTTCATCGACACGGCGGCCGACCCCGCCGCGCGGCCGGTGCTCTTCCACTGCGCCACCGGCAAGGACCGCGCAGGATGGGGAGCTGCCCTGCTGCTCCTGATCCTCGGCGCCTCGCGCGATGTGGTACGGCAGGAGTTCCTTGCCGTGAATCCGGTGCTGCGGGTCGTCGGACGGCCGTACGTGCAGGGCTTCCTCGATGCCGGAGGCGACCCGGAGATCGCCTCGGCGATCATCGAGGTCCGCCCCCGCTACCTCGAAACGGCCCTGGCCGCCATGGACGAGCGCTGGGGCGGCCTGGACGGCTACGTACGCGACTGCCTGCGCGTGCCCGGCCCCACGCTGCGGCGGCTGCGCAGCGAACTGGTCGTCTACACCGGCCAGTAGCCCGCCGCTCCTGCCCGTACAGCACGCTGCCCCGGCACGCTCGGTGCCGGGGCAGCCTTCGTCTCGGAGCTTCTGTCAGACCTTCAGGAGCCGTTCCGTGAGGTCGCGGTAGTGCTGGAGGGTGATCCGCAGCTCCTCGGTCCGCGCCCCGGGGTCGCCGCCGTCCCCCTCGCTGACGTGCAGGGAGCTGCGGCGCTCCTTGAGGGCGTCCGTGAGGCCGGCGACCACCGCGTCGAACGTGGACTCGGCCTCCTCCACCGCCCGGTGCGGGCTCTCCACGAAGTCGGTCACCGCCTGGTGCAGCCGCTGGGCCAGCTTGTCCTGGTCGCCCGCCGGGAGGAGGCGGTCGGTGCCGCTGTGCGCGGTGTGCGCGCGGCTGTCGCGGTCCGGGGTGTGCGGCCGTTCCGTGGCGCCCGTGGCCGTGTCCTTGTCCACGTCCTTGTCCACGTCCTTGTGGCCGAGGTCCTTCTCGGCGAGGGGGACCGGGGCGGCGGCGGGCGGGGGAGTGGAGGGCGCCGTCCGGGGCGGACGGGCCGAGGTGTCGTCGGAGAAGTACGGGGAGGCGCCGGGAGCGGACCGGTCCTCGGTGGCCGGACGGCTCGTGGGCGCGGCCGGGGGCCGCGGGGTGGGGTCGGTGTCCTTGGTCATGCCGTGCCACTTCCTTCCGCATGGTGCTTGTCCCGGCGGACCGGGCGGTCCGTGCCGTTGGATACGAGGACGTCGAAGAGGCCCCGGGCCTCGACCAGCGCCGTCCGCAGCTGCTCCGTGTCGCCCTCGCCGCGCTTGGCGGCGTGCACGCGCCGGTAGCCGTGGACGTGCTTCGCGTGGTGGACGGAGAGCGCGTCGCTCTGCTCCTCGAAGTCCTTGCCGTCGGGGAAGCCCATGTCCCGGGCCAGCTCCGCGAGGAGCGTGTCGGCCTCGGCCACCGCCTGCTGCGGGGAGTCCACGAACCGGTCCTGGACCTGCGCCCAGCGGGCGACGTAGCGCTCCCGCTCCTCGGGCGACAGCGCGCGCTCGTCCAGCGAGCCGTGCCGCTTCAGCCGTTCGTTCAGTTCGTGTTCGGCGGCCTTGGTGTCACCGTCGTGCCGGGCCACGGCACGCTCGTACTCCGGTCCGAAACGCCGCCGCAGTCCGTGGCCGCCGTTCTTCCGGCCGAAGACGAGGAACGCTCCGGCGGCCGCCACCACGACGACCGCGAGGATGATCACGAGGGTCGTCATCGTCACCACCCCCGGCGGTAGTCGGTCCGCGGGTCGTTGTGTTCCACTCCCACCACCCCTTCGGGTTCGTTGCCCGGCGTGCCTTCCGGCCGGGCGTGACGCTCGTGTACCCCGGCGAACGCGTTCAAGTCGCGGCGGTTCCGGCATCCGTGGCCGACGGGCCCCCGAGGCCCCGTCGATAGGGTGGGAAGCGCCGCAGCAGGCGTACTCCGAGAGGGGATCACGGTGACCGAGCGCAAACCCGCGGGTGTCAGCTTCGAATCATGGGTGGACCAGCAGATCCGGGAGTCCGAACGGAAGGGTGACGTCTCGAAGCTGCCCGGGTTCGGGAAGCCGATCGAGGCGCTGAGCGCCCCGTACGACGAGTCGTGGTGGATCAAGTCGAAGATGCAGCGCGAAGGGGTGTCGGTGCTCCCGCCGGCGCTGGCGCTGCGCAAGGAGGCCGAGGACGCCCTCGCCGGGCTGCCGGAGATCCGGACCGAGGCGGAGGTCCGCCGGGTGCTGAGCGAGGTCAACGACAAGATCCGGGAGGCGGTCCGCCGTCCGCCGCCGGGGCCGCTGCTCAATCTGCGTCCGTTCGACGTGGACGCCCTCGTCGAGGAGTGGCGCGAGGCCCGCGCCGCCTCCTGAAGGGCTCCGGGCCGATCGCCGGCCCGGATGCGTAATACTCGCCCCATGAGATCAAGCGTTACGCCGACGGGCCGCCGGGCAGCCGGCGGCCCGGTCCGCGTCAGGCGGGCGATCGCGCGCGACGCCAAGCGCCTGACCCGGCTGGTCCGGTCTTCGCGCGCCTACGAGGGCCCCTACGCGCCGATGGTCGCCGGGTACCGAGTGGGGCCGGACTACATCGAGGCCCATGAGGTCTTCGTGGCCGTGCAGGAGGAGACGGGCCGTGTGCTCGGCTTCTACGCCCTCATCCTGGACCCGCCCGAGCTGGATCTGCTCTTCGTCGCGGACGACGCCCAGGGCACCGGCACCGGGCGGCTGCTCATCGGCCACCTGCGGGCTCAGGCGGAGGAGCGGGGGCTGCCGGGCGTCCGCGTCGTCTCGCACCCCCCGGCGGAGGGCTTCTACCTGGCCGTGGGCGCCGAGCGGACCGGCACCGTACGCGCCGCACCCCCGGCGGTGATGTGGGACCGGCCCGAACTGCTGCTGCCGGTCGCCTGAAGCGCGCCCCTCAGGCGTCCGACGCCCGGTGGACGTCCGTGACGGTGAAGAGCCCGCCGTCCGGGTCCAGGAGCGTCGCCTCCCGGCCCTCCGGGTGCGACAGCTCCTCCACCAGGGAGCCCCCGTGCTCGCGGGCCCGCTCCACGGCGAGGGTCACATCGTCCACCGGGAAGTTCACCTGCCAGTGCGGGCGGACCAGCGGATCGGGGGCGGCCTCGACCGCGCCGGAGCTGATCCGGGCCAGCTGGCGGCCCCCGCACTGGACGATCACCTCGTCCTTCGCGTACGACACCTCGCAGGCCCCCGGCTGCCCGCTCGCCCAGTCCAGCACCTCGCCGTAGAAGATCGCGGCGTCGAATGCGCTCCGGGTGCGCAGCCGCAGCCAGGCGTGTGCGTGGCCGGCCGGGGCGGGCGGGGACGTGGCCGGAGCGGTCCGCTCCCAGATACCGAACCCGGCCCCGTCCCGGTCGGCGGCCAGTGCGCCGCGCCCCTTGCCGAGCGTCAGCGGGCCCACCGCCACCGTGCCGCTGCGCTCCCGGATGCGGGAGGCGGCCACATCGGCGTCCCGGACGGCGAAGTAGGGCGTCCAGGCCACCGCGACCCGGAAGGCGGTGGCCACGGCCCCGATGCCGGCGACCGGCACATCGCCGCGGCGGGCCACCGAGAAGTCGTCGCCGAGCCGGCCCGGGCGGAAGCTCCAGCCCATGACCGGGCCGTAGAACCTCTGGGCGGACTCCAGATCGCGGGTCATCAGATTGACCCAGCAGGGCGCGGCGGACCCGGTCAGGGCCGCACGCGCGGGCGCCGTACCGGAGGTGCTTGGGGTCATGGTGCCACTGCCTTCATGGGGGGTGCGGCAGATGTGCCGACGGGCTTCGGGGCCGTCACCAAGCCTCGCCGGGGGCGGCCGCTCCCGCAAACGCGACGCCGCCGCCCGCCCCGCGCCCCCGGTCAGTCCCGCTTGTCGTCGTCCTCGTGGCGGATCGGCTCGTTGCCGTGCTCACCGAGCTCGTACGGGGACAGCCCCCGGCCGTTGTCCGGGAAGTGGTCGTCACCGTGGACGTCCTGCTTCTCCTCGTGGCTGCGGTGCTCGGGGCCGACCGGCTGCTCGTCCGGCCGGGGCGGGGGCAGCTCCTGGTCGTGCCGTCGCTTGCCCAGCAGGAAGGCGCCGATCAGCATGATCACCAGGAGCACGCCGATCACGCCCATCACGACGCCCGTCGCGCCGCGTCCGTCCGCGAGGGTGACCGCCAGGGAATTCAGGGCTCCATCCGAAACGTCCATGCTTGCCGCATACCCCAGGACACACGCGTCACTCGGTGCGGCGATCGAATTCATGTTTTAAGTGGATATGAGCGCCGAAAATGTTTCGAGGGTGTGAGCCCCGCCCGCGCCGGGCACGCGGGGGAGTCCGGGCCGCTCCTGTCGCCGCCGCACGCGCGCGGGGTCAGCCTGGATGTGACGGCAACGCCCTTTCGGAAGGAGTCGCGGTGAACAGCGCACAGGACAAGCGACAGACCACGGAGGACCACCACGATCAGGAGGTGTCTGTCGTCCTCAGCGAGTGCCCCGAGGAGGACGCGCGCACCGTCTTCGACGTGCTGAGGGCCGCCTTCACGACCGACCGGGCCTCCGCCGACGTACCCCGCGAGACCGCGGGCAGGCGGCCCACGGCGTGGGCCGCGACCGTCGACGTGTCCGAGGCCCGGGTGGTTTCGGGGGCCGTGACCCTCGGTGTCCCCGTCACGCTCGATGTGCAGGGCGGCTATCACGCGGTGGACCGGCTCAGGGGCGGGTTGGCCGACGCCTTCGCCGTCCGGGTGGTGGGCACGGTGTCGGGGGACCAGGAGGAGGAAGTGCGGCTGCGTCTGGAGAACAAGTAGGCCGAACGCTCCATCCGGGGGCGCGAGGGACCCGAGGCACCCCCCACTTCTGGTAGAAATCGGACAAAGTGACTTCGTGGAAAGGTGCCGCGCGTGGATCCGGCCAGTTCGTGGGAGGGTGGCGCCGCCGAATCGCCGGCGCCCGGCGACCTCCCCTCCGCCACCCTGACCCTGCACATCAACGGCACCGAGCGCACGGTCACCCTCGACCACCGCACCACCCTCCTGGACGCCCTGCGCCACCACCTGGACCTCACCGGGGCGAAGAAGGGCTGCGACCACGGCCAGTGCGGTGCCTGCACCGTCCTCGTGGACGGCCGACGCGCCAACAGCTGCCTCCTGCTGGCCGTCGCCCATGACGGCGCGCGCGTCACCACGGTCGAGGGTCTGGCGGACGGCGACCGGCTGCACCCCCTCCAGGAGGCGTTCCTGGAGCGCGACGCCTTCCAGTGCGGCTACTGCACACCGGGCCAGCTCTGCTCCGCCGCCGGCGTCCTCGCCGAGGCGGACTACGGCCACCCCTCGCACGTCACCCCGCATGACGCGCCCGTCGCCACCCCCGCCCGGCTCGGCCCGGAGGAGATCCGGGAACGGATGAGCGGCAACCTCTGCCGGTGCGGCGCCTACCCGCGCATCGTCGAGGCCATCGAGGACGTGGCGTCGTGAAACCCTTCGCCTATCTGCGCGCCGAGACCGTCACCGACGCGGTGCGCGCCTGCGCCGCCCACCCGGGCGCCAAGTTCCTCGGCGGCGGCACCAACCTGGTCGACCTGATGAAGCTCGGCGTCGAGACCCCGGGCATGCTGGTCGACGTCAGCCGGCTGCCGCTGGACCAGGTCACGGACACCGCCGACGGGGGACTGCGCATCGGCGCCACCGTCCGCAACAGCGACCTGGCCGCCCACCCCGCCGTACGCACCCGCTACCCCGCCCTGTCGCAGGCCCTGCTGGCCGGCGCCTCCGGTCAGCTCCGCAACATCGCGACCACCGGCGGCAACCTCCTCCAGCGCACCCGCTGCCTCTACTTCCAGGACACGTCCAAGCCCTGCAACAAGCGCGAACCCGGCACCGGCTGCCCCGCCCGCGAGGGCGCCCACCGCGATCTCGCCGTCCTCGGGCACTCCGAGGAGTGCGTCGCCACCCACCCCTCCGACATGGCCGTGGCCCTCGCCGCGCTCGACGCGGACGTGGTGCTGCACGGGCCGGAGGGCGAACGGACCGTCCCGGTGACCGACTTCCACCGGCTGCCCGGCGACAACCCCGACGCCGACACGGTCGTCCGGCCCGGCGAACTCGTCACCGACGTGACGCTGCCGCCCCTGGCCCACGGCACGGTCTCCCTCTACCGCAAGGCCCGCGACCGCGCCTCGTACGCCTTCGCGCTGGCCTCCGTCGCCGCCGTCCTGCGGGTACGCGACGGGCGCGTCGAGCACGCGGCGCTCGCGTTCGGCGGGCTCGCCCACCGCCCCTGGCGCGCCCGCGCCGCCGAGGAGATCCTGCGCGGCGCGCCCGCCACCGACGCGACCTTCCTGCGGGCCGCCGACGCCGAGCTGGCCCAGGCCCGCCCGCTGCGCGACAACGCGTTCAAGGTCCGCCTCGCCCGGCACCTGGCCGTCGACGCCCTCGCCGCACTCACCGCCCGCACCTGAAGAGCCGAGGATCCCGCCATGAGCCACGCCCCCCAGCCGCTCGGCGCGCCCGCCGTCCGCCGCGAGGGCCGCGCCAAGGTGACCGGCGCCGCGCGCTACGCCGCCGAACGCGGCCTGCCCGGCTGCCTGTACGCCTGGCCGGTGCCCGCCACCGTGCCGTCCGGCCGGGTCACCGCCGTCCGCACCGTCGACGCCCTCGCCCACCCCGGCGTCCACAGCGTCCTCACCCACGACAACGCGCCGCGCCTGGCCGAGCCGGACGACCCGATCCTCGCCGTCCTCCAGGACGACCGGGTGCCCCACCGGGGCTGGCCCGTCGCGCTCGTCGTCGCCGACAGCCTCGCGAGCGCCCGGGCCGGTGCGGCCGCCCTGCACATCACCTACGAGACGACCCCGCACGACGTCGTGCTCACCGAGGACCACGCGGGCCTCTACACCCCGGAACAGGCCAACGGCGGCTACCCGGCGGTGCGCGAGCGCGGCGACTTCGACCGGGCCTTCGAGGCGTCGCCCGTACGCGTGGACGCCACGTACACCCTGGAGGCGCTGCACAACCACCCCATGGAGCCCCACGCCTCGACCGCCCACTGGGCGCCCGACGGGCACCTCACCGTGTACGACTCCAGCCAGGGCGCCACCAAGGTGCGCGACAGCCTCGCCGCCGCCTTCGGCATCGGGGCCGACCGGATCACCGCCGTCTCCGAGCACGTCGGCGGCGGCTTCGGCTCCAAGGGAACCCCGCGCCCGCAGTCCGTGCTCGCCGCGATGGCCGCCCTGCACACCGGCCGCCCCGTCGAACTCGTCCTGCCCAGGCGCCAGATGCCCGCGCTCGTCGGACACCGGGCGCCCACCGTGCAGCGCGTCAGGCTCGGCGCCGAGGCCGACGGCACCCTCACCTCGGTCGCCCAGGAGATCATCACCCACACCTCCCGGATCAAGGAGTTCGTGGAGCAGGCCGCCGTGCCCGCCCGCGTCATGTACGGCTCACCGCACAGCCGCACCACGCACCGGGTCACCGCCCTCGACGTGCCCAGCCCGTCGTGGATGCGCGCCCCGGGCGAGGCTCCCGGGATGTACGCCCTCGAATCCGCCATGGACGAACTCGCGGCGGAACTCGGCGTCGACCCGGTCGACCTGCGGCTGCGCAACGACCCGGCCGACGAACCCGACTCCGGCAAGCCCTTCAGCAGCCGGGGCCTGGCCGCCTGTCTGCGCGAGGGCGCCGCACGCTTCGGCTGGGCGGACCGCGATCCCGCCCCCGGCGTCCGCCGCCAGGGCGCCCTGCTGCTCGGCACGGGCGTCGCCTCGGCCACGTACCCCGTCTACGTCAGCCCGGGCCACGCCACCGCGCACGCGGCCCCCGACGGCACCTACCGGATCGCCGTCAACGCCACCGACATCGGAACCGGCGCCCGTACCGTCCTCGCGCAGATCGCCGCCGAGGTGCTGGGCGCACCGCTGGACGAGGTGGCCATCGACATCGGTGACAGCGACCTGCCCGACGCCTCGCTGGCCGGCGGCTCATCCGGCACCGCCTCCTGGGGCTGGGCCGTGCACAAGGCCGCCTCCGGGCTCGCGGAACAGCTCGCCGCGCGCGGCGGGCCGCTGCCCGCCGAAGGGGTGACCGTCGCCGCCGACACCACCGAGGAGACCGCCGAGGAATCCCCGTACGCCCGGCACGCCTTCGGGGCGCACTTCGCCGAGGTCGCCGTCGACACCCGCACCGGAGAGGTCCGGGTGCGCCGGATGCTCGGCGTCTTCGCGGCCGGCCGCATCCTCAACTCCCGTACCGCCCGCTCCCAGTTCATCGGCGGCATGACCATGGGCATCGGCATGGCGCTCACCGAGGGCTCCACCATGGACCCGGTCTACGGTGACTTCACCGAGTGCGACCTCGCCTCCTACCACGTCCCCGTCTGCGCCGACGTGGCCGCTGTCGACGCGCACTGGATCGAGGAGGACGACCCCCACCTCAACCCCATGGGCAGCAAGGGCATCGGCGAGATCGGCATCGTCGGCGCCGCCGCGGCTGTCGGGAACGCCTTCCGGCACGCGACCGGAGTCCGGCTGCGCACCCTGCCCCTCACACCCGACCGGGTGCTCACCCACCTGGCCTGACGCGAAAGCGCCGGTCACCCCGGGTGCGCGGCCCGATATGTTGCGCGACCGGCCCAGCGGGGTCACCCTGTGGAGTGACCCAGAAGAGACATCTGCTCACTCTTCGTATTCGGGGGTCGTTGGTTCAACGAGGCGAAGTCGTGGGCCTCGATGTGAGGAGCCTCGACGATGACCGTTCCACTCGACCGGCACTATCTGGTCGAACTTCAGGTTTCCGCAGACCGTGTGGACCAGCTGCGACGCATAGTCGCGGCCCACCTGCGCCACTGGAGTCTCGAACTCCACGTACGGCCCGTGTGCCGTGCCGTGGAGGAGCTGCTGACCAATGTCCACCGGCATGTCGGTGACGACAACCGCTGCGTCGTCGAACTCCGGTGGTCCGGACGGCACCTCACGGTCTCCGTCGCCGACAACGGCTCCGAGATGCCGCGGCTGCTCCACGAGGGCGGCGGCCTGAGCCGGGTCATGGCCCTCAGTGACAGCTGGGGCACCTGCCGGACCGCCGACGGCAAGGTCGTCTGGTTCACCCGGTACGCCCAGGAGCCGCAGCACATCGAGCTGGTGCCGCTGCCGCCGCTGCCCGGCGTCCGCGAGTTCCGCCGCCCGCCGGCCGCGGTCGCGGAGATCCCCGAGCCGGTCCCGGCCGCCGACGAGACCGTCCCCGTCGCCGACGCCGCCCCGGCGCTCGTCTGAGACGTATGGCCCCGCCCCCGCCCCACCGCAGGCCCCCGGCCGGCGCGGATCACATGTCCCGAGCATGCATGATCCGCGCCGGCCGGGTATGCGGTGCCGGGGGCCGCGCCGTGTCACGGCCCGCGTTGCGGGCGGGCCCGCCGCGCGGCACGGTCGAAGTACCGAGGCAAGGAGGCCACAGTCATGCCCATCGCGACGGTCAATCCCGCGAACGGCGAGACGCTCAGGACGTTCGACGCGCTGAACGACGACGAGATCGAGAAGCGGATCGCCGCGGCCCACGCCGCCTTCCGTGACTACCGCACCACCACGTTCGCCGAACGGGCCCGGCTGCTCAACCGGGCCGCCGACCTCCTGGACGAGGACCAGCAGGACATCGCGCGCACCATGACCCTGGAAATGGGCAAGCCCGTCACGGCCGCTCGCGCCGAGGCCGCGAAGTGCGCCAAGGCGATGCGCTGGTACGCCGCCCGCGCCGAGGAACTGCTCGCCGACGAGCACCCCACCGCCGCCGATGTGAAGGACTCCGGCGCGGTGCGCGCGTACGTCCGCTACCGGCCGCTCGGCCCGGTCCTCGCCGTGATGCCGTGGAACTTCCCGCTCTGGCAGGTCGTGCGCTTCGCCGCCCCCGCCCTGATGGCGGGCAATACGGGCCTGCTGAAGCACGCCTCGAACGTGCCGCAGACCGCGCTCTACCTCGGCGACCTCTTCCACCGCGCCGGGTTCCCGGCCGGCTGCTTCCAGACCCTGCTGGTCGGCTCCAAGGCCGTCGAGGGCATCCTGCGCGACCGCCGGGTGGTGGCCGCGACGCTCACCGGCAGCGAACCGGCCGGCCGCTCCGTCGCCGCCATCGCCGGTGACGAGGTCAAGCACACCGTCCTCGAACTCGGCGGCAGCGACCCCTACCTGGTCCTCCCCTCCGCGGACGTCGCCAAGGCCGCCCGCACCGCCGTCACCGCCCGCGCCCAGAACAACGGCCAGTCGTGCATCGCCGCCAAGCGGTTCATCGTGCACACCCAGGTCTATGAGGAGTTCGCCGAGCGCTTCACCGTCGGCATGCGGCAGCTGACCGTGGGCGACCCGCTGGAGGAGTCCACCGACATCGGCCCGATCGCCATGGAACAGGGCCGCGCGGACCTCGCGGAGCTGGTGGACGACGCGGTGGACCGGGGTGCCGAGGTGCTGTGCGGCGGCGGACGCCCCGAGGGCTTGGGCGGCGGCCTGGAGAACGGCTGGTTCTACGCGCCCACCGTCCTCGCCGGCATCACGCCCGAGATGCGCATCCACCGCGAGGAGACCTTCGGCCCGGTCGCCACGCTCTACCGCGTGGACAGCCTGGACCAGGCCGTCGAGCTCGCCAACGACACCTCCTTCGGGCTCAGTTCCAACGTCTGGACCCGCGACGCCGACGAGGCCGACCGCTGCGTCCGGGACCTCCAGGCCGGCGGCGTCTTCTTCAACGGCATGACCGCCTCCCACCCCGCGCTGCCCTTCGGCGGAGTGAAGCGCTCGGGCTACGGGCGCGAGCTCGCCGGACACGGCATCCGCGAGTTCTGCAACGCCACCACCGTCTGGTACGGCTCCGAACCCCGGTGACCGTGCCCGCGACGTCCCGCCCCCGCCCCCGAACCCGCCCCGCCGAGAGGTCACCATGAGCGACGCCCCACCGCGGCCCGGCCCGTCCGACCAGGAGCTCGACGCGCTGGACGCGCACTGGCGGGCCGCCAACTACCTGGCCGTCGGGCAGATCTACCTGATGGACAACCCCCTGCTGACCCGGCCGCTCGCCCCCGAGCACATCAAGCCCCGGCTGCTCGGACACTGGGGCACCTCGCCCGGGCTCAACCTCGTGTACACCCACCTCAACCGCCTCATCGGCGCGCGCGGAACACCGGCGCTCTGCATCTGGGGACCCGGCCACGGCGGGCCCGCCGTCCTCGCCGGTTCCTGGCTGGAGGGCAGCTACTCGGAGGTGTACCCGGACGTCAGCAGGGACGCGGCAGGCATGGGCCTGCTGTTCAAGCAGTTCTCGTTCCCCGGCGGCGTCCCCAGCCACGTCGCCCCCGAGACCCCCGGCTCCATCCACGAGGGCGGCGAACTCGGCTACTCCCTCGCCCACGCCTACGGCGCCGCCCTCGACCACCCCGAACTGCTGGTCACCTGCGTCATCGGCGACGGCGAGGCGGAGACCGGACCGCTCGCCGGGTCCTGGCACGCCAACAAGTTCCTCGACCCGGTCCACGACGGGGCCGTCCTGCCGGTCCTCCACCTCAACGGCTACAAGATCGCCAACCCCACGGTCCTCGCCCGTCTCCCGCACACCGAGCTCGACGCCCTGCTGCGCGGCTACGGACACGACCCGCTGTACGTGGAGGGCGACGAACCCCGCGCCGTGCACCGGGCGATGGCTCTCGCCATGGACCGCGCCGCCGACCGCATCGCGGAGATCCAGGCCGCCGCCCGCACCGGCGGTGAGACCGAACGCCCGCGCTGGCCGATGATCGTGCTGCGCACCCCGAAGGGCTGGACCGGGCCCGCCGAGGTCGACGGACTGCCCGTGGAAGGCACCTGGCGCGCCCACCAGGTCCCGCTGCCCGGCGTCCGCGACAACCCGGACCATCTGCGCCAGCTGGAGGCGTGGATGCGGTCCTACCGGCCGGACGAACTCTTCGACGCCGAGGGCCGCCCGACCGCACAGGTGCTGGCCTGTGTCCCCGAGGGCGCCGCCCGCCTCGGCGCCAGCCCGTACGCCAACGGCGGCCTGCTCCTGCGCGACCTGCCCGTCCCGGACCTCGACGGGTTCGCCGTCCCCGTCGACCGCCCCGGCACCACGCTCCGCGAGCCCACCCGCGTCCTGGGCGGTCTCCTCGAAGCGGTCATGGCGGCGACGGCGGACCACAGGGACTTCCGGCTCGTGGGCCCGGACGAGACGGCGTCCAACCGGCTCGACGCGGTGTACGAGGTCAGCGGCAAGGCGTGGCAGGCCCGCACCCTGCCGACGGACGAGCACCTGGAGCGCGACGGCCGGGTCATGGAGGTCCTGTCCGAGCACCTGTGCCAGGGCTGGCTGGAGGGCTATCTGCTGACCGGGCGGCACGGGCTGTTCTCCTGCTACGAGGCCTTCGCGCACATCGTGGACTCGATGGTCAACCAGCACATCAAGTGGCTGCGCACCTCGCGCCGCCTCGCCTGGCGCCGCCCCATCGCCTCGCTGAACTACCTGCTCACCTCGCACGTCTGGCGCCAGGACCACAACGGCTTCTCGCACCAGGACCCGGGCTTCGTGGACCACATCCTCAACAAGAGCCCCGAAGTCGTACGCGTCTACCTGCCGCCGGACGCCAACACCCTGCTCTCCGTCGCGGACCACGCCCTGCGCAGCCGGGACTACGTCAACGTCATCGTGGCCGGCAAGCAGCCCAGCTTCGACTGGCTCACCCTCGACCAAGCCCGGGTGCACTGCGCGCGCGGCGCCGGTCTCTGGGAGTGGGCGGGCACGGAGGACGGCAGCCGGGAGCCCGACGTCGTCCTCGCCTGCGCCGGTGACGTACCCACGCTGGAGACACTGGCGGCGGCCCAGCTGCTCCGGCGCCATCTGCCGGAGCTGGCCGTGCGGGTGGTCAACGTGGTCGACATGGCCCGGCTCATGCCGCACTCCGAGCACCCGCACGGCATGCCGGACTCCGAGTACGACGCGCTGTTCACCCGGGACAGGCCGGTCATCTTCGCCTACCACGGCTACCCGTGGTTGATCCACCGGCTGGCCTACCGCCGTAGCGGCCATGGCGAACTGCACGTGCGGGGCTACAAGGAGGAGGGCACGACCACCACGCCCTTCGACATGGTCGTCCGCAACGACCTCGACCGCTACCGGCTGGTCATGGACGTCATCGACCGGGTGCCCGGCCTGGGCGTACGCGCCGTGGCGGTGCGGCAGGAGATGGCCGACACCCGCACCCGCCACCACGCCTGGATCCGCGAACACGGCACCGACCTGCCCGAGGTCGCCGACTGGACCTGGGAGGGCTGAGCCGCCCCAGGCACACGGTGAGGGCCCGGACGAGAATCCTCGTCCGGGCCCTCACCGCGTACCGCGCGGGCTCAGAAGCGCAGTTCGGCCGCGATGCGGCCGTGCCCCTTCAGCGAGTCGTCCGCGACGAAGAACACCTCCGCGCCGCTGTCCAGCGCCGCCTCGACCAGTTCGTCCACGACGTCCTCGCGGACGCTCGCGTCGGACGGGTCCACCACGTCGTCGGTCACCGGCTTCAGGTGCTCCTGGTCGACCCGTACCGTCTGCTGGTAGTGCTCCTCCACGGCCACCAGACCGGCGCGGCCCTCGCGCACCGCGGCCCACACCTCGTCCAGACCGCCGGCGAACGCCTTGCGGCCGCGCGCCGCGTCCAGCCGCCCCTCGATCTCCTTCGCGAAGTGCTCGCGCCGCGCGTCCAGGGCCGGGCGCAGCTCGGTGAGCAGGTCGCGGGGCGCGTTGTCGGCGGGCGCGCCCTTGGTGACCCGGCCGACCGCGTCCTTGGCGCACTCGCTGACCTCGTCGAACAGTGCGAGCGCCGGTGCGATGCCCACCAGGTACAGCGGGCGGGGGTCGGTGGCCAGGACGGCGCGCAGCTTCTCGTCCACCGTGCGCAGGAAGTTGCGGGTGTCCTCGCTGGCGAAGTTGCTCGCCGTGTCCCCGATCTGCTCCATGCGCTGCGGGTTGAACTCCTCGCGCGGGGCGGCCAGCGGGAAGCCGCCGACGTGGGCCTCCTGCGCGGACTCGGTGGTGCCGCTGAAGAGGGCGGCGTGGTCGGCGGCCACGGTCAGCGCCCAGAAGGGGCGGGCCTGCGCCTTCGCGGCGACCAGGTTGCGGGTGAGGTAGCTGTCGCTCAGCACCACCCGTTCGGGTGCGGTACGCGGCAGCCGCCAGATCTGGTACTCGTCGGCGGTGGCGAGGAGCACCAGCGCGTCCAGGGCCCGGCGCTGGTCGAGTTCACCGGCCGCGCGGTCGAGCTGCCGCTTGATCGCGGCACAGGTCTCCCGGTCGGCCTGCGGGTCGGCCTCCAGCCGGTTGTGGGCCTCCGACAGCAGGTTGCGCAGCCGTACGGCGTCCTGGGCGTTGTCCGGGGCGCGCCGGTGGGTCGGCATGGTCAGGGACAGGGCGGGATAGGGCCTGCTCCGGCGGAGCTCCTGCAGCAGGCCGGCGGTCAGGGCGTCCGTGTCCATCAGTTCCCTCCCGGGGAATTGCGCGCACTGCGTGCGGGGCGGGTGATTCAACGAGTCAATTCATACCTTTTGATCGTAATATGGGCGAGTTGGTCATCCCGGGTGCGGGAAGCGCTGCTTCTCCGTGCCCGCTTCGTGGACGGAGCGTTTGTGAACCGGACCGGCCCCGCGCGGCGCCCCTTCCGAGGCTGCGCCTTCCGCGGCCTGACCCCCGCCGTACTCGTCGCGGTGCTCGTCGCCGGGGCGGCCGCCTGCGGTGACTCCGACACCTCGTCGCCGGGTACGGCCAGAAGCACCCGCACGCTCTCGGCCGAGCCGACGGCGAGCCCGAGCCCGACCCGTAGCGAGCGCACCCCGGACGAGTTCGCCGCCTCCGTCTCCGCCGACGCCGAGCGCAACCGGCAGAAGGCCGCGGCGACCCTCAAGGGTGTCGAGGGCAAGGGCAACGCGGTGGACGACGTCTCCGTCAACGGCATCGCCGTCCAGTCCGGGGAGAAGTTCCGCAGCGCCCTGGTGCGGGTGACCAACCGGAGCGGCGAGGAAGCGTTCTTCGCCGTGCGCGTCGAGTTCGTGGATGCGTCGGGCAAGGTGCTGGACTCCGTGGTGCTCGGCTTCCCGGACGCGCCGACCGACAAGACCGTCAGCCAGCACGCCAACAGCCGCAAGGCCGCCGGCGTCAAGTCGTTCCCCCGGATCGCCCAGGCGGAGCGGAGCTGACGGCCGGCGGCCGGTGTCAGAGGCGCGGGTCCGTCACCAGATGGCCTCCACCCACTCGGGGTGGTCCACGAACGGGTTCCGGTTGTGCTGGTAGTCCTCGTATATGACGTCGTTGCGCCGCTTCTCGAAGGTGTCCGGCGGGTCCTGCTCGCTCCATGCCTTGAGTACGGAGAGCCGGCCGATGTGCGGTGAGGAGCCGTTGGACACGCTGTCGTTGGGCTCCAGGTCGGGGAACGCGTCGTCGCCCTCGTAGCGCACGGCCATGTAGAGGATCATCCGCGCCACGTCGCCCTTGACCGCGTCGCGCGGTTCGAAGGAGTCGGAGTCGGTGTAGTTGCCCGGGGCGTCGCTCAGCTCCGTACCGCCGTTGTCGAAGTCCTTGTTGCCGCGCGTGGAGTTGACCTGGACGTCGGACGGGCGCAGGTGGTGGATGTCGGTGCCGGGGCCGGTGGCCGTGCCGAAGTCGCCGTGGGATTTGGCCCAGACGTGTTCGCGGTTCCACTGGCCGGTGCTGCCGCCGTTGTTGCTCTTCGGCTCGGAGCGCCCGGTGTACAGCTCGATGATGTTCGAGGAGTTCGCCGGGTCCTCGTCGGTGTCCTTCAGGGCGTCCCAGACCTGGCTGTAGGTGAGCTTGCTCTGGTCGCTGATGATCGTGTGCAGGGCGCTCTTCAGCGCGGCGCCGGTCTTGCCGGTCGCGTCCTGGTAGTACGTGTCGTCCAGCGCGGAGAGCGCGGAGGCGGCGGTGGGTGGTGGCGTCGGGACGGGCGCGGCGGCGGCCGTGCCGCTGAACACCACGAGCGCGGCGAGCGCGGCGGGCAGTGCGTGGCGCGCGGGAAGGTGACGACGGGACATGTGGGGTGTCCTCTCCGGGAATACGCGCACCGCGGCGCCGTCACGGGGTGGGGGACGGCTCCGCGGTGGTCGTGTCCGCTATGTGTACGCGGGAGCCTTCCATGCGGACCGTCACGATGTGTGAACCCCACGTATCTATCATGTGCAGGTCAAGTGAGGGCCCGGAACCCGTTCCGGAACCCCGTCCCGGTCTCGGATGCGGGAGCGCCGGGGGCGGGCGAGAATGACGGGAAGGACAAGGAGGCGGCATGAGCGACGAGTCCGAATCCGTATCCAGTACCCGGGGCCTGACTCCGGACGACCTCTTGCACACCGGCGCCACGGACAACCCGTCCGCCGAGGACCTGGTGCTCGCGTCCGGGCGGGACCTGACCCCGGCGAACCTCCAGTGGGCGGAGCGCACCCTGGCCAGGGAGGGCCGGGCGGCCCTGGACAAGCGACTGCCGTAGCCGGCGGTACGGCGCGGCGGCCACGGCCGTCGCGCCCCCTGCGTGGTACGGGCGCCGGGCGCCGCTCGGTTAGCCTGAACGCACAATGAACCGTTTGACGACGTCAGAGGCCGGATACGACCTCGCCCGCTTCCCCGAGGACCCCCGCGACCCGTTCCGTGCCTGGGACGCGGCCGACGCCTATCTGCTCCAGCACCTGGAGGAGGCGGTCGACGTCTCGGGGAACGTCGTCGTGATCGGCGACCGCTGGGGCGCCCTGAGTACGGTCCTGGCCGCGCACCACCCCGTACAGATCAGCGACTCCTACCTCGGGCAGCGGGCCACCGCCGCGAACCTGGAGCGGAATGGGCTGCCCGCCGGAGCGGTGCGCCTCATGTCCCCGCGCGACACTCCGCCGGACCGCGTCGACGTCCTCCTCGTACGCGTGCCGAAGAGCCTCGCGCTCCTGGAGGACCAGCTCCACCGCATCGCGCCCGCCGTGCACGCCGGCACGGTCGTCGTCGGCACCGGGATGGTCAAGGAGATCCACACCTCCACGCTCAGCCTGTTCGAGCGCATCATCGGCCCGACCCGGACCTCCCTCGCCGTCCGCAAGGCCCGGCTCATCCACTGCACCCCGGACCCCGCCCTGCCCCGCACCCCCAGCCCCTGGCCGCTGCGTTACGCGCTGCCCCCGGATGCCGGGGCGGCCGCCGGGCGTACCGTCACCAACCACGCCGGGATCTTCTGCGCCGACCGGCTCGACATCGGCACCCGTTTCTTCCTCAAGCACCTGCCGGACCGCAGCGGCCCCGACCGCGTCGTGGACCTCGGCTGCGGCAACGGCGTCCTCGGCCTCGCCGCCGCCCTCGCCAACCCCGACGCCACCCTCACCTTCGTGGACGAGTCGTACCAGGCCGTGGCCTCGGCCGAGGCGACCTTCCGCGACAACGCCGGGCCGGACGACCGGGCGCGCTTCGTCGTCGGGGACGGACTGGCCGACGCCGAGCCCGGAAGCGCCGACCTGGTCCTCAACAACCCGCCGTTCCACTCCCACCAGGCCACCACCGACGCGACCGCCCGGACCATGTTCCACGGGGCCCGGCGCGCCCTGCGCCCGGGCGGCGAGCTCTGGGTCGTCGCCAACCGGCACCTGGGCCACCACACCACCCTGCGCCGGGTCTTCGGCAACTGCGCGACGGTGGCGGGCGACCCGAAGTTCGTCGTACTGCGCGCGGTCAGGCGCTGAGCGCCGCCCACTCCGGCAGCGGCTCGCGTGCCGTGTGCCAGGCCGGGGGCAGGGCGGCGACGCCGGTACGGGCGGCGATCACGCCTCCCGCGATGGCGCAGGTGGTGTCGATGTCACCGCGCCCCGCCACCGTGCACCACAGCCCCTCCTCCAGGTCGTCCAGGTGCCCCGCCGCGCACCACAGTGCGAACGGGACGGTGTCCGGCCCGGACATCCGGTAGCCGGAGCCCAGGACCTCCGCCGCGTGGCGGACCGAGGTGCGGGCGGGCATCCGGGACGCGATCCGGATGCCCGAGCGCACCTCACTGTCGGACAGGTGCGCGGCGACCTCCTGGAGGAACGCGGCGCGCCCGGGCGCCGGACCGCCCCGGCCGCGCACGGCCAGCGCCGCGGCCACGGCAACCGCCACCGCCCCGGCGGCGGCCTCCGGGTGGTGGTGCGAGACCGCGCTCTGGCGGGCGGCCTGCTCCATGGCCGTGTCCAGGTCCGCGGCGTGCCAGGCGCCGAGCGGGGCGACGCGCATCGCCGCCCCGTTGCCCCAGGACCCCATGCCCTCGAACTGCGCGGACACCAGCTCCTGCCAGGGCTCGCCCGCACCGATCCGGCGCAGCACGTCGTGCATCGAGGCGCCGTAGCCGCGGTGTGTGTCGGCGGCGTACTCCTCGGCGAGGCGCCGGGCGAACCGGTCCTGGTCCACGGCGCCTTCGCCCTCGGCGAGTTCGCGGACCAGGACCAGCGCCTGCGCGGTGTCGTCGCTCCACCGCCACACGGGCTCCTCGGGCAGTGTCCGCGCCTCCAGGGCCTCGGCGCCCTCGCGGCGCAGGATGCCGAACCAGCGGTCGCCGAAGGCGTCACCGAAGGCGAGCCCGGCCAGTGAGTCGAGTGCGGGGGCAGGTGCGTCGGTCATCGGAGCAGTATGACAAGCCGGGCGCTCCGCCCGCCCCGGTTAATCCGCCGCCCCACGCCGCGCGGCGGCCGCCGCCACGGCCGCGCCCGCCGAGAGCAGCGCGCACAGCAGCCAGACCGTGACGTACCCGGACTCGCTCGCCGCCTCCTGGGTGTCGGGGACGGCGCTTCCGGTCTCGGACGCCGGGGTCGCCAGGATGACCGCGATGACCGCTCCGGCGACCGCCCCGCCCAGGGTCTTCACGTTGTTGTACAGGGCCGCGGTGATCCCCGTACGGGAGGGGGCACCGGCCTCCGCGATCACCGTGGGCAGCGCGCCGAGCGCCACGCCGATCCCGGCGCCCGCGAGCACCTTGGCCGCCACCAGCTGCCAGATCGCCGTGTGGAACGCGGCGGTGGACAGGAAGCTCACGCCGATCAGGGCGAACGAGGCGATCAGCGCGGGGCGGTAGCCGAGGCGCCCCGCGATGCGGTCGGTCAGTGAGGAGCAGACGACCGCGGCGACCCCGGCGGGCAGGGCGATCAGCGAGATGGCGAGGGCGGAGAGCCCGAAGCCGTAACCGGTGCGCTCCGGGTCCGCCGCGAGGAACGTGGAGTCCGGGGCCAGGCTGCCGAAGTAGACGACACCGAACGCCGCCGCGCACAGGAAGTACGGGGCGACACTGCGGTCGGCCAGCGCCCGCAGGTCCACCAGCGGATCCGGCACCCGCAGCTCGCGCACCGCCCACACCGCGCCCGCCAGCAGGGCGAGCGGCACCGGGACCAGCACCGCGCCGGAGAGCAGCGGGCCGGTCTTCGCCGCGGAGATCCCCACGAGCAGCAGGAGCACCGCCAGGCTCAGCAGGCCCACGCCCGGCCAGTCGAGCCGGGCGCCCGGCGTCCGGGTGGACTCCGGGATCGCCAGGAACGAGACAGGGACGCAGAGCAGGGCCAGCACGGCCGGGAGGAGCAGGGTGATCCGGACATCGCCGGTCGCCTTGTGCGCCAGGCCCATGACCACCCCGCCGAGCAGGGTGCCGAGGGTGAGCGCCCCGACCAGGCGCGCGATGGCGCCGCGGGCACGTTCGACGGAGAGCCGGTCGCGTACGAGCGCGATCTCCAGCGGCAGCAGGGCGGCGAGCGGGCCCAGCAGCACCCGGCCGGCCAGCAGCACCGGCAGCGAGGGGGCGAAGGCCACGAGCAGCGAGCCGACGGCGACGCACACCAGCGAGACCCGCAGCATCAGGCGGTGCCCGTACACGTCGCCGAGCCGGCCGAACGCGGGCACGGACACGGCGGCGGCCAGCAGCTGGGCGGCGACCACCCAGTTGAGATCGGCGTCCGCGATCCCCAGCTCCGTGCCGATGTCCGGCAGCAGCGGGGCGATCCCGCCCTGAAGGAAGCCGCTGGTCAGCTCGAAGAGGACGAGGAGCCCGACGACCGCGCCGACGGACGTGGTGCCGGTGCGGGCGGCCCCTGCCGACTCCGTCGTGCTCATGACGGCTGCTCCGCGCGGTCGCCGGCCTCCTGGAGGCGCCGCGCCGCGAGCCCGGCCAGGAGGGTGGCGGCGTCCGCCACCGACCGGTCGTCGTAGACCGCCTGCGCCGAGTGGTTCATGGGGGCGACCGACGGATCCTGACCGGCCGGGCACGCGCCGAGGCCCACGTAGGCGCCCGGCACCTCGTTCAGCACGTACGAGAAGTCCTCGGAACCGGCGATCGGGCGCGGCGCCTCGAAGACCTGCGCGGCGCCGAGCACTTCGCGCGCGGTACGCAGCGCGAACGCGGCCTCGGCGGCGTCGTTGACGGTGACCGGGTAGCCGTCGCGGTAGTCGGTCGTCGCGGTCAGGGCGTGCGCGGCGGCGATGCCCCGCACGGTCCGTTCCAGGGCGGCCCGGACCCGGGCCCGGGTCTCCTCGGAGAACGTCCTGATGGTGGCGGTGAACTCGGCGGTCCCGGGGATGACGTTCCCGGCTGAGCCCGCGTGCAGCGAGCCCACGGTGATCACGGCCGGGTCGAAGATGTCGACGGTGCGCGTGACCAGGGTCTGGAGCGCGGTGACCATCTCGCAGACGGCCGGGACCGGGTCCTTGGCCAGGTGCGGCGAAGAGCCGTGACCGCCGGCGCCCACCACGCGGACGGTGACCTCGTCGGAGGCGGCGAGCATCGGGCCCGGCCGTACGGCGGCGGTGCCGACGGGCAGCACCGCGGAGGTGACGTGCAGCGCGTACGCGGCGACGACCCGGGTCCCGGCCGCGTCGAGCACGCCCTCCTCGATCATCAGCGGGGCGCCGCCCATGCCCTCCTCGCCCGGCTGGAACATGAACACCACGTCGCCCGCCAGCTCCTCGCGCCGCGCCGCCAGCAGCATGGCGGCCCCGACCAGCCCGGCGGTGTGCACGTCGTGGCCGCAGGCGTGCATCCGGCCCGGCACCTCGGAGGCGTACGGCACCCCGCTGTCCTCCTGGACGGGCAGCGCGTCCATGTCACCGCGCAGCAGCACGGCGGGGCCGGGGCGGCCGCCACGCAGCACGGCGGTCACCGAGGTGAGCCGGCTGCCGGTGGTGATCTCCAGGGGCAGCCCGGACAGGGCGTCCAGGACGGCCCGCTGGGTGCGGGGGAGGTCGAGACCGAGCTCGGGCTGCCGGTGCAGGGCGTGGCGCAGCCGGACCAGGGAGTCTTCGAAGGCGAGGGCGTCAGTGCGTGCGAACATGCCTGGTATGGTGCCGATCCGGCCGAACAGACCGGCTCTTGTGCACGGATCCTCCGGAACAGGCGGATCGTTTGCCGACAACCACCACCCCGGAGGGCGGCCCCGTGCTGGACGAACTCGATCTGCTCCTCGTCACCGCGCTCCAGATCGCGCCGCGCGCGGACTGGCGGACCATCGGGGACGTGCTCGACATCGACGCCTCGACGGTCGCCCGGCGCTGGGCCCGGCTCACCCAGGCCGGGCACGCCTGGATCGGCGTACACCCCTCGGTCGCGGCGAGCGGCCCGCACACCTGGACCCTCGTCGCGTTCATCGAGGTGGACTGCGTCCCCGGGCGGCTGCACGAGGTGGCCGGCCACATCGCGGACGACCCGCACGTGTTCAACCTGGAGCACGTCAGCGGCAGCCGGGACCTCGTGATCACCGCGGTCTTCACGGACCACGCCCAGCTCGCCCGGTACGTCGGCTTCCGCCTCGGCGCCCTCGACGGCGTCGCGGCCTCCCGCACACAGGTCGCCACCACCCTGCACACCGAGGGCAGCCGCTGGCGGCTCGACCGCCTCACCGAGGAGCAGCGCCGCAAGCTCGCCCCGCCCGCCCCGCACCGGCAGCCCACCCACACCGTTCCCGAGCGCGACCTCGAACTCGTCCGGGTCCTCGGCGAGGACCCGCGCCGGCCCGTCGCCCACATCGCCGAACGCACCGGGCTCAGCCCGACGACCGTCCGCCGCCGCCTTGACCGCCTTGACGCCGACCGGGCGCTCTCCTACCGGTGCGAGGTGGCACGGTCGCTCTCCGGCTGGCCGGTCTCGGTCTCGTACTGGGCGGCGGTGCCGCAGAGCCGGGCGCCCCAGCTCGCGAAGAGCATCAGCCAGATCCGCGAGATCCGGCTCTGCGCCTCGCTGACCGGCCCGCACAACCTGCTCCTGGCCGCCTGGCTGCGCTCGGTGGACGACATCGGCGCCTTCGAGACCCGGCTGACCGCCCGCCACCCCGAGCTGACGGTGGCCGACCGGGCGCTCACCCTCTGGCCGATGAAGCTCGCCGGGCACCTCCTCGACCCGCAGGGCCGCCACCTGCGGGCCGTCCCCCTGGCCAGCTGGGAGGGCACGCACTCCGACACCGCGGAGGCGGCCCTCCTGGACCGCCTCCGGAAAGGCCCTGGGGCGGGTCCGTAAAGTCGTAGAGTCGGCCGGTCACGGCGGTGAATCGGGTACGGGACGCGCGGCCGGTACGTGTGCCGGGCCTGCGGCAGGACCTGATCGCGCGGGCCCTGGGACCGGAGGCCGAGCACGCACAGACGTGCTCAGGAGCGCCTCCTCCGCGGGGTGTCGTGGACGACGCCGAGATACAGGATGTCGATCGAGCACCTGGGCCCCGGCGTAACCGTGTTCGCCGCCGCCTCCTCCCGCGAGGCCGAAGTACGCGCCCGCAACGCCACCCGCAAGCTCCCGCCGCTCCCCAGGCTGAGGTTCCCCGGCGCCGAGCGGCTGGTGACGAAGCTGATCAAGGGCATGGTCGTGAACCCGGCCGCCCACACCTCCGAGCGCGAGGCCCACGCCTACGAGCTCGCCGACGGCTCGTACGACCAGGAGAAGGCCGAGGAGTTGGCGGCCCTCTTCGCCGCGCACACCACCTGGCAGTGCCCCACCCTGATCCGGGTCCACACCCAGCAGTTCGGCGACGCCCCCGAGCACACCGGGGACCCGAGGCGCCGCTAAATGGCGCCCGGGGAGCTGCGGGCCTGGGACAAGTCGGTACGGAAGTCCGCCCGGCTCCCCGGCGTCACCCGCGACGCCCTGCGCCACCACTGGGCCGCCCAGCTCCGGCTGACCAGGAGCTTCGCCTACGCCGGGGTCCCGATGGTCGCGGGCACCGACGCCTGCGGGGCGGCCCACATCATCCCGGGCTTCTCGCTGCACGACGAGTCCGACCTGCTCGCCGAGGCCGGTCTCGCCCCGCTGACCATCCTGCGCATGACCACGACCGAGCCCGCCCGGTTCCTCGGCGAGCCGGAGGCGTCCGGCCGCATCGCCCCCGGCATGCCCGCCGACCTGGTGCTGCTCGACGAGGGCCCGCTGACGGACCACACCGCGCTGCGCCGAATCGCCGGGGTGCTGCGGGAGGGCTCCTGGTGGTCCCGCGCCGACCTCGATACCGTGCTGGAACGCGTCGCCGCCGCGCCCGGCGCCCGCTGACGTCCGCACCGGCCGGAACGCCCCGAGCGGGAGGGACACGCACATGACGGAAGCCGACCCCGGGCTCTTCGGACCCGCATCGGTCACCTGGCAGCTGCACGGCGACCCAATGATGTGGATCGCCGGGGTGCGGGCCCTCTACCTCCAGGCGCTCCACCCCCTCGCCGTGCGCGGCGTGATGCAGAACTCCGACTTCCGCGAGGACGCCTGGGGCCGCCTCATGCGCACGGCGGGCTTCGTCGGCACCATCACCTACGGCACCACCGAGGCCGCCGAGAAGGCGGGCGCCCGGGTCCGGAAGATCCACGCCCGCCTGAAGGTCACCGACCCGGCGACCGGGAGCATCCACGGCGTGGACGAGCCCGAACTGCTGCTGTGGGTGCACTGCGCCGAAGCCGACTCCTACCTCCAGGTCCTGCGCCGCTCCGGCTATCCGCTGACCGCCCGGCAGGCCGACCAGTACCTCGCCGAACACCGGCACGGCGCCCGGCTCGTCGGCCTCGACCCCGAGGCCGTGCCCGCGACCACCGCCGAGATGGCCGACTACTTCGCCCGCATACGGCCCCGGCTCGCCCGGACCCCGGAGGCGCTGGACGTCGACAGTTTCCTGCGCCGCCCGCCCGTGCCCCCGCTCCTCGTCCCCGTACGGGCCCTGCTGTGGCGGCGCGTCGCCACCCTCGCGTACCAGTCGCTGCCGCCGTTCGCCCATGAGCTGTACGGGAGGACGGCGCCGCCGCCCGCCGCCGTGGACCGGCGGCTGCGCGCCGCCGGGGTGCTCCTCCGCGCCGTTCCCGCACGGCTGCGCTGGCGGCTTCCGCCCGGTCACATCATGAACGCGATGGCGCGGCTCGGACCCGGCAGCCGCCCCACCCCGTACACACTGAAGAGGCAGGCAGCCATACTGGACGCACCGGGGAGGGTGCGGCGACAGCGGGCTGAACGACGGGGGCGGCAACAGGGATGGCGGAAACCAGGCTGATCCAGAGCCGGTACCGGCTGCTCGACCTGATCGGTCGCGGCGGGATGGGCGAGGTCTGGCGCGCCCGCGACGAAGCGCTGGGCCGCCAGGTCGCCGTCAAATGCCTCAAGCCGATGAGCGCCCAGCACGACGAGGACTACACCCGCATCGTCCGCGAACGCTTCCGCCGCGAGGCCCGGGTCGCCGCCGCCCTCCAGCACCGGGGCGTCACCGTCGTCCACGACTTCGGCGAGTACGAGGGCGTGCTCTACCTCGTGATGGAGCTGCTGGACGGCCGCAACCTCAGCCAGCTCCTGGAGGACAACGAGCAGCACCCGCTGCCCGTGGACGACATCGTGGACATCGCCGAACAGGTCGCGGACGCTCTCGGCTACACCCATCAGCAGGGCATCGTCCACCGCGACCTCAAGCCCGCCAACATCATGCGGCTGTCCGACGGCACGGTGAAGATCTGCGACTTCGGGATCGCCCGGCCGGGCCACGGCATCCCGGTCAGCTCCCGGCTCACCGGCGTCGGCATCGCCATGGGCACCCCGCACTACATGTCGCCCGAGCAGATCAGCGGCGGCCAGGTCGATCACCGCAGCGACCTCTACTCGCTGGGCTGCGTGCTGTACGAGATCGCCACCGGGGCCCCGCCCTTCGACCTGGGGGACTCCTGGGGCATCCTCGTCGGCCACCGCGACACCCCGCCCGAACCCCTGCGCTCCCACCGCGCCGAACTCCCCGGGTTCTTCGACCGGGTCGTCCTCGACCTGCTCGCCAAGACCCCCGAGGAACGCCCGGCCGACGCCCACGACCTGCGCCGCCGCATCGCCGTCGGCCGCACCGGCGAGCAGCCCTTCCTCGGCCGTGTCCGTGAAGTCCCGTCTGGCCCGCGGCGCCTGGCACGCACTCTCGCCGCACCGGCCGAAATCCCTAGTACGTCCAGTACGAGGGATGTCGGCCGGCACGCCGAGAGCACGCACCAGACGCCGCAGGCCACGCCCTCCGGGCGTACGACGGGACTTTCCGGACACGCCCCAGGCCCGGCCGGCGAGGCACCGACCGCCCCCGTCACCCTCCCCGGCCCGGCGCCCACCCCCGCCGCGCCGCTGCCCGCCTGGGCGCACACGATGACCGGCGGCCACAAGGCGACGGGCGCGGTGACCCCGCTGGCACCCCCCGACCACGCGGCGGGCCTCACCCTCGCCTGGACCACCGGGACCGCCCCGCCCGGCCCCCGCGCCGACCGCCACGTGCTGAGCCCCGGCCCCACCCGCAAGGAGCGGGCGGAGAACGCGCTGCGCGAGTTCGGGCGCATCGCCGAGGACCGCGCCCGCGCGCTGGGCCCCGAGCACAGCGAGACGCTCGCCGCCCGCCAGCAGATGGCGTACGCGCTCGGCCGCCTCGGCCGGCACACCGAGGCCCACGAACTGCACACCTCCGTGCTCGCGTCACGGGAGCGCGCGATGGGCCCCGACCACCCCGACACCCTGCGCTGCCGCCACAACCTGGCCTTCAGCCTCAGCAGACTGGGGCGCCTGGAGGAGGCGTACCGCATGGCCCGCGACGTGGCCGCCGCCCGCGCCCGGGTGGTGGGCGCCGACCACCCGGACACCCTGGTCACGCTCTACGAGGTCGGCTACACGCTGGGCCGCCTCGGCCGCTGGACGGAAGCCCTGCACACGTACCGCCAGGTCGCCGAGGCACGGACCCGGCTGCTCGGCTCCGAGCACCCGGACACCCTCGCCACCCGCTACGAGGTCGGCATCAGCCTGGGCCGCCTCGGCCGCAGCGCCGACGCCCTGGAGCTGTACCGCGCACTCGTCGCCGACCGCATTCGGGTCAACGGCCCGACCGACCCGGAGACCCTGCGCGCCCGCCACGGACTGGGCGTCAACCTCGGCCGGCTGGCCCGCTGGGACGAGGCCCTGGCCGAGGCGCAGGCGGTGTGCGGTGCCCGGGAACACGTCCTGGGCCCCGACCACCCCGACACCCTCGTCAGCCGCCGCGAGGTCGCCGTCGCCCTCGGCTGGCTCGGGCGCTGGACGGACGCGCTCGCCGTGTACCGGCAGGTCGCCGACGCCCGGACCCGGCTGCTGGGCCCCGCCCACCCGGACACGCTCGCCGGCCGCGACGACGAGGCGCACTGCCTCGAACAGCTGGGCCGCGCCCGCGAGGCCGCCGACCTCTACCGCGAGGTGGCCGCGCTCCGGCAACGGGCCGGCCGCCCGCAGTCCTGACCGGCCGCACGCCCTGGCCCGGCCGCCCGCGCCGTGTTACCAAGGGGCATGACGGTACGGGACAGCTATGACGCGGTGATCGTGGGCGGTGGCCACAACGGCCTGGTCGCGGCGGCCTATCTGGCCCGCGCCGGCCAACGGGTGCTGGTCCTGGAGCGGCTCCCGGCCCCCGGGGGAGCGGCCGTCTCGACCCGCCCCTTCGCCGGGGTCGACGCCCGGCTCTCCCGCTACTCCTACCTGGTCTCGCTGCTCCCGCGGAAGATCGTCCGCGACCTCGGCCTGGACTTCGCCGTACGCAAGCGGACCGTGTCCTCGTACACCCCGGCCGTCCGCGACGGACGGCCCACCGGCCTCCTCGTCGGCGGCGGGGGAACCCGCGACTCCTTCGCCGCACTCACCGGTTCGGACCGGGAGTACGAGGCGTGGCAGCGCTTCTACGCGATGACCGGGCGGCTCGCCGGCCGCGTCTTCCCGACCCTGACCGAACCGCTGCCCACCCGCGAGGCGCTGCGGGAGCGGATCGGCGACGCGGACGCCTGGCGCATGCTGTTCGAGGAGCCCGTCGGCGTCGCCGTCGAGGAGCACTTCGCGGACGACCTGGTACGCGGCGTGGTCCTCACCGACGCGCTGATCGGCACGTTCGCCGACGCCCACGACGCCTCACTGCTCCAGAACCGCTGCTTCCTCTACCACGTCATCGGCGGCGGCACCGGTGACTGGGACGTCCCGGTCGGCGGCATGGGTGCCCTCACCGACGCCCTCGCCGGGGCCGCCCTGGCCGCCGGCGCGCGGATCAGGACCGGTCACGAGGCGCTGCGGATCGACACCGACGGAGCGCGCGCCGAGGTGACCGTACGCACGGCCGACGGCGAACACACCGTCGGCGCACACCGGGTCCTGGTCAACGCGTCCCCGCAGGCCCTCGCCGCCCTCCTCGGGGACGAGCCGCCGACGCCCGCCGAGGGCGCCCAGCTCAAGGTGAACATGCTGCTCACCCGGCTGCCCCGGCTCCGCGACCGGTCGGTGGACCCGCGCCAAGCGTTCGCCGGTACGTTCCACATCGCGGAGGGGTACGGGCAGCTCGCCGCCGCCCACCGGGACGCCTCGGCCGGACGGCTGCCCGCCGCACCGCCGTCCGAGATCTACTGCCACTCGCTGACGGACCCCTCGATCCTCGGCCCGGACCTCGCCGCCCGGGGCTACCAGACCCTGACCCTCTTCGGCCTGCACACTCCGGCCCGCCTCTTCGCCGACGACAACGACACCGCCCGCGCCACCCTGCTCCGGGCCACCCTCGCGGAACTCGACGCGCACCTGGAGGAGCCGCTCGCCGACTGCCTGGCGCTCGACGCGAACGGCGAGCCGTGCATCGAGGCGAAGACCCCGCTCGACCTCGAACGCGACCTGCGCCTGCCGGGCGGCCACATCTTCCACCGCGACCTCGCCTTTCCCTACGCCACGGAGACCACCGGCCGCTGGGGCGTGGAGACCCCGCACCCCAATGTCCTGCTGTGCGGGGCGGGCGCGGTGCGCGGAGGCGGGGTGAGCGGGGTCCCCGGCCACAACGCGGCGATGGCGGCGCTGAGGTTGTGACCAGGGGGCGCTTAGCGGCCCAGCGCCTGACGCACGCTCACGTCGTGGTACTTGCCCAGCCGGTACAGCTCCCAGCACGACAGCACGGTCACCGACACCGGCCCGCCGAGCAGGAACGCGATCCGGGCCGGGGCGGGGACCTCCGCGTTCTCGTTGGTGAACACGGCGAGGGCCGCCATCACCCAGACCAGCAAGGTGGCGAGGACCGGCGGCAGCACCTCGTGGATGTCGGCCGTGCGGAACACATGCGTGAGGCAGAGCCAGATCCCGTACAGGGCGAAGCCCAAGGACCACGCGCAGAGCGTGATGATCACGACCTTGCCGGGGGTTCCGACGGCGTCGCGGAAGGCGGTCGTCGCCGCGTCGGGTGCCATGGCCAGCGGGAACGTGGCCATCGACCCCATCAGCGCCGCCACCGCCCCGAAGGACTTCAGGGACCTCCGCAGGTAGAGCCCGCGCAGAGCGCCCCGCGCGGCGAACGCGAACAGGGCGATCACGAACGGGAACGCGCACACCAGGACGAGCGTGCTGATCCAGCTGTCGCCGAACTTGTCGTCCGCCACCTCCCCGACACCCTTGGCGCTGCCGACCGGCTTGTACGACATGACCAGGACGAGCCAGGCGACGACGCCGAGCCCGGTCCGCCAGTTCTGGATCCTGCGCACCGTCGGGTCCTCGACGGTGTCCGGCCGCGAGGGGCGGAAGGCGCGCTGGGCCGCGTAGAACGGGTTGTAGACGCACTTGAGGATCCGCCGTCCGCGCGACAGCGGCGGCCGGGTCGGGAACGGCGACGGGGGCTGCGGGCCGACGGGGTACGGGTAGGGGTACGGGCCGGGTCCGGGACCAGGGCCGGGCTGTCCGGGGCCGGGCCCGCCGGGCGGTCCCCAGGGGCCGTTGCCGTAGGTGCTCATGCCGCGCATCCTCGAGGGTTCGGTTCCGGGCCGTACGCGGCGCGGCTCGGGCCGCCCGCTCGGCGTGCGGCGTGAGCCTACCCATCCCGGAGGCCGGACGTGCGCGTTCCGGCCTCCGGGACCCCGTTCCCCGGAGGAGCGGCGGTCAGTCCGCCGAAGCGGCCCAGCCCACGGCCGTGATGCGCCGGGCGTCACCCGGCCGGTTCTCGTCGAAGACCGTACGGCCGCCGTCCTCGACCCGGACGGCGTCCACGTACACCCCGCGGCCCACGTACAACTGGTCCGTCGTGTACCGCCATCGCAGCACGGTCCCGGTGCCGCGCCACTGTGCGAGGTCCGCGTCGAGGCGGTGCCAGACCCGGCCCGACCAGCCGGACAGCGAGCCGTCCGGGTGGTTTTCGGGCCGGGGGCGCCCGCCCTGCCCGGTCGGGGTGGTGGTGAACGGGACCGGCTGCCAGGTGGCACCGCCGTCCGCCGAAGCCTCCAGGTACAGGAAGTCCGACGCCGGTTCGGTGTCCCACCACAGCGCGCAGCTCAGCCGGGCCCGCGAGGAGGCGAGCGGCAGGGCGGGCAGCGCCAGAGTGGCCGTGGACGCGCTCGCCATCCCGGAGAACCAGGCGGTACGGCCCCGGGCCGGGCGGACCGCGACGGCCCGGGCCATCTGGTTGGCGGTGGCCACCCGCGGGGCGCTGCCGGACCGCCAGTTGCGCACCGGGTGCACCGAGTTGCCCAGCACGATCAGGAACGAGTCCGTGGACGGGTCCAGGACCAGGCTGGTCCCGGTGAAGCCGGTGTGCCCGGCCGTCCGGGGCGTGGCCATGGCGCCCATGTACCAGTGCTGGTAGAGCTCGAAGCCCAGGCCGTGCGCGTCACCGGGGAACGCCGTGTTGAAGTCGGTGAACAGCAGGTCGACCGAGTCCTCCGACAGGATGCGGGCGCGCCCGTAGACCCCGCCGTTGAGCAGGGTGCGCGCCAGGACCGCCAGGTCCCAGGCGCAGGAGAACACCCCGGCGTGCCCGGCGACCCCGTCCAGGCTGAACGCGTTCTCGTCGTGCACCTCGCCCCAGACCAGGCCGCGGTCGAGCCCGGACCAGGGGAGCCGGGCGTCCTCGGTCGCGGCGATCTTCGGCTTCCAGGAGGCGGGCGGGTTGTAGCGGGTGCGCCGCATCCCGAGCGGAGCGGTGATCCGCTCGCGCAGCAGGACGTCCAGGGTCCGCCCGGTCAGCTTCTCCAGGACGAGCTGGAGAGAGATCAGGTTCAGGTCGGAATAAAGGTAGACCGTGCCCGGCGGGTTGACCGGGACCTCCTTCCACAGCAGCTCCAGCTTCCCTTCCCGGGTCGGCGCGCTGTAGAGCGGGATCCAGGCGGTGAACCCCGAGGTGTGGGTGAGCAGCTGACGGATCGTGATGTCCTGCTTGCCGCCGCCCGCGAACTCCGGCAGATAGGAGGCGACCGTCGCCTCCAGCTCCAGAGCGCCGCGCTCGATCTGCTGCACGGCCAGGATCGAGGTGAACAGCTTGGAGACCGACGCCAGGTCGAAGACCGTGTCCTCGGCCATCGCGATCTGCTGGTCCTCGGGGAACTCCACCCCGGTGTCGGTCGTCTCGTCGTACGCCGAGTAGCGCACCGCCTTGCCGATCGGGTGGTGCAGCGCCACCGTCCCGCCCCGGCCCGCGAGCAGCACCGCGCCCGCGTACCACGGGTGCTTCGGCGAGGCGCCGAGATAGCGCTCCGCCTCGGTGACCAGCTGGTCGAGCGGTTCCCGCAACAGCCCGGCACGGGCGGCCGATCCGCGCCGCAGCGTCGGCTTCGCGCCCCTGCCCGCGTGCATCTGTGACGACCCCGTCCCCGGCTCCGTGGCGGACGCCGTGCCCGCGAACGGGATCGGCGCCAGGGCGAGTGCCCCGCCCAGGGCCAGCATCCCACCGCCGAGCCTCCGCCGGCTGATCTCCCCGGCCGCCGTGTCCTCCGTCATGCACAACCCCTTCTCGCTGCCTGAAAGTAACTTTCGAAATCTCTTCCGAGCGTGAAACTTCCTGCCGAGCAGAGAGTACTGTCAGGACCCGCCGTCCCGTAGGGGCGTGAACGGTAAAGAATCTGATGTCGCGTCAGATCCTTGACCGCCGCGCCCCGGCCGCACAGGATCACGCCATGACCGGTGTACGCAGCAGCACAGTCGACGGCGTCCTGACCCGCAGCGCACGGCGCACCCCCGCACGCACCGCCCTGCGGTACGCCGGCCGGGCCTGGACCTACCGCGAGCTGGACGAGGCCGTCTCCACCGCGGCCGCCGCCCTCACCGAGGGCCACGCGCTGCGCCCGGGCGACCGGGTCGCTGCCTACGCCCACAACTCGGACGCGTACCTCATCGCCTTCCTCGCCTGCGCCCGGGCCGGGCTCGTCCACGTGCCCGTCAACCAGAACCTCACCGGCGACGACCTGGCGTACATCCTGCGCCAGTCCGCCAGCTCCCTGGTCCTCACCGACCCGGCCCTCGCGGACCGTATCCCCGAGGGCTTCGCCGTACGGGCGCTGCGCGACGACGAGGGGTCGCTGCTGGCCGGCCTGGGCACCCCCCGCCCGTTCACCCCCGCGCGCGAACCGGCCGCCGACGACCTGGTCCAGCTGCTGTACACCTCCGGGACCACCGCGCTCCCCAAGGGCGCGATGATGACGCACGGCGCCCTCGTCCACGAGTACGTCAGCGCGATCACCGCGCTCGACCTGCGCGCCGGGGACCGGCCCGTCCACGCGCTGCCCCTCTACCACTCGGCGCAGATGCATGTGTTCCTGCTGCCCTACCTCGCGGTGGGCGCCGAGAACACGGTCCTGGACGCACCGGACGCGGCCCGGATCTTCGACCTGGTCGAGTCGGGGCGGGCCGACAGCCTCTTCGCCCCGCCCACCGTCTGGATCGGCCTCGCCAACCACCCGGACTTCGCCGCCCGCGACCTCGGCGGCCTGCGCAAGGCGTACTACGGGGCGTCGATCATGCCCGTCCCCGTGCTGGAACGCCTCCGCGACCGGCTGCCCGGGCTGGCCTTCTACAACTGCTTCGGGCAGAGCGAGATCGGCCCGCTGGCCACCGTGCTCGGCCCGGACGAGCACGAGGGCCGGATGGACTCCTGCGGCAGGCCCGTCCTCTTCGTGGAGGCCCGGGTCGTGGACGAGCAGGGCAAGGAGGTCCCCGACGGCACCCAGGGCGAGGTGGTCTACCGCTCGCCCCAGCTGTGCACCGGCTACTGGGACAAGCCGGAGGAGAGCGCGGAGGCATTCCGGGACGGCTGGTTCCACTCCGGCGACCTCGCGGTCCGGGACGCGGACGGCTACTTCACGGTGGTCGACCGGGTGAAGGACGTCATCAACTCCGGCGGGGTCCTCGTCGCCTCCCGGCAGGTCGAGGACGCCCTCTACACCCACCCCGCCGTCGCCGAGACCGCCGTCGTCGGGCTGCCCGACGAGCGCTGGATCGAGGCCGTCACCGCCGTCGTCGTCCTGAAGGGCGAGGCCACCGAGGACGAGCTGATCGCGCACGCCCGCGAACGCCTCGCCCACTTCAAGGCGCCCAAGCGGGTCGTGTTCGCGGACGCCCTCCCGCGCAACGCCAGCGGCAAGATCCTCAAGCGGGAACTGCGCGACCGCCTCGCCTGACGGCCGCCCGGCCGCGTCTCACCGGACGCGGCCCACCCCCGTGTAGATGGTGTCGGTGGCGTCCTGGGGCTCCGGCGGGGGCGTGCCGTTGTACCACCGCGGCGCGGGCACCAGCCCGGGGTCGACCATGTCGAGCCCGTCGAAGAAGCGGGCCACCTCCGCGCGGTCGCGGGGTTGCAGCGTGATGCCGCTCGACCGGTAGCGGTCGAGCGCCTCCTGGTCGACGACGAGGAAGTCCACCGTGAAGTGGGACAGCGCCAGACAACTGCCGGGGGGCAGCGCGTCCACCAGGGTGCGGGCGATGCCGTACGGATCGTCCTTCTCGGCCAGGAAGTGCATCAGGGCGATCATCGACAGTGCCACCGGCCGGTCGAAGTCCAGCACCGTACGGGCGTGGGCGAGGATCTTCTCCGGGTCGCGCACATCGGCTTCGAGGTAATCGGTCGCGCCCTCGGGGGCGCTGACGAGCAGCGCCTCCGCGTGCCGCAGGACGATCGGATCGTTGTCCGTGTAGACGATCCGGGCCGCCGGGTTCACCTCCTGGACGATCTGGTGGAGGTTCGGCCGGGTCGGGATGCCGGTCCCGATGTCCAGGAACTGGTCGATGCCCGCCCGCGCAGCCCAGGCGGCCGACCGGTGCATGAAGGCCCGGTTCTGCGCGACCCCCACCTTCGCCAGCTCCGGCATCTGCTCGCCGAGTTCCTGGTCGACCGGGTAGTGGTCCTTGCCGCCGAGGAGGTAGTCGTAGACACGGGCCGGGTGCGGCCTGCTGGTGTCGACCGGTGTGCCGGACGGGCCTGCCGTCATGGTGTGCTCCCCAATCCCTCGGCGGGAGAACACGAGTCCTCCTGCGGACGACGGTCATTCCGGCCCATCCTGCCACAGCAACCCCCGTGGACTGCGCGGAAGTTACGGGCGCTCGTCCACGATCCGCCGGAACTTGCCCACCGACCGCTCCAGCGTCTCCGGGTCCACGATCTCGACGCCCACCGACACCCCGATCCCGTCCTTGACCGCCGCCGCGACCGACACGGCGGCCGCCGCCCGCTGCTCCGGCGTCGCCCCGGTCCTGGCCTCCGCCCGCACCGTCAGCACATCGAGCCGCCCCTCCCGGGTCAGCCGCAGCTGGAAGTGCGGCGACACCCCCGGGGTACGGAGCACGATCTCCTCGATCTGCGTCGGGAAGAGGTTCACCCCGCGCAGGATCACCAGGTCGTCGCTGCGCCCGGTCACCTTCTCCATCCGCCGGAACACCCTGGCCGTGCCGGGCAGCAGCCGGGTCAGGTCCCGCGTCCGGTACCGGATGACCGGCATGGCCTCCTTGGTCAGCGAGGTGAACACCAGCTCCCCCCGCTCCCCGTCGGGCAGCACCTCGCCCGTGACCGGGTCGACCACCTCCGGATAGAAGTGGTCCTCCCAGATGTGCAGCCCGTCTTTCGTCTCCACGCACTCCTGGGCCACGCCCGGGCCCATCACCTCGGACAGGCCGTAGATGTCGACGGCGTCGATCGCGAACCGCTCCTCGATCTCCCGCCGCATCTCCTCCGTCCACGGCTCCGCCCCGAAGATCCCCGTCTTCAGCGAGGTCGTCCGCGGATCGACGCCCTGCCGCTCGAATTCGTCCAGGATGGTCAGCATGTACGAGGGCGTCACCATGATGATGTCGGGCCGGAAGTCCTGGATCAGCTGCACCTGGCGGGCCGTCATGCCGCCGGACGCCGGAATCACCGTGCAGCCCAGCCGCTCCGCCCCGTAATGCGCCCCGAGACCACCGGTGAACAGCCCGTAGCCGTACGCCACATGGATCTTCTGCCCCGGCCTGCCGCCCGCCGCCCTGATGGAACGGGCGACCACATCGGCCCAGGTGTCCAGGTCCTTCCCGGTGTAGCCGACGACGGTCGGGCGGCCCGTCGTGCCGCTGGAGGCGTGGATGCGGCGGACCTGGTCCTCGGGGACCGCGAACATCCCGAACGGGTAGTTTTCCCGCAGATCCGCCTTGGTGGTGAACGGGAAGCGGGCCAGATCGGCGAGCGAGCGGCAGTCCTCCGGCTTCAGTCCCGCCCGGTCGAAGGCGGCCCGGTAGTGCGCCACGTTCTCGTAGGCGTGGCGCAACGTGGCACGCAGCCGTTCCAGCTGGAGCGCCGCCAGCTCGTCGCGGCTCATCCGTTCCGCCGTATCCAGCCGAGCCGTCACGCGGGCCTCCCTCGTTCCGTACACGTGGTGCGGACGACCGATCATTCGGTCGTTTCCCTCCGGAGCAGTAATTCAGGATCTTGCACCGCCTGGCAAGAGGCGTGACGCACATCGCCCTCCGACCCGGCTACGCCCGTACCGAACACGGCTGCGTCACCCGGACGGCCCTGTTTGTATGGGGGCATGCCGACCTTCCACTCGTACGACGGAACCGAGCTCGCCTATCACCTCGTGGGGGAGGGGACACCGCTGATCTGCCTGCCCGGCGGTCCCATGCGGGCGAGCGCTTACCTCGGCACCCTCGGCGGGCTCGCGGACCGGCGGCAACTGGTCCTCCTCGACCTCCGGGGCACCGGCGACTCCGCCGCCCCCGACGACCCCGCCACCTACCGCTGCGACCAGCAGACCGAGGACGTCGAGGCCCTGCGCGCCCACCTCGGCCTCGAACGCGTCGACCTCCTCGCCCACTCCGCGGCCGGCGAACTCGCCGCGCTCTACGCCGCCCGCCATCCGCGCCGACTGCGCAACCTGGTCCTCGTCACCCCCACCACGCAGGCCGCCGGCCTCCCCGCCGCCGTGGGCGACACCCGCGAGGTGGCCGCCCTGCGCGCCTCGGAACCCTGGTACGAGGACGCGCTCGCCGCTCTGGAAGAGATCTGGGCGGGCCGGATGACCGGCGAACTCCGCGCCAGGACAAGGCCGTTCCTGTACGGGCGCTGGGACGCCGCCGCCCGGGAGCACGCCGCCGCCTCACCCGCGCAGATCAACGCCGAGGCCGCCGCCCGGTACGCCGGTGAAGGTGCCTTCGACCCGGCCGCGACGGTCCCCGCCCTGCGCACGCTGGAGGCACCGGTCCTCGTGCTGGCCGGTGAGTACGACAGCATCCTGACCCCCGACCGGGCCGCCGAACTGGCCGCACTCTTCCCGCACGCCGAGTTCGCCGTGCAGCGCGGCGCCGCGCACTTCCCGTGGATCGACGACGCGGGGGCGTTCGCCCGCACCGTCGAGGCGTTCCTCGATCCGGAGGTGCACAGCGTCCGGGCGGGCGGGACGCGGCTCGCGTACCGGGTGTGGGGCGACCCGGCCGCACCGCCGGTCGTCCTGGCCCACGGCCGCTGCGGCAACAGCGGCGACTGGGCCGTCATCGCCGCCCGGCTCGCCGCCACCCACCGGGTGTACGCCTTCGACTTCCGGGGCCACGGGCTCAGCGACTGGCCCGGCCGCTACAGCTTCGAGCTGTTCCGCGACGACCTGCACGGCTTCCTGGAGGCCCGCAACCTCGCCGGCGCCACCGTCGTCGGGCACTCCATGGGCGGAGCCGCCGCCTGTCTGCTCGCCGAGCGCCACCCCGGGCTGATCGGCCGCCTCGTACTTGAGGAGGCGCCCCCGCTCATCCCACTCGACCCGCCCCGCCCCGTGCCCCAACGGCCTGACGAGGAGCTGGACTTCGACTGGCCGCTCGTGCCCGCCATCGACGCCCAGCTGAACGACCCGGACCCGGCAGGCCGCGAACTCCTCGGTGAGATCACCGCCCCCACCCTCGTCGTCGGCGGAGGCCCGCGGAGCCAGATCGCCCAGGAGGACCTGGCCCGGACGGCCCGCGCCATCCCCGGCGCGGAGTTCGTCACCATCGACGCGGGCCATCTCGTACACACCGAACGACCGGAGGAATTCCTCACCGCCCTCCGGTCGTTCGGCATCTGATCACCTAGCTGACACCACGTCAGTCACGGTGCAGGAGCGCCACCAGGACGTCGTGCAGCGTCGCCTCGGCGTCCTCGGAGCCCGACTCCGTACGCCAGGCGACGAAGCCGTCGGGGCGCACCAGGACCGCGCCCTTCCGGCCCGTCCCGTGCGCCTCGGCCCAGTCCGCCCCGTCCTCCGGCTCCAGCTCGGCGCCCGCACCGATGCCGAACGCGTCGAGCCGCACCCCCAGCCGGTCGGCCACCCGGGCCGCGGCCCGCCGCCACACCGTGTCCGCCCCGTCCGCCAGCAGCACGAACGCGCGCTCGTACAGGTCCAGGGTCGAGATCCGCTCCCCGGCCCGGCGCACCCAGAGGTGGGGCGCCCGGCTGCCCGGCTCGCCCGTCAGCCGCATCCCCTCCGGGACCACCGGCGCGTCCGGCGCCACACCGAGCACCGCGCCCGCCGTGTACCGGTAGCCCAGCGCCACGTTCAGCATCCCGCCCCGCTTCCCGCCGCCCACCGAGGGCGGGGGAGCGTAGCCGGGGTGGCTGTGCTCCTCGGACCGCGCCGACGCGCGCTCACTGGTCGCCCGGGCCACCGGCAGCCGCTCCTGCCCGTACGTCTCCAGCAGCCCCCGGCCCGCCTCGCCCCGCAGCACCGCGGCCAGCTTCCACGCCAGGTTGTGCGCGTCCTGGATGCCGGTGTTCGAGCCGAAGGCGCCGGTCGGCGACATCTCGTGCGCCGAGTCACCCGCCAGGAACACCCGCCCCCGCGCATACCGTTCGGCCACCCGCTCCGCCGCGTGCCACGGTGCCTTGCCGGTGATCTCCACGTCGATGTCGGGCGCGCCGACGGCGGTACGGATGTGGCGGGCGCACCGCTCGTCCGTGAAGTCCTCCAGCGTCTCGCCCCGCTCCGGCTGCCACGGCGCGTGGAACACCCACTCGCTCTCGTTGTCCACCGGCAGCAGCGCGCCCTCCGCCTCCGGGTTCGTCAGGTAGCACACGATGAAGCGCCGGTCGCCCAGCACCTCCGCCAGCCCGCGCGAACGGAAGGTGACGCTCACGTTGTGGAACAGGTCGCCGGTCCCCGACTGGCCGATGCGCAGCTGCTCACGGACCGGGCTGCGCGGCCCGTCCGCCGCGATCAGGTAGTCCGCCCGCACCGTCGTGTGCTCACCGGTCTCGCGGTTCTTCAGGGTCGCCGTCACCCCCGAGGCATCCGGGTCGAACGACATCATCTCCGTGGAGAAGCGCAGGTCACCGCCCTGCTCCCGGGCCCGCTCCAGCAGGACCGGCTCCAGGTCGTTCTGGCTGCACAGGCACCAGCCCGTCGGGCTGAACCGGGCCAGCGCCCCGCCCGGGTCGATCTCCTTGAACAGCCACTCCTGGTCCTCGCCGGTCAGCGAGCCCGCCTGGAGGATGCCGTGGTTGTCCGCCAGCACCGAGGCGGCCGCCCGGATCTCCTGCTCGACACCCGCACGGCGGAACACCTCCATCGTGCGGACGTTGTTGCCGCGGCCACGCGGATGCGTCGACGTGGCGGCGTGCTTCTCGACCAGCAGGTGCTCGACGCCGAGCCGGCCGAGGAAAAGGGACGCGGACAGACCCACCAGCGAACCGCCCACGATGAGGACCGGTACATGGAGGTCGACGTTCTCGTTCATCAGTTGCTCCAGCTCCGACGCCGTACAGATGCTCTGTTCCATGCCCGGGCCGGAGCCGGTCGGAGCCCTTCGGACGCCTGCTCACCTGAACGGTTCATAAATCTCGCGTCGGGCGGACCAGCGTTTCACGATCGGTCACGGAGACGGCCGGGTCTCCCGCATTCCTGCCTCCCACCGTCGAAGGAGTTCGCCAGATGACCACCACCCTCTCGGAACGGATCTCACAGTCCGCCTTCGACGGATCCCGGCTGCGCGTCGTGCTGCTGCTGGACCTGCACGACGGCGCCCAGAAGCAGTTCCTGGAGGCGTACGAGCACATGCGCAACCAGGTCGCGTCCATCCCGGGCCACATCAGCGACCAGCTGTGCCAGTCCATCGAGAACCCCTCGCAGTGGCTGATCACCAGCGAGTGGGAGAGCGCCCCGCCCTTCCTCGCCTGGGTGAACAGCGAGGAGCACGTGGCCACCGTGCAGCCCCTGCACAGCTGCGTACGCGACACCAGGTCGCTGCGGTTCAGCGTGCTGCGCGAGACCGGCAAGGGCTTCGAGGCCGTCCCCGACCCGGTCAAGGGCAGCCTCCAGACCTCGCCGCGCCTCGGTGACGGCGTCGTGCGCCACGCGCTCACCTTCACCGTGAAGCCCGGCACCGAGGACATCGTCGCCAAGCTCCTCGCCGACTACGAGTCGCCCCGCTCCCGCGTGGACGACCACACCCGGCTGCGCCGCACCTCGCTCTTCATGCACGGCAACCGCGTCGTGCGCGCCGTCGAGGTCGAGGGCGACCTGATGGCCGCGCTGCGGCACGTCTCCCGCCAGCCCGAGATCCGCGCCGTCGAGGAGGCCATCAACCCCTACCTCGAACAGGACCGGGACCTCGCCGACCCCGACTCCGCCCGGATGTTCTTCACCCGCGCGGCGCTGCCCACCGTGCACCACGTCTCGGCCGGCCGCCACGCCCCCGAGAGCCTGCGCCGGCACGCCGTGTTCTACCAGGCGAAGGAGGGCTGCGGCATGGCCCTGGCCCGCCTCCTGGCCGGCCACGACGAGGAGGCCGCCGACGACACCGGCAGCCCCATCGACAGCAGCACCATCTTCCAGCGCGACGACGTCGTCGTACGCCTCCTGGAAGCGGACGGCCCGCTCGACGCGCAGCCCGCCCAGGCCCTCGGCATCCACGGCCCCGGCAAGGCGGCCCGCCTGGCCCGCCTCCTCGACGGCGAGGCGAACGCCGTCCCCGCCACCGACGAGGACGCCGCGCGCTTCCTCGCCCGGTCCGAGATGCGGCTGATCACCGACCGGCGCGCCGCGGAGTCCTGAACCGCGCTCCGGCACCCGGGCCCTCGCCCGACCCGTCACCCCACGCGCCCTGCGCCCAGGAGGAGAAGCAGAGATGACCACCCACCGGCCACGCATCGTGGACCTCAGTGAGACCCAGCCCAACACCAGGCGCGGAGGCGACCTGCGCGCCCTGCTCACCCCCACCGCGGTGGGCGCCACCAGCGGCTTCATGGGCCTCGCCCTCGTGGACCCCGGCGACCGCATCGGCGAGCACTACCACCCGTACTCCGAGGAGTTCGTGTACGTCGTGCAGGGGCACCTGGAGGTCGACCTGGACGGGGAGACGCACACCATGCGCCCCGACCAGGGCCTGCTGATCCCCCCGCACGTCCGCCACCGCTTCCGCAACGTCGGCGACACCGAGGCCCGCATGGTCTTCCACCTCGGCCCGCTCGCCCCCCGCCCCGAACTCGGCCACGTCGACACCGAGGTGACCGAGACCGCCGAGCGGGGTGCCCCGCCAGAACGAACCGAGGCCGCGTCATGACCCGGCGCGTGGCGGTCACCGGGGTCGGCGTCGTCGCCCCCGGCGGCATCGGGGCCCCGGCCTTCTGGGACCTGCTCTCCAACGGCCGCACCGCGACCCGGGGCATCACCCTCTTCGACCCGGCGGGCTTCCGCTCCCGGATCGCCGCCGAGTGCGACTTCGACCCGGCCGCCCACGGACTGGACGACGAGGACATCGCCCGCGCGGACCGCTATGTGCAGTTCGCCATGGTCGCCGCCCGCGAGGCGCTGGCCGACGCCGGGCTGGACCCGGAGCGCACCGACCCCTGGCGGATGGGCGTCTCCCTCGGCACCGCGGTCGGCGGCACCACCCGGCTGGAGCACGACTACGTCGCCGTCAGCGAGAAGGGCGCGCGCTGGGACGTGGACCACCGCCGGGCCGGCGCCCATCTGGAACGCGCCTTCTCGCCCAGCTCGCTGGCCTCCGCCGTCGCCGAACAGGTCGGCGCCCACGGCCCCGTGCAGACCGTCTCCACCGGTTGCACCTCGGGCCTGGACGCCATCGGCTACGCCTTCCACTCCATCGAGGAGGGCCGGGTCGACGTCTGCATAGCCGGTGCGTCGGACTCGCCGATCACCCCGATCACCGTGGCCTGCTTCGACGCGATCAAGGCGACCTCCCCCAACAACGACGACGCGGAGCACGCCTCCCGCCCCTTCGACGCACGCCGCGACGGCTTCGTCATGGGCGAGGGCGGAGCCGTACTCGTCCTGGAGGAACTGGAACACGCCCGGGCCCGCGGGGCGACGGTGTACTGCGAGATCGCCGGCTACGCGACCTTCGGCAACGCGTACCACATGACCGGGCTCACCCCCGAGGGCCTGGAGATGGCCGAGGCCATCAACCGGGCGCTCGGCCACGGCCGGATCTCCCCGCAGGACATCGACTACGTCAACGCGCACGGCTCCGGCACCAAGCAGAACGACCGGCACGAGACCGCCGCCGTCAAACGGGCCCTCGGCGCGCACGCCCACAAGGTGCCGATGAGCTCCATCAAGTCGATGGTGGGCCACTCCCTCGGCGCGATCGGGGCGATCGAGATCGCCGCCTGCGTCCTGGCCCTGGTCAACCAGACGGTGCCGCCGACGGCCAACTACGAGTCCCCGGACCCGGAGTGCGACCTCGACTACGTGCCGCGCACCGCCCGCCCCCTGAAGCTGCGCAGCGTCCTCTCGGTCGGCAGCGGCTTCGGCGGCTTCCAGTCCGCGGTGGCCCTGACCCGAGGGAGGACCTGATGACCACCCCCAAGGCCCGGCGCACCGTTGTCACCGGCATCGGCGTCGTCGCCCCCAACGGCACCAGCACCGAAGCCTTCTGGAAGCGCACCCAGGAAGGCATGAGCGTCCTGGACAAGGTCACCCGCGAAGGGTGCGAGGACCTGCCGCTGCACATCGCCGGCGAGGTCCGCGGCTTCGACCCGGTCGCGCTCATCGAGGAGCGCTACCTCGTCCAGACCGACCGGTTCACGCACTTCGCGATGGCCGCCGCCGACATGGCGCTGGACGACGCCCGGCTCGGCCGCGCCGACTACGAGGACCGGCCGTTCGGCGTCGGCGTGGTCACCGCGGCCGGTTCCGGCGGCGGCGAGTTCGGCCAGCGCGAACTGCAGCAGCTGTGGGGCCAGGGCTCCACGTACGTCGGCCCCTACCAGTCGATCGCCTGGTTCTACGCGGCGAGTACCGGCCAGATCTCCATCCGCGGCGGCTTCAAGGGCCCGTGCGCGGTGATGGCCAGCGACGAGGCGGGCGGCCTCGACGCGCTCGCGCACGCCGACCGCTCCGTGCGGCGCGGCACCGACGCGGTCGTGGTCGGCGCCGCGGAGGCCCCGCTCGCGCCGTACTCCGTGGTCTGCCAGCTCGGCTACCGCGACCTGAGCGCGGCCGAGGACCCGACGCGCGCCTACCGCCCCTTCACCTCGGACGCCTGCGGCTTCGTGCCCGCCGAGGGCGGCGCGATGTTCGTGGTCGAGGAGGAGGAGTCGGCCCGCGAACGCGGTGCCCGGGTCCGGGCGGAGATCGCGGGCCACGCCGCGACCTTCACCACGGCCGCCCACTGGGAGGAGTCCCGGGAGGGCCTCGCCCACGCCATCGAGGGCGCCCTGCGGGAAGCCGGCTGCGCCCCCGACGAGGTCGACGTCGTCTTCGCGGACGCGCTCGGCTCGCCGGCCGCCGACCGGGCCGAGGCGCTGGCGCTGGCCGACGCACTCGGCCCGCACAGCCGGCGCGTCCCGGTGACCGCCCCCAAGACCGGCATCGGCCGGGCCTACTGCGGGGGTCCGGTGCTGGACGCGGCGGCGGCCGTCCTGGCCATGGAGAACGGCCTCGTCCCGCCCACGCCCAACGTCTTCGAGGTCTGCCACGACCTCGACGTCGTCACCGAGCGGGCCCGCCCCGCCGAACTGCGCACCGCGCTGGTGCTCAGCCGCGGCCTCATGGGCTCGAACGCGGCCCTGGTGCTCCGGCGCCCCGCGTGAGCCCGTCCACCCCGCGCCTCCACCCCTCGTGAGAAGGAGAAGTCCCTCATGACCGAACGACTGACGTACGCAGAACTCGCCGCCCTCATGAAGAAGGGCGCCGGCCTCTCCGTCGACCCCAAGGAGATGGAGAACCGCTCCGACGCCGCCTTCGACGAGTACGGCCTCGACTCCCTCGGCCTGCTCGGCATCGTCGGCGTCCTCGAGAACCGGCACGGGCAGCCGCTGCCGGCCGACGCGGACCGGTGCAAGACGCCCCGCGAGTTCCTCGACCTCGTCAACAACAGCCTCATGACAGGAGCCTGACGTGTCCGGACACACCGAGAACGAGATCGTCATCGCCGCCCCCCTGGACCTCGTCTGGGACATGACGAACGACCTGGAGAACTGGCCGCAGCTCTTCAGCGAGTACGCGGCCGTCGAGGTCCTGGAACGGGACGGCGAGCGCACCACCTTCCGCCTGACCATGCACCCCGACGAGAACGGCAAGGTGTGGAGCTGGGTCTCCGAGCGCACCACCGACCGTCCGGGCCGCAACGTCCGGGCCCGCCGCGTCGAGCCCGGGCCGTTCCAGCACATGGACATCCGGTGGGAGTACGCGGAGGTCGCAGGCGGCACCCGCATGCACTGGCAGCAGGACTTCGCGATGCGCCCCGACGCGCCGGTGGACGACGCCTGGATGACCGACAACATCAACCGGAACTCCAAGGTCCAGATGGCGCTGATCCGGGACAAGATCGAGCAGCGCGACCGCGAGCGCCGCTCCGCCGCCGTCCCGGCCAACTGACCGGCAGAGAGGCACCACCCATGCACCACGCACTGATCGTCGCCCGGATGGCGCCGGGATCCGCCCCGGACATCGCGGAACTGTTCGCCGCGTCCGACAACAGCGAACTGCCGCACCTGGTCGGCGTCACCCGCCGCAAGCTCTTCCAGTTCGGCGACGTCTACCTGCACATGATCGAGTCCGAGCAGCCGCCCGGCCCGGAGATCGCCAAGGTGACCGAGCACCCGGAGTTCCGGGCCATCAGTGAACGGCTGACCGCCTTCATCAGTCCGTACGACCCCGAGACCTGGCGCGGGCCGAAGGACGCGATGGCCCAGGAGTTCTACCGCTGGGAGCGCGGCGCCCCCGCGTAGGCGGGACGCCAACCGCCCCGGTCCCCGTTCTGCTACGGGGACCGGGGCGGTTTCGCGTACGCCCGGAGGGTCAGCCGGGCACCACGCACTCGAAGGCGTGCAGATACGGGTTGACCGGCCGGACGCCGTCGATCCGCAGCCCCGCCTCGGAGAGCCGGTCCACCAGGCTCTGCCGGGTGTGCTTGGCGCCGCCCACGTTCAGGAGCAGCAGCAGGTCCATGGCGGTCGTGAACCGCATGGACGGGGTGTCGTCCACCAGGTTCTCGATGACGACGACCCGGGCACCGGGACGGGCCGCCCGGACGACGGCGGCGAGCGCCCGGCGGGTGGACTCGTCGTCCCACTCCAGGATGTTCTTGATGATGTAGAGGTCGGCGGTGACCGGGATGCCCTCCCGGCAGTCCCCGGCCACGATGGACGCCCGCCCGGCCAGCGCGCCGCCGTCCCGCAGCCGCTCGTCGGCCCGGGCGATGACCCCCGGCAGGTCCATCAGGGTGCCGCTCACCGACGGGTGCTTCTCCAGCAGGCTCGCCAGCACGTGCCCCTGGCCGCCGCCGATGTCGGCCACCGACGCGACACCGGTGAGGTCGAGCAGGGCGGCGACGTCCAGCGCCGACTGCACGCTGGAGGTGGTCATCGCCGCGTTGAACACCTGCGCCGACTCGTGGGCGTCCTGGTGGAGGTAGTCGAAGAACTCCTTGCCGAACACGTCCTCGAAGACGTTGCCGCCGGAGCGCACCGCGTCCTCCAGGCGGGGCCACACCTCCCAGGTCCAGGGCTCGGTGCACCAGAGCGAGATCGCCCGCAGGCTGTCCGGGGCGTCCTCCCGCAGCAGCCGGGACATGTCGGTGTGCGCGAAGGTGCCGTCGGCGTTCTCCGAGAAGACGCCGTAGCAGGCCAGGGCCCGCAGCAGCCGCCGCAGCGGCCCTGGCTCGGTCCCCACCGCCTCGGCGAGCCGCTCCGCGCTCTGAGGGGTGTCGCCGAGCGCGTCGGCGACACCCAGCCGGGCGACGGCGCGCACGGCGGCGGAGCGGGCCGCGCCGAACACGAGCTCGCGCAGCCGCATCGCCGGCTGCGGGGTGGGAAGGGGCTGGACGGGGGTGGTGCCGGGGGTGGTGCTCACGGTGGTCATGCCGTCTCGCTTCTCCTCGTGCGGGGGGTCACCGGTCAGCACATCCCGGCCGGTGCGGAGGTCGTGCAGACATTGCCGGTGAACCGGTTGCCCGTGCCGGTGTCCCGGTTCGCCAGGTCCGCGGGCTGATTGCCGAGGACGACGTTGCCGGTGACGGTGTTGTCGGTGTTCTTGGCGCCCACGAAGCTCTTGAACAGCACGACGCCGCCCGACAGCGGGGTCGCGCCCACGTTGTCGCGGATCTCGTTGTTCCGCACCTCGGTGGACTCGGTGCCGGTCAGCACGATCCCGGAACCCTGGATCGCGGGCAGCCGGTCGGTGGCGGCGCAGAACTTGTTGTTGCCGGTGATCCGGTTGGAGCGGACCGACATGGCGCCGGCCTGCGGGGTGCCCTCGTCGCCCACGACGAACACCCCGCTGCAGTTCGCGGTGAAGGTGTTGCCGCGCACCGACAGGTTGCGCACCCGCCGCGCGGTGAACCCGATCCGGTTGTCGGTCAGGGTGTTGCCCCGGACCCGGGTGCCGCCGGTGTCGGTGGCGCCGCCCTCCTCGTCGACGCTGTTGGCGACGAAGATGCCCGCGTCCCCGTTGGAGCGGGCGGTGCTGTCCCGGAGGTCGGAGCGGGTGGACCGCTGCTGGGCGATGCCCCAGACACCGTTGGTGTCGGCGGTCACCGAGCGGACGGACAGCCGGTCCGTCCAGGACGCCCACAGGCCGCTGCGGGCGAATCCGGTGACGCGCAGGGACCTCACGGTCACCCCGTCCACGGTGTCGTCCGCCGTCCCCAGGACGCAGATCCCGTTGCCCGCACCCGCGCAGTCGTCACCGGAGGCGGCGCGGCCGGCCGCGGGCATGATGACCGTGTCGTCACCGGAGCCGCGCAGGGTCAGGCCCGGCGTGCTGATCCGGACGCTCTCGCGGTAGGTCCCGGGCCGGACGACGATGGTGTCCCCGGGCCGTGCGGCGTCCACCGCCGCCTGGATGGACTGGCCCGGTGACACCACGCGCGCACCCGCCGCGGCGGCCGGTACGGACGGCACCGCCGCGACCAGTCCGGCGGCCGATGCGGCTGCGATGCTCACGAGGCGTGTCATGTGTCGTTTCCTCATGAGCCGAAGCTATGGGCGATCCCGTCTCGGTGCCACGCACGGTGACCGGTTGGACGCGGGACGTGCCCGAATGGCTCACGCCCGCGCCCCGTCGGTAGCGTGGTGACCGTGACAGCCGAAAGCGATCTGCGCGTCCTGCTGAGCGACCTGAGCCCCGAGCCCCACCCCGGCCGGTACGTCTACGCCACCGTGCCCGACGGCACCCTGCCCGGTGGTGTCGCACCCGTCGTCACCGTCCGCGAGGGCGAAGGGCTCACCCTGGTGCTCCCCGAGGCCGAGGCCGCGGCGGCCGGGCTGACGTACACCTATGTCGCCGGCTGGATCACCCTGCGGGTGCACTCGGCGCTGGAGGCGGTCGGGCTGACCGCCGCGGTGTCGCTCGCGCTCACCGACGCGGGGATCAGCTGCAACGTGGTGGCGGGGTTTCACCACGACCACCTCTTCGTGCCGTACGAGCGGGTGGGCGAGGCCGTCACCGTGCTGGAACGGCTGGCCGCGGAGTCGCGTACCGGGTGAGAGGTGTACACACGAGGGACGTGTGCGGTGTACGGAGGTGTGCCCCCGGGCCTGGGCATATGCCGGTCCGGGCCCGGCTCGGCGAGGTGAGCTGGGACACGTAACATATGTGCATGTCCTTCCTCCGCCGCCGCAGCGCCGCCACACCCGCGGGCCCCGACTTCGACGTCCTGGCCATGGACCCCGGTGACTGGCCCGGCAACCTCGGCGCCGGTCTGCTCCCCGCACCCGACGGCAGCTGCCAGGGTGTGTTCCTCCGGTACGACCTGTTCGGCGGGCGCGGCCCCGCGATGATCATCGGCAACCTGCCGGAGGGTTCACCCGCGCGCGAGACCGAGGAGGGGCAGGTTCCCTTCGAGGTGGCCCAGCTGCTGCTGGCGCTGGAGAACGACGAGCCGGTCGAGGTCACCGGCACCGAGGACATGCCGGTCATGCAGGGCGACAACCTCATGATCGTGCGCCGGGTGAAGCTCTCCGAGAGCCGTATCTCCTGTGTGCAGTTCGACCGCAGCGACGGTGTGCTCGTCACCATCGCGAGCTGGGACCGGCCCATCACCGACGACCTGTACGCCCTCCTCAAGCCGCTGCCCGCCGAGCTCTTCCAGCAGGGCTGACCACACACCTCGGTCACCGGGCCGCGCCGCCCGGTGACCGAGGTGCGCCGGCAGGAGCTACACCTTCACCTCCGACAGCCGGCCGAACAGCGCCGCCACCTGGGACGCCGAAGTGCCCAGCCCCGTGGGCCCGTTGAGGTGCCAGGGGGTGCCGGTGCCCCGCCGCAGATCCTCCTCGCGGTAGCGCCGGCAGCCCCGGTGCCAGATCAGGATGCCCGCGAGCCAGTGCTTCAGCTCCTGCACATAGCCCGCCAGGGTCTCCCGCGCCTCCGCGTCCAGGCCGAAGTCGTCGTACAGCACGGGCAGTTCGTACTCGGCGACATGCAGGAACTGCCGCAGCCGCGACTTCATCAGGTCGTACAGGATCGACATACCCGTCGGGTAGTCCACCCCGAAGAAGTTCTGCACCACCAGGACGCCGTTGTGCACCTCACCCTCGTACTCGATCTCCTTCTGGTACGAGAACAGGTCGTTGAGCAGCGCCGCGTAGTCGGCGGCCGCGTTCTCCAGGGAGCGCAGCGGGCCGCTCTCGTAGATCTCCTGCGGCACCTTCCGGCCGTGCCCGATCCGGCACAGGCTCATCGTCAGGTCCGAGCCGAACGTCATGCGCCGCATCTCGACGTAGTCCACCGGGTCGGGAATCCGGTGCTGCGCCTGGTTCGCCAGCTCCCACAGCCAGCTCGCCGTCATGTCCTCCACGGATGTGCGGAAGGCGCGCCGACCGGCATCGTCCATCGGGCCCGCCGTACGCTCCCAGAGGTCGCCGAGACCCCGTTCCAGCGCGTTGACCGGCTCCGGCGCCGGGCTCCCGTCCAGCGGCATGAACAGCGACAGCCGCTCGTTGGCCAGCCGGGCCCCCGCCAGATCGCGGGTCCGGCCGTGCACCACCGGGAACCAGTCGTCGCCGTATGTCCCCCACGCCAGCCACCCCGACGACAGGTCGAGCCCGTCCGGTGTCGCGTCCGGGTGGATCCCGGCCGCGCACAGCGGCAGGTCGATCGCCCGCAAACGCTCCTCGTCCCAGATGTGTGAACCCGGCACCCCGGGCTGCGGCCCCAGGATGCCCATCCGGTCCGCCCAGACCACCAGCCGTTCCCGGGCGCCCTCCAGATGCGGGCTCAGCGTGGTGTCGAACGGCAGGTCGAAGTCGGGCAGCAGGGACGGGCCCACGTGCTGGAAGAGCACATGGCTGTGGCTGCGGAGCCGGGCCGACTCGGAGCGCCGGGTCAACCGGATCGACGCGGCGGACATCCCGAAGCCCGGCTCGGCCTCACCTGCCCCGCCGTCGTTCATGTAGCGGCTGGAGCGCATGTGCCACTCATGGCCGCCCGACTGCCAGTCCTGCAACCCCTTCACATACGCCCCGACCGCCGCGGTCTGCGCCGCGTCCAGACCCTTGGCCGCGCAGAGCGGGCCCACCTCCGTCAGCGCGGTGTTCTCGAACTGCTGGAGCCTGGACGTCAGCAGGTCGTTCACCGCCTCGGCCGCCTCCTGGGTCGAGCAGCCGAGGAAACGCTCCAGGACCAGCACCCCGTTGCTGTTCTCGCCCTCGTCCTCCACCTCGCGCTGGTACGAGAAGAGGTCGTTGCGCAGATGGACCCCGTCCGAGAACGCGTCGCTCAGCACCCGCAGCGCCCGTTCGCCGGCGACGGCCTCCGGCACCTCCGCCCCGGCCGCGTACTCCACGAGACCGGCCGACCAGGGAGCGCCGCCCACCTTGCGGCGCATCTCGATGTACTCGACGGGGTTCGCGATGCGGCCCTCGTTGATGTTGGCGAGCTCCCACAGCGACTCGTTGAGGAGGTTCCGCGTCGACTCCGCGAACCGCGACCGCCACGCGTCCGACATCGCGGGCACCGTACGCGCCCACAGATCCGCGAGCCCCGCCTCCACCGGGTTCTCCGGCTCCGGCACCGGCGCACCGCGCTCCATCGGCATGAACGCGGGCAGCCGGTCCAGATACCGCTTCCCGCCCTCGCGGTCCGGGGTCCGCTTGAACAGCTCCAGGAAGTGGTCGTCGAAGAAGAAGACCCACACGTACCAGTCGGTGACCAGCGACAGCGCCTCGGCCGAGCAGTCGGGATGGGTGTACGCGCACAGCAGCGCGTAGTCGTGCGCGTCGAGGTCCTTCTCCTCCCAGATCCCGGACCCCTCCAGCATCCCCATGGTCCGCGCCCACGCCTTCGTGTGCTGCCGGGCCTCCTCCACATGGGGGTTGAGACGCGCCGGATACGGAACATAGAAGTCCGGCAGGGTGAACGGCTGAGCCATGTGCGTCCGGCCTTTCCGAGAGCCATCGCGTGAGTCCCACGCGCATCGGTCCTGTCGGCGCCAGCACTACCCTTGGTCCGTTCGGGGCACGCACAGCCGCGATTAGTCACACCGCAGAGCGCCCGTTCGAGGGACACCCGTGCCGGTCCGGACGCGTAAAACCCTGGTAACGGGTCATCGCCACACCCCCGCCGTTTCCCGCCCTTCGCAGGTCACAGGCCCTGTCAGTGGTCTGGTCCAGTGGCTCAACGCGCTGCGCTCCCAGCACTCTTGACGCCCCTTCACCTCAGGTCACAGAGTGTGCGCGCACGCCCGCAACGGCTCCACCCGGCTCTACGAAGGGTTGTCATGACGTCCAAGCAGAGGACCAGGCTCGCACTCGCCTTCACCACCGCCGGGGCACTGAGCCTCGCGCTGCTCAGCCCGGCCGCCCAGGCCGGCGCCGACGGGGTCCGGCCCGAGTGCCCGCGCGGTCTCGCCTGCGACTGGGTCCCGGCCGCCTACCAGCAGACCGGCGACCCGGCCGACAAGGAGACGTACGGCAACTACGACACCGCCGACCGGCCGCAGACCAACAAGATCAAGTTCATCGTGCTGCACGACACCGAGGAGGACTTCGACACCACGCTGAAGATCTTCCAGAACCCGCTGAAGCAGACCTCGGCCCACTACGTCGTACGCTCCGCCGACGGCCACGTCACCCAGATGGTCAAGAACAAGGACGTCGCCTGGCAGGCCGGCAACTGGTACGTCAACAGCCACTCCATCGGCATCGAGCAGGAAGGCGTCGCCGTCGACGGCGCCCAGTGGTACACCCCCGAGATGTACCGCTCGACCGCCGCCCTCGTGCGCTACCTCGCCGCCAAGTACGACATCCCGCTCGACCGCCAGCACATCATCGGCCACGACGGCGTCCCGCCCACCAGCGCCGCCGGCACCAAGAACATGCACTGGGACCCGGGAACCTACTGGGACTGGAACTACTTCATGACGCTGCTCGGCAGGCCCACCCTGCCGACCGCTCTCCCGGGCAGCCAACTGGTCACCGTCAGCCCGAGCTTCAAGAAGAACCAGCAGGCGTTCCGCGACTGCGAGAAGAACGTCGACCTGCCCGTCCAGGGCTCCAGCGCCGTCCCGCTGCACACCGCGCCCTCCGACGACGCGCCCCTCTTCTCCGACCCCGGCATCCACACGGACGGCTCGCCCGGCACCAACTGCGCCGCCGACTGGGGCAGCAAGATCAGCGCCACCCAGCAGGCCGTCGTCGCCGGACGCGCCCCCGGCTGGACGGCGATCTGGTGGTACGGCGAGAAGGCGTGGTTCCGTACACCGGCCTTCACCCACACCACCGTTCCCACCTCCGGCTACCTCGTCCGCCCGAAGGCCGGCAAGGCGGAGGTGCCGGTCTACGGGGTCGCCTACCCGGAGAAGTCGGAGTACCCGGCGGACTTCGCGGACCAGCGGGTCGGCACACCGCTCCAGTACACGATCAAGGCCGGCCAGTCCTACCCCGGCGGCGGCGAGGCGCCCACCGGCTTCTTCTACGCACCGACGATCGACGCCTCCCTCCCGCTGGACCACGCGTACTTCAAGGGCAAGGAGAAGTACGTGACGGTCCAGATCGGCCACCGCGTCGCCTTCGTCAAGGCGTCCGACGTGGACATCGTCCGCGCCCGCTGAGGCCCGGCGCCGGTACGCACGCAACAGCGCGCCGCGGGCCCGGTGTGTCGGCACCGGACCCGCGGCGCGCCCCGTGGGGCCGGCCGGTCAGCGCGTGCCGACCGCCGCCCGCACGGCGTTCCGGGCCATCGCGCAGTCGTCGTGCAGCCGGCGCAGCAGCAGCCGCTGCTCCTCGCCCGGGGCGAGCGCGCCTGCCCGGTCCTGCACGGCGGCCCGGGCGGGCCCGGCCTCCCGCATGGCCCGCTGCACGGCCGTCTCGTACCGGCGGATCTCCCGCGTGAGGACGAGCATCAGGTTGACCAGGAACGCGTCGCGCGCCGCCGGACCGGCGACCTGCGCCAGCTTGCTGATCTCGCGCCGCGCCACCGGGGCGTCACCCAGTACGGTCCACAGCGTCGCCAGGTCGTATCCCGGCAGATACCAGCCCGCGTGCTCCCAGTCCACCAGCACCGGCCCGGTGGGCGACAGCAGGACGTTGGACAGCAGGGCGTCCCCGTGGCAGAACTGCCCCATCGCGCCGCGCCCGCCGGAGTGGGCGATCCCGTGCAGCAGCTTCTGCAGGTCGCCCAGGTCCCGGTCGGTGAAGAGACCCAGCTCGTGGTAGCGGTTGATCCGCGCCGCGTAGTCCAGCGGCGCCTCGAACAGGCCCGCCGGCGGACGCCAGGCGTTCACCCGGGCGACCGCCCCGAGCACGGCACGCAGGTCCGCGCGGGGCGGGGCCTCTGCGGGGTGGCGCGTCAGGGCCGCCACCCGGCCCGGCATCCGCTCGATGACCAGCGTGCAGTTCTCCGGGTCCGCGGCGATGAGCCGGGGCACCCGGACCGGCGGGCGGTGCCGGACGAACGCCCGGTATGCCGCTATTTCGTGCCGGAACCGCTCCGACCACGCGGGGGAGTGGTCCAGTAAACACTTCGCCACCGCCGTCGCCCGCCCCGTGGAGCCGACCAGCAGCACCGAACGCCCGCTGCGCCGCAGCACCTGCACCGGATTGAACTCCGGGCAGATCCGGTGCACGGACGCGATCACCATCCTCAACTGGGCGCCCTGGGGGCCCGAGAGGTCCAGGCGCCCGCCGAGCGAAGGGGCGCCGGGCCCTCCCGGACGACGGGGCCGCCCGAGGCCGGGGGCCGGGACGGTGGTGCGCGGGTCGAGATACGGTCCGCCGCCCGCCTGGAGGGGACGCAGCGGCCGGGGCGGGGCGGACACGGAGGACGATGCTGTGTACATGGGCGATACAGATCCCTTCGTGCGCCGACAAGTTGCGTGCGCCACCCCGGCCGGCGGCCGTTCGGCACCCTGGGGAGTACCTAGGGCTGCCGGGCGGGGTTGCGCTTTCTTACCTGACACCGGGATGCGGGTGTCTCTCGACATAGCGCACCCTGGCGAAACCCTGGCGAATAGTCGCAGGGCATCTGACACGGGGTTACTGTCAACACAGCCGAGAACCTGGGGGCTTGACGTGACCGGAGAACCCAACACCCGTCTGTCGGACCTGTTCGGCCTTGCCGGCTGGTCCAAGGGCGAACTCGCGAGAATGGTGAACCGGAAGGCGGCGGCCATGGGCCATCCGCAACTGGCCACCGACACCTCGCGCGTGAGGCGCTGGATCGACATGGGGGAGTCCCCCCGCGATCCCGTGCCGAAGGTGCTGGCGGCTCTGTTCACCGAGCGGCTCGGTCGTGTCGTGACCATCGAGGACCTCGGGTTCGGCCGGCGCGGGCGTGCGGGGAAGCGGCGAGAGGCCGGGACGCAGGACAATCCCGAGCAACTCCCGTGGCCGCCCGAGCGGACGGCAGCGGTCCTCACCGAATTCACGGGAATGGACCTCATGCTCAACCGACGCGGCTTGATGAGCGCGGGCGCCGTGCTCACCGCCGGCTCCGCCATCGCCGGCCCCATGTACGACTGGCTGCACACCGACCCCGCCCTGGCGGCACAGGCCCCGCGGGCCGGCGACGCCCTGCACGCGGACCAGGCCGGCTTCGACCGGTACGAGGCCGCCCCCATCGGCTCCGAGGAGATCGAGGCGCTGGAGCGGTCCGTCGAGGTCTTCCGCGCCTGGGACGCCTCCCGGGGCGGCGGCCTCCAGCGCAAGGCCGTGGTGGGCCAGCTCAACGAGGTGGGCGGCATGCTCGCGTACCACCACCCCGCCCATCTCCAGAAGCGGTTGTGGGGCGTCGCCGCCAACCTCGCCGTCCTGGCGGGGTGGATGTCGCACGACGTCGGCCTCGAACCCACCGCCCAGAAGTACTTCGTCATCGCCGCGCACGCGGCACGCGAGGGCGGCGACCGTCCGCGCGCCGGGGAGGCCCTGTCCCGCGCGGCCCGCCAGATGGTCCACCTGGGCCGTCCCGACGACGCGCTCGACCTGATGAAGCTCGCCAAGTCCGGCTCCGGCGACGCCGTTCTGCCGCGCACCCAGGCGATGCTCTGCACCATCGAGGCGTGGGCGCAGGCGTCCATGGGCCGGGGCCAGGCCATGCGGCGCACCCTGGGCCGGGCCGAGGAGCTCTTCATCTCGGACAAGGCCGATGTGCCCCCGCCCAGCTGGATGCAGATGTTCGACGAGGCCGACATGCACGGCATGCAGGCCCTCGCCTTCCGGACGCTCGCCGAACACGACCCCTCGGCGGCGGTCATCGCCCAGCGGCACGCGAAGCAGGCCCTGGAGCTGCGGGTCAACGGCCGCGAGCGGTCCAAGATCTTCGACTACATCTCGCTCGCCTCGGCGTGCTTCATCGCCGACGACCCGGAACAGGCCGACCGCTACGCCCGGCTCGCCCTGGTCACCATGGGGGAGACCTCCTCCCACCGGACCTGGGACCGGCTGCGCGAGATGTACCGGCTGACCGGGCAGTTCGCGGGCTACGCGAAGATCGAGGACCTGCGCGAGCAGATCCAGCTCGCCGTGCCGCCGAGCCAGCGGAAGAAGCCGGGGAGCGCAACGATCTGACGAGCCCGGGACGCGAGGGAGCACCGGGCCGCGCGGAAGGGGGCTGTGGCTTCCTTATGCCCCGACGCGGGCGACCAGCACGCACGCGTCGTCCAGCCGCTCGGCCGCGCCGAACGCCTCGACGACGATCCGTACGCACTCCTGCGCCGAGCCGGCCTCGGTGAACCGCGGGGCCAGCCCCAGCAGCGTGTCCGTGCCCGGGCGCGCACCACCGTGCCCGGCGGCATCGTCGCGGGCCAGTCCGTCGGTGTGCAGCACCAGCACGTCGCCGGGCAGCAGGTGCGCCTCGACCTGCTCGTAGACGACCCCGGAGGCCGCTCCGAGCAGCACCCCGTCCGGCAGCGGCAGCGGGCGTCCGGTGCCGTCACGGAAGAGCAGGGGCGCGGGGTGTCCGGCCTGCGCCCAGTCCAGGGTGCGCGTCGCCGGGTCGAACCTGCCGCACACGACGCTGCCCAGCGCCGGCTGAATGGAGGTCTCCAGCAACTGGTTGAGGTGCCCGAGGAGGGCGCCGGGCTCGATCCCGGCCGTCGCCATGCCGCGCACCGCGCCCATCACGACCGCCATGGCGGAGGTGGCCTGTACGCCGTGGCCGGTGAGATCGCCGACGGTGAGCATCGTCCTGCCGTCGGGCAGTTCCATGGCGTCGTACCACCCGCCGCCGACCAGGGCGCTCGTCTCGGACGGCAGGTAGTGCGCGGCGATGTCCAGGGCGCCGGGGCCCTGGTCGGGGAGGCGGAGGGAGGTCTGCCACGGCGGGAGGACGGCTTCCGCCGGCTCCGCCGGGGCCCGGTGTCCGGTGGCGGGCTGTTCGCGACGCAGCGAGTCATGGGTGCGGCGCACCACCTGCTGGCTGCGCCGCAGCGCGCTGACGTCGCGCAGGACGGCCCACATGGAGGCGGTGCAGCCGTCCGTGTCGAGCACGGGCTCGCCCATCATGTGCAGGGTCCGTACGCGCCCGTCGGTGTGCCGGATGCGGAACTCGCCGTCTATCGGCTTGCCGTCCACCAGGCAGTCCGTGACGAGCGCGGTGAGTAACGGCTGGTCCTCGGGAAGCAGCCGGGAGGGCAGGGCGTCCAGCGAGAGCCCGCCCGCCTCCGGGTCGCGGCCGAAGATCCGGAACAGCTCCTCGGACCAGCTGACCTCGTCGGTGAGCAGATTCCATTCGGCGCTGCCGACCCGGCCGATCAGGGAGCCGGCGGGTTCGGCGGCGGTGTCCGGGGGCTGTTCGGAGGGCTCGGCGGGCAGGCCGTCCCGGAGCTGTCCGAGATGGGTGCCGAGGTCGTCCAGCTGGTGCACCGCCAGTTCGCACAGCGCGCGCTGCCACCGCGTCCGCGGGTCGTCCTCGTCCACCACGCGCACGGCGTCGCGCCGCACCGCGTCCACGTCGCCGCGCAGCCGGCGCGTGCGGTGGATCAACGCGTCGACCGCATCGCGCTCGGGCGGTTGCGGGGCGGAGCGGTCCGCGGAGAGGGGGGACGGCATGTCGTACTCCGATACAGGGCGGCACAACCAGTGACGAAGGGTGGACCGCATACGACTTTCGCACAGCCGGAAGCGGCCCGTAAGTGGTTTGGCAACACTCGATGCGGTCTTGCATCCGGCATATGCCAGCGGCTGACTGTAGCCCATCCCTTTTCGAACAGCCTTGCTGCTGGCGGCGGTTGGTGCAAGTCGCCGGGTGCGTGGCGGCCGGGAATGCGGGGGAGGGGTGCCGTGTTGTACGGGACGAACGAAAACGAATCCCGTTCCCATTAGGGTCCGGGGTCCGTGATCGTCACCGCGTACGACCGTCGCGTCCAGGAAGGAACGCCTCATGAAGTCCCGTATCCACCCCGTCTCCCGTCCGGTGGTCTTCCGTGACCGCGCCGCCGGGACCGCCTTCCTCACCCGTTCCACCGCCGACTCCGACCGGCGCGTGACGTGGGAGGACGGCCGCAGCTACCCCGTCATCGACGTGGAGACCTCGTCGGCCAGCCACCCCTTCTACACGGGCACCCGGCAGGTGCTGGACACGGCGGGCCGGATCGAGCAGTTCCACCGCCGTTACGGCACCGAGGCGCCCGCCGCCCGGTGAGTGAGACGCCCTGCGGGCCGCCCGCCCCGTGCCCTGGATCACAGTCCGGGGCCGGGATTACGGGGAACAGACAGTGATGGTTTATCGTTCACCTATATGTGGATGACGCACTGAGCGCCCCCACTCAAGCCGCCCCGGCTGGATTCCCCCGATCCGGCCGGGGCTTCCCCTTTTCCGGCCCGGCCACCGCCCGTCCCGGCCCCGCCGCGGCCTCCACCAGCAGCGCCGCCACCGCCAGCGCCGCGGCCACGATCGCACCGCCCTCCCGCCACAGCCGCACGGTCAGCGCCGCGAGCGCGGCCCCCGCCACCACGGCGGCCAGCCGCCCGGCCGCCCAGCCGTCGTCGCCCCGCCGCGCCCCCACCGCGAGACGGCCGAGGAGCGAGGTCAGCGTTCCGGTGAAGTAGTTCGTGGGCGTCGCCCGCACCCGCCCCTGGATGCCCATCGCGAGCCCCATGAGCACCAGCAGACCCAGCCGGTCCGTGTCCGAGGTGACCAGCCGGGCCGCCCACAGCCCCGCCCCCGCCCCGAGCAGGACCACCTCGGCCAGCAGCATCAACGGCACCCGCCGCCACATCCGCTCCCCGGCCAGCGCGGCGCCGGCCACCCCGCAGCCGTACGAGACCAGCGCGGTGACCACCCGCAGCGCGACGCCCTCCTCGCCCGCCCCGGCGGCCGAGGCGCCCAGCAGCACCAGGTTCCCGGTCATCACCCCGGCGAAGACCTGGCCGACACAGAGGAAGACGAACGCGTCCGCCGCCCCGGACGCCGCCGACAGCAGCAACAGCGCGACGCGCTCCCGCCCCCTCACTCCAGCCCACGCGCCTGCCGGAACCGGGCCAGGCCCTCGGCCAGCTCCACCACGGGCTCCGGGTAGCCCAGCCGCTCCCGCTCCGCGTCCGGCAGCTTCCACGGCTCGTGCACGGCGGACCCGGACACCTTGGCCAGCTCCGGCACCCAGCGCCGGACGTACTCCCCGTCCGGGTCGAGTCGCTTGCCCTGCACGACCGGGTTGAGCACCCGGTTGGGGCGGCTGTCGGTGCCCGTGCCCGCCATCCACTGCCAGTTCATCTGGTTGTTAGGGATGTCGCCGTCCACCAGGAGGTCCAGGAAGTGGCGTGCCCCGACGCGCCAGTCCACGTACAGCGTCTTGGTGAGGAAGGAGGCGGTGAGCAGCCGGCCCCGGTTGTGCATCCAGCCCTCGTGGCGCAGCTGGCGCATCGCGGCGTCGACCATCGGATAGCCGGTGCGCCCCTGCCGCCATGCCTCGACCTCGTCGGCCGCGTCCGCCTCGGAGCGCCACCGGTCGTGCTTGTCGCGGTAGTTCGCGTGCGAGGAGGCGGGCCGGGCCGCGAGGACCTGGTAGTGGAACTCCCGCCAGCACAGCTGCCGTACGAACGCCTCGGCCCCCGGGCCGCCCGCGTCCCGGCACCGGCGCACCAGCTCCACGGGGGACAGGGTGCCGAAGTGCAGATGCGGCGAGAGGCGTGAAGTGCCGTCCGCCGCAAGGTCGTCGTGGCTGTCCTCGTACCCGGCGAGCCCGTGCCGCCGCCAGGCCGTGAACGCCTTGCGCCCCGCCTCCTCACCGCCCGCCGCGAGTCCTTCCGACACACCGGAGACGCCGCCGCGGGACGGCAGCTTCTCGGAGCGCGGCCCCTCCGGCACCCGGACCGTGCGCGGCGCGCCGAACACGTCACGCAGCCGCTCCTGCGCCCAGCGCCTGAAGTACGGGGTGAACACGGCGAAGTGGTCCGAGGAGGCGGGCGTCACCGCGCCGGGCGCCACCGCCGTGACCACCCCGTCGTGGACGCGCAGCCGGCGCCCGTCCGCCTCCAGCGCCTCGCGCAGCCGCTCCTCGCGGCGCCGGGCGTACGCGCTGACGCCGGCCGCCACATGCACCTCGTCGGCACCGGTCTCCGAGGCGACCGCGCACACCTCCTCGGCCACCTCCCCGGACCGGACGACCAGCCGGCCGCCCCGGTCGCGCAGTCCGGCGTCCAGGTCGCGCAGGCAGTCCGCGAGGAACGCGCGCCGGTTCGGGGCGTCGAAGCCCGCCTCCCCGATCGCGCTGTCCCGGACGAACAGGGGCACGATCTCGTCGGCCGACGCCAGCGCGGCGTGCAGCGGCGGATGGTCGTGCAGACGGAGGTCGGCGGTGAACAGGACGACCGCAACGGTCATGGCGCAACTCCAGTTGAGGCGGGGACAGCCATGCTGCCGCTACCCCGCCGCCCCGGGACGCACCGCTCAGGGCGACACCGCCGGTACCGCCCGTCCGGGTGACGTCCGCTTCTCCGCGGCCCGCGCGATGTTGCGCGCCATCCCGCCGAACACCACGGCGTGGAACGGCGAGACGCTCCACCAGTACGCGTGCCCGAGCAGCCCGCGCGGATGGAACAGGGCCCGCTGCCGGTAGCGCGACCGGCCCTCCCCGTCCCGCTCCACGTACATCTCCAGCCAGGCCGGGCCCGGCAGCCGCATCTCCGCCCGCAGCCGCAGCAAACGCCCCGGCTCGATCTCCTCGACCCGCCAGAAGTCCAGCGAGTCGCCCACCCGCAGCCGGTCCGTGTCGCGCCGGCCGCGCCGCAGGCCGACGCCGCCCACCAGCCGGTCCAGCCAGCCGCGCACCGCCCAGGCCAGCGGGAACGAATACCAGCCGTGCTCCCCGCCGATGCCCTCCACCACCCGCCACAGGGCCTCCGCCGACGCGTCCACCTCGCGCTCGCGCACATCCGTGTACAGGCTGCCGCCCGCCCAGTCGGGGTCCGTGGGCAGCGGGTCGCTGGGCACGCCCGGCACCGAGGCGGAGGACCACCGGGTGGTGACCCGGGCCTCCCGGACGCGTTGCAGCGCCAGGCGCAGCGCCGTGTCGAAGGCGAAGGGCTGCCCAGCGCCGTCGGGGACGTACCCCGCGATGTCGTGCTCCCGGCACACCACCTCGTACCGCAGGGACTCGGCGAGCGGCCGGGCGATCGACGCGGGCACGGGCGTGATGAGCCCGACCCAGTGGCTGGACAGACCCGGTGACAGCATCGGCACGGGCAGGATCAGCCGGTGCGGCAGCTTCGCCACCTCCGCGTAACGCTGCATCATGTCCCGGTACGTGAGGACGTCGGGGCCGCCGATGTCGAAGGTGCGGTTCACGTCCCGGGGCATGCGGGCGCTGCCCACCAGATAGCGCAGCACATCGCGGACGGCGATCGGCTGGATGCGCGTCGAGACCCAGCTCGGCGTCACCATCACGGGCAGCCGCTCGGTGAGATAGCGCAGCATCTCGAAGGACGCGGAGCCCGAGCCGATGATGACGGCGGCGCGCAGCGCGGTCGTCGGCACGCCGGAGTCCAGCAGGATGCGCCCGACCTCGGCCCGGGAGCGCAGATGCGGCGACAGCTCCTGCTCGGACATGCCCTCGGGGGTGAGGCCGCCCAGATAGACGATGCGGCCGACCCCGGCGGCCCGCGCCTGCTCCGCGAAGGCGGTGGCCGCCCGCCGGTCGGTCTCCTCGAATCCGGCCCCGGTCGTCAGCGCGTGCACCAGGTAGTACGCCACGTCGACGCCCTCCATCGCCGGGGCGAGCGAGGCCGCGTCCGTGACATCGCCGCGTACCGTCTCCACCTCGCCGGCCCAGGGGTGGTCGCGCAGCTTCTCCGGGGTGCGGGCCAGGCACCGCACCCGGTGCCCGGCCGCCAGCAGCTCCGGGACCAGGCGGCCGCCGATATAGCCGCTGGCGCCGGTGACCAGGCAGTTCAGGGGGGTGTGGGCGTGGTCGTCCGTCATGAGACCTCCGCGTCGGTCCGGGTGCGCCGGGCCATGCGGGACCGGCCCGTCGCGACCAGTCTGACGCCGGAAGGCCCGGCCCGCACGGCGCGGGGGTGTGGTCCGGCGTGCGCGGGGCATCCGTGGCGCATGGACGCAGCGGCGGCAAGACCTCAGCGGGACACGGTCCGGCGCAAGGGATGGGGGCGGCTCATGCTGCGCGTCTCCATCCTCGTACTCGCCTTCGTGGCCATGGTCGGATTCTCGGTGGTGCTGGCGAAGGTGACGCTCACCCCGTCGCCCGCCTCCGAGGACCTCGTGAAATCCAACCTGCACCCGGGCCGCTCCCTGCGGCAGTACGCCGAGGACTACACGTTCCTCGCGGCGTGCAAGCAGGCCGGCGGCAACCTGGTGCTCGGCATGCCCTTCGGCATCCTGCTGCCCATCCTGATACCGCGACGGCTCCGGATGCTCCGCATGTTCCTGCTGACCACGGCGGTCATCGTCCTCATCGAGCTGGTGCAGGGAGCGGTCGTCCGGGGCCGCGCCTTCGACGTGGACGACGTCATCCTCAACACCGCGGGGGCCCTCCTGGCCTATGTGCTGGTGGGGCGTCGGCTGAGCCACCGCTACCACGTCCTCGCTGAGGACCCGGAGCCCGCGCCCCGCACGAAGACCGCCACGCGTACGAAGCCGAAGCCCCGCACGAAGACCGCGCCCCGTACGAAGGCCACGCCTCGCTCCAAGGCCGAGCCCCGTCGCACCGGGCGGTCCGCGTCCGCCTGGTCGCGGCTGCGGAACGGCGTCCGCCGCAGGGCCGCGCGCGGCCGGTCCCGCAAGCGCTGACCTGCGGCGGTACGGCTACCCGATCGGCCCGTGACCGATTGCGGACCGTGTCCGGGGGGTCGACGGTGGAAGGCCACCGGGGTGCCGCGCACCGGCACCCCGGTGGCCAGGATCGCGGGCCCGGCGCGCGGTCACCGCCGAAGAGGAGCGACATGACCGACGCCCAGTGGAGCCCGGGGCCCCGCGCCGGGGACGCCGACGAGTTCCGGCCCGTGCTGGACGTCGTGGAGCCGGCCCGGCAGCGGCGGCTCACCGTGTTCTTCCGGCTGCTCCTGCTGATCCCGCACTTCATCGTGCTGTTCTTCCTGGAGATCGGGGCCTTCTTCACCGTCGTCTTCGGCTGGTTCGCCGCCCTGGCGCTCGGCCGGCTGCCCGGGCCCGTCTACCGTTTCCTCGCCCAGGTCCTGGCCTACCGGACCCGGGTCGGCGCGAGCGCCATGCTCCTCGTCGACCGCTACCCGTCGTTCAGCCTGTCCCAGCCGCCGGACTACCCCGTCCGCATCGACGTCCGCCCGACGCGGCTGAACCGGCTCGCCGTCTTCTTCCGGCTGATCCTGGTCATCCCCGCCGCGATCGTGCAGGGCCTCGCCACGTCCGGCTGGTCCGCCCTGGCGGTCCTGTGGTGGCTCATCACCCTGATCCTGGGGCGCATGCCGCGCCCGCTGTTCGAGGCCACGGCGGCCACCCTGCGCTACGAGATGCGGGTCTCCGCCTACTTCTCCCTGCTCAGCCCCGCCTACCCCAAGGGACTCTTCGGCGACGACGACCTCTCCGTACCGCAGGGGCAGCCCCGCTCCGCCACCAGGCCGCTCATCATGAGCACCGCGGGCAAGGCCCTGGTGGTCCTCTTCCTGGTCCTCGGGCTCATCGGCGGTGCCACGACGTCCGTGACCCGCTCCGCCTCCGACGGCGACGACTACAGCATGCGCGGATAAAACGATTCGTACGAAAAGCTGTTCAGGGTGCATGATCGCCGGATGACTTGGACCGCACCCGCAGCCACCCGTACACCTGGCTCGCTCGTCGCCGCCGAACGGGAGATGCTCACCGGCTATCTCGGCTGGTTCCGTTCGACCCTTCTTCAGAAGTGCGCCGGACTCACCGGTGAACAGCTCGCCGAACGGACGGTGGAGCCGTCGAACCTGTCCCTGCTGGGGCTCGTACGCCATATGGCCAAGGTCGAACGCACCTGGTTCCGGCAGCGGTTCGCCGGGGAGGACCTGGAGCCCCTGTACGACCCGGCCAAGGGCAAGGACGCGGACTTCGAGGACCTGGACCCCGCCACGGCCGCCGAGGACTACGCCCAGCTCATCGAGCAGTGCCGGCTCGCCGACGAGATCGTCGCCGGAGCCTCGCTGGACGACACCTTCACCCACGACGGGGAGGTGTACTCGCTGCGCCTCGTGCACGTCCACATGATCGGGGAGTACGCGCGCCACATCGGCCACGCCGACCTGGTGCGCGAGCGGCTGGACGGGGTCACCGGGGCCTGAGGGGCCTTTGTGGGCACGGGAGTTGGCCCAAGGGCGGTCCGCCCGGCGTGAACCCGGCGGGCCGGGTCATACGGACCGTATGACCTCCACCGACCCGGCGACAGAACCGTCCACGAAGCCCGGCCCGGCCGACGACGGCCGGCGCCGCCGTCGCAACCGCCGCTGGGGCCGTGCGGCCGCCCTGACCGCGGCCGCGCTCGCCCTGCTGTTCCTCGGCACCCGCCTCAGCCTGCTGCCCGGCCTGGGCGACATCTTCGGCGAGGAGACCCACGACCGTTCGGGCCCCGCGGTGCTCAAGTCGATCCAGGACATGAGCAGGTACGAGGCGGCGGCCGGCAACTTCCAGGTCGTGGTCGACCTGGAGAAGGACACCAAGTACGTCCCCGACGTGATCCGGGGCAGCCGCACGCTGTACGTCGGCGCCGGCACCGTGTCCGCGTACGTCGACCTCGGACGGGTGACGAGCGGGGGAGTGGTCGTGAACAAGGACCGCACCACCGCCGAGATCCGGCTCCCGCACGCGGTCCTCGGCAAGCCCGCGCTCGACCCCGACCGCTCCTACGCGGTGTCCAAGCAGCGCGGCCTCCTCGACCGGCTCGGCGACTTCTTCTCCGACAACCCCGGCAGCGAGCAGGCCGTCAACAAGCTGGCCGCACGCCACATCGGTGACGCGGCGAAGGAGAGCGGCCTGGCGCAGCGCGCCGAGAAGAACACCACCGCGATGCTCAAGGGCCTGCTCGAGTCCCTGGGCTTCGAGCAGGTCACGGTCCGCTACGGCACCGAGGGCACCGGCGGCTCCTGACCGCGACACGACGGCCGGGGCGGATTACCCCGGCCGCAGAAGTCGTTGAAGCCATGATGAGATGCCGCGGCCGACGAGTCGCCACGGCCGGACAGACCGACGACGGGACAGAACGCATGCCTCTCCAGGGCGAATACGAGCCGAGCCCCTCCCAGTGGGTTCGCGACCAGGTCGAGCAGTACGAGAGCTCGGGCGGCACGGAAGGGACGACGATGCGCGGCATGCCCGTCATCGTCCTGACGACCGTGGGCGCCAAGAGCGGGAAGATCCGCAAGACGCCCCTCATGCGCGTCGAGCACGACGGCCGCTACGCGGTGGTCGCCTCCCAGGGCGGCGCCCCGACCCACCCCGTCTGGTACCACAACCTCAAGGCCGAACCGCGCGCCGAGCTCCAGGACGGCCCGGTGCGCAGCGACATGACGGCACGCGAGGTCACCGGCGCGGAGAAGGACCAGTGGTGGGAGCGCGCGGTCGACGCGTTCCCCGACTACGCCGACTACCAGAAGAAGACGGACCGGGAGATCCCCGTGTTCGTACTGGAACCCGTGGACGGGAGCCACTGAGCCGCGTCGGGATAGTGTCCAGCTCGGCCCCCAGGGGGTGGGGCCGAGCGGAAGGATGCGAAACCAGATGACGACAGACAACTCCGACCTCGTCGCCTTCGTCAGGGCGCGCCTGGACGAGGAAGAAGACCTCGCGCGGGCGGCCGGCGGCGAGGCATGGCGGTGCCCGGCCGAGACGCCCGGCGAGATCCACGACCGGGGCGGTGCGATCGCCTTCACCCTGCGCACGCACGGCCACGCCTACGACCGGCACATCGTCCGCCAGGACCCGGCCCGGACGCTCCAGCGCATCGAGACCCACCGGGTGCTCCTGGACGAGTACGCCGAGGTGGCCGCGCTCGACGTGGACCGCCCGCAGCGCGACTTCGCCTCCGGCCGGGCCTTCGGCCTGGGCTTCGTGGTCCGGCAGCTGGCCGCCGAGAACGCGGGCCACCCCGACTACCTGGTGAAGTGGCTGCCCCGGTTCACCCAGTAGCGGCAGGCCCGGCGGCTCAGAGTGCGTTCGTCCCGTGGTCGCCCTTGGTGGTCACCTGGTCGCTCCGCTCCCGGAGCCGGCGGGCCTTGTCCTGGAGGCGCTGCCGCTCCTGCGGGTCCGATGTGCGTTCGGCGGTCTCCCGCATCTCCTCGGCCTTCGCCCGGATGCGCTCGGCCCGGCCGCCGGTCTCGTCCGCAACGCTCATGATCACTCCAGGTTCTCGGTGGAGAGCCGTCCATCCCAGCGAACCAGCGCGCCCCGGCGCCCGCATCTCGGACGCGGGACCCGGCCGCCCCACTGGTGTCCGAATGTGACAGGGAACCGTCATTGCGGCCACCCGTCCGGTTGGCCAGGATGGAGTCATGTCCACCGCACACCGCGTCGTCATCGCGGTCTTCCCCGGCGTCGATCTCCTCGACGTCTCCGGCCCCGCCGAGGTCTTCGCCCTGGCCAACCGGGTCTCCGGCGGCCGCGACCGCTACGAGGTCCGGCTCGCCGGGCCCGAGGCGGGCGAGGTCCGGACCTCGGCGGGGGTGCGGCTGCTGACCGACCTCACCTTCGGCGAGGTGGGCCGGGAGGTCGACACCCTGCTGGTGCCCGGCGCGGTCGACGTGACCGAGGACGGGCCCGTCGCCCGGGTCGACGCGGACATCGTGAGCTGGGTGCGGGAGACCGCCCCGCACGCCCGCCGGGTGGCGTCCGTGTGCGTCGGCGCGCATCTGCTGGCCGCCGCCGGGCTCCTGGACGGCAGGACGGCGACCACGCACTGGTCGACCGCCGCCCAGCTCGCCGCCGCGCACCCGGAGGTCACGGTGGACGCGGATCCGATCTTCGTACGCGCCGACCGGGGCCGGGTGTGGACCGGCGCCGGCATCAGCGCCTGCCTGGACCTCGCGCTCGCCCTGGTGGCCGAGGACCTGGGCGAGGACGCCGCGCTCGCCGTGGCACGCCAGCTGGTGATGTACCTCAAGCGGCAGGGCGGACAGAGCCAGTTCTCCGTGCCCCTGAGCAGACCGGCCGCCTCCCGGCGCGAGATCGACGCGCTGCGGCTGTGGATCGCGGACCACCTCGACGAGGATCTGTCCGCCCCCGTGCTCGCGGCGCGGATGTGTCTGAGCGAGCGCCACTTCGCCCGGGTCTTCAAACAGGAGACCGGAGTCTCCCCGGCCGCCTATGTGGAGTCCGCCCGCGTCGAGGCGGCCCGCCGGCTCCTGGAGACGACCGACGACCCGCTGGACCGGGTGGCATCCGCCGCCGGACTCGGGTCGGCGGAGACTCTGCACCGGGTGTTCCGGCGGCAGATCGCGACCACACCGGCCGCCTACCGCCGCCGCTTCCGCACCCACGCGGCCTGACGGCTCCGCCCCATACCTCTTACCTGGCACGGCGTACGGCTTCGCCATGCCCGCAAACCCTGCCCATCACCCCGAGAAAGGCACCACCATGACCACGAACCAGCCCTCCGCGACCCTCCGCGAGGTTTCCGGCCTGGACTCCCGGCTGCCCCGGCTGAGCGAATCCGTGCTGATCCTCATCGACGTCCAGAACACCTACCGCACCGGCGTGATGGCCCTGGAGGGCGCCGAGGAGGCCGTCGCGGCCTGCGCCCGGCTCCTGGACCGGGCCAGGGCCGCCGGCACGCCGGTGATCCATGTCATCCACGACGGCGGCGAGGGCTCCCCGTACGACATCCGCGAGCAGATCGGCGCCCTCAGCGACGAGGTGACGCCCCGGGAGGGCGAGGCGGTGGTCGTGAAGCAGTTCCCGAACTCCTTCCACCGCACGGAGCTGGAGAAGACCCTCACCGCCCTGGGGGCCGAGCCGGGCAGCGGCAAGGACCTGGTGCTCGCCGGGTTCATGGCGCACATGTGCGTCACGCACACCGCGCAGGGCGCGTTCAACCTGGGCTACCGGCCCGCTGTCGTCGCGGAGGCCACGGCCACCCGCAGCCTGCCCGCGCCCGACGGCACGGTGGTGGCGGCGAGCGCGCTCAAGACCGCCGCGCTCACCGCCATAGGCGACCTGTTCGCGCCGGTCGCCCCCACGGTGGACGACATCCCGGCCTGACGGCTGCGGCCGCCGGGCCGGGCTGTCAGCGCTCGACCGACGTGGTCGTGAAGCGGTCGCCGCAGACGCGGATCTGCGGGTCGCGCAGGGTCAGCGCCTCCTTGGAGCCCGGCGGGTACACGCGCAGGTAGGCGCCCTGCTTCCAGCAGCCGCCGTCCGCGATGCCCTGGTTCAGCGTGTGCAGCACGGCGTGCGCCGTCTTGCCGGCGGCCAGCACCGTCGCCCCGTGCGAGGCGCCGTCGCGCTTGGCCGGGGCGCCGATGACCTGGCCGTCACGCTGGATCAGGGACACGCCGGGGAAGCCGTTCAGGGTGCAGGAGTTCCCGGACTTGTTGACGAACGTGAGCTCGTAGTAGACCTGCCCGGCGCCCCCGTCGCCCTGCTTCACGCTCATGCCCAGGTCGTCGGCCGTGCACCGGCCGGGACCGGCGGCGTCGGCCCCGGACGACGCGCCGGAATCGCTGGGCGCGGCGGGGGAGGACGGTGCGGTCTCCGGGGGCGAGGAGGCCGGGTCGGACGACTCCGGCGAGGTCTGCGCGGGGCCCGTCGTCCCGACGTGGGCCGCGGGCGAGGCCGCGCCTTCCGACCCGGAGCCGTCGTCGTTGCAGCCCGCCGCGACGAGGGCGAACGACATCATCGCGACGGGCACGAGGAGGCGGCGGCGGAGCGTACGACTGGTCGTGGTGCGAGAAAGTGTGCCCATAACGGGCGCCTGCTCGATTTTCTGTGATCCCAATCTGATGAACTGGCAAAAATTCCTGTCGCCCGGTCACTCCGGATCCGGCCGGACCACCGGCAGCCCCGCCGTCTCCGCCGCCTCGGCCAGCACCTCGCGGAGCATCGTCGGGGTGAGCCGGCCGGTGAAGACGTTGCGCTGGCTGACGTGGTAGCAGCCGAACACCGTCAGCGGGCCGTCCGCCCCGTCGGCCGGTTCCAGCACCGTACGGGCGCCGTGGCCGAACACCGGCCGGGGCCGGGGGATCCGCCACCCGGCCCGTTCCAGTGCGGCCAGGGTCGCCTGCCAGCCGAAGCCGCCGAGCACGACGACCGACCGCACCGTGGGCCGCAGCAACCGGAGCTCGCGGGCCAGCCACGGCCGGCACGTGTCCCGTTCCCCCGGCGTGGGGCGGTTGGCGGGCGGCGCGCAGTGCACGGGGGACGTCACCCGGACCCCGTACAGTTCGAGCCCGTCGGCCAGGTCCGTCACCGTGGACCGGGAGGCCAGCCCCAGCTCGTACAGCGTGGCGTACAGCAGGTCACCGGCCCGGTCGCCGGTGAACATCCTGCCGGTCCGGTTCCCGCCGTGCGCGGCGGGCGCCAGCCCCGTGACGGCCAGGGAGGCGTCCGGGGGGCCGAAGCCGGGCACGGGACGCGCCCAGTACTCCCAGTCGCGGAACGCGGGGCGCTTGACACGGGCGGTCTCATCGCGCCACTCCACGAGCCGGGGACACGCGCGGCACGTGACCAGCCGCCCGTCGAGCTCCGCCAGCGTCCGGGAGCGGGCGGCGGCCCGTACGGGGTAGTCCTCGGCGGTGCACATGATCGACCCGCTTCCACGTTCCTGATCCCCGCCCGGTGGCGTGCCCACCGAAAGGAGCGTACCCAGGAACCATGAAGGATTTCGCTGTCGGGGACCACGTGCGATGGAACTCCGAAGCCGGTCACGTCGAAGGCGTCATCACGGAGAAACACACGAGCGACGTCGAGTTCAAGGGCCGCACCCGGCACTGCAGCAAGGACGAACCGCAGTACGAGATCAAGAGCGACAAGACCGGCCACCTCGCCATGCACAAAGGCAGCGCACTGAAAAGGACCTGACGGGGCGGTACGGTGCACCGGATCTGCACGATCGGCCACTCGACCAGGGAGTTCGGTGAACTGGTGGAGCTGCTGCGCCGGAACGACGTCACGCTGCTGGCCGACGTGCGCTCGTACCCGTCGTCCCGGAAGCTTCCGCAGTGGAACCAGCGGAACATCATCGACTCCCTGCCGCCCGGCATCGCCTACCGGTGGCTCCCGAATCTGGGCGGCCGCCGCCACACCCCGAAGGGCGTTCCGACCGAGAACGGCGCCTGGCGGGTCAAGGCATTCCGGGACTACGCCGACTACATGGCACATCCTGTCGGCCACCTCGACGCGGCCCGCGGTCCTGAACGGTGACGCGCGGGTCCGCGACGGGCGGCTGACCTACCCGCCCCACGACTGAGGCGCCGCCCCGGATCCGCCGTGGCCGGGCCAGGTCCGCAGCTTCTCCGGGTTGCGGACCGCCCAGATGCGGTGCACACGGTCCCCGGCGAGGCCGAAAGCGGCCACGGTGACGGTGATTCCGGCGTGCTGGGCGACCAGGCCGGGCCGCCCGTTCACCGTGCGTTCCAGCAGCAGGAGCTCGGGCACCTTGTCCGCGAAGTGGACCAGGTACTGGGCGACCCGTTCGGCGCCCTCGACCGGGCGCAGGGCCGCCCCGGCCAGCCCGCCGCCGTCGGTGACCATCGCGGCCTCCGGGTCGAGGAGGCCGATGAGCGCCCGGATGTCCTTGGCCTCCCAGGCGTCCTTGAACTCCCGCACCAGGGCCGCCTGTCCGGTCGCCGGGGCCGCCTCGGCGCGGGCATCCCGGAGGCGGCGGCGGGCCGACGCGGCGAGCTGCCGGCAGGCCGGGGCGCTCCGGCCGACGATGTCCGCCACCTCCGCGAAGGGGTACCGGAACACGTCGTGCAGGATGAACGTCACCCGCTCGGCCGGGGTCATGGACTCCAGCACCACCAGGAAGGCCATGTTCACGGACTCGTCCAGGGTGACCCGGTCCGCGGGGTCCGCCCGGTCGTCGCGGCCGCCGTCGGCGCGCCCGCCGGTCCACTCGGAGCGGTCCGGCAGCGGCTCCGGTATCCACTCCCCGACGTAACGCTCCCGCCTGACCCGCGCCGAGCCCAGTACGTCGAGGCAGACCCGGCTGGCCACCGTCGTCAGCCACGCCCCGGGCGACGCGATGGCGTCCCGCTGCTCCGGTGACATCGCGTACCACCGGGCGTACGTCTCCTGTACGGCGTCCTCCGCCTCGGCGACCGAACCGAGCATCCGGTAGGCGAGGTTCATCAGCTGACGCCGCTCGCCGATCACGGCGCTCAGGTCCGGCTCGGAAGGTGTGCTCATGTACGTGACCGCCCCTGGTTGTCGTCGTGCGCCTCCGCTGCTGACGGTCCGACGGAACAGCCCGCCGGAATGTGAGGCGGCCGGCCGCCTCACATTCCGTGGATCTACGTCGTCGGACCGACGAGACAGTACCGATCCACCGCCGCGAGGCAGAAGAGAGGACCACGTCATGGCCGCACCGACGATGGCAGCACCGAGCAGCATCACGCCCGCGACGGCGCCCGCACGGGTCCGTACCACCTTCGTCGAGGTCTCCCTCGCCCTGCAGACCCTGGCCATCTTCTTCCAGGCGGTCACCGCGGGGCTGCTGCTCTCCACCTCTTACGGCGAGACCCTGCACGGCGTCGGCGCGCGCGTGATGTACGGGGCGTCGATGCTCTACGTCCTCGCGGCGGTCCTGGCCTGGCGGCCGGGCGGCGGATCGCCCCGTCCCATCCTGTACGCGACCGGCTTCCTCGTACTCGCCTCGGTGCAGGTGGTGCTGGGCATCGCCCACGCGGCGGCGTGGCATGTCCCGCTGGGCGTCCTGATGTTCGGCCTGAGCACGGTGGCACTCGGCCACGCGGTCTTCACCCGGATGCTGCGGCGGGCCGCCAGGGGATAGCAGGGGGCGGCCATTGATCCCGCCGATGGCGGGTACGCGCCGGGGACCCCACGAAAGGACGACGCGTGTCCCCACAGCGCAAGAACATCTTCGTACTCGGCCTTGACGAGGCGAACCTGCCGACCCTGAACGCCGTTCCCGACGCCGCCGGCTACCGGTTCCACCCCCTGCTGACCATCGAGGAGTTGCAGGGGGGCGAGGTATCGGTCGCCGACCTGATGGACCGGGCCCGCGCGGTGCTCGACGCGCACGAAGGCAGCGTCGACGCGATCGTCGGCTACTGGGACTTCCCCGTCAGCACGCTCGTGCCGATGCTCGGCCGTGAGTACGGCACCCGCACCACCAGCCTCGAATCCGTCGTCAAGTGCGAGCACAAGTACTGGAGCCGGCTGGAACAGAAGAAGGCCACCGACGCCCTGCCCGGCTTCGGCCGGGTCGACCTCGACAGCGCCGACCCGCAGCCGCCCGAGGGCGTCGGCTTCCCCATGTGGCTCAAGCCAGCCCTCGCCTACTCCTCCGAACTCGCCTACGGAGTCGGGGACATGGAGGAGTTCCGGGCAGCCGTCGAGACCATACGCGAGGGCATCGGTCGGGTCGGCAAACCCTTCGACGAGGTGCTGGAACTCCTTGACCTACCGCCGGAGATGGAGGGGATCGGCGGACAGGTCTGCCTCGCCGAGGAGGCCATGACCGGCATCCAGGTCGCCGTCGAGGGCTACGCGCACAACGGCGAGGTCACCGTCTACGGGGTGCTCGACTCCATCAACTACCCCGACTCCCCGTGCTTCCTGCGCCACCAGTACCCGAGCACCCTGCCCCCGGCGGTGATCCACCAGCTCCACGAGGTCAGCGAGCGGACCATCCGCCAGATCGGCATGGACGCCGCCACCTTCAGCATCGAGTACTTCTACGACCCGAAGACCGGCCGGGTCAGCCTGCTGGAGATCAACCCCCGCCACTCCCAGTCCCACGCGGAACTCTTCCACTACGTCGACGGCGTCCCCAACCACCACCGGATGATCCGCCTCGCCCTGGACGAGGACCCCGTGGTGCCCGGCGGCGACGGCCCGTACCGCATGGCGGCCAAGTGGTACTACCGCTGGTTCGGCGAGGGCACCGTACGCGAGGTGCCCACCCCGGAGGAGATCGCCGCCATCGAGCGGAAGATACCCGGCGTACGCATCGATATGGTCCCCTCGGAGGGGCAGAGGCTGTCCACCGTGCCCGGACAGGACAGCTACAGCTACGAGATCGCCCACATCTTCACCGGAGCGGACGACGAGGAGGGCCTGCGGCGCAAGTTCGACCAGTGCGTCGCCGCGCTCGGCCTCGCCTTCGAGGACACCGAACCGGGCGGCCGCGACGTCAAGGCGTCGTGAACAGGGCCGCGAAGAGGAAGGAGCAGAGCACAGGTATGCGACACGTCGACCGACTGCCGTACGAGGTCAGCCAGCAGGACCACGTCACCATCACCATGTCGGACGGGGTCCGGCTGTCGGCAAGGATCTGGCGCCCCACCACCTCCGACCGCCAACCGGTCCCGGCGATCCTGGAGGCCGTCCCGTACCGCAAGAACGACCTGACCTCCACCCGCGACGCGATCCACCACCCCTATATCGCGGGCCACGGCTACGCCTGCGTACGTGTGGACCTGCGGGGCACCGGCGAATCCGAGGGCGTCCTGCTGGACGAATACCTGGAACGCGAACAGCTCGACGCCGAGGAGGTCCTCGCCTGGCTCGCCGCACAGCCCTGGTGCGACGGCAGGACCGGCATGATGGGCATCTCCTGGGGCGGGTTCGCCGCGCTCCAGGTCGCCGCCCGCCGCCCGCCGAGCCTCGGCGCCATCGTCATTGCGTCCTTCACCGACGACCGGTACGCGGACGACATGCACTACGTCGGCGGCGCGATGCTCTCCGACAACCTGGCCGAGGCGGGCACCATGTTCGCCTACTCCACCTGCCCGCCCGACCCCGCCGCCGTCGGCGACCGCTGGCGGGACATGTGGCACGAACGGCTGGATGCCGCACGCCCCTGGGTCCTCGAATGGCTCCGCCACCAGGAACGCGACGACTACTGGCGGCACGCCTCGCTCAGCGAGGACTACCAGGCGCTGCAATGCCCCGTCCTCGCCTCCAGCGGCTGGGCCGACGGCTACTCCAACGCCGTCACCCGGCTCCTGAGCCGCGTCGACGTCCCGCGGAAGGGCCTCATCGGCCCCTGGTCGCACAAGCTGCCCCACCTCGGCGAGCCCGGACCGGCCATCGGCTACCTCCAGGAGGTCGTGCGGTGGTGGGACCACTGGCTCAAGGGCGTCGAGAACGGAGTCATGGACGGGCCCATGATCCGCGCCTGGATGCAGGAGAGCGTGCCCCCCTCCACCTCCTACCAGGAACGGCCCGGCCGCTGGGTGGGGGAGCCGGGCTGGCCGTCGCCGCACATCGAGGAAGTGCCGCACCCCCTCCGGAGCCACCGCATAGTCCGCGGCGACGAGGCCCCGGAGACCGAAGCGGAGGAACGCGTCCACACCGTTCAGTCACCGCTCTCCGTCGGCCAGTTCGCCGGCAAGTGGGCCTCGTACAACGCTCCGCCGGACCTGCCCTACGACCAGCGCGAGGAGGACGGCGGCTCGCTGGTCTTCGAGACCGCGCCGCTGCCCGAACGCGTCGAGATCCTGGGCGCGCCCTCGGTCGACCTGCTCGTCTCCTCGTCCCGGGAGACCGGGCAGGTCGCGGTGCGGCTCTCCGACGTGGCCCCCGACGGCCGGGCCACCCGGGTCACCTACGGTGTGCTCAACCTCGCCCACCGCTCCGGCGCGGACCGGCCCGAACCCCTGGAGCCCGGCGAGCCGTACCCCGTACGGGTCCCGCTCAACGGGGTCGCCCAGGTCTTCCCGGCGGGCCACCGCATCCGCCTCTCGCTCTCCACCTCGTACTGGCCGCTGGTATGGCCCGCCGCCGCGCCCGCCTGCCTGAGCGTGTACGAGAGCGGCAGCCGCCTCACGCTGCCCGTCCGCCCGGCCGGGGCAGCGGACGGGATGCCCGAGGTGCCCTTCGGCGAGCCGGAGGGGTGCGCGCCGCCCGAGGTCACCCAGCTCACCGAACCCGAACAGGCGTGGAAGGTCTCCAGGAACCTGGTGGACTACCACTCCGCGCTCGACATCGTGAAGGACCGGGGCCTCCAGCGGTTCGAGGAGAACGGCATCGAGGTGGGGCTGCGGGCCTGCGAGAAGTACACCTCCGTCGCGGACGACTTCGGCTCGGTGAGCGGCGAGTCCGCCTGGACCATGCGGTTCCGGCGTACCGACTGGGACGTACGCGTGGAGACCCGCACCATGCTGACGTCCGACGCCACCGCGTTCCACGTGGACGCCACGCTCGACGGCTACGAGGACGGCCGGCGGGTCTTCTCCCGCACCTGGAACGAGAGCGTGCCGAGGTCGAACCTCTGAGCCCGGGCCGCCCTACGGCTCCCGGGGGTTCGGGTGCCACTCCAGCATCATGATCGTGGCGTCGTCGTTGAGCCGGTCGTGCTGGTACTCCCGGATGGAGTGGATGAGCTGTCGCAGCGCCTCCGACGCGGGCTCCCCGGCGGCCGTGGCGCGGATGATCGAGGCCGTGAAGCGGTTCAGGCCGAACTGGGTGCCGTCCGCCATGCGGGCCTCGGTCACCCCGTCCGTGTACAGCAGGATCCGGTCGCCGGGCAGCAGGGGCACCTCGTGGACGACGCGTTCCGCACCGCAGATCATGCCCGGGGTGCCGAGGGGCGGTTCGCTCGGGCGGTCCAGGGCGTTGTCCAGGACGCGGTTCTCGCGGATCAGCAGCGGCGGCGGGTGACCGCAGTTGATCCAGCTCAGGATGCCGCTGGACATGTCCAGTTGCAGGGCGACCCCGGTGCAGAACTGGTCGGGCAGCCACTCGGCCAGCGCACCGTCGACCGTCCTGACGAGCTCCCGCAGCCCCGACCCCTTGCGCCGGGCGCTGCGGCAGCCGGCGACCGCGATCGCGCTGGTCAGCCCGGATGCCAGGTTGTGGCCCATCGCGTCGAGGATGACCGCGTGCAGCGTCGACTCCGTCAGCGAGTGGTCGAAGGCGTCGCCGCCCAGTTCGTACGCCGGTTCCAGCACTGCCGTGGACAGCGCCCGGTCCTCACCGACCGCGCGCGGCGGCAGCAGGGTCCGCACCATCTCGGCGGGCAGCGTCATCGTCTCCGTACGCGCCCGCTGCACGAACCGGTCGCTGAACGCGCGCTTCGACGTGATCGCCATCGCCACGACGGACGCCAGACTCGCGCACCGTTCGAGCAGTGTTCTGTCCAGCGCGTCCGCCTGGACACCGATGACCCCCAGCCGCTCCACCCCGTCCACCAGCGGCAGCCAGGCGATCAGCGTCTCGGTGTCCGTCGTCTCGACGCGCAGGGCCAGCGAGCGGAAGGCCGAACCGGCCAGGGACGCGTCCACGTCGAGCTGCGCCTCGCCCGAGAGCGGGGTGAGCCGATGCTGCTGGAGGTCGACGATGTAGATCTCCACCCGGCGCAGCCCCAGCAGACCGGCGTACCGGTTGACCAGAGCCGGCAGATCGGTCGGGGCGGTGGCGTGCACCTCCGCCAGGAACCCGTGCAGCAGCCGCTCGCCGTCACTGGTGGCGGAGTGTGTCATGGAGATGTCACCCGTCCGGCAGATGTGTGCGCACCGAAAGCCATACGAAAAAGTGAGGACGGCCGGGAAATTCCCGGCCGTCCTCACTTTATGTGCCGCTGCGACGTATCGCCCGGTCAGATCTACCAGCGGTACCAGCGGCCTCGCTTCCCGCCGCCGCCCGCAGGCCGGACGACGAACCCGAGCAGCCACACCACGAGTACGGCGATGGCTATCCACCACAGGGCCTTCAGGGCGAAACCCGCCCCGAAGAGAATGAGTGCAAGCAGGAGAACCAGAATCACGGGAACCATGGGTATCAACCTCCGAAACATCAGATGCCCCGGCCCTCTGCCTGTATTCCTGAAAAACAACTGACTTTCTCGGGGAAGAGCGGGAAGAAGATTTCGGACCCGGTGGTGCCGGGCGCGCCCCGCGTGGACCTCCCATAGTGGGAAGGGCGCCCGAACTCCCCGGGCCGAGCGACCGCACACCGTGAGGAGATCTTCCGATGACCCGAGCACTTGCGCTCGTCTGCACCCTCTCCCCGTCGCCCAAGCCGTCGAGCAGTCAGCTGCTCGCCGACCAGATCATGGCCGAGCTCGCCGGTCTGGGGGTGAAGGGGGAGACGGTGCGGATCGCCGACCACGACGTACGGCCCGGGATCGCTCAGGACATGGGCGACGGGGACGAGTGGCCCGGCCTGCGCGAGAAGGTGATGGCGGCGGACATCCTGCTGCTGGCCACCCCGATCTGGCTGGGGCATCCGGCGAGCCACTGCCAGCGCGTACTGGAACGGCTGAACGCCGACATCTCCGAAACCGACGACGAGGGAAGGCAGTTGCCCTACGGCAAGGTGGGCATGGTGGCCGTCGTCGGCAACGAGGACGGCGCCCACAAGGTGAGCGCCGACGTCTTCCAGGGCCTCAACGACCTGGGCTTCACCCTCGCGCCCGGGGCGGTGAGCTACTGGGTCGGAGAGGCCATGCACGGTACCGACTACCAGGACCTGGAGGAGACGCCCGACATCGTCAGGTCCACCACCCACCAGATGGCCCTCAACGCCGCACACCTCGCCCGGGTTCTCGCCGAATCGCCCTACCCTCCGCGCTGACCCTTCCTTCCGCGGGCCGCGCCACCGTCACCACGTCAGATGACGAAACCCCTAAGGCTTTTGTCGCACGCGTGTGTGGAACGCATGGCTCCGGGTAGTCGCAGCTTCGCGCATGCGTAAGCAGTCGCTGTCCGACGGAAGGGAATGATCGCCATGCCGACATCCGTATCTGCCCAGGTGCCGGGGACCACGACAGGTGCGCCGGCCGAACTCCCGGAGATCGCCGATCCGCTGAAGGTCGCGCCCAAGGACGCCCGGGCACTCAGCAAGCTGTTCTTCGACCGGTTGCAGACCCTCGAAGAAGGCACGCCGGAGTACCAGTACGCCCGCAATACGCTCATCGAGATGAATCTCACCCTGGTGCACTTCGCCGCGGCCCGCTACCGCAACCGCGGCAACGGCCAGATGGAGGACATCATCCAGGTGGGCACCATCGGCCTGATCAAGGCCATCGACCGCTTCGAACTCAGCAGGGAAGTCGAATTCACCTCATTCGCCATTCCCTACATCGTCGGTGAGATCAAGCGCTTCTTCCGGGACACCACCTGGTCCGTCCACGTCCCCCGCCGGCTCCAGGAACTCCGGGTCACCCTCGCCAAGGCCAAGGAGGAGCTGGCCACCTCGCTCGGCCGGGAAGCCACCGTCGCCGAACTGGCGGAACGGCTCGGCATCAGCGAGGAAGAGGTCATCGAGGGCCTGGTCGCCTCCAACGGCTACACCGCGCACTCGCTGGACGTCCCCCTCGACGGGGCGGAGTCCGACAGCCCCAGTGGGGTGAGCCGCACCCACGCGGACATCACCGGCGAGTGCGACCCGGGGATCGAGCTGGTCGAGAACCTGCACGCCCTGGCGCCCCTGCTGGAGACACTGGACGAACGGGAACGCGCCATCGTCCAGATGCGCTTCGGCCAGGAGATGACACAGTCCCAGATAGGTGAACAGCTCGGTCTCTCGCAGATGCACGTCTCACGGCTGATCGCCCGCATACTGGGCAAGCTCCGCGAAGGCATCCTCACCGAGGACTAAGACCTGTCCACCCGGTTCACGGGGGCTTCGTCACTGGACGCGTGAGCTGCGCGAGGACGACTCGTCCTCGTCCTCGTCGTCGTCCGAACCCGGCACATGGACGTCGGTGACGTTGATGTTGATCTCGACCACGTCGAGACCGGTCATCGTCTCGACCGCGTCCGTGACGTTCGTACGGAGGCTGCGCGCGGTGTCCAGGATGGGGGCGCCGTACTCCACGACGATGTCGACGTCGATGGCGGTCTGCTTCTCGCCGACCTCCACCTTGACGCCCCGCCCCGGGTCAGTGGAGCGGGAAACCTTGTCCTTGACGGCTCCGAGCGCCCGCGAAGGGCCCTTGCCGACGGAATGGACCCCGTCGGTCTCCCGTACCGCGATACCGGCGATGGTCGACACCACGTTGTCCGCGATGGTCGTCGTCCCTCGCGTGCCGCCCGCCGCACCGCCGTCCAGGGTGGTGCCGCCGCTTTCGTTGGTCGCCATGAGTTCCTCACACGGAGAGCTGGAGTGGATGAGGGGCTGCCCGGCGGAAGCCGTTCGGCCCCTCATCCCACTCTCCTCCGGCTCCAGCGCTCCCGCCATTCGGGTGATCGCCGCACCCCGGGGGAGCCGCGGCGGCTCAGTCGCGCGGCAGCAGCGTGCCCAGCGGCCCGAGGTCCAGATTCAGGTCCTCGGGCCGCACCCCGTGCTGCTCGCACAGTTCCGTCATCCGCTGCTCCAGGAGCATCAGCGTCGTGCCGATCTCCTCGGTCTGCTCCTCGGTGAGGTCACCCTCGTCGATGCGCCGGATCGCCTGGCGCTCCATCAGCTGGCGCAGCAGCTCCACGACGGTGAGCACCAGCGTCACGAGGTCCTGGCCCACCTTCCCGGAGTCCAGATCGACCCGCGCGTCCGTCACAGCGGCCCCCCGTCGGCCCAGGGCGCCGGCACCCGCTCGCTGACCGACGACAGCAGCGCGTGCAGCGACAGACGTACGAGAGGCACATCGGCGATCGCGATGACCAGGTCCCCGCTGATGACCACCCCGGTCGCCAGCACCCGGTCCAGCAGATCGACCAGAGGCACCCCGATCGGCCCGCTCAGCGGTTCCGGCTCGTCCCACGGCACGACGGAGCGCTCCACCTCTACACCTCACCGACGAAGGAGTACGGGACCCAGGGCCCCGACAGCTCGACCTGCGCCCCGGTCCGCTCGCGGAGGCTCTGCGCCAGCCGCGACAGCTCCGCCGCCCGGTCCTCTGCCACCAGATACGTGGCGTTGAGCACCTGGGTGCGCCGCTCGTCCGGCACCCGGGAGCCGTGCGGGGGCAGCCTGCGCGAGGCGGCGGCCAGCCCGCTGACGTCCGCGTCGATCACCTCGGCGATCCGCAGCCCGTCCGTCCGGTCCCGTTCGCGCCGGTCCCGCAGGCTCCGCTTCCGGTCCAGATAGGCCCGGCCGGCCCCGGGCGCGGGCCGCTGCGGGGCGGCCTCGGGCGCCTTTCGGGCCGGTGCGTCGGCCACGTACACCTTCACGCCCCACTCGGCGTGGTGCGCCGTACGGTCCAGCGCGGCGTGGAAGCGCCGCGCCTCCTTGGTCAGCCCTGCCCGGGCCCGCTCCTCGTCGTGGTAGAGCGTGGCCAGGGGAAGGGGCACCGTCGGGTACCGGGCGGCTGTCGCACACACGACCTCGTGATGGGCCCGTGCGTACCGTTCGAGTTCGGGCTCGTCGGCGAGCCTGGCCTGCCACGCGTCGTCGGTGAAGTCGGCGGCCCGTACGGTCTGGACGACGGCGGTGAGCGCCGGGCCGAGGGCCAGGGCGCGCAGCGGGCTCTCGGATGTGACGCCCGTCGGGCCGCCGAGGACCGGCTGCTCCTCGGTGCGGCAAACGGCGTAGACGTACACGGCAGGGGCATCCGCGGACGAGCGGGTGTCCTCGGTCATGACGCGGACGCCTGTGACTCAAGGGCGTCGAGGCGGGCCCGCAGCTCCCGGTTCTCGTCCTGGAGCGCGTTGCGCGCCGCGTGCGAGCTGAGCGCGGGGTCGGTCTCCCACCAGTCGATCCCGGCCTTCTTCGCCGTGTCGACGGAGGCGACGAACAGCCGCAGCCGGATGGTGAGCAGCTCGATGTCCAGCAGATCGATCTTGATGTCACCGGCGATGACGATGCCCTTGTCCAGGACACGTTCGAGGATGTCGGCGAGGTTGGTGGTGTGCGGGCCGGCGGGCGCGTAGGCGGCGTCCTGCCGGAAGTCGAGATCAGTCACGACGGGACCTCCGCGCGCGCCGCCTGCTCGGGGCGGGCTCCTCCTCCTCGTCTTCTTCTTCCTCCTCCGGTTCCTCTTCCTCTTCCTCTTCCTCTTCCTCTTCCGGTTCCTCGTCGTCCTCCCACTCGTCCTCGTCGCCCTCGTCCTCGTCGCCCTCCTCGTCGTCGCCCTCCTCGTCTTCGCCCTCGTCCTCGTAGTCCTCGTCCTCCGGCTGTTCCTCGTCGTCCTCGGACTCCTCCTCCTCGGCCACGGCGTCCTCGTGGGAGACGACGACCTCGCCGTCGCGGATCTCGCCGCGCCAGCCGTCGGGCTCCTCGTCGGTAAGGGTGACGTACCGCTGGAAGTGCTTGAAGTCCAGGCGGATGCGGCGGCCCTGGGCCCGCCAGAGGTTGCCCGTCTTCTCGAAGAAGCCGGAAGGGTAGTACTCGACCACCAGCACGATGCGGGTCAGGTTCGGTGTGAGCTCATGGAAGCTGACGGCGCCGCGCGTCGTGCCCTTGGAGCCCTCCGAGGTCCAGACGATGCGCTCGTCGGGGATCTGCTCCTGGACGGTCGCCTTGAAGCTGCGCGAGGACGGGCCGATCTTGACCTTCCAGTCGCTCGTGGCCTCGTCCTCCGTCGAGACGTCCTGGACGCCCTTCGCGAAGCTGCTGAACTTGTCGTACTGGGTCCAGTAGTCGTACGCGGTACGCAGAGGCACGCCGACGTCGAGGACTTCCACGATGTTCATCGACTTACCGCCCCCACTCGACTTGCTCTTGCCCTTGCCACCGCCGAACGCCTCCTTGGCCTTCTCCGTGACGTTGTCCTTCACACCCTTGGCCTTCTCCGAGACGAACGACTTCAGCGGTGATTCGCCCTGGAGGACCCGGCCTGCCACGGCGGGAAGGGAGCCGCCGTCCCCCGCGGAGTCGGTGAGCTGCTGTGCGACATCCGTCAGCTTGCCGCTCGCCTTGTCCGCGAGATCCTCCACCTTCGCGCTGAGGAAGCCCGACAGCTCCTCGCGGAGCCGGTCGAGACCCGACTCCTGCGTCCCGGACTCGTCCTGATCTGTCCTGGCCATGACTCGCTACCTCCGACGGTCGGTGCGCTTGGAAGCGGTCCGCTTGGACGCCGACTTGGACGCCGACGTCTTCTTCGACGCGGACTTCTTCGCCGGGGCGGTCTTCTTGGCCGCGGTCTTCTTCGCGGGAGCCGACTTCTTCGGCGTCGCCTTCTTGGCCCGGGCGGCCTTCTTCGCGGGTGCGGCCTTCTTCGCCGCGGGCTTCTTCTCCGCGCTCTTCCTGGCGGGGGCCGCCTTCTTGGCCGGGGCGGACTTCTTGGCGGCCTGCTTCTTCGCCGGGGCCTTCCTGGCGGCTGCCTTCTTGGGCGGTGCCTTCTTCGGCGGCGCCTTCTTGGCGGGCGGCTCGGAAGGCTCCTCCTCGTTCTCGTAATCCTCGTCCTCACCCTCGTCCCAGGGCTCTTCCTCGGACGGTTCCTCTTCCTCCTCCGGTTCCTCTTCGTACGCGTCGTCGTCGTACTCGTCCTCGTACGGTTCGTCGTCGTACTCGTCCTGGTCCTCGTCCTGCTCGCGCCGGCCCGCGCTCAGCCGGGCGGTGCGGTCGCCGATCGAATCGGCCAGCGAGGCGATGCTGCGGTTCGCCGCAGCCGTCACGGCCTTGCGGCCCGCGTCCATCACCTCGCCGCGCAGCTGTTCCTGCAGCTCCGCGACCTGGGGGACACCGCCGAGGCGGCGCATGCCCTCGGCGGCGAGCTGGCGGGGTTCGAGCCCGAACCTCCGGCCCGCCAGGTATGTCGCGACGGTCAGGGCCATCCGGCCCTTCTTGGTCCGGCCCAGCACGTAGCCGCCGACCACCGCGGCTGCGAGCGCTACCTTGGCCTCGTCATCCATGAGCACGTCACCTTCGATCGCTTGGCATACGGCCCGCCCGAACGGCGTGCAGCCGGTCGAGCAGCCGATCCTCTTCCCGTTCGAATTCCTCGGTCGTGATGTCTCCGGCCTCCAACTCCTGGTTGAGTAAGGCCAGTTGCGCGCGCAGTACGCGGGGGTCGTGCAGTTCCCGCTCGGCGGCGTCGTTCAGCTTCTCCGCGACCCACACCACCCCCCGCACGGGGGCGACAGGCAGCGTCAGCAGTCCGGTGATGAGGCCCATCTCAGCCACCGCCCACGGGGACCGGCCGGGCCTCGGCGGAGACGAAGCTGTAGCACGGCAGCGGCCCGGCGAGGCGGAGCTCCACATGGCCGCGGTGCTCGCCCGCGAACCGGCGCGCCTCGGCCAGGAACGCGTCACCGGCCTCGCGTTCCACCAGGAACGACACATTGAGCGCGCACCCCTGGACCTCGGGGCCCGCCGCCACCGCCCGGGCCCTGGGCGTCAGCTCCCGCAGCACCCGCCGCCCCGCCTCGGCGGCCCTCCGCGCGAGGGAGGCGGCCACCGCCTCGCCCAGCCGCAGACTGGCCTCGTAGCCCGGCCGCCGGCGCGCGGCCTCGCGCAGCTTGCGTACGGTGCCGTCCTCGGCGATCACATCGGCGAGCGCGTCCTCGGCGGCGAGGGCCTTGACGTTGATCTCGTGGCAGCCGGCGATCCGCTTCAGGGCCGCCAGATGGCCGTCCTCACCGGCGGCCAGCTGCTGCTCCACGGTGTCCTGGCCCGCGGCCACCATGCCGAACCGCATGGGCAGCACGGGCCCCTCGTCCATCAGGCGCAGCAGCAGATCCTGGTGGGCCAGCAGATCGCGGCGGCGCGCCCGGAGGTCCGGGGGAGCGTCGCTGACGACCGCGGCGAGCCGGCCCCGCCGGACGGTCCGCAGCCGTGCGGGCGGGCTGCCCACACCGCCCTGCCCGGCCGGGAGCGCGGTCCCGGCCGGGGTGATCGCGTATACGTACACACCGTCTGCCGTCACCGCTCACGCCTCCACACGGCGGCGCCGGCTCTCGCTGTCGCGCGCCGGAGCGCGCCGCTTCCTCGGCCGCTCCTCCGGCTCCTCCTCGTCGTCCCCGCCCACCGCCTTGCGTACGGTGTCGCCCACCGACTCGGCGGCCCTGCGTACCTTCCGCTTGCCGATGGACTTGGCGGCGCCGCCGCCGATCAGCTCCGGAACGGTGGTGCTGCCGGAGTCCCGTTCGAGGTCCAGCCGGTTGCACGCCTCGGCGAACCGCAGATACGTATCCACGCTCGCGACGACGATGCGCGCGTCTATCTTCAGGATCTCGATGCCGACCAGGGAGACCCTGATGAAGACATCGATCACCATGCCCCGGTCGAGGATCAGCTCCAGGACGTCGTACAAGGTGCCGGCGCGAGGCGGGCAGGCGACGACTTCGTCGGAGTAGGTGGTCGCGGTCATGGAATGTCCTTCCGGCAGGGGAGTGGACGCCGCTCACTCGTCGGCGGCGCCCCGGCGGTACCGGCGGACCCTGCGGTACTCCAGGAGCTCGCCGGACCGGTCGAGCTGCACCTCGTAGGAGGCCAGGAGGCTCGTGGTGTCCGGAATCCGGGGCACTTCGAGAACGTCCACGACTACGCACCAGCCGTCGTCGGCGCGCCGCACGGCGGACACGCCTTCCGCGCGGTGGTCGATCAGACCCTCCAGGCTCTGGATGGCAGCGCGGGCCGCGTGCTCGGGGCCCCGCGCGGACGGGGTACGCCGCGTGGTCGCCGTTTTCGTGGTTCCGGCCTGGGAGCGCCGCTGATCTGCCATGGCACCCAGTCTGCTCACTCCCGCCGCCCCCGCATCTTGGGCGAGGGCATTGGGGCGCGTGCCTCGCGGTGGCGCGGCGCGCGGGGTGTAGACACTGTCTACGAAGGCCTGGTAGACAGTGTCTATGGACAAGTAAACGAAGCGAACTCCCTGCGGGAACGCCTGATCGACGCTGGTGTCGACCTCGTCATGACCGAGGGGTCCGCGTCGCTCGGCCTGCGCGAGATCGCCCGCCGCGCCGGGGTCTCCCATGGCGCCCCGCGCCGCTATTTCCCCACCCACCACGCCCTGCTCTCGGCCATCGCCCGGCGCGGCTTCACCGAGCTCGCCGCCCGGTTCGCGGCGGCGGCCGAAGGGGCCGGGACACCGCGAGAGCAGCTGCGGGGCCTCGCCGGAGCCTTCCTGGACTACGCGGGGGAGTGCGGCGGCATGTTCGAGCTGATGTTCCGCCACGACCTGCTCGACAGCGAGGCCCATGCGAGTGACACGGACGCGGAGACGCCCGGCGGGCCGCGTCTGCGCGAGTCGACCCTTCCGCTGTTCGCGCGGCTCGTCGAACTCGTCACCCAGGACCGCGCCCACCGCACGGAGACCGGCAGCGGACCCTCGTACGACTCCGCCCCGCCCCCCGCCCTGACCGCGGCCGCCCTGTGGACCAACCTGCACGGCATCGCCGTGCTCCGGGCGAGCGGCAGCCTCCAACTGGCCTTTCCCGGCGCGGGCGAGGGACCCGACCCGCTCCTCACCGCGGTGCTCGACGCCCACCTCGGCCGGGTGGACGCGTGACCCCCACCGCCGTACGGTCCCGCGCCGCGCTCCTCGCCTCGGTGGCGGGCGCGATGCTCGTCGCCCTGGACGGCACCGTGCTGCTCGTAGCCCAGCCGGACCTGCGCGGCGACCTCGGGGCGACCGTCACCGAGGTCCAGTGGACGAGCACCGCCTACCTCCTCGCGGTCGCCGCGCTCCTCGTCATCGCCGGGCGGCTCGGGGACCGCTACGGGCACCGGCGGCTGCTCTGCATTGGGGTCCTCGGCTTCGGCGCCGCGTCTGCCGGTATCGCCCTCGCCGAGGGCATCGGCCCCGTGATCGCCCTGCGCGCCGCACAAGGAGTGTCCGGCGCGCTCCTGCAACCGGCGACGCTCGCCCTGCTCAGGCTCGCCTACCCCGCCGACCGGCTCGGCCGCGCCGTCGCCCTCCGGACCAGCGCCATCGGGGTGGCCGCGGCGGCCGGTCCGGTGCTCGGCGGAGTCCTCGTCACGCACTGGGGCTGGCGGGCCGTCTTCCTGATCAACATCCCGGCCGCCCTGGCCATCGCCGCGCTCACCCTCGCCGTGCGGACCCCGGCCGTGCCGCCCGTCGCGCACCGGCGGTTCGACCTCACCGCCGGGGTCCTCCTCGCCGCCGCGCTCGCCGCCCTCGTCCACACCCTGGCCGGGATACCCGACGAGGGATGGACCGGCACCCGGACGGGACTCGGGCTGCTGCTGAGCGTGCTCCTCGGGGCGGGGCTCGTCGCGTACGAACGCCGCAGCGCCCAGCCGGTCGTGCCGTCGGCGGTGACGCGCTCGGTGCCCGTGATGGCGTCCATGGCGCTGCTCCTCACCACCTCCGGCGGCCTGTTCGGCGCGCTGTTCGTCGTCACGTTCTTCCTGCAGCAGGGGCTCGGCCTCGATCCGCTCACCACCGGGCTGCGCTGCCTGCCGCTGACCCTGCTCATGATCGCCGGAGCGCCCGCGGCCTCGGCCGCGCTCGGCCGGTTCGGGCCGCGCCGCACCGCGATCACCGGCCAGCTGTGCGTCGCCCTCGCCGTCCTCGGCCTTTCCCGGCTGACCCCGGCGACCCCCTGGCAGCTGACGGGCCTCGTCCTCGCGGTGCTGGGCGCGGGCTTCACCGCCGTCATGGTCACCGCCACCGGGACCGTCGTCGGGGACGCCCCGCCCGGGTACGCCGGAGTGGTCGGCGGCCTCAAACAGACCGCCATGAACGTCGGCCCCGCCCTCGGGATCGCCGTGGCCGCCGGACTGATGCCGCTCACCCCGTCGGCCGTCACCGGCCCGGAGCACCGGCTCCTCCCCGTAGCGGATCTCGCGCTGGGCCAGGCACTGCCCGCGGTGGCGGCGCTCGCCGCGCTCGGGCTCATTCCGGCGTCGCTGCTGCCCGGGGGCCGAGGTCTCGCTCGAACGCCCGCTCGCGTCGTGGGGTGCGGCGACCGCCAGTAGGCTGCCGAAGGATCACGACCCGTGGACGAGGAGCAGACCGATGGACCTCCGCCTGAGGACGATCAGCCGGGACGAGCACCTGGCGTACATCGGCACTCTGCCGTCCGCGAGCCACATGCAGGTCCCCTCCTGGGGCGAGGTGAAGCCCGACTGGCGGGCGGAGAGCCTGGGCTGGTTCGACGGCGCGGGCAGGATCACCGGCACCGCCCTGGTCCTGTACCGGCCGCTGCCGAAGGTCAAGCGCCACCTCGCCTACCTCCCCGAGGGCCCCGTCATCGACTGGTACGACGACGACCTCGACCGGTGGTTGAACCCGCTCCTGGACCACCTCAAGGGGCAGGGCGCGTTCACCGTGAAGATGGGCCCGCCCGTCGTCGCCCGCCGCTGGGACGCGGCCACCGTCAAGGAGGCCATCGCCGACCCCGGCGCCCACCGCCTCGGCGAGGTCGCGCCCACCGAACAGGACCCCCGCGCCCTCACGCTGACGGACCGTCTGCGAGCCATGGGCTGGCAGCGCTCCGGGGGCGACGGCGAGGACGGATTCGCCGCCGGCCAGCCGCGTCACGTCTTCCAGCTGCCCCTGGCCGGCCGCTCGCCCGACGACCTCCTGGCCGGCTTCAACCAGCTGTGGCGGCGCAACGTCAAGAAGGCCGAGAAGGCCGGCGTCAAGGTCGTCCAGGGCGACTACGCCGACCTCGACACCTTCTACGCGCTCTACACCGAGACCGCCGAACGCGACCGGTTCATCCCCCGCCCCCTGGCGTACTTCCAGCGCATGTGGAAGGCGCTCACCGCCGAGCACCCCGACCGGATGCGGCTCTACCTCGCCGCGCACGACGGCGAGGTGCTGGCCGCCGCCACCATGCTCACCGTCGGCGGGCACGTCTGGTACTCGTACGGTGCGTCCACCAGCCGCAGGCGCGAGGTCCAGCCCAACAACGCCATCCAGTGGCAGATGATCCGCGACGCCCACGCCATGGGCGCGCACGTCTACGACTTCCGGGGCACCACCGACACCCTGGACGAGTCCAACCACCTGCTCGGGCTGCTCCGCTTCAAGGTCGGCACCGGGGGCCAGGCCGCCGAGTACGTCGGCGAGTGGGACTACCCGCTCAACAAGGTCCTGCACAAGGCGTTCAGCCTCTATATGGCGCGGCGTTAGCGCTACGCCTGGTCGTCGTCCAGGTCCAGCGCCTCCAGCTGCCGGACCGCCGGACCCTGGAGCACCGAGCCGTCGACCCCGAAGCGCGAACCGTGGCAGGGGCACTCCCACGCCGTCTCCGCCTCGTTGAACGCCACCAGGCATCCCAGATGCGTGCACCGCGCGGACACCGCCCGCACCGTGCCGTCCGGCTCCCGGTACACGGCGCAGCGCCGGCCGTTCACCCGGACCACCGCCCCCGTGCCCGGCACCACCTGGCTCACCGAGTCCAGGTGGCTGACGCGCAGCCGGTCGCCGACGAAGTGCTTCGCCACCTCCGCCTGCGCACCCAGCAGCGACCCCGCCTCCCGTACGGCGCTCCCCAGCCGCCTCGGGTCGTACAACTCGGCCCACGGCAGCGGCGGGACGCCGTCCGCGATGAGCGAGGTCAGCAGCCGCCCGGCGAGCACCCCGCCGGTCATCCCCCAGCCGCCGAACCCGGTCGCCACATAGGTGTGCCGGGCCCCGATGTGGAACGGCCCGATCAGCGGGACCGTATCGCTGGGATCGTTGTCCTGCGCCGCCCACCGGTACGCGGTCGGGCCCGCCGCCGGGAACCGCTCGTGCATCCACGCGTCCAGCCGCCGGAACCGCTCGCCGGGGTCCCCGGTGCCCGGGGTGAAGCTCTCCCCGGTCACGATCAGCAGGCGCCGGCCGTCGTCGAGCGGGGTGGAGCGCACCGAGCGCCTCCCCTCGTCCTCCGTGATGTACATGCCCTTCGGCGCCAGGTCCGCCGGGATGGGCGCGGCGACGACCAGCTCCCGCCGGGGTGAGAGCCGGGCGAACAGCATCGCGCGGTCGAAGACCGGGTAATGCGTGGCGACGACCACGTCCCGGGCCGTCACACTCCGCCCCGACTCGGCGGTCACCCGGCACGGCGTCCCCTCGGACAGCCCGGTCACCCGGCTGCGCTCGAAGACCCGGCCCCCCTGCGCGATCAGATCCCGGGCCAGCGCCAGCAGGTACTTGCGGGGGTGGAACTGGGCCTGGCCGTCCGCCCGGACCGCCCCGCCGATCGCGAACGGCAGTTCCGTTTCGGAGACGTACGCGACATCGAGCCCCGCGTCGGCGGCGGCCCGCGCCTCCGCCTCGACCAGGTGCCGGGACTCCGCCCCGGCCGCGTAGCTGTACGCGCTCACCCGCTCCAGGTCGCACGCGATCCCCAGCTCCTCCACGATGCCGGCCACCCGGTCCACCGCGTCCAGCTGCGACGCCGCGAACAGCAGGGTCGCGTCCACGCCCCGGGTCCGCCGCAGCCGGTCGTACACCAGCGACTGGAGGGCCGAGACCTTGGCCGTCGTGTAACCGGTCACCCCGGAGGCGATGCGGTCCGCCTCCAGGACCACGACGTTCCGGCCCGCCCGGCTGAGCTCCCACGCCGTGCTCAGGCCCGCGATGCCGCCGCCGATCACCACGACGTCCGCATCGGTGTCCGACGCCAGCCGCGGGTGCTCGGGCGCGTCGGTGCTGTCCATCCAGAAGGACTCGTCCAGCCCCGGAAGAGGGCGGGGGTGGTTCATCGTGTGCTCTCCCAATCGTTCAGGACCTGGGGTGTCGCCGGTCATGACGCACACCACGGCCGGAAGGTGCTCTGCGTCATACGGGGGCCGGGGAGGGGCGCAGTACGCTGCACGGCGATCCAGCACCCGAGGGGACGCCCCGATGCCCGCAGACCTTGCCCCGCTCATCGCCGCCACCACCCAGTGGCTGACGCGCGCGTTCCCTGCCGGCGGGGGCCCGCTCATCGCCGCCCTGGCCGAGGCGCAGGCCCGCCAGGCCGTCACGGTCGCCACCTGGCTCCGCTACCCGACCGACCTGGACGCCGCCCTCGTGGTCCTGACCGGCCCCGGCGGATCCGCCCGCCTGGACGAGGTCACCGGTGGCCACGGCCGGGCGGCGGCCGGTCCGGCGGACGTGGCCTGGCGCAGCTGGGTGGACGAGGTCGTCGCCAGCTGGGCCGCGCATCTGCTCACCGCGCCCGACGCGGCGCAGGAGGCGGTGAAGGCGCTCGAAGAGACCGAGCACGGGGTGACAGGACCCGCCGAGTTCCGCCGCCTGACCGCGCCCAGCGCGCACGACCTGGCCGCCACCGCACTGCTGCGCCACCCCGACCTGCTGGAGCCGATAGCCCGCCTCCACCACGCGGACCTGCTCGACCGACTGCGCCTCGGCCCGGCCCACGCCTGCTGAGACCCGGGGAGGCGTCGGGGAGCCGAGGGCGCCGGGAGCGGGGGGCGCCGGGAGCGGGGGGCGCCGGGGGCTTCAGCCCTTGCCGCGACCGCTCAGCAGGTCGCGGGCCCGGTCGACCAGACCGGCGCCGGGGCCCAGGATCTTGTTGCCGGGCGGGGTGTCGGGCATGGACGGGTGCGGACGCGTCGGCGCGGTCTTCTTCGCCGCGCGCACCTTCTCGCCCAGCTGGTCCAGGGTCTCCGGGGAGACGGCCGCCGCCAGGAGCGGGAAGAGCCGGTTCTCCTCGTCGCGCACATGCTTGGTCACTTCGAGCTTGAGCTGCGCCACCAGGTGGTCGAACTGCGGGTCGTCCGCCGGCAGCCCCTCCAGCTCCTTGAGGTGCTGCTCCACCCTGGCGTGGTCCTCCAGCTCCTCGTCGGCCATGTCGTCGCCGTCGTCCACGAACCGCCGGACCACCGGGTAGAGGTGCATCTCCTCCGCCACGGAATGCCGGACCAGCTCGATCGTCAGCTCGTCGGCGAGCTTCCTGCGCTGCTCGTCGCCGACCGGCTGAGCCTCGATCTGCGCGAACAGTTCGTCGACCTCGCGGTGGTCCGTGGTGAGCTCCGCGATCACGTTCCCGCCGTGTCCCATGAGTGCAACCCTCTCCGCTCGTGTGGTGCGCGCCCAAGTCAGGCTCACCGTTCCACAGCGGTACCCCCGAACCTCACCAACACACGGAGCCACGCCCCACTCCGGTCAGGCTGGCGTAACGGCCCGGCGGCCCCGCCCTCAGGGACGTGCGGGCGGCGCCGTGACCCCGGAAGCCGTGCCGAGCGGCCACGCCTCGATGTCGCGGTAACGGATCTGCCCGGGGCCGTTCCCCGCGTTGCTGCCGACCAGATGCAGGCGTGCGGCGGGCCACGGGCGGCCCCGGAACTCCGTCAGCAGCGCGGCGATCTCCCCGGCCGACGTGTGGTCGCCCCGGCGTACCCGGGCAAGCGTCAGATGAGGGCGCAGCGGCCGGGTCTCCAGGGCGATCCCGCAGTCGCGGACCACGGCCCGTACGCCGTCGGCGAGCCGGTGCAGTCCTTCGAGGTCGCCGGCGATCCCGCTCCACGCCACCCGCTCGTCGAACGTGCCGCCGCCGTGCAGCGCCAGGCGCGGAGCGGGGTGGGACGCGGCGAGGGCGGCGAGCGGCGGACGCAGCAGCGGAACGGTGTCCACCGGGAGCGCGCCCAGGAATGCCAGGGTGATGTGCCAGTCCTCCACCCGGTTCCACCGCACCTGCGGGTGCGTCGCGTAGGCGGGGCGCAGTACCCGGGCCAGCTCGTCCTTCGCCGGGTCGGGCGGAGCGAGGGCGATGAACACGCGCACGGTCGCGGGCGGGGTCTCTTCGGTCACCCGGCATTCGTATCGCATGCGGGGCCGGCCGCCCCCGCCGGGTGGGCGCCCGCGCCACGCCCCGGAACATGACGCAGGGTGAGAGGAATGGCCATTGATTTCGAATGGGGCGCGCACCCGGCGCACGGGAGCGCGATGTGTTCGGCGCGTGCCCGTGGATGAGGGGGTGTACGCCGGCGGTTATCCGAATGTGCGCGGGTCGTATTTAGTGAAATGCGCACAATCGGGACATCGGGTGGCTGAAAATTTCCGGGGGAGCGGGCCTGGCATATGTCTCCGGCCGGCCTTCCCGCACGTCGCGGCCGTACGGGCTGATAAGTAATGGGCCGAATTCGACTCTTGGGCTGTCGGCGGTCCTCTATGGTGATTGGCGTGAACGGGCGAAGCCGGATGACCGGCCGGCCATCGGCATCACGCCGGTATCCCGAGGCGTAACGTATCTCCGGTCCATGTGGCCGGACTTGCGCGCCGGGGACGGGTGGCCCGGTGGCGGGGGAGCGGTGAATCCGTGCGGCAGGCCCGCATATATCTGAAGAACATGCGGTGGCATGTGGGAAAACAAGTGGGGGGACAGTCGTGACCAATCCTTTCGATGACGAGTCGGGCCGGTTCGTGACGCTGGTGAACGGCGAGGGGCAGTATTCGCTGTGGCCGGCGCACATCGAGGTTCCGGGCGGCTGGAGCGTCGGCGGCCCGGAGGGTTCGCGACAGGAGTGTCTCGACGCCATCGAGGCCACGTGGACGGACATGCGGCCCGCCGGCCTGGTCCGGGCGATGGAGGCCGACGCCGGGTAGCGCGGCGCGCGGGCCTGCGCGCCGCCCCGGTCCGTAGGCCGCGCGCGATCCATTCGATCGCTGTCGTTCCCATCCGGGCAAAGTCGATCAGTCCCGGCTTGTAATCGATCACGCTCCGGCGGGAAATGTTCATATCGCCGCCACGCGGCTTTATTTCCCTCATCGATGGACTGCAGTGACGGACTGCATTGATGGACTGCGTCGATGGACCGCATTGATGGGCCGCGCATCGGCCTGTCCTCGATAAGCGCAGAAAACCGAGCCCGCTCCCGGTTTTCGGAACGGGAAGCCGGTCCCGTGGTGCCCGATGCCCGGGGCCGGTGACCTTCTCCCCGCTATTACCCGCCCGTTGTCGGCCATGGACGCCGCACCGGCACGGCCGGCTTCGTCCTGCCCTTTTCGTCCCCCCGAAAGCTCTCCCCGAAGGTGTGTCCCGGCATGCGCGAAAACGGCTCTGTCTCCCCGGAATCCGCTCCCGAAGAGTTCTTCGGGACGACCGCAGCCCAGCAGGGCGTCTGGTACGGGCAACTCGTCGACCCCGACAGCCCGAAATACAACGTCGGTGAATGCTTCGAGATCCGGGGCGACCTGGACGAAGCACTATTCGCCGCCGCCGTCGACCGGGCCTGCGAGCTGTGCGACAGCCTCAACCTCGAGTTCGTCACGGAGGGCGACACCCTCCTCCAGCGCGTCGTCCGCGAACCCGGGGCCCGCCGGCTCCGGATCGTGGACGTGTCCGGGGCCGCCGACCCCGCCGCCGAGGTCGAGCGCTACCTGGCGACGGACATGGCCACGCCCGACACCCTGCACCGCCCCCGCCACCACATGGCCCTGCTCCGGGCCGGCGCCGGGCTGTCCTACTGGTACGTCCGCTTCCACCACATAGCCGTCGACGGCCTCGGCGGCGCCGTCTTCACCCGCGTTGTGGCCGACCTCTACGGGCGCGCGGTGAAGGGCGAAGACCTCGCGGAGGTCACGCTGCCCGCCGCGCCCCTGCGCGACCTCGTCGCCGACGAGACGGCCCACCGCGAATCCGGCCGCCACGACGCCGACCGCGCCTACTGGACCGCCAAGTTCGCGGACCCGGCCCCCGATGCCACCGGGGACGACGACGCGCACAGCGGCCGGACCCTCATCCCCCGCCGCGCCGACCTCCCCGAAACGACGGGCGACGCACCGGCCGCCCCCGGCCTGCGGCTGCACAACGGCGAGTCCCTGTCCGCCGAAGTCTTCGAGGACCTGCGCGGGCTCGCCGCCGCCCACCGCACCACGTGGAGCGCCGTCCTCGTCGCCGCCGTCGCCGCCTACACCGCCCGGGTCACCGGCACCCGCGAGGTCACCGTGGGCCTCGCCTCCAACGGCCGGCACGGCGGGCTGCGGCACATCGTCGGCATGACCTCCAACATCCTGCCGCTGCGCCTGACGCCCACCGCCACCATGTCCGTCGGCGAACTCGTCCGCGAGGCCGCGGCCGAGATGCGCGGCGCCCTGCGCCACCGCCGCTTCTCGCGCGAACAGCTCGCCCGCGAACTGAACACGGGCGACGACCCGTCCCGCCTCACCGGCATCGTCGTCAACATCATGGGCTACGACTACGACCGGGACTTCGCCGGAATCCCCGCGCCCTCCCGGGTGCTGTCGGTCGGCCCGGTGGACGACCTCTCCCTCTTCGTCTCCGAACGGGCCGAGGGCAAGGGGCCGTTGATCGGGTTCGACGCCCGCCCCGACCTCTACCACCCCGAGGACGTCCGGCTGCACGAGCAGGCCGTCGTGTCCTTCGTCTCCGCCCTGGCCGCCGCCGACCCCGGCCTGCCCCTGCGCGACCTGCCGCTCGTGGACGAATCCACCGCCCCCGCCCTGCGCGCCCAGGGACGCGGCACCGCACTGCCCCAGCGGGCCGTCGCGCGGACCCTGCCGGAGGCGTTCCGCGACCAGGCGCGCCGCACCCCGGACGCCCCGGCCGTCGTGGACGGGGCGCACACCCTCTCGTACCGGCAGCTCGACCGGGCGGCCGACGACCTGGCGAGCGCGCTGACCGGCTGGGGCGTCGGCGCCGAGGACGGCGTCGGGGTGCTTCTCGGGCGCTCGGCCGCCGTGCCCGCGGCCACCCTCGCGACCGTCGCCTCGGGCGCCGCCTACGTCCCGATGGACGCGGCCTGGCCCGCCGAACGGCTCGGCCGTGTCGCCGAGTCGGCCCGCGTCCGCGCCCTGATCGCCGACGAGCGGACCGCCCGCGAACCCTGGGTCCGCGAGGCCGCCGCCCGGCTGCCGCTCCTCGTCGTGGACGCGAGCGGCCGGGTGCTCGACGGTGCGCCGGAACGGCCCGGAGCGCTGCCCCGGATCAGCAGACCCGACCGGCTCGCGTACGTCATGTTCACCTCCGGCTCCACCGGGCTGCCCAAGGGCGTCGGCGTCACCCACGCCGACGTGCTGGCCCTCGCCGCCGACAGCGCCTGGACCGACGGGGTGTCCGACGCCGTCCTCATGCACTCCGCGTACGTCTTCGACGCCTCCACCTTCGAGCTCTGGGCGCCGCTCCTGAACGGCGGCCGGGTGGTCGTCGCCCCCGGCGGCGTCCTGGAGGCGAGCGCCGTCCGCGAGACGGTGGAACGGCACGGCGTCACCGCGTTGTTCCTCACGACCGCCCTGTTCAACGTGATGGCCGAGGCGGACCCCGCCGTCTTCGCCGGACTGCGCCTGGTCGCCACCGGTGGCGAGGCCGCCACCCCCGACCTCATGCAACGCGTCGCCGCCGCCTCGCCCCGCACGCGCGTCCTGCACGTGTACGGCCCCACGGAGACCACCACCTTCGCCACCCGGCACCCCGTCACCGCCGACACCCCCGGCGTGCCGCCCATCGGCCGCCCGCTGGACGGGATGGGCCTGTACGTCCTCGACGGCACCCTGGACCTGGTGCCGCCCGGCGTGGTGGGGGAGCTGTACGTGAGCGGGCACGGCGTGGCCCGCGGCTACCTGGGCCGCGCCGCGCTCACCGCCACGCGCTTCACCGCCGACCCCTACGGTCCGCCCGGCAGCCGGATGTACCGCACCGGCGACCTCGTGCGCTGGACCGCCGCGGGGGACATCGAGTACGTCGGGCGCGCCGACGGCCAGGTCAAGCTGCGCGGCTTCCGCATCGAACCGGCCGAGACCGAGCACGCCCTGCTCACCGACCCGGAGGTGCGCGGCGCCTGCGTCATGGTCCGCGAGGACACCCCCGGCGACCCCAGGCTCGTCGCCTATGTGGTGCCCGCCCCCGGAGCCCGCGCCGACACCGCCGCGCTGGCCCGCCGCGTCGGGCGCACGCTCCCCGCGTACATGGTGCCGTCCGCCTTCGTCGTCCTCGACGCCCTGCCCCTCAACCCCAACGGCAAGGTCGACCGCCGCGCCCTGCCCGCACCCCGGACCGTCACCGGCACCGGCCGGGCGCCGCGCACCGCGTACGAGGAGGTGCTCGCCGGGCTGTTCGCGGACGTGCTGGGCGTGAGCGCGGTCGGGGTGGACGACAGCTTCTTCGCCCTCGGCGGCCACTCCCTGCTCGCCACCCGGCTCACCGGCCGGGTCAGGGCCGCCCTCGGCGTCGAACTCGCCCTCGCCACCCTCTTCGACCACCCCACGGTCGCCTCCCTGGCCGCCGCCCTGGACACCGCGGGCGCCGCCCGCCCCGTCCTCGTACCGCAGCCCCGGCCCGAGGTGCTGCCGCTGTCCTTCGCGCAGCAGCGCCTCTGGTTCCTCAACCGGTCCGAGGCGCCCGGCGACACCTACAACGTCCCGCTCGTCCTGGAACTCGACGGACCCCTCGACGCCGGGGCACTGCGCGGCGCCCTGGCCGATGTGGCCGTCCGGCACGAGAGCCTGCGCACCGTGTTCGCCGAGCACGACGGCGTCCCCCGCCAGCGGATCACCGACGCGGACGCCGCCGCGTCGCTCGTCCCCCTCACCGTCGAACACCCCCCGGCCGACGGGGACACCGACGCCTGGGAGGAGGAGACGGTACGCCGCCTGAGCACCGCCCCCTTCGACCTGAGCCGGGACCCCGCCGTCCGCGCCCACCTGCTCCGGCACGGGCCCGCCCGGCACGTCCTGGTCCTCGTCCTGCACCACATCGTCGCCGACGGCTGGTCCCTCGCCCCGCTCTGCCGCGACCTCTCCGCCGCCTACCTGGCCAGGACCGAGGGCACGGGCACCCCGGACTGGGCGCCGCTGCGCGTGCAGTACGCCGACTACACCCTCTGGCAGCACCGACTGCTCGGCGACGACGGCGACCCGGACAGCCTCGCCGCCCGGCAGACCGCCTTCTGGCAGGAGGCGCTGCGCGGCGCCCCCGGACTGCTCGACCTGCCCCTCGACCGGCCGCGCCCCGCCGTGCCCAGCCACCGGGGCGCCTCCGTCCCCTTCGACCTCCCCGCCCCGGCGCACGCCGCGCTCGTCCGGCTCGCCCGCACCGCCGGATGCACGCCGTTCATGGTGCTCCAGGCGGCCCTCGCCGTGACGCTCGGCGCCCACGGCGCGGGCAGCGACATCCCGCTCGGCACCGCGGTCGCCGGGCGCACCGACGAGGTGCTCGACGAGCTGGTCGGCTTCTTCGTCAACACCGTCGTCCTGCGCACCGACCTCTCCGGCGACCCGGCGTTCCGCGAACTCCTCGACCGGGTCAAGCGGTCCGACATCGCCGCCTTCGGCCACAGCGACCTGCCCTTCGAGCGGATCGTGGAGGCCGTCAACCCGGAACGCTCCGGCGACCACCACCCCCTCTTCCAGACGATGCTGGTCCTCCAGAACCAGGACCGGGCCGAACCGGAGCTGCCCGGCATCACCGTCCGCGACCGCTCCCGGCATCACGGCGGCAGCAAGTTCGACCTCACCTTCTCGCTGACCGAGACCACCGGAGGCCCGGACGCCGAGGAGGCCGCCGGGGGCATCGGTGGCTACCTGGAGTACGCCACCGACCTCTTCGACGCCGCCACCGCCCGCGCCCTCTGCGCCCGCTTTTCCCGCGTCCTCACCCAGGCCGTCACCGACCCCGGCCGCCCCATCGGCGACCTGGACCCCCTGACCCCGGCCGAGCTCGACGGCCTCCTCGCCCGGGGACACGGCGCGCCCCGGCCCCTGCCGGTGCGCACCGCCCCCGAAGCGGTCCGGGAACACGCCCTGCGTACGCCGGAAGCCGTCGCCGTGCGCGACGCGCACACGCACCTCACGTACGCGGAGCTCGACGCCCGGGCCGACGCCCTCGCCCACGCGCTGCGCGAGCGCGGTGCGGGCCCGGAGACCAGGGTCGCCATCGCCGCGCCGCCGTCCGTGCACACCGTCACCGCCATGCTGGCCGTGCTGCGGTCCGGCGCCGCGTACCTGCCGGTCGACCCCGCCTACCCGCACGCCCGCATCCGCCACATGCTGGACGACGCGCGCCCCGTCCTCGTCCTCACCGCCGGGGACGTGCCCACCGGCGACATCCCCCGGCTCGCCGTCGACGCCCCGCTCCGGCCCGCCCCCCCGCTCCCGTACACACCGCGCCCGGCGGACCCCGCGTACGTCATCTACACCTCCGGGTCCACCGGCCGCCCCAAGGGCGTGGTCGTCACCCATGGCGCGCTGGCCAACCACATGGCCTGGATGGCGGGATATCTGACGGTCACTCAGGAGGACCGGGTCCTCGCGAGGACGTCCACCAGCTTCGACGCCTCCGTGTGGGAGGTGTGGCTCCCGCTGATGCACGGCGCCGAGGTGTGCGTACTGCCGTCCGGAGCCAACACCGAGCCGGAGGTACTGGTCTCCTGGATGAGCCGGTTCCGCGTCACCGTCGCCCAGTTCGTGCCCTCGCACCTCGCGCTCGTCCTGTCCGAGGCGTCCGGCGCCGCGCCCCTGCCGGGGCTGCGCGCCGTCCTGTGCGGCGGCGAACCCCTGCCGCGCGCCCTCGCCGAGGAGACGGCCGCGCTGTGGCGTACGGAGGTCCACAACCTGTACGGCCCGACCGAGGCCACCATCGACGCGACCGCCCACCGCGTCCCCGCCACACCGGACAGCCCGTACGAGGCGGTGCCGATCGGCGGGCCCGTCGACACCATGCGCGCCTACGTCCTGGACCACCGGCTGAGGCCCGTCCCGCCCGGGGTCACCGGGGAGCTCTACCTCTCGGGCCCCAACCTCGCCCGCGGCTACCTGAACCGGCCCGGGCTGACCGCCGCCCGCTTCGTCGCCGATCCCATCGCCGGTGCCGGCGCCCGCATGTACCGCACCGGCGACCTCGTCCGGTGGAACGCGGCCGGGCTCCTCGACTACGTGTCCCGCGCCGACGACCAGGTCAAGCTGCGCGGCTTCCGCATCGAACCCGGCGAGATCGAGGCCGCCCTGCTCAGCCACCCCGGGGTCACCGCCGCCTGCGCCGTGATCCGGGAGGACGCGCCGGGGGAGCGCCGCCTCGTCGCCTACGCCGTCACCACGGACGCGGGGCCCCGCCCGGCCGCCCTGCGCGACGCCCTCGCGGAGGCGCTGCCGCACTACATGGTGCCCGCAGCGGTCGTCGCCCTGGACGAACTGCCGCTGCTGCCCAACGGCAAGACGGACCGGCGCGCCCTGCCCCGCCCCGACGAGGAGGCCGCGCACCCCGCCGAGGGCTCCGGCGCGCTCAGCCCCCGCGAGGACCTGCTCGCCGGGATCTTCGCCGAGGTGCTGGGCCGCCCCGGCGTCGGACGGGACGACAGCTTCTTCGACCTGGGCGGGCACTCGCTCCTCGCGATGCGCGTCGTCAGCCGGGTCCGCACGGTCCTCGGCGCCGACCTCGCCGTACGCACCCTCTTCGAGCACCCGACCGTCGCCGGGCTCGCCCGGGCCCTGGACACCCGGGGGCAGTCCCGCCCGCCGGTGCGCCCCGTGGCCGAGCGGCCCGACCCGCTGCCCCTGTCGTACGCGCAGCAGCGGCTCTGGTTCCTGAACCGGCTCGACGGGCTCAGCTCCTCGTACCACATCCCGCTGGTGCTCGACCTCGACGGGCCGCTGGACACCGACGCGCTGCGCTCCGCCCTGCTGGACGTCATGGAGCGGCACGAGGCGCTGCGCACGGTCTTCCCCGAGCGGGACGGCGTGCCGCACCAGTTGGTGCTGCCCGCCGAGGTCGCCGCGCCCCGGCTGCCCGTCGAGAGCACGGCACCGGCCTGGCTGGAGGCGGCCGTCGCGGACGCCGTGGGCGAGCCGTTCGACGTGGCCGCCGACCCGCCGCTGCGGGCCAGGCTGCTGCGCACCGCGCCCGGCCACCACGTGCTCGTGCTGGTCCTGCACCACATCGCGGGCGACGGCTGGTCCCTCGCCCCGCTCGCCCGCCACCTGGGCGACGCCTACCGGGCCCGCCTCGCCGGGCGGGAGCCCGAGGCCGGAAACGGGATCCAGTACGCGGACTACACTCTGTGGCAGCACACCGTCCTGGGCGAACCGGACACCCCCGGAAGCGTCCTGCGCGAGCAGTTGGACCACTGGCACACCGCGCTCGCCGGACTGCCCGGGCTCGTCGACCTGCCGCTCGACCGCCCGCGCCCGGTCACCACCGACCCCTCGGGGGCCGTCCACGCCTTCGACGTACCGCCCGCGCTGCACGCCGGACTCCTGCGCGTGGCACGGGAGTCGGGCGCCACGCTGTTCATGGTGCTCCAGGCGGCCGTGGCCACCCTGCTGCACCGGCACGGCGCGGGCGACGACATCCCGCTCGGCACACCCGTCGCGGGCCGCACGGACGAGGCGCTGGAGGAGCTGGTCGGGTTCTTCGTCAACACCCTCGTCCTGCGCACCGATCTGTCCGGCGCCCCCACCTTCGGTGAACTCCTCGGGCGGGTGCGGGAGTTCGACCTTGCCGCGTACGCCCACCAGGACGTGCCCTTCGAGCGGCTGGTCGAGAGCGTCAACCCGGTCCGGGCCCGCAACCACCACCCCCTGTTCCAGACCATGCTGGTCCTCCAGAACCAGGACGCCGTACGCCCCGAACTGCCGGGGCTCGACGTCGAGGACCGGCTCGTCCACAACGGCCTGAGCAAGTTCGACCTCACTTTCGCCTTCGGGGAGGAGCGGGCCGGGGGCGGGCTCACCGCCGGGATCGAGTACGCCACCGCTCTCTTCGACCGCGTCACCGTCGAGGCCCTGGCGGCGCGTCTGCTGCGGCTTCTGGAACAGGTGGCGGCCGACCCGGCCCGGCCCCTCGCGGACTACGACCTGCTGACACCGGACGAGCGGACCCGCACCGCCCAATGGGGCACCGGCCGCGAACTGCCCGCCCCCGCACCGGACACCACCCTGCCCGCGCTCTTCGCCGCGCAGGCCCGCCGCACCCCGGACGCCGTGGCCGTGACCGGTGACGGCGCCACCCTCACGTACACCGCACTCGACACCGTCTCCTCGGAACTGGCCGGCGCCCTCGCCGCGCTCGGCGCGGGCCCGGAGACCGGCGTCGGCGTGCTGCTCTCCCGGTCACCGGCCGTCGTCACCGCATCGCTCGGCGCGGTGCGGGCCGCCGCCGCGTACGTCCCGATGGACGCGCGCTGGCCCCGGGAACGGCTCGACCAGGTCGCCGACGTGGCGGACGTGCGGGTCCTCGTGGTGGACGAGGCGGCCGCCTCGTCCGCCTGGGTGACCGAGACCGCCCGCCGCATCCCGGTCCTCGTCGTGGACCGGACCGGCCGCGTCCTGCGCGGCGCGCCCCCGGCACCCGGCGAGCCCGTCCCCGTACCGGGCCCGGACGCGCTCGCGTACGTCATGTTCACCTCCGGCTCGACCGGGCTGCCCAAGGGCGTCGGCGTCAGCCACGCCGACGTCGCGGCGCTGGCCGAGGACGCCGCCTGGCACGGCGGCGCGGCCGACGCGGTCCTCATGCACTCGGCGTACGTCTTCGACGCGTCCACCTTCGAGATGTGGGCGCCCCTCCTGGGCGGCGGCACGGTCGTCGTCGCACCGGACGGCGTCCTGGAGACCGGGACGCTGCGCGACGCCGTCCGCGAACACGGCGTCACCGCCGTCTTCCTGACGACTGCTCTGCTCAACGTGATCGCGGACACCGACCCCGGCGCCTTCGCCGGACTCCGCCTCGTCTGCGCGGGCGGCGAACTCGCCTCGCCCGACGCCATGCAGCGGGTCGCGGGCGCCGCGCCCGGTGTCCGCGTCCTGCACGTGTACGGCCCCACCGAGACCACCACCTTCGCCACCCGCTGCGACGTGGCCGCCGACCTCCCGGCGGGCCCGCCGCCCATCGGCCGGCCCCTGGACGGCATGCGGCTGTACGTGCTCGACGGCTCACTCGGCCCCGTCCCGGCGGGCGTCACGGGCGAGCTGTACCTCGCGGGGCGCGGCGTCGCCCGGGGCTACACCGGCCTGCCCGCCCTGACCGCCACCCGGTTCGTCGCCGACCCCTTCGACCCGGACGGCGGGCGCATGTACCGCACCGGCGACCTCGTGAAATGGACCCCGGACGGGCAGATCGCCTACGTCTCCCGCGCCGACAGCCAGGTCAAGCTGCGCGGCTACCGCATCGAACCCGGCGAGATCGAATCCGTCCTCGCCTGCTGCGAAGGGGTCGCCGACTCCTTCACCGTCGTACGCGAGGACATCCCCGGAGACCGGCGCCTCGTCGCGTACGTGGTACCCGCCGGGGCCGCCCGCCCCGACCCCGCCGACCTCGCCGAGGCCGTCGCCCGGTCCCTGCCCGCCTACATGGTGCCCTCCGCGTTCGTCCTGGTGGACGCCCTGCCGCTGACCGTCAACGGCAAGGTGGACCGGCGCGCCCTGCCCGCGCCCGAACAGCACGTCGCACCCCGCGGGCGCGCCGCCCGCACCGTGCGCGAGGAGATCGTCTGCGGGCTCTTCGCCGACGTCCTCGGCCTCCCGGCCGTGGGTGCCGACGACGACTTCTTCGCCCTGGGCGGCCACTCCCTGCTCGCCACCCGGCTCGTCGCCCGCATCCGGACCGCGCTCGCCGCCGAGATCCAGGTCAAGGCGGTCTTCGAGCACCCCACGCCCGCCGGGCTCGCCGCCGCCCTCGACGGTGCCGAGACCGCCGCCCCGCCGCTGACACGCACCCCGCACCGGCCGGACCCGCTGCCGCTGTCCTTCGCGCAGCAGCGGCTGTGGTTCCTCAACCGGTTCGAGGGCCCCAGCCCCACCTACAACGTGCCGCTGGTGCTGCGCCTGGAAGGACCGCTCGACGCCCCGGCGCTGGAACGCGCCCTCATGGACGTCGTGGAACGGCACGAGAGCCTGCGCACCGTCTTCCCCGAGACCGGCGGCGTGCCGCGTCAGCTCGTCCTCGCCGCCGACCACGCCGACCTGGACCTGACCCCCCGGCAGATCCGCCCGGACGCCCTGGACGAGGCGCTGGCCGCCGAGGTGGCCCACGCCTTCGACGTCACCGCCGACCTGCCCGTAAGGGCCCGGCTGCTCGGCCTCGGCGCCGAGTCCCACGTCCTCGTCCTGCTCGTTCACCACATCGCGGGCGACGGCTGGTCGCTCGCCCCGCTGGCCCGGGACCTCGGCGACGCCTACCGAGGCCGCAGCCGGGGCGAGGCGCCCGGTCAACCGGAACTCCGCGTCCAGTACGCCGACTACACCCTCTGGCAGCGCACCCTCCTCGGCGACGAGAACGACGCCGACAGCCGGGCCGCCCGGCAGCTGGACTTCTGGCGCACCGCCCTGGCGGACAGCCCCGGACTGCTCGCGCTGCCCCTGGACCGGCCGCGCCCCGCCGTCCTCACCTACCGGGGCGACGCCTTCGCGTTCCCCGTGGACGCCGACACGCACCGGGCGCTCGCCGAGCTGGCCCGCGCCCGGGGATGCAGCCTGTTCATGGTGCTCCAGGCGGCCCTGTCCGTCCTGCTCTTCCGGCACGGGGCCGGCGAGGACATCCCCCTCGGCACCGCCGTCGCCGGACGCACCGACGAGGCCCTGGACGATCTGGTGGGCTTCTTCGTCAACACCCTCGTCCTGCGCGCCGACCTGACCGGCGACCCCACCTTCACCGAAGTGCTGGACCGGGTCCGGGCGTTCGACCTGGCCGCCTACGCCCACCAGGACCTGCCGTTCGAACGGCTGGTGGACGCCCTCGCCCCGGCCCGGGCACAGGACCACCACCCGCTCTTCCAGACCATGATCGTCCTCCAGAACCAGGCGGACACCGTGCTCGGCCTCGACGGCCTCACCGTGACCGGGCAGCCCGTGCGAACCGGGATCAGCAAGTTCGACCTCACCTTCACCTTCACGGAGACCCGCGACGGGGCGGGCCGCCCCACCGGGCTCGACGGGAACCTGGAGTTCTCCACCGACCTCTTCGACCCCGCCACCGCGCACGCCCTGGCCGCGCGCCTGACCCGGCTGCTCGCCTCGCTCGCCGCCGACCCCGACGGACGCGTCCGCACCGCCGCGTTCCTGGACGCGGCCGAGCGCGCCGAGCTGGACCGGGCCGCCCCGGGCCCCGTCCGCCCGGTCCACGCCCGGACCGCCCCCGAGGCGTTCCGCGCCCAGGCCGCCCGGACCCCCGGACGGATCGCGGTCCGGGCCGGTTCCCGGCAGCTCACCTTCGCCGAACTGGACGCCCGCTCCGACGACCTGGCCCACCACCTCCACGACCGGGGCGTCGGCCGCGGCGACCTCGTCGCGCTCGCCGCCGAAGGCACCGCCGACCGGGTCGTCGCGATGCTGGCCGTCGCCAAGGCCGGGGCCGCCTGCCTGCCCGTCGACCTGGACTACCCCGAGGCCCGCGTCACCCACATGCTGGACGACGCCCGCCCCGCCCTGTTCCTGGCCCACGACGCGGCGCGGGCCGCCCGGTTCACGGCCGTGCCCCGCCTCGCGCTCGGCGACCCGTCCGCCTGGCCGGGCGGACGCGGAGCGCCACCTGCCGCCGCGGCGCCCGGCCCCGACGACGCCGCGTACGTCATCTACACCTCCGGCTCCACCGGCCGGCCCAAGGGCGTCGTCGTCACCCATGGGGCGCTCACCAACCACATGGCCTGGATGGCCGGCCACTTCGGCCTCACCGACGACGACCGCGTCCTCGCCCGCACCTCGCCCAGCTTCGACGCCTCGGTGTGGGAGACCTGGCTGCCCCTGCTGCACGGCGGCGCCACCTGCCCCGTACCGGCCGCGCTCAATCACGACCCGGCCGGGCTGCTGGCCCGGATGCGCGAGGAGGGCGTCACCCTCGCCCAGTTCGTGCCCTCCCACCTCGCGCTCCTGCTCACCGAGACCGGGGCCGAGGCGGCGCCCCCGGCGCTGCGGGCCGTCGCGTGCGGCGGCGAGCCCCTGAACCGCGCCCTGGCGGCCCGGGCCGCCAAGGCCTGGACGGCCGAGGTCCACAACCTCTACGGCCCGACCGAGACCACCATCGACGCCACCGCCCACCACGTCACCGCCGGGGGAGAAGAGGGCGGCGTCCCGCTCGGCCGCCCCGTCGACAACACCCGCGCCTACGTCCTGGACGCCGCCCTCCAGCCCGTACCGGCCGGAGTCACCGGCGAACTCCACATCGCCGGTGACGGCCTCGCCCGCGGCTACCTCCACCGCCCCGGGCTCACCGCCACCCGCTTCGTCCCCGACCCCTTCGGCCCGGCCGGCAGCCGCATGTACCGCACCGGCGACCTGGTCCGGCGCGACGCCGACGGACTCCTGCACTACGTCTCCCGCGCCGACGACCAGGTCAAGCTCAACGGCTTCCGCGTCGAGCTCGGCGAGATCGAGGCCGCCCTCACCGCCGTCGACGGCATCACCGCCGCCTGCGCCCTCGTCCGCGAGGACCGGCCCGGCGAACGGCGCCTGGTCGCGTACACCGTGGGCGCCCGCCCCACCGACGGCGCACTGCGTACCCGGCTCGGCACGGAGCTGCCGCCGTACATGGTGCCCGCCGCCTTCGTGGCCCTGGAGGCGCTGCCGCTGCTGCCCAACGGCAAGACGGACCGCGCGGCGCTCCCCGCGCCGGAGCGCCCGGACACCGCCCGGCCGGGCCGGGAGCCGCGCACCGCGCCCGAACGCGTCCTGTGCGAGGCGTTCGCCTCCGTACTGCGCGCCCCCGCCGTCCGTACCGACGACGACTTCTTCGCACTCGGCGGCGACAGCATCCTCTCCATCCAGCTCGTCAGCCGCGTCCGCGAAGCCGGGCTCGCCGTCACCCCCCGGGACGTCTTCGTCCACCGCACCCCCGAGGCCATCGCGGCCGTCGCCGCACCGCTGGACGACGCCACCGGCGAACCGGACGGGCACGGCACCGGCACCATGGAACCGACCCCCATCGCCGCCTGGTTCCTCGAACGCCCCGGCACCACCGACGGCTACAACCAGTCCGGAGTGCTGAGCACCCCCGCCGGGGCCCGCGAGGACACCCTCGTCGCCGCGCTCCAGCTCCTCGCCGACCACCACGACATGCTCCGCCTGCGCGTCACCCGCACCGCCGGGGGCGCCCCCGTACTCGAAGCGCTGCCGCCCGGCGCCGTCACGGCCCGGCGCCGCTTCACCCGCGTCGACATCGCCGGACTCGACGCCGACGCCGCCCGGGCCGCGCTCACCGAAGCGGGCGAACGGGCCCGCAGGCGCCTGCGGCCCTCCGCCGGAGCCGTCTTCGAAGCCGTCTGGGGCGACGCCGGACCCGGTGCGCGCGGCCGGCTGCTCCTCGTCGTGCACCACCTGTCCGTCGACGCGGTCTCCTGGCGCATCCTCGCCGACGACCTCGCCCACGCCTGGCAGGCGGTCACCGGCACGGCAGCCGAGCTGCCCGCCACCACCACCTCGTACCGGCGCTGGTCCCAGCTCCTCGCCGAACAGGCCCGCACCCCGGCCCGCACCGGCGAACTGCCCCTGTGGGAGGAGGCGCTGAGGACCCCCGACCCCCAGCTCGGATACCGGCCGCTCGACCCCTTCCTGGACACCGCCGACGGCACCCGCACCCTCACCACCCACCTGCCCGCCACCTGGACGAAGCCCCTGCTCAGCACCGTCCCCGGCGCCTTCCGCGCCGGAGTCGACGACATCCTGCTCACCGCGCTCGCCCTCGCCGTCAGCAGCTGGCGGGGCCGCCCGGAGACCGCCGTCCTGCTCGACCTGGAGAGCCACGGCCGGGAACAGATCGCCGACCACATCGACCTGTCCCGCACGGTCGGCTGGTTCACCAGCCTCTACCCCGTCCGGGTCGACCCGGGCCCGCTGGACGCCCGCGACCCGGCACGCTTCGGTGCCTCGCTCGTTGAGCGTGCAGTGAAGCGCGTCAAGGAACAGTTGCGCGCCGTCCCCGACCACGGTGTCGGCCACGGCATGCTGCGCCATCTCAACCCGGCCACCGGCCCCCGCCTGGCCGCCCCCGCACCCCAGATCGGCTTCAACTACCTGGGGCGGTACGCGGCCCCCGGCCAGACGGCGGACGGCGACTGGGAGGTCCTGCTCGACGCCGGCGGGCCCCGCAGCCAGGACCCCGACATGCCCGTGCACCACGTCCTCGACATCAACGCGCACACCGAGGACCGGCCGGAAGGCCCCCGCCTGGTGGCCCGCTGGACCTGGCCCAGCGACCTGCTGAAGGAGGAGGACGTGGGCGCACTCGCCGAGGCGTTCCACCGCGCCCTGCGCGCCGTCGCGGAACACGCCGAACAGCCCGGAGCAGGCGGCTGGACGCCGTCCGACCTTCCCCTGGTCTCGCTCAACCAGAACCAGATCGACCGACTGCAGAACAAGTGGGGTGGACGCAAGTGAACGGGTTCCAACTGGAGGACGTACTCCCGCTGACGCCGCTGCAGGCCGGGATGTACTTCCACGCCCTGTACGACGCGCACGCCGTGGACGTCTACACCGCGCAGTTCGTCTTCGACCTCGAAGGACCCGTCGACGTCGCGACGCTGCGCGCCGCCGTCGCCGGACTGCTCCGCCGCCACGCCAACCTGCGCGTCGGCTTCCTCCACGAGGACCTGGACGAGCCCGTGCAAGCGGTCGCGGCCGAGGTCCCCGTGCCCCTGGAGGAACTGGACCTGACGGGCGCCGACGAGGTGCCCGACCGGCTCACCGCCTTCCTCGCCGCCGACCGCACCCGCCGCTTCGACCTGGCCACCCCGCCCCTGATGCGGTTCACCCTGGTACGGACCGCGCCGGACCGGCACCGCCTGGTCATGACGAGCCATCACATCCTGTTCGACGGCTGGTCCCTGCCCCTGCTCGTACGGGAGCTCTTCGAGCTGTACGCGGCCGGTGGCGACGACAGCGCACTGCCGCGCGTCACCCCGTACCGTGCCTACCTCGTCTGGCTCTCCCAGCAGGACCGCGCCGCCGCCCTCGACACCTGGTCCGCCGCGCTCGCCGGAATCGAGGCGCCGACCCTCCTCGCGGAGCGGGACGGCCCCGACGGCGCCGCAGAACTGCCCGAGACGCTCGTCCTCGACCTGGACGCGGCCGTGACGTCCCGGCTGCGCGAGACGGCCCGCGCCCACCGCCTCACCCTCAACACCCTGGTCCAGGGCGCCTGGGGCCTGCTGCTCGGCCACCTCACCGGGCGGTCCGACGTGGTGTTCGGCACCACCGTGTCCGGGCGCCCGCCGGAGATCCCCGGCGTCGAGTCCATGGTCGGCCTCTTCATCAACACCGTGCCCGTACGCACCGGACCCGCGCCCGCCGAGACCCTCGCCGAATACCTGACCCGGCTCCAGGCCGAACAGGGCCGCCTCCTCGACAGCCAGCACGTGGGCCTCAGCGACATCCGGGGCGTCACCCATCTGGACGAACTCTTCGACACCCTCGTCGTGTTCGAGAACTACCCGATGGACGCCGAGGCCCTGCGCACCGCCCAGCGCGGACTGCCCGGCCTCGCCGTCACCGGCTTCAGCGGCACCGACGCCGCCCACTACCCCCTCACCCTCACCGTCGCCCCCGGCGACACTCTGAGGATCACCTTCGGCTACCGGGCCGCCGTGCTCGACCGCCAGGAGGTGGCCGAGACCGTCTCCCGCATGCGGCAGCTCCTGACGGCCATGGCCCAGGACCTCGGGAGCCGCGCCGACACCGCGCCCTTCCTCCTCGACGGCGAACGCGAGGAGCTGATCGCCCGTGGCACCGGCGCCGCACTCCCCGACGGCACCACGGCCCTCAGCGTCCCGGAGGCCATCGCCGCCCGCGCCGCCCGCCACCCGGACACGGTGGCCGTCTCCGGCGCGGGCGAGCAGCTGACGTACGCCCGGCTGACCGGGCTCGCGAACCGGCTCGCCGCCGACCTGACCGGGCTCGGGACCGGGCCCGAGGACGGCGTCGGCATCCTCGTCGCCCGCTCGGCCGCCACCGTCACCGCCTCACTGGCCACCCTGCGCGCGGGCGGGGCCTACGTGCCGCTCGACCCCCGCTGGCCCACCGAACGGCTCAACCGGGTCACCGACGTCGTCCCCCTGCGCGTCCTCGTCGTGGACGAGACGACCGCCACGCTGCCCTGGGTCCGCCAACTCGGCCCGGACACCGCCCTCCTGACCGTCGACCGGGCCGGCCGCGTCCTCACCGGCGGCCCCGCCACCCCCGGCCCGCTCCCCGCCGCACCGGGCGGCGACCGGCTCGCGTACGTCATGTTCACCTCGGGGTCCACCGGACTGCCCAAGGGCGTCGGCGTCAGCCACGGCGACATCGCCGCGCTGGCCGCCCACCACGGCTGGGACGACGCCGCCGACGCCGTCCTGCTGCACTCCGCGTACGTCTTCGACGCCTCGACCTTCGAGCTCTGGGCCCCGCTCCTGCGCGGCGGACGCGTCGTCGTCGCCCCGGACGGCCCGCTCCAGCCCGACATCCTGCGCGACCTGGTGACCCGGCACGGCGTCACCGCCGCCTTCCTCACGACCGCCCTCTTCAACGTGCTGGCCGAGACCGACCCCGGCTGCCTCGGCCAACTGCGCCTGGTCGCCGCCGGCGGCGAGGCCGCCGCGCCCGGGGTCATGCAGCGCATCGCCGCCGCCCACCCCGGCACGACCGTCCTGCACGTGTACGGCCCCACCGAGACCACCACCTTCGCCACCGCACACCACGTCGGCCCCGACCACACCCCGGGCGGTGCCCCGCCCATCGGCCACCCGCTCGACGGCATGCGCGCCTACGTCCTCGACGCCGCCCTGAGCCCCGTGCCGCCCGGCGCCGAGGGCGAGCTCCACCTCGCGGGCCCCGGCGTCGCCCGCGGCTACCTCGGCCGGGCCGCCCTCACCGCGACCCGCTTCGTCGCCGACCCCTTCGCGGGCGACGGGACCCGCATGTACCGCACCGGCGACCTGGTGCGCCAGGACGCCGACGGCACCGTGCGCTACGTGGCCCGGGCCGACCAGCAGATCAAGCTGCGCGGCCACCGCATCGAACCCGCCGAGATCGAAACGGTCCTGCGCGACCACCCGGCGGTACGCGCCGCCTGCGTCCTCGTACGCGAGGACCTGCCCGGCGACCGCACCCTCACCGCCTACGTCGTCCTCGCGCCCGGCGAGACCCCCGACCCCGGACTGCTCGCCGCCCACGTCGGCCGGCTGCTGCCCGCGTACATGGTCCCGGCCGTCATCCAGCCGCTGGACGTCCTGCCCCTGACCCCCAACGGCAAGGTCGACCGCAACGCCCTGCCCGCGCCCACCGTGCCGCGTACGGCGGCGGGGCGCGCCCCGCGCAGCGCCATGGAGGAGATCCTGGCCGGGCTGTTCGCCGATGTGCTCGGCGTGGACCGGGTCGGCACCGACGACAGCTTCTTCGCGCTGGGCGGCCACTCCCTGCTCGCCACCCGCCTCGTCGGCCGCATCCGCACCGCCCTGCACACCGAGACCGACATCCGCACCCTGTTCGAGCACCCCACCGTGGCCGCCCTGGCCACCGCCCTGGAAGGCGCGGAGGGCGGCACCCGCCCCCCGCTGGTCCCGCAGCCGCGCCCCGCCGAACTCCCGCTCTCGTACGCCCAGCAGCGGCTGTGGTTCCTGCACCGGCTCGACGGGCCCTCCGCCACGTACAACATCCCGCTCGCCGTCCGCATCGACGGACCGCTCGACCCCGACGCCCTGTGCACCGCCGTCGCCGACCTCATCGCACGGCACACCGCCCTGCGCACCGTCTTCCCCGAGGGCGAGGACGGGCCGTGCCAGCAGATCACCGCACCCGGCGACGTCGTCATCCCGTTCGCCATGGAGAGCGCCGAGGAGGCGAAGCTGCGCCACCGCGTCGCCGCGGCCACCGCCGAGGCCATCGACATCGAACGCAGCCTGCCGCTGCGCGCGACCCTGCTCCGCCTGGCGCCGGACGCCCACGTCCTGGTGCTCGTCGTCCATCACATCGCGGCCGACGGCACCTCACTGCCGCCCCTCGCCCACGACCTGGGCCTCGCCTACCGCGCCCGCGCCCGGGGCGAGGAACCCAACTGGGCCCCGCTGCCCGTCGACTACGCGGACCACACCCTCTGGCAGCGCGACCTGCTCGGCGACGAGAAGGACCCCGACAGCCTCGTCTGCCGGCAGCTCTCCCACTGGCGGCACGCGCTGGACGGGCTGCCCGAGGCGATCGAACTGCCCTGGGACCGGCCGCGCCCCGCCACCTCCCGGCACACCGGCGCCACCCTCGGCTTCTCCGTGGACCGCGCCACCACCCGCCATGTCACGGAGCTCGCCCGCTCCTGCGGCTCCAGCGCCTTCATGGTCCTCCAGGCCGCCCTGGCCACCGTCCTGTCCCGGCACGGCGGCGGCGAGGACATCCCCCTGGGCACGGCCGTCGCCGGACGCACCGACGAGGCCGCGAACGGTCTCGTCGGCTTCTTCGTCAACACCCTCGTCCTGCGTACCGATCTCTCCGGCGACCCCACGTTCCGCGAACTCCTCGGCCGCGTCCGCGCGTTCGACCTCGCCGCCTACGCCCACCAGGACGTGCCCTTCGAGCGGCTGGTCGAACTCCTCAACCCCGCACGCGCCCAGAGCCACCACCCGCTCTTCCAGACCATGCTGGTCCTCCAGAACCAGGCGGCCGCCGCCATCGACCTGCCCGGCCTCACCGTCACCGGGGTGCCCGCCGAGGCGGAGGTCAGCAAGTTCGACCTGTCGTTCGCGCTCACCGAGACCTACGACGACACCGGCGCCCTCGACGGGATGCGGGGCACCGTCGACTACGCCACCGAACTCTTCGACGCCCCCACCGTCCAGGGCCTCACCGACCGCCTCGTCCGGCTCCTGGCCGCCGTCACCGCCGACCCGGACCGCCCCCTGCACGCGTACGACCTGCTCACCCCCGCCGAGCACAGCCGCCTCACCGCCCTCGGCACCGGGCCCGCCGACGACCTGCCCGCCACGACGGTCCCCGCGCTCTTCGACGAGTGGGCCCGTCGCACCCCCGCCGCCCCGGCCGTCCGCGACGCGCGGACCACCCTCACCTACGGCGAACTCGACGCCCGAGCGACCGCGTTGGCCGGTCACCTCGCCGCGCTCGGGGTGGGCCCGGAGGACCGGGTGGCCGTCGCGCTGCCCCGGACGTCCGAGCTCGTGGTGGCCCTGCTCGCCGTCCTCAAGGCGGGCGCCGCCTATCTGCCGCTGGACCCGGACTACCCGGCCCAGCGCCTGTCGTACATGCTGGACGACGCGCGACCCCGGCTGCTCCTCACCACCCCGGAACTCCACCGCCGCCTGCCCGAGAACCCGGTGCCGCACCTGTACACCGACGACCTCGGCGCGAGCGGCACGGCCCCCGCGCCCGCCCGCGTCGACCCGGCCAACCCGGCGTACGTCATCTACACCTCGGGCTCCACCGGCCGCCCCAAGGGCGTCGTCGTCACGCACCGGGGTGTCCGCGCCATGGCCAGGACCCAGAGCGAGCGGCTGCGCGTCGGACCGGGCAGCCGGGTGCTGCACATGGCGTCGGTCAGCTTCGACGCCGCGTTCTGGGAGCTGTGCATGGGGCTGCTCACCGGCGCCTGCCTGGAGATCGACACCCGCGCCGCCCTGCTGCCGGGACCGGCCCTCGCCGGCCTGGTCCGGGACCGGGGCGTCACCCACCTCACCATCCCGCCCGCCGCCCTCGCCGTGATGCCCCCGGACTCCCTGCCCACCGGCCTCACCATGGCGCTCGCCGGAGAGGCGTGCCCGCCCGCCCTCGTCCACGCCTGGGCCAAGGACCGCTTCCTCGTCAACGCCTACGGCCCGACGGAGACCACCGTCTGCGCCACCATGAGCGGCTTCCAGCACGCGGAAGGCCCCCTCGCCCCCGACCGCACCGTCCCCATCGGCGCCCCCGTGAACGGCACCCGCATCCACGTCCTGGACGACCGGCTGACCCGGGTGCCGCCCGGCGTCACCGGCGAGCTGTACGTCGCGGGGGAGGGCGTCGCACGCGGCTACCTCGGCCGCCCCGGGCTCACCGCCGGCCGCTTCGTCGCCGACCCCTTCGACCGCGAGGGCGGCCGGATGTACCGCACCGGGGACCTGGTCCGGTGGACGCCCGACGGCCGCCTCCTCTACGTCTCCCGCGTGGACGATCAGGTCAAGCTGCGCGGCTTCCGCATCGAACTCGGCGAGATCGAGGCCGCGCTCGGCTCGCACCCCGGGGTCGCCGCCGCCTGTGTCACCGTCCGCGAGGACCGCCCCGGCGACCGGCGCCTCGTCGCCTACACCGTGGCCGCCGACGGCGAAGCCGCCCCCGGCTGGGCCGAACTGCGCGCCCACCTCGCCGCCACCCTGCCCGAACACATGGTGCCCGCCGCCCACGTCCGGCTCGACGCCTTCCCCGTGACGCCCAACGGCAAGACCGACCGGCGCGCGCTGCCCGCCCCGGAGAGCCCGGCGGCGGCCGGCGGGCGTGCCCCGCGCACCGCCCGTGAACGGGAACTCTGCGAGGTGTTCGCGCAGACCCTCGGCGTGCCCGAGGTCGGCGTCACCGACGACTTCTTCGCGCTGGGCGGCCACTCCCTGCTCGCCGTCACCCTGGCCCGCCGGATCGGCGAACGCTGCGGCGTACGGCCCTCCCTGCGCGCCCTGTTCGCGACGCCCACCGTCGAAGGCGTCGACCGGCTGCTCGGCCGGGCGCCGGGGGAGGAGGAGCAGGCGGAAGCGGCGGCCCCGGACTTCGCCGCCGAGGTGCGGCTCGCGTCCGACATCACCGCCGAGCGCCGCAGCACAGCCGAGTGCGGGGGCCCCAGGGAGCGCCGTCCCGCACGCCCCTCCGCGCGGCCCTTGCTCACGGGCGCCTCGGGCTTCCTGGGCGCGTTCCTGCTGCGCGACCTCATCGAGGCCACGGACGGCCCGGTCGACTGCCTCGTCCGGGCCGTGAGCCCCGACAGCGCGGCCCAGCGGATCCGGGCCAACCTGGAGCACTACGGCCTGTGGCAGTCCCGGTACGCCGACCTGATCCACCCCGTCCCCGGCGACCTCGCGGCCCCCGGCCTCGGCCTCGACCCCGCCGAACGGGCCGCCCTCGCCCGGCGCCTGGGGCCCGTGCTGCACAACGGGGCACGCGTCAACTTCGCCGCCCCGTACGGTGATCTGCGCGCGCCCAACGTGGGCGGCACCGAGGAGCTGCTGCGGCTCCTCGCGGACTCCGGCTCGCCCGGCCTGCACTACGTCTCCACCACAGGTGTGTACGCCCCGTCGCGCGGGACGGACCCCGCACCGCTCACCGAGTCGTCCCCGACCGGTCCGGCGGAGGGTCTGCCCGATGGGTACGCGCAGAGCAAGTGGGTCGCCGAGCAACTGGTGGGCCTCGCCCGCGAGCGCGGCCTCCCGGTGACCGTCCACCGCCCGGGACGCATCAGCGGCGACACCGCGACCGGCGCCTGCCAGGACCGGGACCTGCTCTGGCAGCTCATCAAGGGCTGCCTCCAGGCCGGAGCGCTGCCCGATCTGGCGCACGGCACGACCGACTGGGTGCCGGTGGACTACGTCAGCGCCGCCGTGGCGGCCCTCAGCACGGCCGAGGGACCCGGGGTACCGGCGTACCACTACACCAACCCGGACGCGCCGGGCCTGGACCGCGTCTTCGAGGCGGCGGCCCGCCTCGGATACGAGCTGCGCCCCGTGACCCCCGAGGAGTGGCGGGCCTGCGTGGCCGAACACCCGGACAACGCGGCGCAGTTGTTCCTCGGCGACGACGGTGGGTCCGGCGAGGACGAGGCGGACCACCGCCGCTTCGACTCCGGCTGCACGGCCCGGGCGGCAGCGGAGGCGGGTGTGCGCCAACCGCCCCTCACCGACGAGGTTCTGACGCGCTATCTGACGTACTTCCAGGTCACAGGCTTCCTGCCGGCCCCCGGAGCGCTCCCGGGGACGTAAACGATCACCAACCGTCAGATCCCCGACGATTCGCATACAACCATCCGTGTCCCCCGAAGGTCCCAACAAGTGGGAGCAAAACACTCCTGGAACTACAAGGGGGAAATATGCGAAACATCCGTACTCTCGCCACCGCCGGGGCTCTGACCACCCTGATGGTGGGCGCGACGGCCGCCTTCGGCCCGACCGCCTCCGCCGCGCCCAACACCACCCCGCAGAAGGTCTGCGGCAGCGCGTACAAGACCGTCAACTCCGCCGCGGTGGGCTCCCTCGGCACGGTCTACCTGACGTACAACGCGTCGAACGGCAAGAACTGTGTCGTGACCATCCGGTCCACGCCCGGCGCCGCGAAGGAGATGTCGGCGTACATCTACGTCCCCGACACCGACGCCTCGGCGAACGACTACGGCAACTACACGTCGTACGCCGGTCCGGTCTACGCCTACGGCAAGGGCCACTGCGTCAGCTGGGGCGGCCACATCGCCAACGTGTCCGTGTCCATCGACAACTCCAACTGCGCCTCGCTCAAGGAGCAGCGGACCCTCCAGGTCCGCTGACCCGCGCCGCGCACCGGCCCGCCCCGGCTCCCACCGGGGGCGGGCCGCTCGCTACCAGTAAGTGACGGTCACCGGCGCACGGACGCTGCGCTTCGGCAGGGTGACGGTCAGGGTCTCAGAGCCCGCGTCCCACGTGTACGCCCGGGCGGACAGGTGCGTCCCGCTCGCGGTGACCTGCCGGGGCGCGTGGTCCGCCTTGACCGACACGGTCCACACACGGTCCTTCGCCTGGCCCCGGAAGGACCCCTTCGCCGCTCCGACCGACACCGTGTGGCGTCCGCCCGACTCCTTGTAGGAGACCTTCGTCGTGGTGCTCCGGGCCTTGCCCGCAGCACCCCCGTCGTCCTCGTACAGGCTGAACGAACCGGATCGGCCCGGGGCGATCGTGAGCGTGAGGTCGTCCGCGCCGGCCGCGCCGTCGTGGGCGACGTCCTGCGTGCGGCCCGGGATGATCGCGCCCGCCCTGACGAACACCGGCATGGTGTCCAGCGTCGTCGTGACCTCCCGGGTGCTGCCGCCCTCGTACGTCCTGCCGGTGAAGTAGTCCGTCCACTGCCCCGGCGGGAACCACACCGACGTCTTCGCGGAGGCGCCGGGGGTGGTGACCGGGGCGACCAGCATGTCGGAGCCGTAGAAGTACTCGCTGCCGGCCGTCTCGTACGCCTGCCGCTCCTCCGGGTACTCCAGATACATCGGCCGGACGATCGGCACACCGGTCCGGTTGGCCTCCTCCGCGAGGGTGTACGTGTACGGGAGCAGCTTCTCCCGGAGGTTGAGGAACTTCTTCGCGGACGCCGACGCCTCGGGACCGTACTGCCAGGGCAGCCGGTCGCTGTGGTTGCTGTGCAGCCGGTCGACGGGCTGGAAGGTGCCGAACTGCACCCAGCGCGCGTACAGGTCGTCGGACAGCTTCGTCGTGGTGTGCGTGCCGCCGCCGTCGGTGTACGTCTCCGAGCCCTTCAGGCCCGTCGTGTCGTTGTGGCCGCCGATGTCATGCGTGACGTTGGCCATCCCCGTCGCCGCCGACTCGGCCGGGGTGTACCCGACCTCGAACTTCAGCGTGCCCCAGGTGGACGACGTGTCGCCGGTGAAGTGGACCGTGGTGCGCTTGTCGGCCCAGGGCCCGGTGGGCACCGCCTGCTGACCGCTGTAGCCGCCCGCCTGGAGCGAACCGAAGGCGCGCGAGAGGACGAACGGCCGGTCGAGGTGGCGGCCGGTGGCGTCCGCGTACTGCTGGTTGATCCACGCGTCCGGGGTCACACCGGGCAGCGACGACTGCGCCGCGTCGCAGCACCAGTCCAGCCACCAGAAGTCGTTGCCCTGCTCGTCCATGGTCCGGTGCAGATCCATGTACGCCTGCAACTGATCGGGGTCGCCGAAGTCGAAGGTGTAGCAGTCGGAGCCCGCGCCGCCCGCGCAACCGCCCTTCTTCAGCTTGCCCTTGGCGGTCTTCTGCGCCTGGGCGAACTGGGGGTCGGTGGCGAGGATGCTGGGGTGCACATTGAGCGTGTTGTGCAGCCCCTGGGACTCGGACCAGTCGAAGAACCCCTTCGGATCGGGGAACTTGGCCGGGTCGATCTCCCAGCCGCTCCACGCGTTGACGGCCTTGTAGTCGGTGTCCGTCACCAGCACGTCCAACGGCACGCCCTCCGAGCGGAACTTCGGCAGGATCGTGTTGCGGTAGTCCGCGTCCGTGCGGTCGATGTACTCCGAGTACCAGACCCCGTACGCCCAGGAGGGCAGCAGCGCGGGCGGCCCGGTGAGCGTCGCCAGGTCGCCGAGGCCCCGCTTGTAGTCGTGCCCGTAGCCGAAGAGGTAGCCGTCCTGGTACGGGGCGCCGCCGTGGTCGGAGCGCTGGGTCACCTTGCGGGTGGCGGAGTCGTAGAGCGCGGACGGGGTGTCGTCCAGGAGATACCAGCCGTCCCGGTTGAGCAGGCCGGGCGTGGTGGCGGGCGGTGCGCCGTCGCCGGTGACGCCGTCGAGGCCGCGCCGGTAGCCGCCGAGGGCCAGATGCGGCTGCGGAGCGGGGTCCCCGGTGGCGGCGACGGACACGGTGTCCGCGTTCACATGGCAGCTGCCGGCGTCCGGGCAGCCCAGGGTGACGTCGTTGGCGCCCGCCTCCAGGTGGACGGGCAGGGTGGCCGTGGACCACGTGTCCCAGTCGTCCGTCGCGGGGAACGACAGGGTGCCGGTGGCGCCGCCCGCCGACACGGTGGCGGTGCGCGCCTCGTGCCGGCCGTCGCCGCCCGGGCCGTTGGCGTACCGGACGCGCAGGGTGTACGTCCCGGCCGACGGGACCTCCACCACATGGGTCGTCAGCGAGGAACCCTGGTTGAGCTCCGCGACGAAGCCGTTCCCGGCGAAGCCCTGATGGTCGGTGGCGGCGGCCGCCGTACCGACGACCCGCCCGGCCTCCGCCTCGCAGCTCACCCCGAACCGGCAGTCGGCGATCGCCGTGCTCGACGCGGGCGGGTACGCCTCGCCCTCGCCCAGCAGCGCGACGCTGTCCACGTTCACACTGCCGGAGTCCGCGGCGCCCCGGGTCAGGCTGACCGTGTGGTGCCCGGCGTCCAGCCGGACCCCGGCGGAGACGGTTTCCCAGCTGTCCCAGTCCGCCGTCCGGGGCAGCGTCACCCGCTGCTCGTCACCGCCGTCCACCGACAGGGTGAGGGTGCGCGGCTCGCTCTTGCCGTCGCCGCCGCGCGCGTTGGCGTACCGCACGGCGAACCGGTAGGAGCCCGCCGCTTTGACATCGATGTCAGAGGACAGGGAAGCGCCGGTGCTCTCGAACCCGGCGGCGAACCCGGTCCCGGTGTAGCCGTCGTGGTCGGACGCCACGGAGACCCCGCCTGCCCGCAGGTTCTCCGCCTCGCACAGCGCGCCGGGCGGGCAGCTGACGCGGTGCCAGGGGGCGGCGGTCACGGGGGAGTCCCCCGCGTTGAGCCGGACCGACAGGTTGCTCGCGTCGAACGGCCCGGACCCCACCTTGTACCGCAGCGTCACCGCGCTCGTCCTGACGGTGAGCCAGCCGTCCGCCGTCTTCGCGGTGTAGGCCGCCGGGGTGAAGGAACCCCGGCCGATGGCGTTGAACGTCGCCTCGTCGGTGAACGCCCCGTCACCCGCGTACTCGGTCCGGATCAGCGTCGGCGACAGGACCTGGAACCGGGCGTCGCCCGAGGTCACCGTCGGGACGCGGTGGCTGTGCGGACCGCCGGCCGAGGCCGGGCTCGCCGTGCCCGTCACCGTCATGGCCGCGGCGGTCCCGAGGACGGCGGCTCCGCCGATCCACCGCCGCAGCCCTCTGCGCCGCCTCGCGGATGGAGGTTTCATGTGCGACTCCGTTCTCACCCCGATCGGCAGGCCCGTCCGCACCGCGCCGCTCGTTGTGCATCGTTGGAAAAGGGCAAGTGGCATGAGAGCACGCCCATGGCGCGGTGTCCATAAGGCGGGCGCCGGCTCCTTGCTACGCCGGAGGGTTGAGCTTGCGGAAGTACGTCCAGCTGGTCTCGTTCGGCTCGCTCCACCGCTCCGGCGCGTGCGCGAACTCCGGGTGCCGGTCGGCGATGTAGGCGCGGGTGCGCTCCGGCACCTCCGCGTACGAGCCGAGCTTCCGGCCCCGGCAGTGGAACGTCAGCCCGCCCGGCGCCTGGCCCCGGGCCATCCACGGCAGCCACGGGGACATCCGCGTCCACGACATGGTGGCGGGCACACTCGTCGCCGGACCGGCGAGGTCCGCCCGGTCGGCGAAGAACTGGAAGAGCTCCAGCGCCCGGTAGGTGTCTCCGGAGGAGTGCACGGGGTACTCCGCGACGGGCAGCGGCGACGGATAGGCCAGCGGGATCTCCAGGCTGAAGCACACCTGGCCGCCCAGCTCCGTCATGGGCACCGGGAAGGGCCGCCACTTCTGGTTGGCCGGGTCGTTCCAGACGTGCACCACCGGCAGATCCTGCCAGGTCTCCAGGATCTCCCGGGTCTGCGGGTCGAGGTAGAAGGCGGCCTCGCGGGTGAGCAGTTGGAAGGCGCCCGGCCCGGCATCGGCGTCCTGGACGAGCCGGGCCACATTGACCCCCTCGAAGCCGAAGAGGCGCTGGTAGGGCTGGTCGGGCGCCCATGCGTACACATCGCCCGACCACCAGTACGTGACCTCCTCCCCGTCGAGGGAGGCCCGGGTGCGGGCGAGGAGGTGGAGCAGCTCAGCGGGCGCGGTCATACGCAGCACTCTGCGCGAGCGCCGCGCCGCCCGGGGGCGGAACACCGCGTCCCGGGCCCGAACGGCTGAAAACCACCGTTCCCCGGGCCCGGCCGCCACGGAACACCCGCACACGGCTCACGAAGACCGGTGAATTCGCCGATGGCGTGGGCACCCCCCGCCCGGCACCTTGTGCGGGCAGGCCACCACATCCCCACGTTCCCCTCAGGAGTGCCCATGCCCCGTCGTTCACCGCACAGGCTCCTCGGTGTCCTCGCGGCCGTCACGGTCGCGTTCACCCTGTTCTCGCCGTCGTCCCCGGCCGGAGCCGCCGAGACGAACACCTCGGCCCGCGCGGCCGCGGTGCAGCCGCTGTCGACCAGTACTCCGGTCGTCTTCGTCCACGGCTACACCGGCAGCGCTTCCAACTGGGTCACTGCCATGAGCGTCTTCCGCCTCAACGGCTGGTCGAGCGCGAACCTCTTCGCGTACGAGTACGACTCCTACGGCAACAACATCACCAACGCCCAGGGCCTCGCCGCCTTCGTCGACGGCGTGAAGTCCCGGACCGGGGCGAGCAAGGTCGCGATCGTCAACCACTCCATGGGCGGCCTGGTCAGCCAGTACTACCTGAAGGTGCTGGGCGGCAACACCAGCGTCAGCCACCTCGCGTCCATCGCCGGCGCCAACCACGGCACCACGGCCGCCGGGGCCTGCCTGATCTACACGACCTGTCAGCAGATGTACCCGGGCTCCTCGTTCATCGCGCAGATCACCTCGGGTGACGAGACCCCCGGCGACACCAAGTACGCCACCTGGTACTCGGCGTGCGACGGCGTCATCCTCCCGTACACCAGCACCCGGCTGAGCGGCGCGACGAACAACAACGTGCTCTGCCAGACCCACATCGGGTATCTGGCCGACACGGTCGTCCTCGGCCGGGTCGCGCGGTTCATCGCCTCCTGACCCCGCGCGGCCCGGACGGGTCCGGTCCCCGACGCCTGCGCGCCGGGGACCGGACCCGTCCGCCGCCCGCTCAGACCCGGCCGCGACGGCGGCGCACCGCGGTGAAGCCCAGGGCGCCCGCCCCGGCCGCGACGAGGCCCGCCGCGCCCACCGCGGTCGCCGAGAGGCCGCCGCTCCCGGTCTCGGCCAGCTGCGCGGACATGCCGGACGACGCCGAGGTGGAGCCGGTGCCCGTGGTGGTGGGGGAGGACGACGCGGTCGCGGTGACGGAGGGGGAGGGGGACGGGGTGCCGGAGGTGGCCGCCTTCTTCACGGTGAGCGTGGCGCCCTTGCCGCAGCTGGTGATGCCCCGGAAGGGGATATCACCCGCGTTGACGATGGCGCAGGGGGACACCTCGGTCTTCCCCAGCGGAGCGTCCTTGCGGTAGGTCACGCGGATGTCGACGGACGCGCTGCCGTGCGCCGGGAGGGAGGCGTCCTTGCCGATCACGTTGTACCCGTAGACGTCCGGTTCGGCGTTCGAGGTGATCGGCTTCAGCGTCGTCCACGTTCCCGAGCGCCGCACCTGGACGGTGGTGTACCGGTTGGTGAACAGCACGTCCGTGACGTTCTCGTACGCCGACGGCGTCGGGTTGTCGACCGTGGCCTTGAAGGCGATCGCCGGGCCACCGGCGGTCGCGGTGGCCGGCACACCGGACAAGTGAGTGTCCAGCCCGTCGACCTTTACGTTGTCCACGTCGGTGTCGTTGGCGGCGCCCGCGGCCCCGTAGGAGATCATCGTCGTCAGCTTCAGGTGGTCGGTGCCGCCGTTGCTGTCGCCGTTGTGCGGGGTGCCCATGGGAAGCCCGAGGCGCAACTGCACCGTCCGGGACTTTCCGGCGGCCAGCGGGAACTGCTCGGGAAGCTCACCGCCGTACATGCCTTCGATGACTTCCAGCGGCACGGACTTCCAGGTCGTTCCGTCGAGCCGGTACTCCAGGCTCAGGGCGTTCTCCGGCAGGGCGTTGCCGCCGTCGATGCGGTAGATGAGGCGCGCCGACGAGGTGTCGTTCGGGCCGGGGTTGGACGCCGTGGTGGTGAAGGCGACCGGCAGACCGCCGAGGCCGACCGTCGCGGGCGCGTCGGTGGAGACTGCCAGCATGGGCGGGCCGCTGTCGGCCAGGGCGGCCGGGGCCAGGGCGGCTCCGGCCAGGGCCAGGAGCAGGCCGGCGGCCGAGGCGACGGCGGACGAACGCAGGCTGCGCGCAACGGTGTTCAAGGTATTCCCCCAGGGCGTGTGGGCGGCGCGGCCGGTTGCCGCGACCCGCCGACGACGGGTGGATCAGCCCGTCGTCTCACCCAGTTGGACAGGCCACCCGCGCCCCGGGTTGTGACCCCGCGTGTCATGGTTCTGTGACAGGGCCGACGGCCGCCCTCACTTCTGCAACCCGTAGAAGCGCATGGCCGAATTGGGGGTGAACCCGATCCGCGGGTACACCGGGGCGCCCGCCGCCGTCGCGTGCAGGGTGGCGCGGGTCAGCCCGGTGGCGCGGGCCCCCTCGTACAGCGCCTTGCGCGTCACCGCCTCGCCGTAACCCCGGCGCTCCCACGCCGGATCGGTGGCGACCAGCACGACGAAGAGCCGCCCCGCCGCCTCCACCGTCGCGGCACACGTCACCGGCACCCCCTCCCGCAGGCCCAGGTAGGCGTGCACCCCGCTCTTCCACAGCGCGGACCCCGCCAGCCCGTCGCGGCCCGCGTCCAGGGGGAAGCCGTACGCGCGCGAGTTCAGATCCGCGTACGCCAACAGGTGGTCGTCCTCGCTCACGCGGACGAACTCCAGCTCCGGGTGGGCCGGTTCGGGCAGCGGGAAGAGGTCGCCCGCCATGCCCGTGCCGGGGAAGGCGTACGCCAGTCCGGCGCGCTCGGCCGCCGTGTCCAGCGAGGCGCGCGCCTCCGCGTCGAGCAGCCCCTCGAAGACCCAGAGGAAGCCGGGCCGCCGCTTCGCCCGCATGATGTCCGCCGCCTCACTCATGCGCCGGGCGGCGAGCGCCGCGTCCGCGCCGACGTCGGTCAGGGTGACGCAGTTCCAGAACGCGAAGCCGCAGTCGGCCCAGCGCACGGCGATCCCGGGCAGGTCCCGTACGTCCGCGCCGGCATCCCGGTCGAGCACCATCGTCCGCCAGCCGACGGTGAGTTGTTCCATCGACTCGACCGATTCCGCGAGATACGCCACCACAACTCCTGAAGGTTTCGAAGAACGGGCTTGACCTGGAGCGCACTTCAACGCCGAGCATGACGGACATGAACGCGAACACGAACCGCGCCGACGCGCACGCCACCGACACCAACGAGGCGAACCCCCGGATCGTTCTGGGCACCATGGGCTTCGGCACACAGGTCGACCCCGACACGTCCTTCGCCATCCTGGACGCCTTCGTCGCCGGTGGCGGCGGCTGGCTGGACACCGCCAATTGCTACTCCTTCTGGGCCGATCCCAGCGGCGTCGGCGGTGCCAGCGAGCGCGTCATCGGCGCGTGGCTGGCGGCCCGCCCCGGCGCCCGCGACGCCGTGCGGATCGCGACCAAGGTCCGGCAGAACCCGCTCGTCCCGCACTCCTGGCCCGAGAGCGCCGAAGGCCTCTCCGCCCGCGCCGTCCACGCGGGCATGACGGAGAGCCTTGAGCGCCTCGGCGTCGACCACGTCGACCTGCTGTGGGCCCACGCCGAGGACCGCACCGTCCCCCTGGAGGAGACGGTCGGAGCCTTCGGTGAACTGGTCACCAAGGGCGTGGCGTTGCGGGTCGGCGCGGCGAACCACCCCGCCTGGCGCGTCGAGCGCGCCCGGTCCCTGGCCCGCGAGCAGGGCGTCGAGCCGTGGACGGCGCTGCAACTGCGCCACTCCCTCGTCCAGCCCCGCCCGCTCACCCCCGTCGCGGAGGGCGGCCACCGCCACCTCACCCCTGACGACCTGGACATCGCAGAGGCGGAAGGGCTGGAGGTGTGGGCGTACAGCTCCCTGCTCTGGGGCTCCTACACGCGCCCGGAGAAGCCGTTCCCCGCCACGTACGACCACCCCGGCACCACCAGGGTCCTCGCGGTCCTGGACGAGGTGGCCGATGAGGTCTCCGCGACGAAGAACCAGGTCGTCCTGGCGTGGCTCCAGCACCAGGGCATCGCCCCCATCGTCGGCGTCAGCCGCGTCCAGCACGTCGAGGAAGCCCTCGCCGCCCGGGACGTCCGGCTCGGCGACGACCACCTGGCGCGCTTCGAGGCGGCTCGCTAGCGGGGGCGTTCCTCACGGACGGGGGGCCGGTCGGGCGCGCCGTCGCTCTCCGCCCCCAGCCCGGACAGCAGCCGCAGGCCGTCCTCCGCCGGGCTGCCGGGCGCCGCCGACAGCACGATCATCTCCCGGCCCGGCGCGTCCACCAGCGAGAAGTTCTCCTGGTGCAGCTCCAGCACACCGACGAGCGGGTGCCGGTACACCTTGCGCCCATGCGTACGGGCCCGCACGTCCGCGCGGGCCCACAGCCGGCGGAAGCGGTCGCTGCCCATCGACAGCTCCCCGATGAGCGAGGCCAGCCGCGCGTCGTCCGGATACTTGCCGGCGGCCAGCCGCAGGTGGCCGACCGCGTCCAGGGTGCACTGCTCCCACTCCGCGTACAGACCCCGCTCGGTCTCCTCCAGGAAGAGGTGCCGGGCGGTGTTCATCCCCGGCAGCGCCCGGCCGTACAGCAGCCTGGCCAGGCGGTTGCCCGCGAGGACGTCCATGCGGTGGTCCATGATCAGCGCGGGTGCGTCGGTCACCAGGTCGAGGACGCGCAGCAGCTCGGGCCGGACCCGCCCGCCGGGCGTCTTCGCGCACCGGCGCCGCTGCCGGGCGAGCCGGTCGAGGTGCTCGCGCTCCGTCTCGTCCAGGCCGAGGACACGGGCGAGCGCGTCGAGGACCTGCTCGGATGGCTGGGTCGCGCGTCCCTGTTCCAGGCGTACGTAGTAGTCGACGCTCACCCCGGACAGGTGCGCGACCTCCTCGCGGCGCAGCCCGTCCACCCGGCGGCGGCTGTCGGCGGAGATGCCGGCCGAGGCCGGGTCGACCCGGGCGCGCCGGGTCCGCAGGAATCCCGCGAGATCGTCCATGCCCCCAGTATGGCCACGCCCGGCCCGCGCGAGGGTGGCCCTGCCGGTACCAGGAAGTCCCGTCCGACGGAAGCGGCGCCCCTGAACAACGGGCGTCTCGGCGTCCAGGATCGAACCCATCCGATCCGAAGGAGTGCGTTCCCATGAAGACGCTCATCGTCCACGCCCACCCCGAGCCGAAGTCCCTCAACGGCTCGCTCAAGGACCTCGCGGTCTCGACCCTGGAGGCGGCCGGGCACGAGGTGCGGGTGAGCGACCTGTACGCGATGAACTGGAAGACCACCGTCGACGCGGCGGACTACGGGCCCGACGCCTCGGACCCGCTCAGGCCGGCCCGCGACTCCGGCCGCGCCTTCGACGCCGGGACGCTCACCCCGGACGTGCGCGCCGAGCAGGAGAAGCTGCTGTGGGCGGACGCCGTCATCTTCCAGTTCCCCCTGTGGTGGTACACGATGCCCGCGATCCTCAAGGGCTGGGTGGACCGCGTGTTCACGTTCCACTTCGCGTACGGCGTTGGCGAGCACAGCGACACCAAGTACGGCGAGCGCTACGGAGAAGGCACCCTCGCGGGCCGCCGCGCCCTGCTCTCGGTGACCGTCGGCGGCCTGGAATCCCACTACGCGCCCCGGGGCATCAACGGCCCCATCGACGACCTGCTCTTCCCGATCCAGCACGGCATCCTCCACTACCCCGGCCTCGAGGTGCTCCCGCCGTTCGTCCTGTACGGCACCGACCGGATGACCGACGCGGACTACCCGGAAGCGGCCAAGGCCTGGCGGGAACGCCTGCTCACGCTGGAGACGACCGCCCCGGTCCCGTACCGCCGCCAGAACTTCGGCGACTACGAGATCCCGTCCCTGCACCTCAAGGAGGGCCTGGAACCGACGGGCCGCACGGGCTTCGGGCTGCACGTGGGGGAGTGACCGACGCGGGAAGCCGTCGATTGCATTAGTGAGCGTGTGCAAGTATTGTGGATGCATGTAAGGCGCGCTTGCATGCATGTGCGGCGAGCCGGCCCGGCTCGCCGCACGGCATACGACGAACACGAAAAGGACCACCCCCCATGACTTCCGTGCCCACCCTCACCCTGAACAACGGCGTCCGCATGCCCCAGCTCGGCTTCGGTGTCTTCCAGGTGCCCGACGACGAGACCGCCACCGCGGTCGGGCACGCCCTGGACGCCGGGTACCGCAGCATCGACACCGCCGCGGTCTACGGCAACGAGCGCGGTGTCGGCCGGGCCATCGCGGACTCCGGCCTGCCGCGGGAGGAGCTCTTCGTCACCACCAAGCTGTGGAACGCCGACCAGGGCTACGACCAGGCGCTCGCCGCCTTCGACGCCTCCCTGGACAAGCTCGGCCTGGACCATGTGGACCTCTACCTCATCCACTGGCCCACCCCGGCCCGGGACCTGTACGTGGAGACGTACAAGGCGCTGGAGAAGATCCTCGCCGACGGCCGCGCCCGCGCGATCGGCGTCTCCAACTTCCAGGTCCCCCACCTGCGGCGGCTCATGGAGCACACCGGAACCGTCCCGGCCGTCAACCAGGTCGAGCTGCACCCCGGCCTCCAGCAGGCCGAACTGCGCGCCTTCCACGCCGAGCACGGCATCGCGACCGAGGCGTGGAGCCCGCTGGCCCAGGGCGCGGTGCTGGCGGACGAGGCGGTCGTGCGCATCGCTCAGGCCAACGGCGTAACCCCCGCACAGGTCGTGCTGCGCTGGCACCTGGCGACGGGCAACATCGTGATTCCCAAGTCCGTCACCCCCGCCCGCATCCGGCAGAACCTCGACGTCTTCGGCTTCGAGCTCACCGACGCCGACCTGGCCGACCTCGCCGCCCTCGACCGGGGACTGCGCACCGGCCCGGACCCCGACACCCTCAACTGACCCGCGCGGGCCGTGTCGCCGGCCCCGGCGCGAGGAGGACCCGCCATGCACATCGATCTCTCCGGCCGTACCGCCCTGGTCACCGGCTCCACCCAGGGCATCGGCGAGGCCATCGCCGTCGGGCTGGCCCGGGCCGGTGCCCATGTCGTCGTGAACGGCCGCGGCCAGGAGCGGGTCGCCGAGGCCGTGCACGCCGTACGGGCCGCCTCGGGGAGCGAGGAGGTCACCGGCGCGGCGGGTGACCTCGCGACCGAGGACGGCACCGCGGCCGTCCTGGAGGCCGCACCGGCGGTCGACATCCTGGTCAACAGCCTCGGCGTCTTCGGCTCCGCCGACCCGCTGGAGATCGAGGACGCGGAGTGGCGCCGCTACTTCGAGGTCAACGTCCTCTCCGCCGTCCGGCTCATCCGCGCCTACCTGCCGGGCATGAAGGACAACGGCTGGGGGCGCGTCCTCAACATCGCCAGCGACTCGGCCGTGGTCATCCCCGCCGAGATGATCCACTACGGCATGACCAAGACCTCGCTGCTCGCCGTCTCCCGCGGCTTCGCCAAGGACGCCGCGGGCACCGGGGTCACCGTCAACTCCGTCATCGCGGGACCCACCCACACCGGTGGCGTCGAGGACTTCGTCCGCGAACTAGTCGGCGACGACCTCCCCTGGGACGAGGCCCAGCACGAGTTCATGGTCAAGCACCGCCCCCAGTCCCTGCTGCAACGCCTCATCGAGCCCGAGGAGATCGCCAACATGGTCGTCTACCTCGCCTCGCCGTACGCCTCCGCCACCACGGGCGGCGCCCTCCGCGTCGACGGCGGGTACGTCGACTCGATCCTGCCCTGAGCCCGGTCCCGCCCGCCGCTACCCCTCGTCCGCGCCGGAGTCCTGCGCCGCCATCACCTCGTCGCCGTGCTCGAAGGCCCACGCCCCGATGGTGTCGATGGGCCCCAGCAGGGTGCGTCCGAGACCGGTGAGCGCGTACTCCACGCGTGGCGGGGAGCCGGGGTACGCCTGCCGGGACACGAGCCCGTTGAACTGGAGGCGGCGCAGCGTCTCGGTGAGCACCTTGGGGCTGATCGAGCCGATGTGCTCGCGCAGTTCGACCGGGCGGCGGGGGCCGTCGCGCAGGGACCAGAGCACCACGGCGTTCCAGGTGTGGGAGAGCAGGTCGAACGCCAGGCGGGCGCGGCAGTCGGCGAGAAAGGCGTCGGTGGTCACGTACCAGATGGTGCCCGAGCCGCGTTCTAGCGTCGATGCGAACGGCTGAACGGGCCGTCGGCGAAAGGACATGCGTGATGAGGATCGGCGTACTGGGCGCGGGGAACATGGCGGACGCGCTCGCCACCCACTGGGTGCGGGCGGGGCACGAGGTCGTCGTCGGCGGACGCGACGAGGAGCGGGCGCGGCGGCTCGCGGGACGGCTCGGCGGAGGCGCGCAGGCCGCCGGGCTGTGCGAGGCAGCCGCTGCTGGGGATGTGGTGCTCGCCGCGCTGCCCTTCGGCGCCGGGGCCGAGGTGGTGCGGGACCTGGGTCCCGAGCTCCGGGGCAAGGCGCTGATCGACTGCTCAAACCCCGTCGGCCCCGGCTTCCGGCTGCTGACCCGCGGGGGCGTCTCGGCGGCGGAGCAACTGGCCGAGGCCGCGCCCGGAGTACATGTGGTCAAGGCGTTCAACCTCTGCCACGAGGACGTATGGCGCATGCGTCCGCCCGTCTTCGACGGCCGCCCGCTGGCCGTACCGGTGTGCGGGGACGACGAACCGTCCCTCGCGCGCGTGCGCCGGCTCGTACGGGACACCGGGTGCGAACCGGTGCCGGGCGGCGGACTGGAACGCGCGGGGCTCCTGGAAGCGACGGCGGCGCTGTTCATCGGGCTGTGGGTCGGCGAGGGAGCGGACGCCCAGGCGATCGCACCACCGCTGGCGTACGCGGCCGGTTGACGGGGTCCGGGCCCGCGAAAAACCGTCAGGGCCCGGCCGCGAGTTCATGAGAAGGTGCAACCGGCAGGGCCGAGGGGGAGGGGCATCGCTCATGGGGCTGACCTACGGCTACGACATCTACCTGCGCCCGCAGAACGTCGCCGGGGCGCTGGCCGCGCTGACGGAGCTGGCCCCACCGGATCCCGACGGGACTCCGCTCCACGTCACGCTGCCCGGCGGCGACCGGCTCACGCTCCCCTTCACCTCGGACTTCGGGAGCGCCCCGGTCGACTGCTCCGGGGGCGGCACACTCGACCTCGATACCACGCTCCTGTTCGGCCTGGACGACGCGGTACGCGCCTACGCCGACCGGCCCGGTTACGCCCCGGCGGCCGACGGGCGGCTGGAGGTCGGCTACATCTACGCCACGGTCCGCTTCACGTCCGCCCACCACCCGGGCTACGCGTCCATGGAGTTCTGGGCGGCGACCTCGGCGATGAGTCGCCTCTTCGAACGCTCCGCCACCGTCCGGGAGACGTTCACGGGTCTCGCGGCGGCCGCCGGGGGAGTGTGCTGCCTGTTCGACCTCGGCGACGGCAGCCCCGGCGAAGTGTGCTGGCTCGCCGGTGAATCGCTCCGGGCACCGATCGGCGGCCCCCGCTTCCCGGACGTGGACACGTTGGTCGCGGCCTGGCCGGACCCCGGCGCCGGGTGAGAGGCCGCGGCCGGGGTGGTGCTCTTCGCCGCGCGGCCCGTGCGCGCGCCGTTGACGTGCTCATGGCGCTTCGCTAGCGTCGGAGAGCGTTCTCCTGCGCGTCGGCGGAGCGCTCTCCGCCGCCCCCACTCGTTCCGGGAGCCCTCCATGAATCCTGCGCGTCCCCGGGCGGCCCTCATCGGCGCCGTACTGACAACGTTGTCCGCGCTTTTCGTGGGCGCCGTGCCCGCCGCCGCTGCCCCGGAGGCTGCGGTGTGCAACAAGTACTGCGACGCGCGGGACCCGGCGCTCAGTCCGCAGGACCGGATTCCCGTCACGGCCACCGTCGACTCCCGCACGATCGCCCTGCACATCGACGACACCGACGCGATGGGCTGGGGCTCCCTCGACAACGGCGGGGCGGGCGACCACGTCTGGCTGGACCGCTCCATGGACGGCGGCAGGACCTGGGCGTCCGGCAGCAAGCTCGGCGACACCGCCGTGCCGTCCGGGGGCCGGGGCTGGCGCACCCAGATGTACAACGTGGACGACTGGAACACCCAGGGCGTCGGAGCCCTGCGCGCCTGCGGGCAGCCCGCGGGCGGCGGCGCCATCGCGTGCACCCCCTGGGCCCGCACCACCTGGAACGCGGGCAGCAGGAGCACCGCCGCCGCGACCGCCCTGATGATGTCGTACGACCGGGGCACCAAACTCTTCGGCGGCAACGGCTGGTGGACGGCGGCCAACGCGCTGACCACCGTCATCGACAACATTCGGATCACCGGCATGGGCAGCTACCGGTACGCCATCGCCGACACGTATGACAAGAACATCAACGCCCAGGGCGGCCAGTTCCGCAACGAGTACCTGGACGACACCGGCTGGTGGGGCCTCGCCTGGATCGCCGCGTACGACCTGACCGGGGAGAGCCGCTACCTCGACACCGCCCGGGCCGACGCGGACCACATGTTCGCCAACTGGAACGGCACCTGCGGCGGCGGGGTCCGGTGGAACACCGACGGCAACTACAAGAACGCCATCACCAACGAACTCTTCCTCGGCCTCACGGCGGCCCTGCACAACCGCATCCCCGGCGACACGGTGTACCTGGACCGGGCCAAGAACGAGTGGGACTGGTTCCAGCGCAGCGGCATGATCAACGGTGACCGCATGATCAACGACGGCCTGGACGGCAACTGCGCCAACAACGGCCAGCCCACCTGGACCTACAACCAGGGCGTCGTCCTGGGCGCGCTCACCGAACTGCACCGCGCCACCGGCGACCAGGCCCTCCTGACAACCGCGCGCGGCCTCGCCGACGCGTCCACCGTCCGGCTCCAGACCGACGGCGTCCTGCGCGAGCCCGGCGAGGGCGACGGCTGCACCGGGGACGGCCCCAGCTTCAAGGGCGCCTATGTGCGCGGCCTCGGCGCCCTCAACCGCGCGCTCTCCGACCACCCGTACGCCGCACCCCTCACCCGCTGGGCCGACGCCGCCCACGACCGCGACCGCAACGCCCTCGACCAGTACGGCCCGCACTGGAACGGCGGCGGCGGGACCACCGACTACGGCTGCCAGCAGAGCGCGCTCGACCTGCTCAACGCAGCCACCGGCTGACCCTCCGGGGCGCCCGGCACGCGAAATGCCGGGCGACGTCACCCGGGAGGGCGCAGGTGGCTGAGTACGATCCCCGGATGAGCGATGCGCATGCGGCCGGGGTGATCCGCGTGGTCGGCGCGGCGACGAACAACCTCCAGGACGTCACCGTCGACGTCCCCAAGAAGGCGCTCACCGTCGTCACGGGGGTGTCCGGCTCGGGCAAGTCCTCGCTGGTGCTGGACACGATCGCGGCCGAGGCCCAGCGGCTGGTCAACGACGCCTATCCGACGTTCGTACGCAACCGGCTGCCGCAGCTGCCCGCGCCCGAGGTCCAGTCGATGGACGGGCTCACGTTCACCGCGCTGATCGACCAGCGCCGCTTCACCGGCAACGCCCGCTCCGTCGTGGCGACCGCCTGCGACGTCGCACCGCTGATGCGGCTCGTGTTCTCGCGGATCGGCGAACCCTCCGCCGGGTACACACCCGCGTACTCCTTCAACGACCCGACCGGGATGTGCCCGAGGTGCGAGGGCATCGGCACCGTGGTCGACATCGACCCGGCCGAACTCATCGACCCGGAGAAGTCCATCAACGAGGGGCCCGTCCGCTTCAGCCTGTTCCGGCGGGGCGGATACCGGTGGAAGCGGTTCGCGTACAGCGGTCTGTTCGACCGGGACAAGCCGCTGAAGGACTACACGGACGAGGAGATGGACCTCTTCCTCCACGCCGAGCAGCTGAAACTGCCCGACCCGGAACCCGAGTTCCCGAAGACCGCCCGCTTCGACGGCGTCATCACCCGCATGCGCGACACCTTTGTCAAGAACCACCCGACGAAGATCTCCGCACAGGTCCGCGAGGAGCTCGACCGCATCACCACCCGGCACACCTGCCCGGAGTGCCACGGCGCCCGGCTCAACGAGGCGGCCAGGGCCAGCCTGATCGACGGCCGTTCCCTCGCGGACTGGTCGGCCATGTCGGTCACCCGGCTGCGGGAACTGCTGGCGGACACCCATGACCCGCGCGTCGAACCCGCGCTCGACGGCATCCGCGCCACCCTCGACGCCCTCCGCTCCGTCGGCCTGGGCTACCTCTCGCTGGACCGGACCTCCTCCACCCTCTCCGGCGGCGAGGCCCAGCGCGTGAAGATCGTCCGGCACCTGGGCAGCGCTCTCACCGACGTCACCTACGTGTTCGACGAGCCCTCGGTCGGCCTGCACCCCGTGGATGTCCACCTCCTCACCCAGTTGCTGCTGCAACTGCGGGACTCGGGCAACACCGTGCTGGTGGTCGAGCACCACCGGCAGCTGATCGGCATCGCGGACCACGTCATCGACGTAGGCCCGGGCGCCGGGGCCGACGGCGGGCGGATCGAGTTCGAGGGCACGCCCGACGCGCTGCGCGCGAGCGGCACGGTGACCGGGCGGCTGCTCGGGACCCCGCTGAAGGTCGCGACCAAGGCCCGCCCGTGGCAGGGCTCCGTCGTCGTCCGCAAGGCCCGGGCCAACAACCTGACCGGCTTCGACACGGAGATCCCGCTCGGCGTCCTCACCGCCGTCACCGGCGTCGCGGGCTCCGGCAAGAGCTCCCTCGCCACCCAGGAACTCCCGGCCCAGCAACCCGGCTTCACCGTCGTGGGCCAGGACCCGCTGCGCGGCGGACAGCGGTCCACCTCGCTGTCCATCCTCGGCGTGGCCGACCACGTCCGGGGCGCGTTCGCGCGGGCATCGGACCTGGACCCGTCCTGGTTCAGCTTCAACTCCAAGGGCGCCTGCCCCGCCTGCCGGGGCAAGGGCCACCTCACCACCGAGCTGGCGTTCCTGGACGACGTCTCCACCCCGTGCGACGTGTGCGGGGGCCTGCGCTTCAACGACACCGCCCTCGCCGTCACGGTCGGCGGCAGCACCATCGCCGACGTGCTCTCCATGGCCGCGCACGCACTCGCGGACCTGTTCCCCGACGACCCCGGGATCGTCGCGGCGATGTCCTGGCAGCAACGCGTCGGCCTCGGCTACCTCGCCGTCGGCCAGTCCCTCGACACGCTCTCCGGCGGCGAGAAGCAGCGCCTCCTCCTCGCGCGCCACCTCTGCGGCGTGGACGACCTGTCCGGCGAGCGGATCGTCCTGGACGAGCCGACCACCGGACTGCACCCCAGCGACGTGGACCGGATCAACGTACTCTTCGACGACCTGCTGGACGCCGGGGCCACGCTCGTCGTGGTCGAGCACAATCTCCGCGTCGTCGCCCGCGCCGACCACGTCATCGACATCGGGCCCGGGGCCGGCAGCGACGGCGGCCGGGTCGTCTTCACCGGCACCCCCGCCGCCCTGCTCGGCGACGACACCTCGCTGACCGGCCGCGCGCTCCGGCTCGCCTCCGCACCCGCGACCCGGCCTCGGCGAAAGGCCGCCCGGGGCCGTACGGCAGAGTAGGGGCATGCCGACCTACACGACCATGCCGTACCACCTGGAGACCGAGCGGCTGATCCTGCGCCCCTGGGCCGAATCCGACGCCGCCGAGTTCAGCGAGCTGCTGTCCGAACGCGGCGAGGAGAACTACACGGTCGAGCGCGCCCGCAAGGGCATCGCCGGTCTCCTCGCCGGCACGGAGGACACCGGCATCGCCCTCCTCCCCATCCAGCGCCGCGAGGAGGGCGACTTCATCGGATACTGCGGACTGATCATCGGCCGCTCCACCCTGGAGGAGCCCGAGATCGCCTACGAGCTCTTCCGGCGTGCGCACAACCAGGGTTACGCCACCGAGGCAGCCCGCGCCGTGCTCGGCGCCGCCGCCGCGACCGGGCGGCGACGGCTCTGGTCGACCGTCCGGACGTGGAACGAGCCCTCGCTCCGCGTCCTGGAGAAGCTCGACTTCGTACGGGATCACATCTCCACGGACGAGGACGGCGAAATCGTCTGGCTCACGCGCGAGTTGCCGTAGTGATCACGTCCGGCGCCGATACGCGAACACCCAACGGTTCCCCTCCAGCGCGTCGTTCGGCTCCGGCAGCGGGCCGCGCCCGTGGCGACGGGTGAACTCGAAGGGCGTGTGCGTCGACGCGGACCAGCCCCGCATGGCGAGCCGCCCCGCCGAGTCGGGGCGCGGGCCCGGGTCGAAGAGACCGAGCAGGTCGATGCCGATCTGCTCCCGCGTCGCCGTGTAGATCGCGCTGTCCCGGTACGCAAGGAGGTCCGCCTCCAGCTTCGCCTCGAAGGCCAGGGCGCTGCCCTCGGTGGCGAGCAGGTCCACCGTGTCCACGAGATACGTCTCGGCGGGGCCCGGCAGATAGAACAGCAGCCCCTCCGCCAGCCAGATGCTCGGCGCCGCCGGGTCGAAGCCGGACGCGGTCAGCGCGGTGACCCAGTCGTCGCGCAGATCCACCGGAACGAGCACCCGGTTCACCCTCGGCGCGGCCGACAGCTCCGTCAGCACCTGGTGCTTGAAGGCCAGCACGCCCGCCCGGTCGACCTCGTAGAACACACAGTCCGAAGGCCAGTCCAGCCGGAACGCCCGGGTGTCCAGCCCGGCCCCGAGCAGCACCACTTGGCGGGCGCCCGTGAGCACCGACCGCACGACGAAGTCGTCCAGGACCCGGGTCCGCAGCCCGAAGTAGCGGGCGAACCGGCCCCACAGCGCGTTCCCGTCCCCGTCGGGCACCTCCTCGATGCGCACGGGCCACCCGGCGCAGGCGGGGGCCGCCCGTACGAAGTGCTCGGCGTACATGTCGCGGGCCAGGCTGTCACGGCGGTGGGTCTCGATCGCGCGGGCGGCGGCGACCAGCAGAGCGGTCAGCCCCACACCCCCGTCCACGCCTTCCGCCGCCAGGTCCTGGGACGTCGTACCGCATGCCTCGTTCATCGGCTTCTTCCCTCCGGGATCAGGACGGGTTTGACCACCCGGCCCGCTTCGCAGTCGCGTTCGGCCTCGTTGACGTCGGCCAGGGGATAGGTACGGATCAGCTGGTCGAAGGGGAACCGCCCGGCCCGCCACAGCTCCGTCAGTACGGGGATCAGCAGCCCCGGCACCGCGTCCCCCTCGCAGATGTGGCGGACGCTCCGGCCCCGGTCCAGGGTGCCCGGCTCCAGCGACAGGGCGCTGTGCAGCCGTGCCACCAGACCCAGCGTCCCGGTCGGACGCAGCGCCCGGAGCGCGTCGTTGATCAGGGCGGGCGACGCCGTCGTGTCCAGCGCGTACCGGGCGCCGCCGTCCGTCAGCCGGCGGACGCGCTCCGGCAGCCCGGCCGCGTCGGCGGACAGCGGGACGGCCCCGAACCGCTCGGCGAGCTCCAGCCGCCGCGGCAGCCGGTCCACCGCCACGACCGGCACACCGGACGCCACCGCCGCCATGACCGCGGCGAGACCCACCGCCCCGGCGCCCAGGACCAGCAGCGGGTCGCCGGGCCCGGCGCGGAAGGTGTTGAGCACCGCCCCAGCCCCGGTGAGGAAGCCGCAGCCGAGCGGACCGAGCAGTTCGACGGGCAGCGCGGGGTCGACGCGCACGGCGTTGCGGGCGGACACGAGCGCGTACTCGGCGAACGAGGACTGGCCGAACCACCGGGGAGCCAGCGCCTTCCCGTCCGCGTCGCCGAGCCGGGGCGGTTCCTGCGCACGGCCGCCGAAGAGGTTGAGGGCGGCGAAGGAGTCGCAGTACGCGGGGGCCGCGCCCCGGCAGTTCCGGCAGTGCCCGCAGGAGTCGAAGCTCAGCACCACAGGGTCGCCGACGCCCGTCTCCGTACCGGGCCCGCCGCCCGACGCCACGACTACCCCGGCTCCCTCGTGGCCGAGGACCGCCGGGAGCGGGCTGCGCCCGGCGGACCGGCGCACCGCGAGGTCGGTCCGGCACATCCCGGCGCCCGCGATCTCCACCAGCAGCTCACCGGGTGCGGGTTCGGTGTGCAGGACGACATCCTCGACCGCGAACGGCTCCTCGTACCCGCGCAGCACCGCCGCCCGGAATCTCCTGGTCATGGCACCTCCGGGCGGTGGACGACGAACGGCCGCAGATTTCCGTACAGCCCCCACGGCCCGCCCGCGACGCCGACCCCGCTGTCCTTGATCCCGGCGAACGGCTGGGCGAGCGACAGCTCCGCGTGGTGGTTGATCCAGGCCGTCCCGCATTCCAGCCGGTCCGCGACCGCCTCCGCTCGGTCGAGATCGGTGCCCCAGACGGAGCCGCCGAGGCCGAAGCCCGTGCCGTTCGCCGCGTCGACCGCCTCGTCGACGCTCCCGTACGGCAGCACGGGCAGGACCGGACCGAACTGCTCCTCCGTCACCACCGCGCTGCCGGGCGGCACATCGGTGAGGATCGTCGGGGCGAAGAAGTGGCCGGGTCCGTCCAGCCGGTGCCCGCCGGCCGCGGCCCGGGCGCCGTCGGCCAGCGCCCGTCCGGTGAGCTCGGCCACCCGGGCCAGCTGCGGGGCGTTGTTGACCGGGCCGATGCGGGTGTCCGGGTCGAGGCCGCTGCCCACCGTGACGGACTTCGCCCGCAGGGCCAGCGCCTCGACCACCTCCGCGTGCAGCCGGGCGGGGGCGTACACCCGCTTGACGGCCATGCAGACCTGCCCGCAGTTGCGGAACGCGGCCCAGAACAGCCGGTCCGCGACGCCCTCCACATCGACGTCGTCCAGCAGGACGGCCGCGTCGTTCCCGCCCAGTTCCAGGGTGACCCGGGCGAGGGAGGCCGCCGCCCCCTCGGCGACCGCCCGCCCGGTGGGCACCGAACCGGTGAACGTGACGTGCCGGATGCCCGGATGCGACGCGAGGCGCGCCCCGAGGGGTTCGCGCCCGGTGACGACGGTCAGCACGTCCTCGGGCAGGGCGGTCGCGAGAACGGACCCCAGCAGCCGGGTGGCGAGCGGGGTGTACGGGGACGGTTTGAGGACCATCGTGTTGCCCGCCGCGAGCGCGGGTGCGAACTTCGCCGCCGCCAGTTGCAGCGGGAAGTTCCACGGCACGATCGCCGCGACCGGCCCGACGGGACGCCAGCGGACCTCGCTGCGCACGGGCCGGCCGTCGCTGATCCGCCGCGTCCTGGGGGCCAGGTCCGCGAAGTACCGCAGCCGGGCCGCCGTGCGGGCGACCTCGGCATACGACTCGGCCAGCGGCTTGCCCTGCTCCCGGGTGAGCAGCCGCGCCAGCTCGTCACCGGCCGCCTCCACGGCACCGGCCGCGCCGAGCAGCGCGTGCGTCCGGGCGGCGGCGTCGGCCCGCCACCCGGACCAGGCCCGGTGGGCTCGGCCGATCACCGCGTCCAGCTCGTCCGGCCGCATGTCGGGGGCCTGGCCGCAGGTCTCCCCGGTGGCCGGGTCGGTGACGGGGATCCCGCGCCCCGCCTCTTCGAAGGTCGGCATTCCGGCGGTCAGCCCGCGAGGGTGACGCCGGCCGCGAACTCCCGGGCGTGCCGGTCCATCTCCGCCCGGAACGCGGCCACCAGATGCGGCTGGATTCTTCCGGCGTTGCGGTCACCGCCCTCGCAGACCGCCCCGCGCACCCCCACGATGTCCGTGCCGATACGGGTCAGCGTGGCGAGGTCCGCCTGCTTCACGCTGCCCGCGAGGGCCGCGAGCAGCCCGGAGGCATGGGCGAGACCGACGAACTCGGCGCAGACCTCCGGCGGTACGTGGTCGAACAGCCGCGTGCCGTCCTTGATCGCCGTGTCGAGCATGGCCGCGTCGGCGCCGGACCGGGCCGCGATGTCGGGCAGCGCGAGCGGGTTGACGCAGCCGACGCGGTGGGCGTCGGCATAGCCGGAGGCGACGACCAGCGCCTCGGGACGGTAGTCCTTCACCGCCCGCACGACCGCCCGCATCACCTCGATCCCCTGGTCGGGCGTCGTGCACCCGTAGAGCCCGACCTTGATGTACGTGGCACCCGAGACGACGGCCCCCAGCGCCGCCTGGGCCACCGTGCCGGGCTTGTACGGGACGTCGCCCACGGTCGCGGAGACCGGTTTGCCGGCCGGGACCGCCTCCCGGATCTCCCTGATGACCCAGGGGAAGTTGGCGCCGAGCGACCCCTCGTCGGGCTTCTTCACATCGACGATGTCCAGATACTCCGCCGCCTTCGCACAGTCGACGGCTTCCTCGACGCTGTCCGGAGAGATGAGAAGCAACACCTTGGGCTCCTTCCGCCGCAGGGGTGCGGATCACCAGGTTGACCTGCGGTGTGCTCATCATTTCCGCCGCCCACGGGCCCCGGTAGAGCGTGCGGAGACCCCCGGGAGCACGGCGGCCCAAGCGCACAGCGCCGCACGCCCCGGCGCGCGGAGGCACGTGGGATCATGCGGGGATGAGCGGAGACCTGGAAGTGAGCGCACTGGCGGTCAACATCACGGTCCCGCCGGAGCTCCGCTGGACCGACACCCGGCGCGGGAAGGAGTTCCAGCTCACCACCCTCAACATCCGGCTCCTCCCCGACGGCCACCTCGCCGCCAAGGCGTACGGGCGACCGGTGGAGGGCGGACGGGGCGCGTACGTGTCGTTCCCGGTGCCCGACCGGCCCGAACTGGCGGCCCTGATCGCCGAGGGGGCGAGCCGCGCCGGCACGCTGTGGGCCGCCCACCGCGGACTCGGCTGAGGCCGGCGGCGTATGCGCGAGGCCCCCGTGAGCGGACCGCTCGCGGGGGCACACGGCCGGGGGTGCTCAGCTCTCCAGGGAGAACGTCTGCGCCGCCGATCCGTCGCACGGCTGTTGCGAGAGGTGCGCCCCGTTGGCGGTGGACCCGTCGTCCACGGCCAGGCACTTGCCGCTGTTGCGGGCGACGAAGCGGTAGCGGCCGGCCGCGCCGGAGGGCTCCGCCCGCCACTGCTGGTTGGTGCCGCCCACGTACGACCACAGGTGCACGCGGGTGCCGGACGCGGTCGCGCCGGGGCCGCCGTCGACGTCCCACACCTTGCTGTTGTGCCGGTTGACGACCTGGTAGGTGCCGTCACCTGCGGACCGGAACTGCCAGCCCTGGTTGGCGCCGGTGGTGCAGCTCCACTGCTGGAGCGCGGTCCCGTCGGCGGTGCCCCAGTCGGCGGCGTCCAGGCAGGCACCGCTGCCGGCGTTCTTCACCCGGTACCAGGCGGACTGGTCGATGGAGCCCGTGGGCGGCTCCGTGGTCCCACCGTCGGTCCCGCTCCATACGAAGGTGCCGACCGCGCCCGCGGGCAGCGTGTAGACCAGCGACCTGCCGTTGTCGGTCAGCGAGAACTTCTGCGCGCTGGTGGCCGAGTTGACGACGTACGCCGCACGGGTGCCGTCCGGGTTCTGGAAGGCGACGTTCTCCACCCCGCCGTTGCCCTGGCTGGTCGAACCGATGCGGGTGGCGCCGGGCTTGACGAACTTGGAGAGCTGACCCAGCACGTAGTACTCGGCGTTGCGCGTCACGTTGCCGTTCGCGATCTCCACGACGCCGTTGCAGCGGTCCGAGCAACCGCCTTGGTGCGGGCCGCCGTTCTGGTCCAGGGCCAGGTTCCAGTCGATGACCGTCTCGCCGCCGTTGCGCATGTTCTGCACGACGAGGTTCTCGGCGTGCCACTTGAGGGTGTCGGCGAACGTGGTGGAGCGGTCGGCGCTCTCCGTACCGGAGCACTCGGTGAAGAACACCCGCTTCCCGGCGTTGACGACCTGCTGCTGGGCGGAGGGATCGCCGCCGTAGCAGTGGAACGCGGCGCCGATGACCCGGCTCATGCCCGGGGTCCCGTTGAACACCTCCAACGGGTAGTTCGGGTGGTCCCAGTTGTGGTCGAAGGCCAGCAGGTTCGTCGGCAGGTTCGCCGCCGTCAGCGTACGGTCGAGCACCTTGAAGAAGTCCGCCTGCTGGGACGACGTCATGGTCATCGAGGGGTAACTCGCCGCGAACTCCGGCTCGTTCTGCACGGTCAGGTCGGTCAGCGTGATGCCCTGCTGCCCGTACGCCTTGATCGCCTTGACCAGGTAGTCGGCGTACGCCTGGTAGCTGTCCGTCTTGAGGCTGCCGCCGTTCAGCGCGTTGTTGGTCTTCATCCAGGCGGGCGACGACCAGGGGGTGCCCATGAAGCGGATGGCCGGGTTGACCGAGGTGGCCTGCTTCAGGACCGGGATGATCTCGGCCTTGTCCCGGTCGATGGAGAAGGAGCCGCGGGTGTCCTCGTACGTGTAGAGGCTGTTGTCCGCGTTGAAGTCGCTGCTGCCGAGCGGCTGGCGCAGATAGCTGAGCCCGATGCCGTCGCCCGCGGACGAGAACAGCGAGCTCATCAGCGCGTTCCGCTTGTCCTGCGGCAGGCCCTGGATGAGGTGGGCCGAGGCCCCCGTGACCGAGGCGCCCGCGCCGGTGAACTTCTGGCCCTTGCTGTTGGCGTCGACGCGGATGTCGACGCTCTGCGGCGAGCCCGTGAAGGCGACGGAGCCCTCGGCGGACAGTCTCTTCGCGCCGTCGGGGGTGGTGACCCATACCTGAGCCGTCGGGTCGGCGGCCTGTGCGGCCGTACCGCTGCCGGCCAGGCCGACGGCCGCGACGGCCATGGCCAGGGCCGCGCCTGCGGCGCGCGCCCGTGGGCGCGGGGGAGTGTCGTGGGACATGTGCGGCTCTCCTTCGGTCATGCCTGGGGGAGGACATGGCGCGTCCCTCGGACACCGTGTCAGGGCGCGGGCTCCGTGGACGACGGCGATATGAAAGCACACCCACTAAGTGGTTAGTAAGTGGTCGTGCGCGCATTGGTGCGGGCGGTTTCCGCGCGCCCGCGGCCCCCGGTTCAGCGGCCCTGACGCCCCCGTTGACCCCCGTTCCCGCCGGTCTAAGCTGTGCCGGTGAGCAACCAGTCAGCACGCAGGTCCGGCCGGTCGGCCAAGCCCCGCACGCCCCGGAGCCCGGAAGCCCAGCAGCGGCAACGGGACATCCTGCACATCGCGATGGACACCTTCGCGGCCCGTGGCTACAACAATGCCTCGCTCGCCGAGATCGCCGACCGGGTCGGCCTCACCCAGGCCGGTGTCCTGCACTACTTCCGGTCCAAGGCGCTCCTGCTCACCAGCGTCCTCGAACTGCGCGACGAGTCGGACATCCAGCAGCTGGGCCCGGACCGCCCGCAGGGCCTGGCGTTCCTGCGCCACCTGGTCGACACGGCGACCCGCAACGCCGAACGCGAGGGCATCGTCCGCCTGTACGCCGTCCTGTCGGCGGAGTCCGTCACGGACGACCACCCCGCCCAGGACTACTTCCGGGACCGCTACGACGGACTGCGGGGTTTCGTCGCCGACGCGCTCCGCGAGGTGTGCGGCCTCCCCGACGACGGGACGGGCGAGGTCGAGCACGCGGCCAACGCCGTCATCGCCGTGATGGACGGCCTCCAGGTCCAATGGCTGCTGGCCCCCGGCGCCGTGGACATGGCCGCCTCGACGGACCTGGTGGTCAACGCCCTGCTCAAGACGCTGGCCCCGGACCGCTTCGGCGCCGACGGCTGAGCGGCGCCACGGGTCACGCCTCGCGCGCGAGGTAGCGCCGGAAGCCCTGGGCCCGCGGCTCGAAGCCGCACGACGCGTAGAACGTGTGGACGTACGCGTCATCGGCGGCGAGGAGCTGCACCTTGTAGCAGCCCGCCTCCTCCGCGAGGCCCACCACCGCGTCCAGCAACCGCCGCCCGACGCCTCGGCGGCGGCCCGCCCCGGCGACCACCACGTTCTCCACGAAGAGGATGCCCCGGCCGCCCCGGGTCAGGTTCGGCATGACGATGCAGTCGGCCGTCCCGACGACGGCCCCGCCGGCCTCCGCGACGAGAACGGTCCGCCCCTGCTGCGCCGCGATGCGCTCCCACCCGGCCCGGGCCGTCTCCGGCGACAGGGCGGGGTCGTCGGGGTTCAGCTCGCGGTAGAGGGCGAGCAGCGCGGGAAGGTCCGGCGCGGCGGCGGTTCGTACGGTTATCTCCACCCCGTAAGCCTAGGGGGCTCGTGCGTTCCGGTGATCTTCCGGCGGAGGGCGATCCGTTCCGGGCCCGGGCGCCGTTACCCGTGGGGTGCGAACGCGCACCGCGCAGGAGACGAGCAAGGGTGTGAGGCACGGGATGACCCGCATGGACCGCAGAAGCATGATGCGACTGACCTCGGCGGCGACGATCACCGGCGGACTGGTGGCCGGAGCGGCCGGAACCGCCCACGCGGCACGGAGGGCCGACCGGCAGCTCACCCTGCACGGCAGGCGCACCGGCGCCAACATTCCGGACGTCCTGACCGTCGGCGTCCCGTACTACGTCCGCTACGACCTGACGGACGCCGAGGGCCGCGCCGTCGGCACCGAGAACGCGCACTGCCTGCCCGTCACCGTGGGCCCCGACGGCTCCTTCGTCATGGCGACGCTCGTCCTGGCCCTCACCGACGGCATGATCACGGCCTCCACCGCCTTCCAGCGCCCGCTCCCCGCCGTGACCGAACTGCCCCTCGACTCACGCCGCTGGACGCACGAGTTCGCCGTCACCGGGGGCACCGGCGCCTACAACGGCGCGGAGGGCTCGGTCACCATCGAGCACCTCACCCGCGACGAGGACACCCTCACCATCACCCTGACGGACGACGCCGGCTGACCGGCGCGGCCGTCACGGTTTCAGCGGGCCGTAGGTGCCGTCCCGGAACGTGAAGAGCGTCGGCTCGGTGTCGTACTCCTCCCGGAAGCAGCCGCCGAAGCAGGGGCTCGCGACGTGCGGGGCCAGCAGGTCCAGAACGGTGACCAGTTCGCCCATGTCGTCGTCCAGCCAGTAGTTGCGGCTGTACAGGCCCCACCCCTCGTCCTGGAGGCGCAGGGACGCGAAGTCGCCGCCGGGCAGACGGCTGTGCGGGTCCGGGGTGAGCAGCGGATACGCGTACTCACCCCCGCCGTGCCCCTGCGGTGGCTCCTCGGTCAGGCCGAGGTGCCACCGCAGGGCGTCCAGTACCGGGGCGGGCGTGTCCGCGCGGAGGAAGCAGGTGAAGACGACTTCGTAGTGCAGGCTCATGGCCCGCATTGTGCCCGGCGGTGTCCGTCAGGCCTCGCGCACCGTCGCCAGCACCTCGTCCCGGACCCGGGCCATCAACTCCCCGGTACTCGCCTCCACGTTGAGCCGCAGCAGCGGTTCCGTGTTGGACGGGCGGAGGTTGAACCACCAGTCCGTGCCGCTGACGGTGAGCCCGTCCAGGGTGTCGGCCGTGACGCCGGGGCGGGACTCCCACGCCGCGCGGACCGCTGCCGTGCGGGCGGCCTGGTCGGTGACCGTGGAGTTGATCTCGCCCGACGCGGCGTACCGCTCGAAGCGGCTGGTCAGCGCGGACAGCGGGCCGTCCTGGCCGCCGAGCGCGGCGAGCACGTGGAGCGCGGCCAGCATGCCCGTATCCGCGTTCCAGAAGTCGCGGAAGTAGTAGTGCGCGGAGTGCTCACCGCCGAACACCGCCCCGGTGCGGGCCATTTCGGCCTTGATGAACGAGTGGCCGACCCGGGTACGGACCGGGGTGCCGCCCGCCGCACGGATCACCTCCGGCACCGCGCGCGAGGTGATGAGGTTGTGGATGACGGTCGCGCCCGGGTGCCGCGCCAGCTCGCGCGAGGCGACCAGGGCCGTGATCGCCGACGGGGAGACCGGGTCGCCGTTCTCGTCCACGACGAAGCAGCGGTCCGCGTCGCCGTCGAAGGCCAGCCCGAGATCGGCGCCCTCGGCGCGCACCCGCGCCCGCAGGTCCACGATGTTGGCCGGTTCCAGCGGATTGGCCTCGTGGTTCGGAAACGTGCCGTCCAGCTCGAAGTACATCTCCACCACCGTCAGCGGCAGCCCCGCGAGCACCGTCGGGACCGTGTGGCCGCCCATGCCGTTGCCCGCGTCCACCACCACCTTCAGCGGGCGGATCGCGGACAGGTCCACCAGGGAGTGCAGATACGCGGAGTACCCCGCCAGGGTGTCCCGGCCGGTGACGGCACCCGCGCGGGCGGCCGGGGCCGGTGCGCCCTCTTCCGTCCACCGCTCCACGAGCGACCGGATCTCCGCGAGACCGGTGTCCTGCCCCACCGGCTCCGCACCGGCCCGGCACAGCTTGATGCCGTTGTACCGGGCCGGGTTGTGCGAGGCGGTGAACATCGCGCCGGCAAGGCCCAGTGAACCCGACGCGTAGTACAGCTGGTCCGTCGAGCACAGCCCGATCTCCGTGACGTCGGCGCCCCGCGCCGTGGCGCCCCGCGCGAACGCCCGGGCAAGACCGGGGGAGGAGGGCCGCATGTCGTGCCCCGTCACGATCGCGTCCGCACCGGTGACCCGGACGAACGCGGCACCGAACAGCTCCGCCGTCGTCCCGTCCCACTGGTCCGGCACCACACCGCGTACGTCGTACGCCTTGACGAGCCCCGACAGGTCGGTCCGGGGCGTCGGTTCAGTCACGGGCGTCGTCATCGGTGTCTCCAGGGGCGGTACGGGAAGAGGGCGGGGCGAGGAACCACACGGCCGTGTCGGGCGGCAGCAAGTCCCCGTCGAGCGGTCCACTGCTGAGCAGCGGGCGGCCGGGCGTACGTACGGGCCCGGCGCCCAGATTGACGGCGCACACCAGCTCGCCGCGGCGGAAGGCCAGGACGGGCACGCCCGGCTCCGAGAGCCAGACGGGCGGCGCCGCCGGATCCGGGGCCGGATGGGCGCGCCGCAGCCGCAGCGCCGCCCGGTACAGGGCGAGGGTCGAGCCGGGGTCCGACTCCTGCGCGGCGACGGTGAGCCCGGCCCAGCCCTCGGGCTGCGGCAGCCAGGTGGCCCCGGCATCCGCCGTGGTGAAGCCGTACGGGGCTTGCGCGCCGGACCACGGCAGCGGCACCCGCGCCCCGTCGCGCCCGCGCTCGGTGCGTCCGGACCGCTCCCACAGCGGATCGAGGATGCGGTCGGCCGGCACCTCGGCCTGGGGAAGGCCCAGCTCCTCGCCCTGGTAGAGGTACGCGGAGCCCGGCAGCGCCAGCATCAGCAGCGCGGCGGCGCGGGCCCGCGCGAGCGAGCCGTACCGGGTGACCGGACGCACCGCGTCATGGCTGGAGAGCAGCCAGGTGACGGCCGCGCCCGGCACACCGAACGAGTCGTCGATGACGCGGCGCAGCTCCGCCGCGTCCCACGCCGCTTCCAGGAAGGCGAAGTTGAACGCCTGGTGCATCTCGTCGGGCCGGATGTAGCGGCCCAGCCGCGCCGGATCGAAGACGGCCGACTCCGCGACCATCACCCGGTCGTGCGGCGCCACCGCACCCGGGGGCGCCGGATGGGTGTCGAGGAGCGCCCGCCACTCGCGGTACAGCGGGTGCAGCTCCTCCTGGTCGTAGTACGGCATCAGGTGGTTGCGCAGCGGGTCGGTGTGCTGCCCGGGCCCCGCGTCCGGCAGGCCCTCCGCCTTGAACAGGGCGTGCGCAACGTCCACCCGGAAGCCGTCCACACCCCGGTCGAGCCAGTGGCGCAGAACCTCCATGAACGCGTCCCGCACCTTCGGGTCGCGCCAGTTCAGGTCGGGCTGCTCGGGGGCGTGCAGATGGCAGTACCACTCGCCGTCCGCGACCCGCGTCCAGGCGGGCCCGCCGAACGCCGACTGCCAGTCGTTCGGCGGCAGTTCGCCCGCCGCGCCCCGGCCCGCCCGGAACAGGTACCTCTCCCGCTCCGCCGATCCCGGGCCCGCCGCGAGCGCGTCCAGGAACCACGGGTGGCGGTCCGACGTGTGGTTCGGGACGAGGTCCACGATGAGCTTGAGGCCCAGCTCATGGGCGCGGGCGGTCAGCCGCCCGGCGTCCGCGTCCGTCCCCAGGTCCGGGGCGACCCCCGTGTAGTCCGCGATGTCGTAGCCGCCGTCGGCCAGCGGGGACGGGTAGAACGGGGTGCACCACACGGCGTCCGCGCCCAGGTCCCTGATGTGTTCCAGGCGCGCGGTCAGGCCCGCCAGGTCGCCCGTGCCGTCCCCGTCCGAGTCGGCGAAGGCCCGGGGGTAGACCTCGTAGCAGACCATGTCCTGCCACCAGCTCATGCGGGGACTCCTTCGAAGAGGGCCGGGCCGGGGGACAGCACGTGCTGCTCGGCGCCGGTCGCGGCGGCGACCGTGGCCGCCTCGGCGACCGCGACCGCCGCGAAACCGCTGACCGGTCCGGCCACCGGGGGCACGCCGGTCCGGGCCGCCCGCACCAGGTCGGCCATCGCCGCGCGCACGCTCTGCGCGTACACATACGGCTTGCGCGGTTCGCCGCCGAGGTCGAGGACCGCGGTCACCCGGTGCGGCACGGTCCGCTCCTCGCCCCGGCCCCGGGCCGGTGCGGCGGACCCGGCGTGCCGCTCCACGCGCACGGTGATCCGCTCACCGCCGCCGGGCCGGAACCCTTCGACGGCCAGCAGGTCGTCCCGCAGCCCCGGCAACTCCTCCCAGGCGCGGGCGCCTTCCTCGTCCACCCAGGCCGTGATCTCCGCGTATACGGGGATCCAGCCGCTGATCCGGCTCTCCGCGAACCCGTGGTCCAGGCGCATCAGCTGCCGCTCGGCGCGATGGGCGTGCGTGAAGGAGTGCAGGTGCGAGGCGAGCACGCCCCCGGGGTGCACCACATCGGCGCTGACCATGTCGACCGGGCCGCCGGGGCGGCCGACCGCGGTGGCCCGCACGCTCAGCGGGTCGGTGCCGAGGAGGGCCCGGGCGGCGTCGAAGAAGTGGACGCCGTGCTCGATGAAGATGCCGCCGCTGTGTGCCGGGTCCCAGAACCAGTGGCCGGGGCCCAGGTCCTCGTCGGACGCGTCGTTCTCGAACAGGAACCGGCGCGGCGGCGCGAGCAGCCCCCGCCCGGTCAGCCGCTCGACGGCCCGCAGCAGCGGGTTGTAGCGCAGTACGTGGTCCACGACCAGGGCGCGCCCGGCGATCCGTGCCTCGTGGACGACCGCCGAGGCGTCCTCGGTCGTGGTGGCGAGAGGCTTCTCGCAGAAGACGTGGCGCCCCGCGCGCAGCGCGGCCGTGGCCATCGCGGCATGGGTGGCCGGCGGGGTGGCGATCAGCACGGCCGCCACGTCGTCCCGCTGAAGGAGCTCGTCCAGCGAACCCAGCGCCGGGACGCCGTGCCGCTCACCGAGCAGCCGGGACCGCTCCCGCGAGGGGTCGGCGACCGCCGCGAGCCGCAGGCCGGGGAGCCCGGCGATCGCGTCCAGGACGAACTCCGCGAACCCGCCGCAGCCGGCCAGGCCGATGCCCAGGGCGCCGTCCGTCATGCCGTGCGCTCCAGAAGGGCCACGCCGATGTGCGCGTCGGCCATGCCGTAGAACACGTACAGCTCGCCGTCGATCTCCTCGATCGCCGTGGGGAAGACGACGTTCGGGACGGTGCCCGAGCGCTCCTCCTCGGTCTCCGGCGCCATCAGCGGCTGGTCGGAGCGGGCGAGGACGCGGGACGGGTCGGCCGGGTCGAGGATCATCGCGCCGGCCGCGTACGACACGTCCTGGTTCTGCGCCCACGGGTCCTCGATGGAGCCCGACACGCCGTGGTGGATGAGCAGCCAGCCCTCGGGCACCCGGATCGGGGCGGGGCCGCCGCCGATCTTCAGGGACTCCCAGGGGAACTCGGACAGCGCCAGCAGGCGGTGGTCGCGCGGCCGGGTCAGCGCGGTGATGTCGGCCTCCACCTCGGCGGCCGGGACGTAGCTGATCCAGATGCCGGGCCGCTCGTCGGTGACCCCGGCGGGCAGGTGGACGCCCTCACCCGGGCGGAACCAGCCCAGGTCCCACATCGGGCGGTGCAGCATCGCGTACGCCGGCTCGCCGTCCGGGCCCGGGACCGGCTCGGGGAAGTGGACGACGTCCTTGTTCGGGAAGAGGTTGAGGTCGGTGTCCAGGTCCGGCTGGTAGGCGAACTGGATCGGGCCGAGGCGGGTCCAGTCGGTGAGGCTCTCGGACACGGCGAGCGCCGGCTTCGGGCCGAGCGGGCCGTAGGCCACGTAGCTCATGACGTGCTTGCCGAGCGACGGGATCCAGGTGACGCGCGGGTCCTCGACCCCGGCGTTGTTCTTGCCGCGCTCCCAGCCCTCGTCGGGGGAGAGGACGGTGCCGCGGCGCTCGACGCCGTTCGGCACGCCCGCCCCGTCGAAGGTCACCTCGGCGAGGCCGACGCGGGAGACGTTGCCCTCGGCGACCAGGCGCGGCAGCAGGTGCAGGGTGCCGTCCGGGGTGCGGCCGGAGGCGGGGTTCAGGACACCCTCGACCTCGTTCGCCTCTCCGGCCAGCGGGGACATGACCACACCCTTGCGCACCATGCGGTAGGGGATGCGGGTGGCGGTGGTGGTGTTGCTCATGGCGATTAGCCCTTTACTCCGGAATCGATGTCGGTAGAGGTGAAGTGGCGCTGGAACAGGAGGAACAGGACCACCGCGGGGAGGGCCAGCACACAGGCGCCGGCCAGCAGGGCACCGGCCGGGTTGGCCACCGTGCCCTGAAGGTTGGAGAGGAAGCTCGCGAGCGAGACGGCCAGCGGCTGCATGTCCGCGTTCTTGGTGACGAGGAACGGCCACAGGAACTCGTTCCACGGACCGATGAACGTCAGCAGCAGCGCGGTCAGCACGGCCGGCCGGGCCATCGGCAGCGCGATCCGCCACAGGATGCGCAGCTCGCTCGCGCCGTCGATGCGGGCCGCCTCGAAGAGCGACTGCGGCATCTGCGCGAAGAACTGGCGGAACAGGAACACGGCCGTCGAGTTGATCGCGAACGGCAGGATCATGCCCAGGTAGTTGTCGCCGAGCCCGTAGTCGCGGACGACGAGCACGTACAGCGGCAGCGTCAGCAGTTGGAACGGGATCATCTGCACGAGCAGGAGGGCCGCGAAGACCGCCCCCTTGCCCCGGAAGCGCAGCTGCGCCAGCGCGTACCCGGCGAGCACGCCGAACACCAGCGTGCAGATCAGCACCCCGATGGTCATGATCCCCGAGTTGAGCAGGGACCGGCCCAGCGAGATCGCGCTGTTGACTGCCGCGTAGTTGTCACCGGTCAGCCCGGACGGGACCGCGGCCGACAGGTCACCGACCGTCTGCCCGCGCAGCGAGCCGACGATCATGTAGTAGAAGGGGAACAGGAAGGCGACGGCGCCGAGCGACAGCAGCACGTAGCGGACGGCGCTGCCCCTGGCGAAGCGGCGGGTGGGCCTCGGTGTGGCGGCGCTCATGTCAGTCGCCCCTCTCGGTGAGCTTGCGGGCGGCGATCGACACGACCATCACGAAGGCGACGAGCACGACGCCCAGAGCGGCCGCGAAGTCGGGATGCCCCTGCTCGATGCCCTTCTGGTACATCAGCAGGACGGGCGAGGTCGACGCGTGGTCGGGGCCACCGCCGCCGGTCAGCAGGTACGGCTCGCTGAACAGGTTGGCGCCGGTGATGATCGCGTAGATCACGACGAGCGTCGTCGCCGGCCGTACGCCCGGCACGGTCACCGAGAAGAACTGCCGCACCTTGCCCGCGCCGTCCATGGCGGACGCCTCGTACAGCTCCTTGCCGACGTTCTGCAGCGAGGCCAGGTACAGCATCACGAAGAAGCCGAGCTGCTTCCAGGTCACGAACACGGCGATCATTGGCATCGCGAGATGCGAGTTGACCAGCCACGACGGGTCCGGGGCGTGCGAGCCGAGCAGGTGGTTGACGAACCCGTCCGAGCCGAAGAGGAACTGCCATACGGCGACCAGGGCCACGCTCGCCGTCACATATGGCACGTAGAACGCGGCGCGGAAGAACCCGCGCCCCCGGATCTTCGAGTTCAGCGCCGCCGCCAGCACCAGCGAGAGGCCCACCGTCAGCGGCACGTTGATGACGAGGAAGATCAGGATGTTGAGGAACGCCTGCCCGACCACCGGGTCCGTGAAGACGTCCCGGTAGTTCGACAGACCCACCCATGGCGAGTCGATGTCCGTGCCCGGCGCGGTGAAGTAGAAGCGGTGGAAGGAGATCCACACCGTGTAGACCAGCGGGACCGCGAAGACCACCACGATGAACAGCACGTACGGCGACACGAACAGCGCGCCGGCCCGCGACAGACCGCGCCGTGCCTTGCCGCGCGGGGCGGCCCCACTCGTGTGTACGGCGCCGGGCGCCGCGTCCAGGTTCACGCTCATGACGGGTCCCCGTACTCGTTCAGCAGGCCGGTGATGTCGGACGACGCCTTGCGGAGCCCCGTGTCCGTGGACTCGCGGCCGAACACGACCGACTTCGTCCACTCGTCGCGGAACGTCTGCCAGATGTCGATGGAGCCCGGCACGTTCGGCACCTCGACCACGCGCTCCGCCTGGTCGGCGAACGCCTTGTACATCGGGTTCTTCGCGAAGTAGCCGGGATACTTGGCCGTCAGGTCCTCGCGCATCGGCATCTGGCCGGTGGCCTCCAGGAACTTCCCGTCCTGTGCGGCGGAGCTCGCGAACTTCAGCACGTCCCAGGCGGTGGCCCGGTTCTCGCAGGCGCTGAACATGGCCGCGGACTTCTCGTCGCTGAACGAGTGCTTCCCGCTCCCGCCGTCGGCGGTCGGCACCGGTGCCACCCCGATGTCCACACTGTCCTTGTACGCGGCCACCGCCCACGGGCCCACGGTCGCCATGGCGGCCTTGCCGTCGTTGAGGGAGTCGCCCGGATACTGCTCCTGGGGCGCCAGCTTCTCCGCGTACAGCGTGCGCCAGAACGCCGCGACCTGCCGGCCCGCCGCCGAGTCGAACTGCGGCTTGCCGTCCTCGATCAGCTGCTTTCCGCCGCTCTGCGCGGCGAACGCCGGATAGAAGTCGTACCAGGGCTGGAAGAAGTCACTGCTCGGCGAGGGCCATATCGCGGCCTTCGCGGCGCCGCTGTGCACGAGCGTCCGGGAGGTTTCCAGGAATTCCTTGTACGTGGCCAGCTTCGGGTGCTCGGGATCGAGACCGGCCTTCGCGAACAGCTTCTTGTTGTAGAGGATCATGACCGGATTGCTCTTCCACGGCAGCTGGTAGAACTTGCCGTCGGTGGAGCGGTACTGGTCGGTGAGGGAGCCGCCGCGACCGGCGATGTACTTCTCGCCGTCCGGGAAGTCACTGAGGGGGACGAGGCCGTTCTGCTTCTGGAAGGTCGGCACCGCCGCCGGCGAGGTGTTGAAGGCGAGACAGGCCGTCGTCCCCGCGATGATCGAGGCGCTGATGGCCTCCTCGGAGGTCTTGCCGGCCGGGATCTGCTGCGCGGTGACGTGCTGGTCGGGATGGGCCTTGTTCCACGCGGCGACCATCGCCCTGCCCCACTGCACCTCCTGCGCGTTGTTGGAAAGCCAGACCGTGATCGGGCCGCGCGCCTCGGCGGCGGTGGCCGGATCGGGAGCCGACCGGCCGCAGGCCGTCGCCGTGCCCGCGAGAGCGAGCACGAGCAGCGCGTACGCCGTTCTCCTCAGCATGATTGATCTCCGAACTGTTCACGCGGCCTCGTCGCCGCGCGGAATTCCCGGTCGGCGCGAGCACGACCGGTCGATTGCCCCGTTACGTCACCGGCGGGGCGCCGGCCCCATCGACGCGCGGGGCACGAACTGCGCCGGGGGCAGCCGCACATGGTCGGCGGCTCCCTCGGCGACGACCGCGTCGAGCGCGCGGGCCGCCGCCTCGCCCCAGCCGCGGGCGTCCGCCCGGGCGGAGGCGAGCGGCGGGAAGCTGTACCGGGTCAGGGGCGCGTCGTCGTAGCCGACCAGCGACAACTGGTCGGGCACGCGGACACCCAGCTCCTGGGCGACCGAGAGCCCGGCCATCGCGGCGAGGTCGTTGCCGTAGACGATCGCGGTCGGCGGCTCGGCGGAGCCCAGCAGCTGCCGGGTCGCCTGCGCGCCGCCCTCGGGCGTGAAGCCGCCGGGCAGCACGGGTCCTTCGGGCAGGCCGAGCGCGCGCAGGGTCTGCTCCCACGCGGTCCGGCGCCGGTGGGCGTGCAGCAGCTCCTGCGGCCCCTCGACGTGGGCGATGCGCCGGTGGCCCAGCTCCGCGAGGTGGCGGACGGCGGCGGTGTACGCCGGTTCGTCGTCCAGGCTCACCGCCGTCAGGCCGTCGCCCCACTCGGGCTGGCCGACCACGACGGCCGGCAGACCGAGCTCCCGCAGCAGCGCGGGACGCGGATCGTCGCGGCGCAGGTCGGTGAGGAGGACCCCGTCCACCTGCTGCTCCGATGCGAGGCGCCGGTAGACGCTCTGTTCGTTGTCCGGGGCGGTGATGTGGATCATCAGCCCGTCGCCGCGCTGCCCGATCACCGCCTCGACCCCGGCGATGAACGCCGGGAAGAAGGGGTCGGCCCCGACCTGCTCCGCGTCACGGGCGAGGACGAGCCCGAAGGCGCCGGCCTTGCCGAGCGAGAGGGCCCGGGCCTGACGGCTGGGGGTCCAGCCGAGCTCCCGGCTCGCCGCGAGGATCCGCAGCTTCGTCTCCTCGGCGACACCGGGCCGGTCGTTCAGGGCGAAGGAGACCGTGGCGCGTGAAACACCGGCCCGCCGGGCGACATCCGCGATGGTGGGCTTGCGTGCCATGGGCCTGGACTTCCTTGCCGCGGGCCGAAGACAGGCGCCTTCAAACCGGTTTGACTGGTCGAACGAGGACAACCAAACCGGTTTGGAAGGAGGGCGTCAAGAGGCCGGAGCCTGTGATGCCCGTCACCGGGGAGGGGTGGCGGCGGCCGGCCGCCCGGCGTCCGAGCCGTCCGGCTGCGCGGGGATCCGGGCGCGGGCCCGGGCGAGCAGGCCCGCCGCGTCGGGCTCCGCCTGGAGCGAGGCGAGGGCCAGCCGCCACCACTCTTCGAGCCGTTCCGGCCAGCCCCACTTGCCCGGCATCTCGTCGGTCAGGGTGCAGTGCCCGTAGAACCCGCACACCAGCGCCACGGCCGCCGCCGACGGCTCGACCCCTTCCGCCAGTTCGCCCCGCGTCCGGGCCTGGGCGAGGAGCCGGGCGCACGCGAGCGCCCAGGTGCCGAACGGTGTCGGCACGGGCGCCCCGATGGTGCGCCGCTCCGCCCACAGCCGCGCGCCGGCCCGCGCCACGACGTCCTCGCTGAGCGACCGGGCGACGCGGAAGCTGAGCGCGACCAGCTTCTCCAGCGGCGGGACGCCGGGTGCGGCGTAGACGGCGGCGAGCTGCGGCCAGGTGGCGAACTGCTCGCGGACGACGGCGAGGGCCAGCTTTTCCTTACTGGAGTAATGGAAGTAGATCGCGCCGCTGGTCTTTCCCGAGTGGTCACTTATGTCATTGACACTCGTGCCCGCATATCCCCGTTCTACGAATAGATGTGCCGCCGATTCCAGCAGCACTTTCCGGGTCGCGCGCGCCCTGTCCTGCACCTGTTCCACCTTCGCTCATGCGTGCTAGCGCCGCGACGTGAAAGCCCGTCCCGTCCCTGTGCGAGGGGCCCAGTCGCATCGCGCGACGATCCTATTATTCATCGAGGGGGCCGCGCAGTCGGCCGGTACTTCTTCATGTATTCCGGTGCACTCGAATTGGTGATTGCGGAATTCGGGGCCGTCGAAATAACGTAATGGTCATGATGTTTCGGACGGGCTGACTCTCGGGGTCGCGAGTCCGTTGCGGCGCCCAGCGGAATCGACCTGGCCGCCGCGCTCACGGAGCGACGCCCGCGTCCGATTCCTCCCTTTCACAGGTGTGCCATCCGGCACATGTCTGCGCCCTCGTACCTCACCGGTTCGGCGCAGCCTCCGAGAACGGCGGTTACATGACAGCTCATCGCATTTTCTCCTGGTCCCCGTCCGCCCTCGTCTTCGACTGCGACGGCACCCTGATGGATACGGAAAGGCACTGGCAGGAGGCCCGCACCCTCACGTTCCGGCTCTACGGGCTCGCCTCGCCCGCCGGGTTCGCGGACCGGGCGAAGGGCGTGCACTACATCGAGTGCGGCGCCCTGATGGCCCGGGAGACGGGAAAGCCCGACCTGGCCGGCGACTTCGCCGACACCCTCCTGAGCACCTTCACGGCGCTGGTCGAGGAGGACCCGGTCACCATGCCGGGCGCCGCCGCGCTGGTCCGGCTCGCCGCCCGCCACCGCCCGCTCGCGGTGGCGAGCAACTGCCCCCGGGCCACGGTGGAGTCGTGCCTCGACAGGGCCGGGCTCCTCGGCTGCTTCCAGCATGTCGTGGTCGCCGGGGAGGAGGTGCGGCCCAAGCCCGAACCGGACGTCTACCGGGCGGCCGCCCGCCTCTGCGGCGTACCGCCCGAGGAGGCCCTGGCCGTGGAGGACTCGCTGACCGGCATGGAGTCGGCGCGCCGGGCGGGCCTCCGGGTCATCGGCATCGGGACGCGCCCGCCGGACCCGGACGGCGAGCAGGCCGACCTGTGGGTGACGAGCCTGGCCGACCCCGAACTGCTCAGCTGGGCCCGCAGCCGCCTCGGCCCCTGAGCGGCGGGCGGGTCAGTCACCGGCGAGGTGGGGCGCCAGCGTCCGTACCGTTCCCCCTGCGGACGCGAAGAACAGCGCCATGCCCACGGCCCCCGGATCCGGGACGCCGGTGGCCCGCTCGCCCAGGTAACTGGCCCGTCCCATGCGCGCCGCCTGGGACGCCGTCTCCCGCACCCCTCGCCACGCCGCGTCCGCGGCGGCGGCCAGGGCGTCGGCGGGGGGCGCGTCCCCGGCCGCCCGCAGCGCGTCGGCGGCCGGGGCCAGCGCGTCGACCAGCGTCTTGTCGCCTGGCGCCGCGTCCCCGACGCGGCGGATGGCGGCCAGACCCTCGGAGGCACCGTCGGCGAGCACGCCCGTCGTCAGCCCCGGTCCGGAGCCGGCGGCCCGGCCCATCGCCTGGAACAGCAGGCCGAACAGCGGTCCGCTGGTCCCGCCGACCTCGTCCAGGAAGGCGGCGGCCAGGGCGCCGAGCTGGTCGCCCGGGCCCGCCGACGCCCCCAGCCGGTCGAGCAGCGGACCGGCGGCCCCGACCCCGGCGGCGAGGTTGGCGCCGAAGTCGCCGTCGCCCGCCTGCTGGTCCAGCTCCGTCAGTTCGGCCTCCGTGGCGTGGACCGAGTCCGCGAAGCGCCCCGCCCAGTCACGGGTGCGCGTGCCGTCCAGAGCGTCGCTCGTCATGGGCCCTCCTCGTACCTTCGTCCCGCAGGGGGCTGACCGGTCACCACCGCAGTGCCGGGGTCTGCACGGGCGCGTCGTAGAAGTCCAGGGCGGCCCGGTCGGCCGCCATGAGCGTGAGGGAGAAACCCCGCATGTCCAGCGCCGTCACGTACTCGCCCACCAGATGGCGCGCGAGCCGCACCCCTCGGCTGTCCAGCACCCGGCCCAATTCGCCGAACACCGCGTACAGTTCGAGCGAGGTGACGGCCCCGAGCCCGTTGACGAGAGCGACGACGGACTCCTCGGGGCCGGGGCGCAACGCGTCCAGCAGTGCCCCGGTCATCTCCTCCACCAGTGCGCCCACGGTGCCCTGTTCCCGGGTGCGCGCGGCGCGCTCCCCGTGGATACCGACCCCGTACTCCAGCTCACCGGGCGGCAGTTCGAACGCCGGCTCACCGGTGGCCGGCGCGTGGTGCGCTGCCGAGGCGACCGCGAGCGTACGGCACCGGCCCGCGAGGCCCGTACCCAGCTCTGCCAGCTCTTCGAGCCCCATCCCCGTGTCGGCGGCGGCGCCCAGGACCTTCTCCAGCAGCACCGTGGCGCCCGTGCCGCGGCGTCCGGCGGCGATGTCCTCCGAGTCGGTGGCCAGGTCGTCGTCCACGAGGACCCGCGCACAGGCGATCCCCGCGTCGGCGAGGCGCTCGGCCGCGATGCCGAAGTTGATCCGGTCGCCCGTGTAGTTCTTCACGATGTGCAGCACGCCGTCCGGCCCGGCCACCGCGCGCGAGGCCCGGAAGATCTGCCGGTTGTGCGGCGAGGCGAACACCCTCCCCGGGCAGGCCGCATCGAGCATGCCCGCACCGACGAACCCCGCGTGCAGCGGCTCGTGCCCGGACCCGCCCCCCGACAACAGCCCCACCCGCCGCCCGGGCGCGGGGTGCCGGGCGGTGACGAAGCCGTCCGCCGCGTCGTACCGCACCAGATCCGCGTGCGCACGGGCGAAACCGGCCAACGCGTCGGACACCAGTTCACCGGCGCCGTTCTCGAAGTACCTGGCCATGAGCAGCACCCATCCCGTCCCTGGCGGTGAGGCCGTACGAGCCGACCCGGACGATAATCCCATGGTGCGGGTAACGGTCCGCATGCGGCAACTCGCACAGCGTGGGGGTGCGGGTGGTGGGGGGTGTGCCCTAAGGTGCGCCGGAGCGGGGGAGGGCGCATGACGCGGCTCGACAGAGGGTTTGCGGCCGAGCGCGCCGGGTCGGCGCCGTCGTCCGTCTCCGTCGCGGTCCTGTGCGTGGCCCTCCTCGCGTCCGCTCCGCTGTGGTCCGGCCGGCTGGCCGCGCCCGAGGGGTCCCTCGTGGTGATGCTGGTGGCGGGCGCGCCGCTGCTCTGGGTGCTGAGCACACTGCTCACCTTCGTCTACGTTCTGCCGCTGGTGGCCGCGGCGCACTGGTTCGGCAGGCGCCGGGGGCGTGGTGCGCGTCGGCGGTACGTGGTGGCGGCCACGCTCCTCGGAGTGCCGGCGGCGGCCGGACTTCCCACGCTGGTCCTGATGGCGCGGACGGGGTCCGGGGAATGGGGCCAACTCGCCGCGCACGGCGCGCTGGCCGCCGCAGTGCTGTGGGCCGTCTCGGCACCGGCGGCCGTGGCCGTCCACCTCACCCTGCGGCGCGAGCGTGCCGGTCGCCCGGTGCGGCCGGTGGTGGACATCCTCCTCTGGGGGACACTGGCGCTCGGCGTCGAGTTCGTCGGCCTGCTGGTGTTCGGGTGATCCGGGTGTGCCACCGTAGGCCGCATGAGCGTGGATGACCATGAGAAGGACCTGGCCCTGGCGCGTGCCGTGCGGCTGCGGGAGCAGGGTGAGGCCGGGGCGGCCCGGGAGCGGTTGCTGGGGCTGGCCGGGCGGTATCCGCAGGACGCCGTGATCGCCTACCAGACCGCCCGGGTGCACGACGTCCTCGGCCTGGAGGCGGAGGCCGTGCCGTTCTACGAGCGGGCGCTGGCGGGGGAGGGCCTGGCCCGCGAGGACCGGCACGGGGCGTTCCTCGGGCTGGGGAGCACGTACCGGGTCCTGGGGCGTTACGAGGAGGCCGCGCGGACCCTGCGGCGCGGGCTCGACGCCTTCCCGGAGGACCCGGCGCTCCGGGCGTTCCTGGCCATGACGTTGTACAACCGCGGCGAGGGCCGCGAGGCGGTGGGCCTGCTCCTGAAGACGCTGGCCACCGCCTCCGACGACCCCGGGGTGCGGCAGTACCGGCGGGCGATCGAGCACTACGCCGACGATCTGGACGCCGTGGAGCCGGGGTGAGCCGGTGGTCGGGGCCTGGGCTGACCTCGGCCCCGACCCGGCCCGGGGTCAGCCCAGGCCCGCGATCCAGCCGTCCACCGTGGTGACCTCGCTCTGGTTCGGGAACACCTTCTCCGTGAGTACGCGGTGCACCTCCGGGTCGCGGTCGGCGCAGCCGTCGGCCAGGACCGTGAGCCAGTAGTCGAGGTCGGCGGCCTGGCGGAGCGTCGAGAGTACGACGCCGCTGGTGGCGAGACCGGTCAGGACCAGGTGGTCGACGCCCGCGCCGCGCAGGACGAGATCGAGATCGCTGCCCGTGAAGGCGCTGACCCGCTTCTTGGTGACGACGGCCTCGCCTGCGAGTGGCGCGACGTCGGGGTGGATCTCCGCCCCCGGATCGGCCTCGGTGAAGGCCCCTGCGGGCAGGGCGCCGAAGAGCGGACTGGACTTGGCCTCCGGGCGGCCCGGCCGGAAGCCGACGACGACGTGCACGACGGGCACGTCGGCCGCACGGGCCGCGGCGACGGCCCGGGCGAGGCGCGGGGTGAAGCCGGCGTCGAGGTCGGGGACGCGGCCGACGACGGCCTTCTGCAGGTCCATCACGAGCAGGGCGGGGCGGGTCATGGGGATTCCTCATCGTTCTGGGAGTCGTTCTCGGAGCTCTCGCCGATACGGCGCAGCGAGCGGTCGGCGACGGTGACCGCGAGGAACAGGACGCCGGCGGCGAGCATGAACCAGGCCAGGTGGTGCAGGCCCGGGGTGTCGGCGCGCTGCCCGAAGAAGGCGCCGTTGGCGGCCGACGCGGTGATGGCGCCGAGGTAGCCGAAGGTACGCAGCAGCCCGGCGGAGGAGCCGATGCGGTCGGCGTCGGCCTGGTGGTAGACCGCGTTCTGAAGGGCGAGGCCGTTCAGGCCCTGCGGCACACCCAGGACGACCACGACGGCCAGCAGCATCCACACGGGGCTGTCGCCGTGCAGGAGGAGCAGCATCGCGCAGGCCGCGATCTGCCCGACCGCGCCGACCAGGAGCTTCCCGCGCACCGCCTGGCGCCGTCCGGTGAGGGCGGAGACGGCGATCCCCGTCGCGAACAGCGGCAGCTGGACCAGCCCCGCCTGCGAGGCGGACAGCCCGCGCCCCTGCTCGGTCCACTGGGTGAATCCGTACAGGAACGCGTAGGTGACGACGTAACAGAGCAGCGCGCGGCCGTACGTGGCGACCAGGGGCAGGTTCCCGCCGAGCACCCGTACGTCGATGAACGGCTCCTCTGCCCGCAGTTCGCGCCAGGTGAATCCGGCCCCGGCCACGAGGGTGAGCACCAGCAGGTACCAGTCGCCGCTGCCGATGTCCATCAGGAACAGCAGCAGGCACGACAGCGCGACGGCGAACAGCCCCATCCCCGGCAGGTCCAGGCTCCGCGCCCAGGCGCGGTCGTCCGCGCGGGCCGTCCCGGGAAGCGCGGGGATGCGGCGCGCCCCGAGGTACAGGCCGAGGAGCGCCAGCGGGATGTTGACGGCGAGAGTGGCGCGCCAGCCGCCGATGCCGACGAGCAGTCCGCCGACGCTCGGGCCGACGACGGCGATGGTCTGCGTGGTGATCGCGAGCGCGGTCAGCACCCCGGCCGGGCTCTTCTCGCCGGTGCGCCGGGCCTCGCTGCGGATCAGGTACATGGCGGCCGGGTAGCCGGAGCAGGTGCCGAAGCCGAGCAGCACCCGCGCGGCGACGAGCACGCCGAGACTGGGCGCCAGCATGCCGACGACCCCGGCGATCCCGGTCAGCGCGGTCCCGGCGAGGAACAGCCGCCGGGGCCCGAACAGGTCGATCAGCCGGCCCATCACCGGCTGGCCTGTCGCGGTCGCCAGATAGAGGGCGGAGATCAGCCACGCGGTCTGGGCGGGCGGAGCACCGAAGGCGGCCCCGATCGGGACCAGCGAGACCGAGATGATGGAGGAGTTGACCGGATTGAGGGCGGCCCCCGTCATCATCGGGGCGAGCAGCCGCCGGTCGAAGCCCTGCGCCGGGCCCTTGTCCCGCTCGGGGCGCCACCGTTTCAGGGCGCGCGTCATTCCCGTACTCACGACCGGACGATCCGCTCCAGGACGGCCATCGCCGCCAGGAGCTCGCGCCGCTCCTCCTCCGTGCAGTGGTCCTCCAGGGCCCGGGCGAGCCAGCCCTCCCCGGCGAGCCGGCGGTCCTCCAGGAAGGTGTGCCCGCTGTCGGTCACGTACACCAGCTGGCGGCGGCCGTCCTCCGGGTCCGGGCGGCGGCCGACCAGGCCACGCTCGGCCAGGGCACCGACGGTGCTCGTCACCGACTGGTGCCGTACGCCCTCGGCGGCGGCCAGCTCGACCACCGACGCCTCGCCGTCCTTGTCGAGCCGGCTGAGGACGGAGGTCTGGGAGGGCGTGAGCTCGTCGCGGTCGTACGTCTCCCGCAGGCGCCGCCGCAGCCGGCTGTACACCACGCGGATCTCGTGCGCCGCGCGTGCGGCCGTCTCGGAGACGGTCTGCTCGGTCTCGTTCATACGTGCAGCCTAGGGTGCGCAGTCTGGACTGCGCAATTATGCCGTGTGAGGGGGACGCGGATTCACCCTTGCACGTGACTACGTAATTACGTAATCTCGTTCCATGGACTTGGAGGAGCGTGTCACCGAGCTCGAACGACGCCTGGCCGAGCTGGTGGAGGCGGCGCCCGCCGCGCCCGCCGTGTCGGAGGCCGACTTCTGGGCGCTCGACGCGCTGAAGGCACGGCATCCGGTGACGGAGGAGGCGGACGGCGCCGTGCTGTTCACCGGAGCGGTGCGTGTACCGACCGGGCATCGCTACGAATGGCAGTACGGGTTGCTGACCGAGACGGTGCTGGACGACAACTGGTCGGACGCCGCCGCGTCGTTCGCCGCGCTCGGCAACCCCGTACGGCTGACGCTGCTGCGCGAGGTGCTGGGCGGGCTGCGCACCGCGGCCGAACTGACCGCGCTCGAAGGCGTCGGGACGACCGGCCAGGTCTACCACCATCTGCGCCAGCTGACGGGCGCCGGCTGGCTGCACTCCCCGGAGCGCGGCCGCTACGAGATACCGGCCGGGCGAGTCGTGCCGCTCCTGGTGGTGCTCACCGCCGCACGCCCCGTGACCTGACCGATGGGGTGCACCGATCTACGTTCAGGGGGGAGAACATGTCCGTGAACCGAAGGAAGATCGCCGCGAAGGTTCAGTACGCGCTGTGGGTGGTCTTCTTCGCCCAGATCGTCGTCGAGCGCTTCGTGGAACTGCCCTACACCTACTGGTGGAGCTGGCTCCCGGCGCTCGGCGCGATGGGAATCGGCCTGATGGCAGCGCGCTCCGCCCGCCACCGGATCGGGACCCGCTCCCCGGCCGCCGTCGCGGTGGCGCCCCCGGTGACCGGCCGCTGGTCCGCGGTCAACAGCCCCGCCGACAAGGTCCCGAGCCACGGGACGCACAGCCTGGCGCAGACCTACGCCATCGACATCGTGGCCGAGCCCGCGGAGGGACCCGCCCGGCCCGCCCCCGTCTGGTTCTGGCCCGTCGCCCAGCGCAACCGGGACTATCCCGCCTTCGGCGCGCCCTTGTACGCGGTCGCCGCCGCGACCGTCGTGCACGCGGAGGACGGTCAGCGCGACCACCTGAGCCGCAGCTCGCTCGCCGGTGTCCTGTACTTCTGGCTGGTCGAGGGGGTGGGCCGGACCCTAGGCGGCAGCCGTCGCATCGTGGGCAACCACATAGTCCTCGACCTGGGCGACGGAACGCACGCCGTGTACGCGCACGTGCAGCGTGGCTCCCTGCGCGTCCGGCCGGGCGACGAGGTGGGGCCCGGCGATCTGCTCGGCCGCTGCGGCAACTCGGGCAACTCCACCCAGCCCCATGTGCACTTCCAGCTGATGGACGGGCCGGACCTGGAGACGGCGAATGGAATCCCGTTCACCTGGCACGGAGTCGGCGTACCGGCCTCCGGCGAGACGTTCACCGTGGACGCGGACGCCACCGCTCGGGCACGGCCTCAGGACGCCTGATCCGGACCTCCACCGTCTTCGCCGGGCGGCGCGTCGAGAACGGTGGGGGCGTACTCCAGCAGTTGGAGCCGGCCGTCGAAGGTGCGGCTCTCGACCAGATCGAGGCGGACATCGGGGTATGCGTCGAAGATCCTCTCCTGCCCGGTGGCGCCGGTGATGACCGGGAAGACGACGACGCGGAAGCGGTCCACGAGCCCGGCCACGAGCAGCGCCCGGCACAGACTCAGGCTGCCGAGGGTACGCAGCGGACGCGTCTCCGTCCGCTTCATCTCCCTCACGGCCTCGACGGCGTCGCCCCTGACAAGCTCGGCGTTCTCCCAGAAGAGAGGCGGTTCCAGAGTGGACGAGAACACGACCTTGGGCATGCCGTTCAGCTCGGCGAACCCGGGGTCATCGGGCATCTGGGCGGCGAACCCCGACATGAGCCGGTAGGTCGTGGCCCCCATCAGGCTGACATGTCGCTTCTCGCTCTCGCTGTCGATCCAGGCGAGGTATTCGGGTCCCTCCATGCCCCAGAACCCGGGCCAGCCCTCTGCGGACGCGTAGCCGTCGAGCGAAATGATGAAGTCCACCATGAGGCTGGTCATCGGACTGTCCCTTCACGGTCGGTGGGTGTATCAGTAAGGACCGCCACCACCCCGCAAACTCATCGCCGACCCAGCAGCGGCGGGGCCCAGTGCCCTGACCGGGCGACACGCCTACCGGCTGCCGTCCGCCTGGGTGAACAACAGACGTCTCCGCGACAGGTCGATGTCCAGGACGACGATGACACACCGCCTTTACGGTCCCGCGCCGCTTTCGGTCTGCCAGTCCATGCCGCCCACCCTGGCACGAGCGTGGCCGTCGATGTCAGTCTCCGTCCGTACGATCACGCCATGTCTGATGCCTTCACGGTCCTGTGGACCCATGACGTGTGCCGGGCCCTGCGCAAGGCGGGGCGGGTGGGTGAGCGGCCGCCGGTTGCCTTCAGCGGTGTGCACTCGTCCCTGCCCAGGTGGGCGGGCGCGAGCGCCGGGGACACGGTGTACGCGGTGCACGTCAACCAGCGCCAGGTCTACGTGGTGAGCCGGCTGCGCGTGGTGGACAGGGAGCGGGGTGACTGCTGCGGCACGCCTCCCGCCACCTGGGAGGACCCGGCCCATCCGGGTCACGACGACTGGTCGATGCTCGGTGGCGACGGCTGCGGCGCCGAGGCGGTGCACGTGGCGGCGACCCCCGTGCGCTTCGACGTGCCGGTCCCCGGCGACCTGCTCCCGCAGCTGACCTGGCAGAACCGTCGAGGCCGGACGCGCGTTCTGAAGTACGTGGTGGACGGCCGCCTCGAAAACTCGATCAGCCTTCAGGGCTTCTACCGCCTGACCCCGGAGTCCGCCGACGCGCTGTCCGGGGTGGTTGACGGCGCGACCGGCTGACGCCGACGGACGAGAGCGGTTCTCGTCGGTTACCACCGGTGCGGGCGGCGGGTGGCGGTGAGGAGTACCGCCACCACCGTGACCATGGCCAGGGCGATGGCGAAGTGGGCGGCCCAGGCGCCTGCCGGGGTGGGGCCGCCCCAGGCGTGGGAGGTGTCCTCGCCCGCCGTGGCCAGCGGGTACAGCAGGCCGCGAGTAAGGAGAAGGACCACGGAGGGGGCGGCCAGGGCGAAGGCGAGGGCATTCGCCGGGAGGCCCCGGAGGGCCCGGCCGACGACGGTGCGGAAACGGTCCGGTGTGGGCGGATGGGGCGCGTCCGCCGGGGACGCGGTCGGCCCGCCGAGGGACGCCAGGCGCCGCTGAAGCCGTCCGGCGGCGGACGCGTTGCCGGTCAGGGCCAGCACCAGCGCGAGGACGGTGGCGGGCAGGGCCAGCAGCGCATGGACCAGGAGCAGAGCGGCGCGCCGCGGCAGCGGGCGACGGGGCGCGGGGAGGGCGTCGGGCGCGAGCGTCATGGGGAGCCCCTTCTCGGGTTCGGTGCGATGACCGGACGGTAGGGGTACGGCCGCGCCGAAGGCGTCATACCGGGGAGCCAACCCTGCCGTCAGACCTCGGTAGCACTGCCGGTCCTCTCGGGACCGTCGCCACCGCGTACCGGTGACCCGAAACCGGTTGAGCGGGAGCCGTCGACACGGAAGGGTCCGTGGTCATGGAGTACTTCTGCTACCACCGAGACCGGCCGGGCTCCCTCGCCCTGCGCGAAGAGTTGCTGGAGGAGCACTGGTCCTACATGGACCGGTACGCGAAGGAGCTGATCGCCCGGGGCCCGACCTTCGCCGCTGACGGTGAGACACCCACCGGAAGCGTGCACATCGTGGACCTCCCCGATGCGGCCACCGCCCGGGCGTTCGCCTTCGACGAGCCCAACTACCAGGCAGGTGCCTATCGGGACGTGCTGATACGTCGTTGGCGCAACGTGCTGGGCCGCACCATGTGGGACTTTCCCGGAGGCTCGGAGGGCGGCAACCGCTATCTGGTGATCGGCCTCGGCGAAGGTCCCGCGGCCGACCCGGGCCTGCCGGCCGCCCAGGACGACCTGATCGCGTACGGGCCCCTGCTGTCCGACGACGGCGGGACCTGGCTCGGTACGGCCTGCCTGCTCAGGGCCGCGAGCCCGGACGAGGCACGCGCCGTCCTCACCGCGGACCGGTACGCCGACATCGAGGTCCACGACTGGGAGTTCGGCGGACGCCGGTGACGGAAGGAGCGCCCGGCCGCGTGTGCGACCGGGCGCTCCCCCCGGCAACTGAGCCCGGGACCGACGGGCTCCGCTGCCGGGGCGTACATCAGGCGGGTTCCTCGACGGGGTGTTCCTCGACGCTGTGCGAGTCGGTGAGGCTCAGCGCGCCGCCGGCCGCGATCAGCCCGACGACGACGGCGAGCAGTGCGTAGGTGATCCGTTCGCCGTGGAAGAAGGAGGCGACGAGGTCGCTGCTCCAGACCCCGGCCGGGAGCGACGTGGTGACCAGTGCGGCGATCAGCGTGCCGACCACCGCGGTGCCGACGCTGGAGCCGACCTCCTGGGCGGTGTCGTTCAGGGCGGCGGCGATCGAGGTGCGGTTGCTGGGCATCGCGTCCACCAGGGCCACCGCGCAGATCGTCATCACGGTGCGCAGCCCCACGGTCATGAGCACCATGCACACCGCGATGACGGCGTACCCGTGCTCGACGCCCCAGGCGAGACCGGCCAGCGACCCCGCCAGGCAGGCCGCGCCCACCAGGCAGGCGATGCGGTGGCCGAACCGGCGGGCGAGCCACTCGGACAGCGGGGTGGCCATGAGCATCGTCACGATGATGGGCAGGTTGGCCAGGCCGGCCCGGACCGGGCTCCACCCGTACGCGTACTGGAAGTGCAGGATCAGCCCGAACATCACACTGGCCATCGCGATGGACGTCCCGATCTGCGCGAGCGCGGCCCCCCGCACTGTGCCGTTCGAGAAGACCCGCAGATCCAGCATGGGCGCCGCGGTGCGCCGCTCGTGCCGCACGAAGCCGACCGCGGCCGCGACCGCGCCCACGACGGACGCCAGGGTGATCCCGGAGAGCCAGCCGTGCTCGACACCGCTGGTCAGCGAGTAGCAAGCGAGCCCGATGGCGGCGACGCTCAGCAGCGCGCCCGGCACGTCGAGCCTGTCCTTGGTCAGGTCCTCGGGGCGGTCGGCCGGGACGCCGAGCCGGACGCCGATGCACGCGATCAGCGCGATCGGGGCGTTGACGAGCAGCAGCCACTCCCACCGGACGTGCGCCAGCGCCGTACCGCCGAGCAGCGGGCCCAGGACGAAGCCGGACATGCCCACGATGATCATGACGGTCATCGCGCGCATCCGCAGCGCCTTGTCGTCGAACAGGCGGAAGACCAGCGAGTTCGTGATCGGAGCCATCGCGGCGGCCGCCACGCCGAGCGCGGCGCGCAGGGCGATCAGCTCGCCCGCGGTGGAGACGAGCGCGACGCACAGGCTGAGCGCCCCGAACACGGTGAGCCCGATGAGCAGCACCCGGCGGCGGCCGAGCCGGTCCGCCATCGATCCGGCGGTCAGCAGGAGGCCGCCGAACGTCAGCGAGTAGGCGCCGGTGACCCACTGCAACGCGGTCGTGCCGCTGCCCAGGTCGCGGCCGATCGTGGGCAGGGCGATCGACAGCAGGGTGTTGTCGACCATCTCGACGAAGAAGGCCAGGCACAGGGCGGCCAGGGGTATCCACGCCGCGCGCAGCGAGGGATACGAACGGGACCCGTTCACGGGTGGGGCGGTAGTCATGGCGCGGTCCTTTCGGTCGAACATCGTTCGGCTATCGAACGCCGTACGATGAGCTACGATAGAACAACGTTCGATGCGATGCAAAAAGCGAGAGGAAAAGCCATGGCACAGCCGCAGCGGCGCCGGTCGGACGGAGGGCGCCGCCGGGCTTCGCACTCGATGGAGTCCGTGCTCACCGAGGCGGTGGCCCTGCTGGACGAGGCCGGTGCGCCCGCGCTCACGTTCCGCGCGCTCGCGCAGCGCCTGGGCGGCGGCGTCGCCAGCATCTACTGGTATGTGGAGAGCAAGGACGAACTGCTGGACCTCGCCACTGATCACGTGGTGGGCACGGTGCTCGCCGACATCGAGAAGCTTCCGGAGGGCGACGACCCCATCGACAACCTCCGCGCGATGGCCGTGACGCTGTTCGACGCGATCGCGGACCGGCCCTGGCTCGGCGCGTACTTCATGCGCAACACCAACCTCCAGAGCAATTCGCTGCGCCTGTACGAACAGCTCGGCCGGCAGACGCTGCGCCTGAAGCTCACCGCGCGCCAGCGGTTCCACGCGGTGTCCGCGGTCGTCGGAGTCGTCGTCGGCTCTGCCGTCGACATGGGCCAGGAGCCGCCGCAGGAGATCCTCGACGGTGCCGTGGACCGCGACGAGTACCTCGGCCGCTTCGCCAGTGCCTGGCGCGAGCTGGACCCGGCGGACTACCCGTTCGTGCACGAGATCATCGACGAGTTCGACGGCCACGACGACGTGGACCAGTTCCGCTCCGCGCTGGACCTGACCCTGGCCGGACTGCGCCTGCAGGCCGGAGCGTAGGCCTCGACGGCTCAGTGCCCCTTACGGCGCTCCGCGTCGAAGCGGCGCAGCACCCGGACCACGCGCCACACCCCGGCCGCCGCTCCGAGCAGCGCACCGCCGGTCAGGGTGCGGTCACGTGCCGGGCCGGTGACGTCGAAGGCCAGGACGGCGGCGAAGGACACCGCGAAGACGGCCGCCCCCAGCACGGCGGCCGATACCAGGGCGAAGACGATCTCCACCGTCATCGCGTCCTTCTCCCACCGTGACTCACGCCCCATGTCCATGGCGCAAGTCTCACATCGCGGTCAACCCCGACCGGGGCCGACCGCGGGGGAACACGGGGCCTCAGCCCGCCGCCTTCCGGACGAGCGCGGTGATCTGCTCCTCGGCGGCGGCGGTCAGCTCGGTCAGGGCGTACGCGGCCGGCCACATCACGCCGTCGTCCAGCGCGGCCTGGTCGCTGAAGCCGAGCGTGGCGTACCTCGACTTGAACTTCTCCGCGCTCTGGAAGTGGCAGACGACCTTGCCGTCCCTGGCGTACGCGGGCATGCCGTACCAGAGCTTCGGCGCGAGCGCCGGAGCGGCCTCTCCGATGATCTTGTGGATGCGCTCGGCGAGAACGCGGTCCGCGTCCTGCATCTCGGCGATCTTCGCGAGGACGTCCTGCTCCGCAGCCGCTTCCTTCTCGGCCCGGGACGCACCGCGCCGGGAAGCCGCCTTCTTCTCCTCGCGCGCGTGCTCCTTCATCGCGGCCCGCTCCTCGGCGGTGAATCCGCTGTAGTTCTCGGAGGACTTCGACGTCGGCATGGCAGGGGGTTCCTTTCGTACGGGAAAGATGGGGGAGGAGCGGGTGTGCGGGTCAGGCGTGGTCGGCGGCGGCGGGCTCCCAGGCGAAGCCGTCCGGGTCGGTGAAGGCGCCGGCGGTGCCGCCGAGGACGATCCGGTGGGCGCCGGCCGCGTCGTCCGGGACCCCGAGGTCCTTGGCGAGGGCGCGCCGCTTGTACAGCGCCAGCTTGACGGCGGAGGACTCGCCGGGCAGGAACTCGGCGTACTTCCCGCCGAAGCTCTTGCCCACGGCCAGCCCCCGGTCCACGTAGAACTGCTTGGTGGCCTTCACGTCCCGCACGCCGAGCAGCAGGATGAACTCGTCGATCTCGCGGGTGGCGGGGCCGGTGTCCTTCTTGGCCGAGGTCGCGATCTTCCAGATCGTCCCGTCCGGGGCCTGTACGACGCCGCCGTACCCCCACAGCGACTTGGCGGCCGGCTTCAGCACGGTGGCCCCGGCGTCGACCGCGGCGGCCACGAACCCGTCGACGGTGGCCGGTCCGGACACGGTGAGCGCCAGGGTGAAGCCGCGGAACCCGGTGTCCTGGGCCTCGCGGGCCCTCAGCCGGATGTGCGTGTCCACTCCGAAGGCGGCGTAGAAGCGGCGGGCCTCCTCGACGTCGGCCACCTCAAGGGTGACGGAGGAGAGCGAGCCGGCGGGCTTGGTGTCAGTGGTGGTGTCCATGAACTTCACGTTAGGGGCCGGGTCGGTGCCGGGGCTTCTTGATTCCTGACCGCTCTCGCGACCCGCTGCGCCAGGCACGCCGGCAGTCCCTCCACGCCGGGTGAAGCCGCCGCACCCGCGTTGTCCGCCCCGCTCTTCGCCAGGCGGCGGAAGCGCTCCGGCGTCAGGCCGGTCAGCTCGGTGAAGCGGGCGGTGAATATCCCCGGAGTCGCGCAGCCGACCGCGGCGCAGACGGCGCCGACGCCGAGCTCGCCCCGTAGCAGCAGCGTCGCGCGGTCCACGCGACGGGCCGTCAGATAGGCGTACGGGGACTGCCCGTAGACGGTCCGGAACCGTCGGCTGAGGCAGCCGGGGGCCATGCCGGCGCCGCGCGCGAGTGCCAGCACGTCGAGCGGCGCGGCGTAGGTCCGGTCGATCAGATCACGGACGCGGCGTAGCCGCGCCACGTCGGCCGGGCGCTTGCCCGGGGTGTGTTGTACGGGTGAGATGTTCATGTCCAGCAGGCTAGGGACGCCCCGGCGGCCCCCGCTTCTCGATTCCTGATGAGCCCGGCTCCTGATGAGCCCGGCGGGACGCCCCGTCAGACGGCTTCCCGCTTACGGGTGGTGTAGGTGCGGGACTTGTTGCGGTTGCCGCACACCTTCATCGAGCACCAGCGGCGGCTGCGGTTCTTCGAGATGTCCCAGAAGGCCCAGGCGCAGGTGTGCTCCGCGCAGCGCTTGAGCCGGGCCGCGTCGCCGGTGGTGACCAGTTCGTTCCAGGCGATGCCCAGGGCGGCCACGGGCCGGCGCGCCGACGGCAGACCCGGGGCGGCGGCGAGCGTCCCCCGGGCGGTGACCAGCACCGGGTGCGCGGCGAGCACGCGCTCGGCGGCGGCGAGCAGCGCGGGGTCGGGGGTGTCGCCCACGTGCGCGCCCAACTCCTCCCTGAGGCCCGCGCGCAGCGCGAGGTAGTCGGTGTGCACGTCCGCCGACATCTCTGCGGGGGCGTCGAGCAGACCGCGTCCGGTGAGCCAGGCGGACAACCCGGCGGCGGTGGCGATCTCGTCGCTCGCTTCCTCCACGTCGACCGTGTTGGCGAAGGCTTCGATCAGGACGGCGGGGGCCGGCTGCTCCAGCATGAGCGTCACTCCTTCCACACCCTCGCCATCCTACCGGCTATCGGTTTTGCCGGTTGCGCGGTGCGGGCGGCGTGGGGCACAGTTCACTCACCGGCTAACGCGTTAGGCGGTGATACGGCGTGCTGCCGAGACGACCAGGGGGATGGACGGCCATGACGACAACAGCGCCTGCGCACACGGGCACCGCGACCATGCGGCACGACACCCGCGCGCGCCCCGGGTGCCGCAACACCGCCGTCCTGGTCGCCTTCACCGCCGCGACCAACCTCGCCGACGGCGTGATGAAGATGGCCCTGCCCCTGCTCGCCGCCCAGCTCACCGGCTCACCCGCGCAGGTCACCGCCGTCTCCCTCACCCTCACGCTGCCGTGGCTGCTCATCGCCCTGCACATCGGCGTCCTCGTCGACCGCTTCGACCGCCGCCGACTGCTCTGGACCGCGAACGGCATGCGCGTGGCCGCCATGGCCTGGCTCACCGTCTCCGCCCTCGCCGGCGGCGTCGCGCTCCCCGTGCTCTTCGCCGCCGGCGCGCTCCTCGGCGTCGCGGACGTGGTGGCCTCGACCTCGGCGTCGGCCCTGGTCCCGGCCGCGGTGCCGCCCGCCGGGCGCGAACGGGCCAACGCCTGGATGGTGGGCGCGGAGACCGTGGGGCAGGAGTTCGCCGGCCCCTTCGTCGGAGGGCTGCTCCTGGCCGCCGGAACCAGCATCGCGCTGGGTGTGACCGGCGCCTCCTACGCCCTCGCCGCCCTGTCCCTGCTGCTGCTCGTGGGCCGCTTCCGCCCCGCCGCTCCCACCCCGGACACGGTCCCCGCATCGGTCAACAGCCGCATCGCGGAGGGCGTACGTTTCCTCTGGAACGACCGCCTGCTGCGCACCCTGTCCCTGATCGTCGCCGTGCTCTCCGCCGTCTGGGGTGCCTGGCTGGCGCTCATGCCGCTCTACGCCCAGCGGACCATGGGGCTCGGCTCCCGCGAGTACGGCATCCTGCTGAGCGCCCTCGGCGTCGGCGGCCTGGCCGGGGCGCTGACGGTGACCTGGGTCAACCGGGTCCTCGGCATCCGGCGCGCGATGTTCGCCGACCTGATCGGCACCCTCGCGATGGTGTCGCTGCCCGCGCTCACGACGAGCCTCTGGGCGGTGGCGGCCGGGGCGCTCCTCGGCGGCATGGGCGGCACCCTCTGGTCCGTCAACGCCCGCACCCTCACGCAGCGCAGGGTGCCGGACGAGATGCTCGGCCGCTACGGTGCGGCGTCCCGCCTCTTCACCTTCGGCGCCATGCCCCTCGGTGCGGCGCTGGTGGGCCTGCTGGCCGAACTGGGCGGCATGCGCCTCGCGTTCGGCCTCTTCGCCGCCGCGACCGCGGTGACGCCGGTGCTGTTCATCCGGAACGTGCCCCCACCCTCCGGACGTGCGTCCTCACCGTCCGGCTACCGCACACCGTCGGGGAACGTTTAGCTCAGCTCAACCTCGCCTTATACATGGGCCGTTGATCCGGAACACCGCCGGATGTCAGCGTGAGGGCATCCCGTTCCCCCTCGATCGCAAGGAGTGGCGTATGCCCGTACGTGAACAGGTGAGCTTCGTCGGTGACATGGGCAAACTGGCCGGTCACCTCAACCTGCCCGACGCCGATGAGACCACCCCGCCGTCCGCCGTCCTGGTCGCCGGAACGTGGACGTCCGTCAAGGAACAGATGGCCGACCGCTACGCACGGGAGCTGGCCGCACGCGGCTACGCGGCGCTGTCGTTCGACTTCACCGGATACGGCGAGTCCGACGGCGCGCCACGCGACTGCGAGTCGCCCGCGCAGAAGGTCCGCGACCTGCGCGCGGCGGCCGACTTCGTCCTGGCCCACCCCGCCGTGAACGGCGAGGCCCTGGGGGCGCTGGGGGTGTGCGCGGGCGCGATGTACGCCGGAGCCTTCGCCGCCGAGGACCCCCGCGTACGCTCGCTCGCCCTCGTCGCACCCTGGCTGCACGACCGCCGGATCTGCGAGGAGAACTACGGAGGCCCCGAGGGCATCGAGGCGAAGAAGGCGGCGGCGGCCGAGGCCGCCGGCCGGTACGCGGAGACCGGGGAGGTCACCTACGTGCCCGTGGTCAGCGGCAGCGACCCGGACGCCGCCATGCCCTTCGACATCGACTTCTACCTGAACCCCGAACGTGGCGGGATACCCCAGTGGCCCAATCGGTACGCCGTCATGGCCTGGACCGAATGGCTCGACCACGACGCCGTCGCCCTCGCCCCGCGCATCACGGCACCGACGCTGCTCGTGCACAGCGAGGACGCCGCGATCCCGGACGGGGCCCGGCGCTTCCACGCGGGTCTGGCCGGGTCCTCGGAATTCGTGTGGACGGAGGGCGTTCAGTTCGACTTCTACGACCAGGCACCCCAGGTCCGCCTGGCCGCCGATGCCGCCGCCGAGCACTTCGCCCGCACGCTGTGAACACCGCCGCCCCCACAGACAGGTCGTCCACCATGCCCGAATCCACCCACACCCTCGCCTCCCGGTACGCCGTCGCCGAGACCTGCACCCGCATGGCGGTGCACGCCGACCGCCGGGAGTGGGAGCAGTTGCGCACGCTCTTCGCCGACAAGGTCGTGCTCGACTACACCAGTCTCAACGGCGGAGAGCCGGTCCGCCTGACACCGCGGGAGATCACCGACGCCTGGAGCGGCACGCTCTCCGGCTACGACGCGACCCAGCACCTGATCGCCAACCAGCTCGTCATCGTCGAGGGCGACCGCGCCGTCTGCACCGCCTCCTTCCAGGCCACCCACCGCCTGGCCGCCGCCCACGGCGCGTCCCTGTGGACGCTCGGCGGCGACTACCGCTGGGAGCTGGCCCGCAATGGCGACCGGTGGGTGATCGACACGGTGGTCATGACCGCGACCTGGGGCGACGGCAACCAGGCACTGCCCGTACGGGCGGCGGGCTGATGGCCGCCGGACTCGACTCCACCACCGGCGGAGCATCGGCCACCGAACGGCGCGGCTCACCCGCCGTGCTGGGCGCCGCCCTGCTGGGGTTCTTCCTCATCTCCCTGGACGCGCTGATCGTCACGGTCGCCCTGCCCGACATCGGCCGCGGCCTCGGCGTCGGCATGTCCGGACTCCAGTGGGTGGTCGACGGCTACACACTGATGTTCGCCGCCCTGATGCTGTCCGCCGGGGCCCTCTCCGACCGCATCGGCGCGAAGCGGGCCTTCGGAGGCGGACTGATCCTCTTCGCGGCGGCCTCGGCCGCCTGCGGGCTCGCGCCCGGCCTCGCGGTCCTCGTCACGGCCCGGCTGGTCCAGGGTGCGGCGGCCGCGGTGATGATGCCGGCCTCGCTGGCACTGGTCCGGCAGGGCTTCCCCGATCAGGCCGAGCGGGCGCGTGCGATCGCGGTCTGGACCGTCGGCGGAGCCGTCGCCGTCGCGGCCGGCCGGTGGTCGGCGGGGCGCTGACCGCGTCGGCCGGCTGGCGTTGGATCTTCTACGTGAATCTCCCCGCGGCCCTGGCGGCGCTGGCTCTCCTGGCCCGGCTCCCGGCCTCCCCGCGACTGCCGGCGCGGCTGGACGTGCCGGGGCAGGTGACGGCGGTCCTGGCGATGGGCGGGCTGACGTACGGCGTGATCGAGGGCGGGGCCGAGGGCTTCGGCCGCCCGGCGGTCCTCGCCTCCTTGGCGGTGGCCGTCGTCGGGGCCGCGGGGTTCCTCGTCGCGCAGGCGCGGGGCGCCCACCCCATGGTGCCGATGGCGCTGTTCCGGACCCGGGTCGTGACGGTGTCCCTGGTGGTCGGCTTCATGGCCAACGCCGCCTACTACGGGGGCGTGTTCGACTTCAGCCTCTACCTCCAGCAGGAGCGCGGGCAGACGGCGCTGCACGCGGGCCTGATGTTCATCCCGATGACGGCCCTGGTCGCGCTGGTGAACCTGGCCTCCGCCCGGATGGCCGCCCGGTACGGACCGCGCGTCCCGATGACCGTGGGGCAGCTCGTCGGCGCGGGCGGACTGCTGTCCCTGCTCGTCGTCGGCCCGCACACCGGGGTGTGGGTGGTGGCGACGCTCATGGTGCCGGTCGGCCTCGGCGGTGCGCTGGCGGTGCCGGCCCTGACCGCGATGCTCCTGGATGCGGTGCCCGCCGACCGTGCGGGCACCGCCGGGGCCGTACTCAACACGGCACGCCAGGTGGGCGGGGCGATCGCGGTGGCCGTCTTCGGGGCGCTGCTGGCCGGCGCGGATTCGTTCCTCGCGGGGATGCGCTGGAGCGTGCTGCTCGCCGCGGCCGGGCTGCTAGCGACCGCCGCCGCAACCCTGACACTGCCGAGCGCCGGAGGCGTCGGTGCCCCCGCAGCCGCATGAGGGGCGGCCGGCCGGCGCGGCGAGCTCCACGACGGTCCGGATGAAGGCCGACAGGCCCGGCGGCCGGTCACCGGTGCGCCACATCAGCGCGTAGTCGACGGGCTCCGCGTCATTGAACGGCACGTAGGCGACATCCGGCCGGACGTGGTACCTGCCGGCGGCGACGGCCGCCACGGTGGCCCCCTTCCCGGCCCCGACCAGCGCCAGGACGCCCTGCCAGCCGCCCGCCGCCGGACCGTGCTCGATCGGCAGGCCGCCCGGTGTGCGGGCGGGGAAGAACCACTCGCTGAACGCCTTCGAAACCCCTGCGGCCGTCACCAGCGGCAGCTCGGCCAGCACCTCCACGGACACGGTGGCCCGCCGTGCCAGAGGGTGGCTTGCGGAAACGACCAGCGCACGGGGCTCGGAGAACACCACCGGGCCGACGACGACGTCGGCTTCCTCCACGGGCGGCTCAGCGACCACCAGATCGACCTGCTCGTTCCTCAGCGCGGCTATGGCGGCGTTGTACGTCGCTTCCAGCAGCTCGACCGTGCAGTCCGGGTGGCGCGCGGTGAAGGCGTCACCGGCCTTGATGAGGAGTTCCCCGCTCCACGGAGTGGTGAAGCCGGCCCGCAACGCGCCCCGTATACCGGAGTACGCCGCCGTCGCGTCGGCGAAGGCACGCTGGATCTGCCGGTACGCGGGCAGCAGGTCCTCCCGGAGCCGCCGGCCGACCGGGGTGAGGACGACGCGGCGGCTGGACCGTTCGAACAACGGGCCACCGACGCGCCGTTCCAGCGCTTTGACCGTCTGACTGACCCGCCCGGGCGACACGTGCAACCGTTCCGCGGTCCGCGCGAAGTGCAGCTCGTCCGCCAACGTCAGAAACGTCTCGATCTCGTACCGCTCCACCAACGCCCCCCGGCCCGTCCGACACCGCCGCGTCGTCATCGTAGTTTCGCGGCAGGACCGGGGTGTTCCGCCGCCCCGCTGCGGCCGCCTCAGCGTGGAGCGGTGGCGTCCGGGGGCAGGAAGGTGCGGTGGTGGCGGTAGAGCGTGCCGGTGCCGCCGAAGTCCTTGAGCACCGGGGCCCACACCGCCTCGATGTGGGCGACGGCCGGCTCCTCCGCGACCCACTCGGAGAAGCTGAGCACCTGGCCGCCGTCCGCGGCGATGTGGAGGTGCGCGGCCAGAGCACCCGGGTAGGCCCGGTCGTCGCCCTCCGTCCGCTCTTCCCCCGCGAGCAGCCCGTCGAGCCAGGCGCGGGCGGCCCGCTCGTCCTCGGCGGGGAAGAACGCCGCCGGGAACGACTCCGGGACGGGCGCCGGCTCCTCCACGGCGGTGCCGCGGACCGTGCGGTAGTGCCGGAACACCCGGGACACGGCGCCCGCCCCGTCCGACGGGCCGGTGGCCGGAATCCGGTCCTCGGCGTCCCACTGGGCGTAGGTCAGCACGGAGTCGTCGTCACCGCTGGTGTACACGGTCAGGGAGAGCAGCCCGCGCGGCCACGGTGCGCGGCGCGCGGCGGCGACGGCCTGCTCGGCGGTCCGCCGGGTGTGGTCCGGTCCCCGTGTGGCGACGGTGGTGACGAGTACGGCCGCGCTGCGCGGATCGTCGAGGACGGCCCGTACGGGGTCGGCGGACACGTAGGACATGGTGGCGGGCTCCTGGGAGTCGGGGGGCGGGAGAGGCGGGCGGTGCGGGCGCCCTCCCAGTCTCCGTCCGGCGTCCTCCGATTCCCAGGGCCGCCGTTTCAGGTCTTCGTCAGGAGTGTCAACTCCCCGCAAGGAGGCGGTCGGTGAGGTCGCGCAGCCGGCGTGCGGCGGCGGGGGCGAAGTCGGGGGTGTCGACCGGAATGCGACGGCCTTCGACGTAGGCGCTGAGCGCTTCGGCGGGGGGTTTGTCGATGGCGTCGGTGATCGGCGGCAACGCTGCCTCGACGGGCTTCGCGTGCGCCTGCATCGACCGGATGTGAGCGAGTGTCGCGCGGTCGTACTCACCGGAGAAGCCGGTCGCCGTGACCCCGGGGTGGATCAGGACGTAACGGATCCCGGCCGGGCCGTGCTGCTCGGCGTAGGAGACGCCCAGCAGGTCGTTGAGCTTTCCGCCGTGACCGAGCGCGGCCCCACCGTGGTAGCCGCGGCTGAGCTGGAGGTCGTCCCACTGGACGATGTCGAGCCCGGCGCCCGGACCGGCCACGTTGACGACGACCGGATGCGGGGCCCGGGAGAGCGGCTCGGCGAGGGCCTGGCCCAGCACATGGCGGCTCAGGTAGAAGAGCGCGAAGTTCTCCTCGTACCCCTCCGCCGTCTCCGTGCGCCGGAAACGGTAGTGGCGGGCGCAGAACACCAGCGCGTCGACCGTCGGGAACGCGGCGCGGATCTCCTCGGCGGCGCGGGAGGTCTCCGTCAGCAGGCTGAGGTCGGCCGTGACGAAGAAGGCCCGCCCGGCGGCGCCCGACGCACCCGCGGCGTCGAGGAACCGGCGGCCCTTCTCGGGGTTCCGGCCGATGACGACCACCGTGTCGCCCCGCCCCAGGTACACCTCGGCCAGAGCCTTGCCGATGCCGTCGGTGCCACCGGCGATCACCAGCGTGCTCATTCGCTCTCTCCTCGCGTACGAACGGATGCGGTGGGGACCCCCACGGACGGGGCTTCCGCGGACCTTGCTTTTACGGTCGCGGCCTCCGCGGGCGGGCTTCCGGCGGACGGGGCCTCCGACGGCGTGGCCGCGGGGCGGCCCGGCAGCAGGGTCGCCGCCCCCAGGACGAGGACGAGCACCACCGACACCGTCCAGTACGCGGCGTGGAATCCGCGGACCGGGTCCCCGTCACCGGCGGTCTGCATCACGAGCGCCACGACGGCGATGCCGATCGACGCCCCGAGCTGGTTGAGCATGTAGAGCACCGAGCTCCCCTGCGGCACCAGGGGCGCGGGCAGGGTGCGGTAGAGGGAGGCGATCGTGGGGGCGCCGACCGCGCCGAGACCCACGCCGATGGCGAACGCGTCAACGGCCGGCCACACTTCGGACGTGTCCGCGCCGATACGGGTGAAGGCCAGCGCGCTCAGCAGCGCGAGAGCGCCGCCCGCCTGGACGAGGCGCCGCGAGCCGACCCGGTCCGAGAGCCGGCCGGTGACCGGCATGGACAGGGCCGACCCGATGCCGAGCGGGGCGAGCAGCAGGGCCGCCTCGAAGGTGCTCCGTCCCTGGACCTGCTGGTGGTAGAGCGGCAGGGCGAAGAGGCTGGCGAACGTGGCGAGGCCGACGAGCGAGCCGACCGTCACACTGGCGGCGAAGCTGCCGCGCTTGAACAGGCGCAGGTCGATGAGCGGCGCGGCCGCACCCTCGCCGCGTCGTCGCAGGGCGTGGAACCCGTAGCCGCCCAGCAGCACGACGGAGAGCACCAGCGGCACCAGCACCGACGGGACGGCGAACGCGGCCTGTTCGGCGGCCTGCGAGAGCGCGAGCACACCGGCCGCCACGCCCGGTCCGATCAGGGCGAGTCCGAGGATGTCGAGCTTGCCGGCGGCCGACTTCCCGGCGGGGGAGTCCCCGGGCACGAACTTGAGGGCGAGTGCCAGGGCGACGAGGCCGATGGGGACGTTGACCAGGAACATCCAGCGCCAGCCGGTGCCCTGGAGGATGATGCCGCCGACGACCGGTCCGAACACCGGGCCGCTGGAGCCGACGATCCCCATCAGCCCCATGACGCGTCCGGCGCGGGCGGGCCCGGAGGAGCGGGCGAGCAGGGTGAGCATCAGCGGGTCGAGCAGGCCGGCACCCAGGCCCTGCACGACGCGGAAGACGATGAGGCTGGGTGCGTTCCAGGCGAGGCCGGAGGCCACCGAGCCGACGAGGAAGACGACGAGGCCGAGCAGCCACAGCCTGCGTCCGCCGAACCGGTCGACCGCCCACGTGGTGACGGGGATCGAGACGGTGAGCGCGAGCAGATAGCTGGTGGACACCCAGCTGATGGTGGACAGCGAGGTGTCGAAGTCCCGGGCGAGGGTGTCGGCAGCGACGGCGATCATCGAGCCGTCGAGGATCCCCATGATCCCGCCCAACAGGATCACGCCGATCAGCCGCCGCAGGGCGGGATCCAGACGTTCGTCCTGTGCATGCGCCATGACTGTCTCCGGTGAGATCGAGCGAGAATTGCACTGGCGAGTGCAGAGTAGGGCACCCGTGCGTTCGGTTTCAACGCTTCGGGGCATTGATTTGCACTTGCTGGTGCATTTCTGTGAGTTGGTGGGTACGATGGCCCCGTGAGCGGAACGAGCACCCCCAAGGCCCCGTCGCGAGGCCGCATCGACAAGCGGCAGGCGATCCTGGGCGCCGCATTCACCGTCTTCGCCCAGCGGGGCTACGCCCGCGCCTGCATGGAGGAGATCGCCGAGGTCGCGGGGGTCGCCAAGCACACGGTGTACAACCACCTCGGCGACAAGCAGAGCGTCTTCCGCAGCGCGATGGAGGCCGCGGCCGACGACGTGATGGCTCAGAACCTGGCCGTCGTGGACCTGTTCACCGCCGAGGGTGGCACGGGTGCCGAGGTGCCGGACGGCGACGAGGCCGCCCGGCTCGAAGAGCTGGCGTACCGCTTGCTGTTGCGATGTTGCAATGAGCAGTCCTGGGCGCTGCGGCGCCTGCTCTACGCGGAGATCGGCCAGTTCCCCGACCTGTTGGAGATCGTCTGGGGGCGTGGTGCGAGCCGGCTCAAGGAGGCGCTGGCCGACCGGCTGGCCCGGCTCGCCCTCTCCGGCCGCCTGAGGTCCTGCGATCCGGCGGAGGCGGCCGAGCACTTCCTCGCCCTGCTGACCGGTCCGATGGAGGCCCGGTCCCAGCTCGGCACCCGAGCCGTTCCGGACGCTGAGGTCCGGCAGGTGGCGCGGTCGGCGGTGCACGCTTTCCTGGGAGCTTACGGGGTGTCAGATCCCTTGCTGAGTTCATGAGTTGACACGTACTGGCAAGCTCGAACGGTCGTACGCGAAGCGGTCATTGACTTCCGTGAACGCTTCTTTAAGACCCTCGACACGTGCCATCGGATCCCGGGCCGCGCGGAGAACATCGTCTGCGTATGCGCACCCGATCGGATCAAGGGAGACATCGTGCAGATTCTCGTGGTGGAGGACTCACACAACAGCGACGGCGAACTGACCCGGGCACTGGAACGCCACGGGTACGGCGTCGCCTCCGTCAGCAGCGGGACGGCGGCACTGGACGCACATCGTGGTGCGGACTTCGTCCTGCTCGACCTCGACCTTCCCGACATCGACGGCCTGGAAGTCTGCCGGCGCATCCGCGAGGAAGCGGAGATACCGGTCATCACCTTCACGGACAGCGGCAGCGAACTGGACCGCGTCCTGGCCCTGCGGACCGGCGCGGACGACTGCCTCGACAAACCCTACGAATTCCGCGAACTGGTGGCGCGCATCGAGGCCGTGACCAGGCGCAGGCACGCCCGGCCGGGATTACGGGAATCCCTGACGGTCCTCTCGATCGGAACGCTGCGCATCAATGCCGCGTCCCGCGAGGTCCTGTTGCGTGGAAGTCCCGTCGATCTCACCCGCAAGGAATTCGACCTGCTCTACTATCTCGCCCGGCACTCCGAGAGCGTGGTCAGCCGGCAACGGCTGATGACCGAGATCTGGGAGGACCCGATGCCGCACGTGCTGGGGTCCCGGGCGACCCGCACCGTCGACACCCATGTCAGTTCCCTGCGCAGCAAGTTGGGCCAGAGGAGCTGGATCAGGACCGTACGAGGCGTCGGGTTCAGGGTCGGGCACGGGTGAAACCCCGTGGTGGGCCGCCGGATTCCGTGACCCGTCGGCCCACCTTCGCCCCCTGCCCCGCCGGTTTTCCTTTTCCTGACAACGAATTGTCGAGATGTGATGAAACGGCTGACCGGGACGGAAAACGGCGGAATCTAGAGTCGGCAGGGTTCGCGCACCGGTTCACCTCACAGACGGAGACCCTCCGATGACGACGACCGATTCCGGGAATTCCCTCTCCTCCTGCCCTTACCACGCCTCCGGCTTCACCTCCGAGCGCCTCGAACTCGACCCGGCCTACGCCAGGCTGCGGAGCGAGGAGCCCGTCACCCGGGTCACGATGCCGCACGGCGGGGACGCCTGGCTGGTGACCCGGTACGCGGACGTACGCGCCGCGCTCTCCGACCCCCGGCTGAGCAGGGCCGCCGCCGTCGGCAAGGACGTCCCCCGGTCCAGCCCGCTGATCCAGCAGGCCGATTCGCTCCTCAGCATGGACCCGCCGGGGCACACGCGGCTGCGCCGGCTCGCCGCGAAGGCGTTCACCGCACGACAGGTGGCCGCCGTCCGGCCGAGGGTGCAGGCGGTCATCGACTCCCTCGTGGACGCCCTGGAGGAGTCGGGTCCCCCCGCCGACCTGGCCACCGGGCTGGCCTGGCCCATGGGCATCACGGTCATCTGCGAGACCTTCGGCATACCGGAGGAGGACCGCGGCCGGTTCCGCGAGTGGACCGACGCGATGATGGCGCTGACGGTCGCCGATCCCGCGACCATCCAGGCGGCGCGGGACAGCCTCGACGGCTACCTGCGGGAGCTCATCGCGCGCCGGATCGCCGAGCCCGGTGACGACCTGCTCAGCCGTCTGGTCACCTCGCGCGAGAGCGGCGACCGGCTGACCGAGAGCGAACTCGGCGTGTTCGCCGTGGATCTGCTCACCGCCGGCCATGAGACGACCGCCAACCAGACCGGCAACTTCCTGTACACCCTGCTGGCCCGGCCCTCGCTGTGGGAGTCCCTGGTCAAGGACCCGGCCCTGGTTCCCCCGGCGGTCGAGGAACTGCTGCGGTACACCCCCCTGGCCACCAGCGTGGCGCCCTTCTCCCGGATCGCCGTGGAGGACTTCGAGCTCGCCGGGCAACTGGTGCGCGCCGGTGACGCGGTGGTCGCGCAGACCGACTCCGCCAACCGGGACGGGACCGTGTTCGAGAACCCGGAGGAGCTGGACTTCCACCGGGAGAACAACCCGCACGTGGCGTTCGGGCACGGCGCGCACCACTGCCCCGCGGCCCCGCTCGCCCGGCTCGAACTGCAGACGGTCATCGCGACCCTGGCGCGGCGGCTGCCGGGGCTGCGGCTCGCGGTGCCGGCCGACGAGGTGGAGTGGAACACCAACCGGGTGATGCGGGGTGTCACGCGCCTGCCCGTCGAGTGGTAGCACCGGAACGGCCGTGAGCGGCGCCCCCGGCGGGGGCGCCGCTCACACGTGGGCCGTGGCCGGTCAGCGGAAGGCTTCGGCGTTCTCCTCCGCCCACTGCGCGAAGGAGAACGCCGGACGGCCCAGCACGTCCGGCACGCCGTCGTACGTCCGCTGCGGCCGGCCGTCCCGCTCCGCCTGGTACGCGACGAGTGTCGCGGCGACCGGTTCGGGCACGAACGCGGTGAGCTGCTTCTGGTACTCCTCGGGCGTGATCAGCCGCACCAGGACCTCCCGGCCCGCTGCCGCCGCCACGAGCTCCGCCTGCCGCCGCGCCGAGAGGGACTGCGGGCCGGTGATACGCAGAGTGGCACCCCGGTGGGCCTCGTCCAGGAGCGCGCGCACCGCGACGGCCGCGACGTCCGACTCGTGGACCGGCTCGCTGTGGGCCTCGGGATAGGCGAGCCGCAGCGGGCGCCCCTCCCGTATGTCCTCGGCCCACTGGAGGGCGTTGGTGGCGAACCCGCCGGCCCGGACGAACGTCCAGCCGATCCCCGACGCCCGCAGCACGTCCTCCACGAGCCGGTGCTGCTGCGCGATCGGGCTCGTGTCCGCCCCGTGGCTGTCGATGGCGAGAGAGGAGAGCAGCACGATGTGCCCGACCCCGGCCGCCGCCGCGGCCTCGGTCAGACGGGCGGCGCCGGCCGGCTGGGCGTACAGGAAGATCTTCTGCACGCCGTGGAGGACGTCGTGCAGGCCCTGCGGTGAGGCCAGGTCGAGTCGCACCCGCTCCACCTCGTCGGGCAGTGCCGTCAGGGACGCCGGGTCGGCGCTCGCGGCCCGCACCTTCTCGCCGGCGGCGAGAAGTTCGCGTACGACGGCGGCGCCGACCCGGCCGCGTGCTCCGGTCACCAGGATGGTCATGTGTCGCTCCTCTCGGGGGTGATGCTGTGGTGGAGATGGAAGCGGCGAAAGCCTATGGGGCGTACGCCGGGAGTGGCACCGGTGGCCCGGAGGGTGGCCGCGCGGGCCGCACTCTCAAGGAAGGCCAGATGTGCCGCGTCACTGGTCCACTCCGCGTAGTTGAGGACCCGGCTGCCGTCCGTGCTCGCGTGGAAGTGGGCGCTGAGCATGCCTTCGCGCTGTTCCGCCGGTGCGTCGGTGACGGCCCGCGCCACGGACTTGATGATCCGCTCCTGTGCGTCGGCCCCGTCGACGTCGAAGGTGGCGACGACGACGGCTCCGGGGGGTGTTCCGGTGCCGTCCAGGACGACGCTGGTGTGCAGCCGGTAGGAGACGGCCGCGGCCGCCGCCGGACCCCGGAGCGTCCGGACGAGGTCGTGGTGGGCGGTGGGCCGTGCCGCCTGGACGTACGTGAGGACGGTGTCGCCGCCCGTATCCAGGTAGGCGTGGAACGACAGCAGGCCGTCGGGCCACACGGCTCCGGCCCACCGGTCGGACACCTCGTCCAGCAGGGCGCGGGCGGCGTCACGTCCGGGGGCGTGCCAGTGGGTGATGTGGACCGAAGTGGCGTCCGGGCGCGCGAGGTCGGGGCCGCGGCGGGCGGCGGCCCGGGGCTCAGTGCCCATGGGGCTGCTCGCGGACGGGGACGGCGACCGGGAGCGGTGGTGCGGAGCGGGTCATGCGGGTTCCTTCCGTGCGGGTGGGCCGGGACGTCCGTCGCGGAGTCCGGGGAGAGCGGCGGCCAGGCCCCCGGCCGCCGCGACGGCCAGCACGGCGAGGGCCGGGCGCCGGTCGTCGAAGGCGGTCAGGAGCCAGGCGGTGAGCGGGAGGAGCAGGACCGCGCCGAGTTGCACGGCCATCTGGTAGAGCGGGATCGCCGTGGCGCGCCGCGACGGCGGCACGGACCCGGCGGCCCGCATGTTGAGCGCGGCGAAGGAGAGCACGAACCCCGCGCCGACGAGGAGCAGCACGGGCAACGTGCGGGTGAGGTACGCGTCCGAGGGCGGCCGCCACACGGCGAGCAGGTATCCCAGCAGAGGCGCCGCGGCGCCCAGCGCGATGAGCCGGCCCGTTCCGTGGCGACGGACCAGGGAGCCGGCGAACGGCACGGACACGGCGAGCGGCACGCAGGCGGGCAGCAGCGCCAGCGCACCCGTCCAGGGCGACAGACCGAGCCGCCCCTGCATCTGGAAGGTGAGCAGGAACAGCAGCCCGTGGTAGGTGCCGTTCAGCGTGGCCGCCCCCAGACCGGTGCGCAGCAGTACGCGGTCGCGCCCCGACAGGCGCGGAGCCGGGGCCGGCGGCCGGGCCGTTGCCTCGTGGGGCACGAGCCGCAGCCCCCACAGCAGGAGGACGAGGGCGACGGGGGCCGGCAGGAGGAAGATCCAGCGCCAGCCCACCTCCAGGAGCGCCCCGGACACAAGGAGCCCGGCCGTGAACCCCGCGGCCCCGAAGGCGGAATACACCGAGACGGCACGGCGCCGCTCCGGCCCCTCGGGATAGGCCGTTCCGATGATGGCGAGCCCCATCGGCGCCGTGAGGGCCGCGCACGCGCCCTTGACCACCCGGGTCGCGATGAGCAGGGCGGGCCCGTCCGCCAGCCCGCCCGCGACCGACGCGAGCGCGAAGCCGAGCATCGCGGCGAAGTAGACGCGCCGCCTGCCGAACCGGGCGGCGAGCCGCGGCCCGGTCGGCAGCAGGGCCGCGAAGCCGAGGGCGAAGCCGCTCATGAGCCATTGCACGGTCAGCAGCGACAGGCCCAGGTCGTTCCCGATGACCGGCAGGGCGACCAGGACGAGGGACACCTCGGTCGCGTCCAGCACCATGTTGCCGGAGAGGACAAGGAGCAGGGCCCACGCGTGCCGGGCGGAAGCGCGTTCGGTCGTCGTCACGGCAGGAGGCGCGGCAGCTGTTCGGTGACCAGCTCCAGGTTCTCGGCGACCAGGTCGTCCGGCATGCCGGCGATGCTCGCCCAGAAGATGAGGTGCTTCACGGGCAGGCCCGCGGTCAGCTCCTTGATGCGGACGGCGGCGTCCTCGGGGGTGAGGATGTCGAGCAGTCCGCGCCGGTCCTCGGCGTCCGGGTCGCGCAGATCATCGAGGGTCAGCGGCGGCGGTCCGTCGAAAGCGGTTCCCTGGAGGGCCCCTTGACGGTAGGAGTTCACCTGGTGGACCAGGTGGGGGCCGATGCGGTGCCAGGCGGCCTCCGGGTCCCGGGAGAGCAGGAGGGGGAGCAGGTCGCTCACACGGGCGGTCTCCGGGTCGTGGCCGCCCTCGACCAGTCCCTCGCGGTACTGCCCGAAGCGTTCACGGTTGATGTGCAGCAGCCCGACGCCCAGCCGCCCGGCCAGCCGGGCGCCCCGCGGCCCGTAGAAGCCGCCCCACACCGGTGGCGGGTCCTGGACCGGCAGGGGAGTGATCTCCCGCTCGCGCCAGAGGCGGAGGATCTCCCTCATGCGTTCCTCGGTCCGTGCGAAGCGGTGACCGAAGTCGGCGTCGAAGAGCGCGTACTCGGGGACGCGGTAGCCGGCCCCGAGGCCGAGCTCGAGCCGGCCGCCGCTGATCAGGTCCACGATCGAGGCCTGTTCGGCGAGGTCGACGGGGTGGTGCAGCGCCGGCAGGACGACGGAGGTGCCGATGCGCGCGCGGCGGGTGCGTGCGGCGACGGCCGCCGCGAAGGTGAGCGGCTGGGGAAGGTAGCCGTCCTCGAAACGGTGGTGCTCGGTGAACCACAGACCGCCGACGCCCCGGCGATCCGCTTCCTCGCAGAACTCCAGGGTTCGCGCGTAGTGGTCTGCCCAGGGCCGGTGCCACTGGTCGGGGTTGCGCAGGTCGAAGAGGAGTCCGACGTCCATGACAGATGCCTTTCGGAGGGGAGGGACGGCGGCCAGTGCCTAGCCGAGGAGGGTGCCGCCGGTGGCGTCGACGAAGGAGCCGGTGATCCAGCGGGCCTCGTCCGTGGCGAGGAAGGTGACGACGTCGGCGACGTCCCCGGCCTCTCCCACCCGCTGGAAGGCGGACAGCTTGGCCATCTCCGCCACGGCCTCCGGGATGTCGAAGACGGGACTCCCGTTGTCGGTGATCCCGGGCGCCACGCTGTTGATGGTGATGCCGCGCGGGGCGAGCTGCCGCGCCAGGTGGAGGGTGAGCTGCTCGATGGCTCCCTTGGTCATGGCGTACGCCACCTGCTCGGGGTTGGCGACCCGGGTCAGGCCCGAGGAGATGTTGACGATCCTGCCCCCCTCGGGAATCGACGGCAGGGCGCGCTGCACCAGGAAGTACGGTGCCTTGGCGTTGACGGCGAAGAAGCGGTCGAACTGCTCCGGGGTGACGTCCTCGGGGGCGACACCGTTCTGGGTGGTCTCACCCGCGTTGTTGACGAGGATGTCGAGGGTGGTCTCGCCGGTCCGCTCCTTCAGCCCGCGTTCCAGGCCGAGGAAGAGTTCGTGGACATCGCCGGGGACGCCGAGTTCGGCGCGAACGGTGAAGCCGCGGCCGCCCTCCCCCTCGATGGTCGCCAGGGTCGCGTCGGCCGACTTCCGGTCGTGCGCGTAGTGGACGGCGACGAGGGCGCCCTCGCGGGCCAGCCGGATCGCGATGGCGCGTCCGATGCCCCGGCTCGACCCGGTGACGAGTGCGGTCTTTCCTTCGAGCCTGTTGCTCATGGTCAGCTCCCTGTGGATGCGGGCGGTCGGGGGGTGTCGAGCCCGGTGACGACCCGGGCGAGATGGCGGCGTACGGTGCCCAGGCGCAGGAGTCCGGCGATGACCTCACGCACGCCGTCCACCTCGGGGCCGCCGAGCAGCAGCCGTGCCTGGGCCCGGATTCCGGTGAGGACGCGGGCGGCCACCGGGTGCCGTTCGCGGTGGTACGCGTCGAGCTCGTCGTCTCCGGCGCGGCCGGTGACGCGGGCGGCGAGGCGGGGACCGAGGGCGGCGGCGTCCTGGAGGCCCAGGTTGAGCGCCTGGCCGCCCACCGGCATCTGGACGTGGGCGGCGTCACCGGCGAGCAGGACCCGGCCGCGCCGGTACGCGGTGACCTGCCGGCTGGTGTTGTCGAACGCGTTCAGCCACAACGGCGTGCCGTGGCCGATGTCCTCGCCGGTCACCGCGGCCCAGGCGGCGGCGACCTCCGCGAAGGACGGCGGACCGGTACGCCGGGCCGGTGGCGCGCCGAAGAGGTGGACCATCACCCGGGTGGAGCCGTCGGGCCAGCGGTGCGCCGTGGCCAGCCCGTGCGGGTGCCGTTCGAAGCGGCGGTCGGGTACGTCGATGCCGGCCACGTCGGCACGCAGCATCTCCAGCGTCCCGTCCTCACCGGTGAGTTCGAAGCCGCCGAGCCGCCGTACCGTGCTGCGTTCGCCGTCGCAGCCGACGACGAACGCGGCCGTGGTGCGGTGCGCGGTGCCGTCGTCGCCGGTGTGGGCGACCTCCACGCGGTGGGGAAGGACCGTGAGCCCCGTGACCCGCTGTCCGCGCCGGACGTGGGCCCCGAGGCCGGTGGCCCAGAGCTGAAGGACGGCCTCCAGCCGGGTCTGGGGGCACTTCCACTGTCCGGCGTGCGGGTGGCCGGGCTCCGCTTCGGCGAGATCGAGGCGGAGCCCGCCGAAATGGCCGGGCCCGCCGTCCGGCAGGGCGCCCAGCCGCCGGAGCACGCCGCGGTCCTCCAGGATCTCCAGGGTGCGGCTGTGCAGGGTGGACGCCCTGGACTCCGTGGCGGGTTCGACGAGCTGCTCCAGGACGGTCACCCGGGCACCGCCCAGGCGCAGTTCCCCGGCGAGGAGGAGCCCGACGGGCCCGGCGCCGACGACGACCACGTCGGCCGCCGGGGCCTCGGCAGCCGTCCGCCCGGTCAACGCCGGTCTTCCGCGTACTGCTTGGCGTGGCCCAGCGTGGCGCGGCTGTTGCCGCCGAGGGCGTCGCGGATGTAGGCGCGGGCCTCCGGGACCCCGGCGTCCACGCCGAGAATCTCGCTGATCCTCTCCGCGTTCAGGACCACGGTGTGCTGGGAGGTCGCGGTGGTGACCCCGTCGGCGTCCTCGTCGAGCTGCCAGTAGCCGGTGTGCAGGGTGAGCAGCCCGGGCAGCGTCGTCTGCTTGTAGGCGATCCGGCGGTACGGGAAGCAGACCCGGACGGACTCGGTGGTGTGGGTCGACCCGTCCTTGGTACGGGTGTCGAGCCGCAGGGTCTGGAGGCCGGGGGTCTCCTCCGTGAGCCGGACCCCGGCCACGTGCGGGAGCCGCTCGGACCAGAGCGTGGCCTCGTTGAGGAAGTCGTACACGTCCTTGGCGGAGCCCTCGATGCGCACGGAGTCCTCGAAGGAGAGGGACAGCCCCGCGTCGGTGGCGCCCAGTTCGAGGTTCGCCTTGAGCCCGGGCAGCTCGGCCCGGCTGTTGCGGTCGACGGCCTGGTCGATCCAGACCAGCTTCTCCGGATCGTCGTCCACGGCCCGGTACTCGTGGAGGAGGCGGACGCGGGTCTCGTCCTCGGCGAGCGGCTCGATGATCCAGGTCCCGGTCATCTCTGCGACGGGGTGGGCGGGGATCTCCTGCCAGAAGCGGATCCGCAGGCCCTCGGGGTCCAGGACCCGGATGGAGGTCCAGCTCTTGGCCTCGCCGTTGGCGGTGGCCCAGATGCGTATGCGCTCCTGGTCGCCGTCGGCCTCCAGCTGCTCGACGTGGACGGAGGGCGGGAAGAGGCGGGGCCAGTTCTCGACCTCGGCGAGCAGCCGGTAGACCTCGGAGGCGGCGGCCCGGACGGTGATTTCGTGCTCGACCTCGCGGGTCGTCATGGTGAAGTCTCCTGTGGGTGAGGTGACGTGATGGGATGTCAGAAGTTGCCGAGGCCGCCGCAGACGTTCAGGGCCTGCGCGGTGATGGAGGCGGCGGTGTCGGACACCAGATAGCCGACGAGACCGGCGACCTCCTCGGGCGTGGAGTAACGACCGAGCGGGATCTTTGCGTTGAACCTCTCCAGGACCGCCTCCTCGGTGGTGTCGTAGGCGGCGGCGTAGCCCTCGCGCACGCGCTGGGCCATCGGCGTCTCCACGTACCCGGGGCAGACGGCGTTGACGGTGATCCCGGTCGGGGCCAGTTCGTTGCCGAGCGCCTTGGTGAAGCCGACCACCCCGTGCTTGGAGGCCGAGTAGGGGGCGCCGAGGACGACGCCCTGCTTTCCGGCGGTGGAGGCGATGTTGATGATCCGGCCCCTGTCCTTCTGCCGCAGTCCACCGGTGTTGAGGACTTCCCGGGTGACGCGGAAGACGCTGGTGAGGTTGGTGTCGATGACGTCGGCCCAGAGGTCGTCGGCGATGTCCGCGGTCACGCCTCCGCCGCTGCGGCCGGCGTTGTTGACGAGGACGTCGACCGTGCCGTAGCGGTCCACGGCGGCTCCGACGAACGTGCGCACGTCGTCGGCGGACCGGACGTCCAGGGTGGCGCCGTCGACGTCCAGCCCCTCCGCCCGCAGTTCCTTGACGGTGGCGGCGACGTTGTCGCCGTTACGGGCTCCGATGAAGACCCGGTGGCCCTGGCCGGCGAGCAGCCGGGCGACGGCGAGGCCGATGCCGCTGGTGGCGCCGGTGACGAGGGCCACGGGGCCCGTGTGCTGGCTCATGAGGTCTCCTCAGACGGTGCGGGCGGCGGTCAGTTGCGCGTTGACCACGTCGATCAGTGCGCGGGGGGTCTCGGCGTCGGTCAGGGTGTCGTCGTCCAGCGTGATGCCGTACTCGCGCTCGATCCGGCCGCCCGTCTCCAGCAGGGCGAGCGACTCGTAGCCGAGGGCGTCGAAGGTGGTGTCGAGGATGTCGGCGTCGAGGTCGACCCCCTCCTCGGCGCCGGCGGCCTCCCGGAGGATGCGGCGCAGATCGTCCAGAACGAAGATGGTGTGGGTGCCGGGCACGGACATGGCGAAGCCTTTCGTGGCGTGGGGGCGTGACGGATGGTGGCGCGGGCGCGCAGCCGGGGGTGGGGGAGTCGCGGTGTACGGGAGCGTCACCCCGGTTCGCCGTCGCGGCGTACGACGAGCGCGGAGTTGAAGCCGCCCTGTCCCCGGGCGAGGACCAGCGCGGTGCGCAGCGCGGCGGGGCGGGGACGGGGCCCGACGAGGTCGATCTCGTACCCCTCGGCGAGGGTGGAGCCGACGGTCGGCGGGATGACGCCGTCCCGCAGGGACAGCAGGGCGGTGGCGACGTCGAGCGGCGCCGCGCCGGAGTACAGCCGGCCGGTCATCGTCTTGGGGGCGGTGACCGGCACCCCGCGCGGCCCGAAGACCTTGGTGAGTGCCTCGGCCTCCGCCCGGTCGAGTTCCGGCACGGCGGCCGCGTCGGCGAACACGACGTCGATGGCGGCCGGTTCGCTTCCGGCGTCGGCCAGGGCGAGTTCGATCGCGCGCTGGAGCCCGGGGGCCCGTCCGCTGCCGGGTCGCGGGTCCATCGTCGCGGCATGGCCGGTGATCTCTCCGTACACCCGGGGGGCGCCCCGGCGGCGGGCGTGCTCGGCGTCCTCGACGACGAGGAGGGCACCCCCCTCACCCGGCACGTGCCCGGAGGCCTCGCTGTCGAAGGGGAGGTAGGCGCGCGCGGGGTCGTCGGAGGTGGTGAGCCGGCCGCCGGCGATCTGCGCCACCCATCCCCAGGAGCACAGGGAGGCGTCCACGGCGCCGGTGATGAGGACGGGAGTCCCCTTGCGGACCTGGCGCCGGGCCTGGGCGAGGGCGTCGAGGCCGCCGGCCTGGTCGCTGACGACGACGCTGCTCGGTCCCTTGGCACCGGTGCGGATGGAGATCTGCCCGCTGTTGACCGCGTAGAACCAGGCGAACGACTGGTACGCGGAGACATAGGTGCCGCCCTTGCTCCACAGCGCCTTGAGCTCGTTCTGGCCGAACTCGAAGCCGCCCGAGTGCCCGGCGGTGATCACGCCGACGTCGTAGTCGGGCAGATCGCCCGGGGTGACGTCCGCGTCCGCCAGGGCCCAGTCGGCCCCGACGAGCGAGATCCGCGTCATCCGGTCGGTCTGCGGCAGGAGGCGTCCCGGCAGCAGTTCGGCGGCTTCGAAGCCGCTGATCTCGCCGGCCAGCCGGGAGGGGTAGGACGTGGGGTCGAACCGGGTCAGCGGGGCGATGGCCCGCCGCCCCGCGAGGGTGGCCCGCCAGTAGGTCTCCAGACCGAGTCCGTTGGGGGCGGCGACACCGATTCCGGTGATGACCGTCCGGGCGCTCATCGGGTGCTCCGATCGGGGCGGGCGAGGACGACCGCGCTCTGGAAGCCGCCAAAGCCGCTGCCGACGGACAGCACCGCGTCCGTCCGCCGGTCGCGGGCGGTCAGGGGCACGTAGTCGAGGTCGCATTCGGGGTCGGGGTTGTGGAGGTTGGCCGTGGGCGGGACGACGTGGTGCTCCATCGCCAGCACCGACGCGGCGACCTCGATCGATCCGATGGCGCCGAGCGAGTGGCCGACCATCGACTTGATGGAGGAGACGGGCGTCCGGTAGGCGTGCTCGCCGAGGCTCCGCTTGAACGCCGCGGTCTCATGGCGGTCGTTCTGCTTCGTACCGGAACCGTGGGCGTTGATGTAGTCGATGTCCTCGGCGTCCAGCCGCGCCTCGTCCAGGGCCACCCGGATCGCCTCGGCCATCTCCTTGCCGTCGGGCCGCAGCCCGGTCATGTGGAAGGCGTTGGACCGGGTGGCGTAACCGGCCACCTCGGCATAGATGTGGGCACCACGCCGCCGTGCGCCGGACAGCTCCTCCAGGACGAAGACGGCGGCGCCCTCACCGAGGACGAAACCGTTGCGGCTGGAGTCGAAGGGACGGGAGGCGTGTTCGGGGTCGTCGTTGCGGGGGGTGGTGGCCTTGATGGCGTCGAAGCAGGCCACCGTGATGGGGGAGATGGGGGCGTCGGTGGCACCGGCCACCATCACGTCGGCGAGACCGTCCCTGATGACCCCGGCGGCGTGGCCGACGGCGTCCAGCCCGGAGGTGCATCCGGTGGAGACGACCGTGCCCGGCCCCTCGGCGCCGACGGCCCAGGCGACCTCCGTGGCGAAGGAGCTCGGGACCAGGAAGTTGTAGAGGTGCGGCACGGCGTAGCGGTGGTCGACCAGGTCGAGCCTGCCGCCGTCGCTGACCGTGCGGTACTCCTGGTCGAGTCCGGTGGTGGCGCCGACGGCGCTGCCGATGGTGACCCCGGTGCGCACGGGGTCCAGAGCCGTGAAGTCGAGCCCGCTGTCGTGGACGGCCTCGCGGGCGGTGACGACGGCGAACTGGGCGGCCCGGTCCATCCGCCTGACCTCCTGCGGGCCGAGACCGGCGAGCTCAGGGTCGAAGTCCACCTCCGCCGCGACCTGGGATCGGAACGGCGAGGGGTCGAAGAGGGAGATCCGTCGCGTTGCGGTCCGGCCGTCGGAGATCAGCCGCCAGAAGTCCTTGGTGCCGAGGGCGCCGGGAGCGGTGACACCCACCCCGGTGATGACGACACGGCGTTCCTGCCCGGGCGAAGTGGCGGTCACGTGGCGCTCCAATGGTAGAAGCGCTGGGCCAGGGCATCGGCCGGCGAGCGCCAGGTGGTGGGGTCGTAGGCCGCGATGTGGGGCTTGAGGTCGTCGCTGATGCCGATGAACCGGCTGTCCGACTTGGCGGCCTCGATGCGCTCGCCGCCGTCCTCGCCGTCGAAGTCCTGCAGGTGGAAGTAGAGCCCGCGGTACGCGAACAGCTGGCGGCGGCGCGTGCCCATCCGGTGGGGCATGTCGGTGGTGTCGAACTCGCCGAAGAGACGGGCGACTTCGTCGGCGCTTCCGATCTCCATCCGGGCGACGATGAGGTTGCTGTGCATGGTGGCCTCTCTGAGAGCGGTCGGGGTCAGGCCGGTCCGAACCAGCGGTCCAGCGCGGTGGGCAGGTCGTGGTGGCTGCCGGGGGCGGCCCAGGCGACGTAGCCGTCCGGGCGGAGCAGGACCGCGGTGGTGCCGGCGAGCCCGGCGGGCAGGGAGCCGTGCGGGGTGCCGGTGACCACGTCGATCCGGTCCCGCCAGCGGGCGGCCCTGCGGCGCGGCCAGGGGTTGTCCGTGAGGTCGAGCAACACCCCGCGGCCGGAGCGGAGCAGGGCGGTGGAGCTGGTGCGCCCGGCCCGGGTGGTCAGGTTCAGCCGGGGCATGCGGGCGCCGAGCAACGGGTGGGAGCCCGTGCCGACGTCGTACCGGATGTCGGTCCCGCTGACCTTGGCGGCGAGGTGGCGGGCCACCTCGTCGTACGGGAGGAGTTCGGACAGGACGTCCCGCAGCGGTTGCACGTCGTCGCCGCCGAGGATGAGGAGGCTCTGCGCGCGGGTGTTGGCCAGCAGCTGCCGCCCCACCCGGTGGCGTTCCGAGTGGTAGGTGTCGAGCAGGGTGGCGGGAGCGGTCCCGCGCAGGACGGCGGCGAGCTTCCAGCCGAGGTTGAACGAGTCCTGGATGGAGGTGTTCATGCCCTGTCCGCCGGCCGGCAGGTGGATGTGGGCCGCGTCCCCGGTCAGCAGCACCCGGCCCCGCCGGTACTCGGACGCCTGACGGGTGGCGTCGGTGAACGCGGACACCCACACCGCTTCGGCCCCCGAGATGTCGCCGCCCGTGAGCCGCTTCCACACATCGGCGACCTCGTGGAAGGAGGGCGGCCCGGTGCGCCGCCCCGGCAGGGCGCCGCGTTCGCCGACGATGACGCGGTGCAGGCCGTCGCCGAGCGGGGCGGACATGACCATCCCGCCGGCGAGGCTCTGCCCGGTCGCCCGGGCATCCACGTCCACGCCCCTGATGTCGGCGAGCAGCAGCTCCGTGGTGGCCTCGGTGCCGGGGAAGTCGAAACCGGCCGCCTTGCGGACCGCGCTGCGCCCGCCGTCCGCCGCGACGAGATAGTGCGCGGTGAGCGTGGATTCCCGGTCGCCCGCCCTGACGCGAACGGAGACCGCTTCGCCCGTGTCCTGGAGCGACAGGAACGCGTGGCCGCGCCTGATGTCGGCGCCCAGTTCCCGCGCCCAGCCCTCCAGGACCGTCTCGGTGACGGACTGCGGGATGCCGCGGGCGGCGGGATGCGCGCCGCCGAGGACCGCCAGGTCCAGCGGGATGCCGCCGAAGTGGCCCCGGGTGCTGGTGTCCAGTTCGCCGAACCGGGACAACAGTCCGCGCTGGTCGAGACTTTCCGTCGTCCGGATGGTGAAACCCAGTCCCCGCGATTCCCCGGTACGCCGGGAAAGGCGTTCGACCACGATCACATCGATTCCGGCCAGACGTAATTCACCGGCGAGTACGAGTCCTGCCGGCCCCGCTCCGACAATGATGACCGAAGCATCCATGGAGTCTCCCGACTGAAGGTCCGTTCGATTCCTGCTGACGTGAAACATCCTCGGCCGCCGCACTTTTTGTTTTCAAGGCGGAAACGTCAAGGTCCTGCGCAAGGAGATGTCAAGCGAACGTCAAGTCGCCGGGGCGGATGTCTGACATTCACGCGGCGGGTAAAAGCCCCGCGCCGGGTCGACTGCGCGGCCGGCGCCAAGGAAATGTCAGGGGAAGTACAAATCCCTGTTCAGGAAGGCGCAGGACACCCTCTCGGACCGCCTCCTGTGACCCCGCTCACAGTCAGGTGCGCGGCCGGGTGTCTAGCCTGAGGCCCGCAACTTCGGTGCTGCGCCCGCACCATGGAACGGGGGAATTGATGCGCGTCCTGGTCGTTGATTCCGACAGGTCGAACGGAAACACGTTGAGTGCCCAGCTGAAGCGTCACGGGTACGACGTGGAGATCTGCACGACGGGCACCGAAGCTCTGGAAAAGCACGAGAAGTTCGACCTCTTTCTCATCGATCTCCTTCTTCCCGACATCGACGGCCTGGAGGTCTGCCGGGCCGTCCGGGCGACCAGCGATATTCCTGTCATCGCTTTCACGGACGCCGGGATGAAACTCGACCGGATCCTGTGCCTGCAGGCGGGCTGCGACGACTGCATGGCGAAGCCGTACGGGTTCCGCGAACTTCTCGCCCGCATCGACGCCGTACTCCGGCGGTCCCGCCCGGTGGCGGCACGCACCACGCGGGCGGAGGCGATCGCGCACGGTTCGCTGTGCATCGATCCGGAGACGCGGGAGGTGCGGCTCAACGGACGGCTGATCGGCCTCACCCTCAAGGAGTTCGACCTGCTCCACCGGCTCGCGTCGGAGCCGCACACCGTGCACTCCAGGGCCTCGCTGATGGCCGCGGTGTGGGGGTTTCCGGGACACCATGTCCCCGGCGGCCGGGCCAGCCGGACGATCGACACCCACGTGAGCGCGGTCCGTGCCAAGCTCGGCTCACCCGACTGGATCATCACCGTACGCGGGGTCGGCTTCAGGATGGGCCGTGTCTGAGTGGATACCGCTGACGACCCGTCGGCACATCGATCTGCAACGCCTCGCAGGCTTCCTCTGTCCGGGGTACTGACCCCACCTCCCGCACCTCACGCGGGCACGCGTGTGCCATGGGCCCGCGACGCCCGCGCCCCACCCCGGTCTCCTCATTTCCGCTCTCGCTCACCCGGAGTCGTACCTTCATGTCCAGACGTCCCATGCCCGCGCGCCGTTTCGCGAGCTCCCCGGCCACCGCCCTCGCCGCCGCGCTCGTCCTCTCACTCGCCGCGACGGCCTGCTCCGGAGCATCCGGGTCCTCCGGCAAGGCGGCGTCCACGCCACGGTCCGGCGGCCACCTCAGGTTCGCGATGGCGGCCGACCCCGGCTGCGTCGACCCGCACCAGGCCGCGACCACCGACGCCCTGTACGGGGCCCGCGCCTTCGTGGACTCGCTCACCGACCAGAACCCGACGACCGGCCAGATCGTGCCGTGGATCGCACGCTCGTGGCAGGTCTCGTCCGACGCCACGCAGTTCACCTTCAGCCTGCGCACGGACGCCACCTTCGCCGACGGCACCCCGGTCGACGCCAAGGCGGTCAAAGCCAACCTGGACGCCGTCGCCGCCCTGGGCGCCAAGTCGATGCTGGGCGCCGGCTACCTCCAGGGCTACCGCAGCACCGAGGTCGTCGACCGGTACACGGCCAAGGTCACCTTCAAAAAGCCCAACGAGCAGTTCCTCCAGGCGACTTCCACAGCGACACTCGGGCTCCTCGCCCCCGCGAGCCTGAAACTCCCCGCGGACAAGCGCTGCACCGCGAAACTGATCGGCTCCGGGCCGTTCACCCTCGACGGCTACACCCCGAACACCTCGGTCGAACTGACCAGGCGCAAGGGCTACACATGGGGCTCCCCGCTCTGGAAGCACTCCGGAGCCGCCTATCTGGACAAGCTCACCCTGAGAGTCGTCCCCGAGGCCGGTGTACGCAGCGGGAGCCTGAACTCCGGACAGGTCGACGCGATCGCGGGCGTCGCGCCGCAGGACCAGGAGACCCTCACCGGGCAAGGGCTGAGCGTCCTCGACCGGCCCAACCCCGGTGTCCCCGTCGCCCTCAGCGTCAACACCGCACGACCGCTGACGAAGGACCCGGCCGTGCGGCACGCCCTCCAGACGGCCGTGGACCGGGACGAGGTCGTGCAGACCGTGCTCAGCCCCAGCTACCTCCCCGCGACCAGCGCGCTGTCCAGCAGCACGGGCGCGTACGCCGACAACAGCGCGCTGCTCGCCCACGACCCCGGGAGGACGAGGAGGACGCTGGACGCGGCCGGCTGGGTACCCGGCCCGGACGGCATCCGGGTGAAGAACGGCAAGAAGCTGAACCTGAAGGTGATCCTGGGCGCGAACTTCGGACCCAACCAGACCGTCCTGGAACTGATCCAGCAGCAGCTGCGCAAGACCGGGATCGGCCTCACCCTCACGCTGCTCTCGCTGCCGGACTACCAGCAGGCGCGCGGCGCGGGCGACTACGACCTCGCCTGGGGCAACGGCACCCGCAACGACCCGGACATCCTGCGCACCGCGTTCTCCGGCAAACTGCTCAACCTCGGCCGCATCGACGACCCCCGGCTGGAACGCTCGCTGGACGCGCAGGCCGCCGAGATCGACCCGGAGAAGCGGGCAGCCCTGGTCGCGACCGCACAGCGCCGGGTGCTGGAACAGGGCTACCAGATCCCCGTGTTCGAGATGGCGAGCGTCTACGGAATCGGCGAGAAGGTGCACGGCCTGACCCTCGACTCCACGTCCTACCCGCAGTTCCACGACGCGTGGCTGTCCTGACCATGACCACGTACGTCGTACGCCGGCTCGCCCAGGCCGTCTTCGTCCTCTGGGCCGCCTACACCCTGTCCTTCGGTGTGCTGTACCTGCTGCCCGGCGACCCCGTGACCGTCATGGCCGCCGGGGGCGGGGACAGCACCTCCGTGACCCCGGAACAACTCGCGTCGCTGCGCACCCGGTACGGTCTCGACCGGCCGGTGGCGGAGCAGTACGCGACACGGCTCGGGCACGCCCTGCACGGGGACTTCGGCACCTCCGTACACACCGGCGAACCGGTCGGGCGGATGATCGCGGACGCGGCTCCCGCGACGCTGGAACTCACGGCGGCCACGCTGGCCCTGGCCCTGCCCCTGGGGGCCGGGGTCGCCCTGGCCGGCACATACACCCGCCGACGGTGGGCGGCGCAGCTCCTGCTGTCGCTCCCGTCGGCGGGGGTGGCCGCCCCCACCTTCTGGACCGGCCTGGTGCTCATCCAGCTCTTCTCCTTCCGCTGGGGGCTGTTACCGGCCTTCGGGGACGGAAGCGCCGCCTCGCTGCTGCTCCCGGCGGTGACGCTGGCGCTGCCCGCGGCCGCGCTGATCGCCCAGGTCTTCGCGAAGAGCCTGCGCACCGCACTCGCCGAGCCTTACATCGGCACGGCCGTCGCCAAGGGGGCGAGCCGGCTCCGGGTCCACTTCTCCCACGCGGCCCGCAACGCGGCACTCGCACCGCTGACCGTCGTGGGGGTGCTGGTCGGCCATGTGCTGGCGGGCTCCGTGGTCGTCGAGACCGTCTTCTCCCGCAACGGGATCGGCCGCCTGACGGCGACCGCCGTGTCCGCGCAGGACATTCCCGTAGTCCAGGGGCTGGTGGTGGCCGGGGCCTGCGCGTTCGTCCTGGCGAACCTGGCCGTGGACCTCCTGCACCCGGTGCTCGACCCGCGCCTCACGGCGACGGGCCCGAAGGCGGTGGCCACATGAGCGCCCTCGGCACGTCCCCCGACGGCGGGGCCCCCGTCGCCGCGTCCTTCGACGGCGCGCCGCGCCAGGCGCCCGCGCGGCTGCGCCGGACCGCCGGGTTCTGGCTCGCCCGGCCCGGCCTCGTCCTGTCCGTCGTGTTCCTCGCCCTGGTCCTGCTCGCCGCACTGCACCCCGCCCTGTTCACCGGCCGCGATCCGCTGGCCGGGGTGCCCGCCGACCGGCTCCGGCCGCCCGGCGGGGACCACCTCCTGGGTACCGACCAGCTCGGCCGTGACCTGTTCACCCGGCTGGTGCACGGCAGCTCCCTCACCCTGCGGGCGACGGCGCTCGCCGTCCTCGTCGGCCTGGTGGCGGGGTCGCTGACCGGGCTGGTGGCCGGTGCGGCCGGAGGCTGGGCCGACAGCGTGCTGATGCGGCTCACCGACGTGCTCCTCGCCGTGCCGGGACTGCTGCTCTCGCTCGCCCTGGTCACCGCCCTCGGCTTCGGGACCGTGCAGGTCGCCGTCGCCGTCGGGGTGACCAGCGTGGCCATGTTCGCCCGGATCATGCGGGCCGAGGTCCTGCGGGTCGCCCGCTCCACGTACGTGGAGGCCGCCCGGGCGAGCGGCACCCGGTGGTACGCGGTGCTGCTGCGGCACGTACTGCCGAACGCGGCCGGGCCCGTCCTCGTCTACGCGGCGGTGGACTTCGGCGGCGTCGTGCTCCAGGTGTCGTCGTTGTCGTTCCTCGGTTACGGGGCGCGCCCGCCGGCCCCCGAGTGGGGGTCGCTGGTCGCCGGCGGCCGTGACTACCTGGCCACCGCCTGGTGGCTGACCACCCTGCCCGGACTCGCCCTGGCGGCGACGGTCCTGGCCGCCAACCGCATCGCCCGCGCCCTCGACGGCGAGGCGAAGGAGAGCGCCCCATGACGAAACCCCTGACGGCACCGGACGGACGGCCCGGGGAATCCGGCCCCCTGCTCGGCATAGAAGGGCTGAGGATCTCCTACCGCACCCGGGCGGGCCGGGTGGACGCGGTGCGCGGGGTCTCCCTCACCGTCGCACCGGGCGAAGTCGTGGCCCTGGTCGGCGCTTCGGGCTCGGGCAAGTCCACGACGGCCCACGCCGTCGTCGGCCTGCTGCCGCCCGGGGCGACGGTCACGGCGGGCCGCGTCCTCTTCGGCGCGACCGACCTCGCCGCGGCCGGTGAACCGGAGCTGCGCCGCCACCGCGGCCGGGACATCGGCTTCGTCCCGCAGGACCCCATGGTGTCGCTGAACCCGGTGCGCCGCATCGGCCCGCAGATCGGCGAAGTGCTCCTGATCCACAAGCTGGTCCCCGGCCGGCGGGAGGCCGCGGAGCGCGCCGTCGAACTGCTCGCCGAGGCGGGCCTGCCCCAGCCGCACCTGCGGGCCCGGCAGTACCCCCACGAACTGTCCGGCGGAATGCGCCAGCGGGCGCTCATCGCGATCGCCCTCGCCGCCCGGCCCAAGCTGCTGATCGCCGACGAGCCGACCAGCGCGCTCGACGTCACCGTGCAGCGCGCCCTCCTCGACCACGTGGACGAACTCGTCGCCCGTACGGGCACGGCGGTGCTGCTCATCACCCACGATCTGGGTGTCGCCGCCGACCGCGCCCAGCGCGTGGGGGTGATGTCCCAGGGTGAGATCGTCGAATCGGGGACGGTCGGCGAGGTGCTGGGCGATCCCCGGCACCCGGTCACCCGGCACCTGCTGCGTGCCGCGCCGAGTCTCGGTTCGGTACGGGAGCGGACCCCGCCGGTCCGGTCGGCCGGGGCCTCGCGGGACCTGGTGGTGGCCCGGGGACTGGTGAAGGAGTTCACCCGGGGCCGTCGCGGCCGGGCGCCGGTCCGGGCGGTCGACTCGGTGGACCTGACCATCCGGCGGGGGGAGACGCTCGCCCTGGTCGGGGAGTCGGGCTCGGGCAAGTCGACCACCGCCCGGCTGCTGGTCCGCCTCGCCGACCCGACGTCCGGCACGGTCCACTTCGACGGCGAGGACATCAACTCGCTGCGCGGGGAGGCGCTGCGGCGGCTGAGGCGTCGCATGCAGATCGTCTACCAGAGCCCCTACGCCTCCCTCGACCCGCGCCTGACGGTGGGGGACATCATCACCGAGCCCCTGCGCGCGTACCGGGTGGGCGACCGGGCCGGGCGCTCCCGGGAGGCGGCGGCCCTTCTGGACCGCGTGCATCTCCCGGCCGGTACGCTCCGGCGGCGCCCGCAGGAGCTGTCGGGCGGGCAGCGGCAGCGGGTGGCCATCGCCCGCGCACTGGCGCTGCGACCCGATCTCGTGGTGTGCGACGAACCGGTCTCGGCGCTCGACGTCGCGGTGCAGGCGCGCATCCTGGAACTGCTCACCGAACTCCAGGACGAGTCGGGGCTGAGCTGCCTGTTCATCTCGCACGACCTCGCCGTGGTCCGGGGCATCGCCCACCACGTCGGCGTCATGCGGGGCGGTCGGCTGGTCGAATCGGGTCCGGTGGCGCAGGTGTTCGCCAAGCCCTCCCACCCGTACACGAGGGAGCTGCTCGCCTCGGTGGCCGGTTCACGCCATGCCGGTGCGATGAACGCCGGGTAGCGGTACGGGGTACGCGACGGCGGTCGCCGCCGCGTACCCGGGAGGAGCGGCCAGATCGCGGACGTGCCAGCCGGGCGGCTGCGTCCCGTCCAGGAGGCAGTCGGTGGCCAGACCGCGCGCGAGGCCCGTGCCGAGGCCCTTCAGATAGGCCTCCTTCCGCGTCCACAGCCGGGCGAAGGCGGCTGCCCGCGCGGCCCGGGGGACGCGCAACAGGCCCTCGCGCTCCGCCGGGTGCAGCCGGGGCAGCAGCGCGTCGACGGTGCCGGTCCGGGGCACGCGCTGCACGTCGACGCCCACGGGCACGGCGGCGACGGCGATCAGGATCAGGTCGTGGCTGTGCGAGAGGGAGAAGTGCGGCCCCTCCGGGAAACCGAGCAGCACCGGCCGCCCTCCCGGACCGCTGCCCGCACCGCCGGGCCGCTCGCGCCCGAACCGCAGCCGTGCCGCGTCCGTACCGGTGCACTCCGCGAGGACCTCGCGCAGCGCGGCATGCGCGGTGACATAGCGGAGCCGGGCGCGCGGATCGGCGAAACCGGCGGCACGGGCCCGCTCTCCCGCGTCGAGGCAGCCAGGGACGGGGAACCGCGAACCCGGGGCGGGCAGCGACAGCGTCCGCAGCCGGACCCGAGGCGGAACGCTCACGCGGGAGGGACGGGCCGGGGCGGCGGCGGTCACCGTGCGGCGGCCCGGTCGCCCGTGTCGAGGCACTCGTCGAGAAAGGCCAGGGCACGCAGGTGGTACGCCCGCGCGGCGGAACCCAGGCTGACGTTGTGCCCGGCCGCGGCAAGCCGGTCGACCAGCACCCGGGGCGCCGCCGAGAACTGCGCGGCGAGGTCCGCCAGATCGGCGTCGTCGTGACGCCACCACGCCTCGTGCTCGGCGAAGGTGAAGCGCACCGGCACCCGCACCCGGGGCAGCAGACGGGCGGACAGCGTGTCCCACTCCACCGCCGACTCGACCTCCCGCCGTGGCATCGGGGCGACGACCGCCCCGCTCTCGCGGAACGTCCCGGCCGGATACAGCCGCAGCGGACCCCAGTTGAGCCGCCGCAGCCCGGAGGCCGTGGAGCGGCCGAGCAGCCCGGCGGAGGCGGCCGGCCGGTGCCCGCACCCGGAGACGTCCAGGCCGACGTAGGAACCGGGCGGGGCGTCGGCGGCGAGAGCGAGGGCGAGCTTGCCGCCGAAGGAGTGGGCGAGCAGGAAGAGCGGCGCGGACACCTGGCGTTCCCGCGCGTCGGCGAGCGCCGCACGGACCGTCTCCGCCTGCTCCGGCAGCGACTGGCCGGCGGGCAGATACGGGGCCGACGCGCCGTATCCGGGCCGGTCCAGTGCGAGCACGGCGCAGCCGAGGCGGGCGCCGAGCGTCAGCAGGGAGACGTCCGGATGGGCCTGCCCGTCGAAGTACCCGGCGCTCATCCCGCCGCCGTGCAGGGCGACGACGGTCGCCCGCGCCGGACGCCCGTCCGCGGGCTCGCTCAGCAGCGCGGACAGGGGGATGCCCGCCGCGTCGAGGGTGATCCTGCGGACCCCTGGCGACAGACGGCCGGGGGCGCCGGTCTCCGGTGAAGGGCGTGCCGTGGTCGTCAGCATCATGCGTTCCCGTTCTGGTCGAGGTCCACCGCGGGCTCCTCTCCAGCATCGGGCGCGCCCGACGGACGGGACAAGGCATGCCGGTTCAGGACTACCGCAGAACTCCGCCTCCGCCCGGTCAGGGGAATGTCAGGGTTTCGACGCTCCGGCCCCGTCAGCGCGTGATCGTCTTCTCCGCCGCCGACGGCTGCCAGCTGTACCCCGGGACGACGAGGCGGCCGCCCGTGAGGGGATCCGGGATGATGACCGACGACAGCCCGAAGACCTCCTGCACCATCTCCGTGGTGACCACCTCGTCCGGCGCCCCCTGCGCCACGATGCGCCCGTCCTTCATCGCGACGAGGTGATCGGCGTAGCGGATGGCCTGGTTCAGGTCGTGCAGCACGGCGACGACGGTGCGCCCCCGCTCCAGATTGAGACGGCGCACCAGGTCCAGGACCTCCACCTGATGGGCGACGTCCAGATACGTCGTGGGCTCGTCCAACAGCAGGAGTTCGGTGTCCTGCGCCAGGGCCATCGCGATCCACACGCGCTGGCGCTGACCCCCGGAGAGTTCGTCCACCGGCCGGTCGGCGAGGGACGCCGTGTTCGTACGCTCCAGCGCCTCGCTCACGGCGCGCTCGTCGGCCTCCGACCACTGCTGCCACCACTTCTGGTGCGGCTGCCGGCCCCGCGCCACGAGGTCGGCGACGGTGATGCCGTCGGGCGGCGTGGGGGACTGCGGGAGCACGCCGACGGTCCGCGCGATCTCCTTGGCGGGGAGGCCGGCCAGTTCGGCGCCGTCCAGGAGCACGGCACCGCGCCGCGGCTTGAGGAGACGGCCGAGCGCCCGCAGGAGCGTCGACTTTCCGCAGGCGTTGGGCCCGACGACGATGGTCACCTTGGCGTCGGGTATCTCCAGGTCCAGGCCCTCGACCACGGTGCGGTCCTCATAGGCGAGGGTCAGGTCGTGCGCCGAGAGGCGGCTGGCGGACGGGCGGCTCATGACGAGATGCCTCCGGATCGGCTACGGGTACGGACGATGAGCCACATCAGGTACGGCGCCCCCACCACGGCGGTGAGGACACCGGTCGGCAGCTCGACCGGGGAGAACAGGCGGCGGGCCAGCAGGTCCGCGACCACGACGATCAGCGCCCCGGCGAGCGCCGACGACAGCAGCGGGGTCTGCGCGGTGCGGGTGAGGCGGCGCGCGATCTGCGGGGCGAGCAGCGCCACGAAGTCGACCGGCCCCACCGCGCCGGTCGCCACCGACGCCAGGACCACGCCGAGCACGGTCAGCCCGAGCCGGACCCGGCCGAGGCGCAGTCCGAGCGCGGTCGCGGTGTCGTCGTCGAACGACGCGCCGCGCTGGGCCCGCGCCGCCCACAGGGCCGCCGGCAGGCCGACGAGCAGGACGACGACGAGCGGTCCCGCCTCGTCGTAACCGCGGCTGTTGAGCGAGCCCGTGAGCCAGACCTTGGCCTGCTGGGCCACCAGATAGTCGCCCTTGGTCAGCAGCAGCTGGGTCAGCGAGCCGAGCGCGACCGACACCCCGATGCCGACCAGGACGAAGCGGGAGGAGTGCAGCCCGCCCCGCCACGCGCACACGTACACGAGCAGGGCCGCCGCCAGGCCACCGGCCACGGAGACATAGGGCAGCGCGTCGGCGGCCACGGCGTTGAAGCTCAGCGCGGCGACCGTGGCCGCACCCGCCCCATGGGTGACGCCGATGACGTCGGGGCTGGCCAGCGGGTTGCGGGCGACGGTCTGCACCAGCGCCCCCGCGACACCGAACGCCACCCCGGCGAGGAGCCCCACGACCAGACGCGGCAACCGCAGCGTGCCCACCACGAGTTCGTCGGGGCTGGGGCGGCCGAGCAGGACGCGTACGACCTCGGACGGCGCCACGAACGACTCGCCGACGCACAGATACGCCACCACCGCGCACGCCAGCAGCACCGCGAGCACCAGGGCGACGACCGCCGCCCGGCGGTGTACGAGGAAACTCGCCCGCCCGCGCCGCAGCACCTCATGCCCGGCGGGGCGCAGACGCGGGGTGACGGTGGCTTCGAGGTTGCTCACGCCGCCACCACCTTCCGGCGCCGCACCAGCGCGACCAGGAACGGCACACCGATCAGGGCGGTCATGACCGCCACCGGCACCTCCGAAGGCGGGAAGAGAACGCGTCCGAGCACGTCGGAGCCGAGGATCATCACCGGACCCAGCAGGGCCGCCAGCGGCAGCACCCAGCGGTGTGCCGTGCCCACCAGCGCGCGGGCGATGTGCGGAACGGCCAGACCGGTGAAGGCGATCGGGCCCACCGACGCCACGGCCGCCCCGGTGAGCACGAGCGCGCCGAGGGCACCGAGGGCCCGCAGCCGCCCGACGTTGTTGCCGAGGTTCCGCGCGGCGTCGTCGCCCAGCGCGAGCGCGTCCAGACCCCGGGCGATCATCGCGACCAGGACCATCCCGGCCAGGACGAACGGCCATACCTGGCCGATCACTTCGCCGTCGCGCCCCCCGATCGAGCCGACCTGCCAGAACCGGAACTCGTCCAGGGCCCGCGCGTTGGTGGTGGCGATCCCGGACACCAGCGAGGCGAGGAACGCGTTCATCGCGGCCCCCGCCAGGGCGAGTTTGACCGGTGAGGCCCCGCCGCGCCCGCCGCTGGCGACCGCGTACACACCCACCCCGGCCAGCGCCGCTCCGGCGAACGCGAACCACACGTAGCCGTTCAGCGAGTGCACCCCGAAGAAGGCGATCGCGGTCACCACGCCGACCGAAGCGCCCTGGCTCACGCCGAGGATGCCCGGTTCAGCGATGGGGTTGCGGGTGATGCCCTGCATGACCGTTCCCGCGAGAGCGAGCGCGGCGCCCGCGAGCACACCGATCACCGTCCGGGGCACCCGCAGCGCGCGTACCACTTGGGCGTCGTCGCTGCCGCCGTCGTGGAACAGCGCCTGCAGCGCGTCCCCCGGCGCGATCTGGCGGCTGCCGACGGTGAGGCTCAGCAGGACAGCGACCAGCAGCATCGCCGCTCCGGCCAGCAGCCAGCCCGCCCGTCGGCGGGTGAGGTCGGTTGGCGACATGCGCCGTGCTCACTCTCTCTTCTCGGTCCGCGGCCCTCAGGCCGTCAGGTACTTCTCGAGGTCGCCGAGGACCTCGTCGGCGGCGGTCACACCGAGGCCCAGGTACCAGGTCTCGTCCGGCACGTCGAAGGCGTGGCCGTCCTTGACCGCCTTCAGGTTCTTCCAGAGCGGGTTGGCCTGCGCCTTGCTCTTGTCGGTCGCCTTGGCATCGCCGTACACGCCCGTGAAGATGAAGTCGGCGTCGGCCTGGTCGATGTTCTCGGCGCTCACCTCGGCCGCCAGGTCCGCGATGTCCTGGTTCTTGGGGCGCGGGATGCCGACGTCCTTGAGGATGGTGCCGATGAAGGAGTCGTTGGCGTAGAGCCGGATCAGACCGTCGGGCAGGTAGCGGACCATTGACACGGTCGGCTTGTCCGCCCCGAGCTTGTCCCCGAGGGCCCTGGTCTTCTTCTTGTACGCGGCGAGGTTCGCCTCGGCCTGTGCCGTCTTGTCCAGCGCGGCGGCGTTGAGGAGGTAGTTCTCCTTCCAGGTGAACCCGGGCCGGATGGAGAAGACCGTGGGCGCGATCTTCGACAGCTCGTCGTAGGAATTGGCGGCGCGCAGCTGGCTGCCCAGGATCAGGTCGGGCTTGAGCGCGGCGATCGCCTCCAGGTTGAGGCTGTTGATCGTGCCGATGTTCTTCGGGGTGCCCGCGTCCTTCTTGAGATACGAGGGCAGCTCCGGCGACCCCTCGGTCGGCGCGAGACCGACCGGCTTCACGCCGAGCGACACGACGTTGTCGAGCTCACCGACGTCGAGCACGACCACGCGCTTCGGCTGCTCCTTGATCTCGGTGCTGCCCATGGCGTGCTTGACCGTGCGCGGCCACTGACCGGGCTTCGCGTCCGTGCCGAGCGCCGCGGTCTTCGCCGCCGCGTCGCCGAAGTCCTTGCCGCCCTTGGCGACCGACTTCGAGTCCTTGGACCCCTGGGAGGAGGAGCCGCCGTTGCCGGAGGAATCGGCGCCGCACGCGGCCAGCGACAGCGCGGCAGCGACGGCGAGGGCGACTGCGGCTGTTCCACGGCGCCGATATGACATGAACGTGCTCCTCGTTTTGTTCACCATTGAATGATTAGGTGAGGCTCACCTTATGCCAACGTTATCCATGGGTTGTACGCGGGGGTAAGGGCGCCTACGGGCGTCGCGTGGCCGCGGTGTACGAGCGCGATCTCGGGGAACGGCTTTGAGCGGAACTGGGACCGGAGCCGAATCGGGAGAACAGGCGTGACCGACGATCAGGAAGACGCTCAGCAGGTGAGGGACGATCTCGAATCCGCCATCGGTCACTACATGGCGGTCGTGGCGAGCCGACTCCTCGACGAGGGTCTGCCCGTGGCCGCGATCTCGGCGTACGGGGCCTACGACGACGAAAGCCAGGACGACTTCGGCGCGGACGTGGAAGGCAGCGTGGAGTTCACCGGCGGGTTCTGCCGGGCGTCCTTCGGCGGGGGTCGGGACGCGGGGCTGCTGTGGTGCGGTGTGTCGGGCTGGTGCTTCTTCCGCATACCCGAGGGCTCGGGCCAGAGTCTGCACGAGTCCGCCCGCTGGATGGGCGGCGGCCTGACGCCCGAACCCGGCCGGGTCGCCGCGTTCTTCTCCGAGGCCCGACTGGATCCGGACTTCGCGGGCAGCGAGGACCGGCCCTTCTACCGCACGTCGCACACGGAGCCGGAGGAGCTGCTGGAGCGGCTCGCGGTCTTCGACACGTACGAGGGCGCGGAGCGATTCCGGGACCATGAACGCCGGTTCGCGAGCCGACGCGCCGACGCGTACGGGAAGCGTGTGGTGAGCGCTCTGGCTGCGCGGGAGCAGGAGGTCGTCGAGATGGTCTTCCGTAGCGGCGAACTGCACGCGTTGCGCACGCTTCTGGAGTACGCGGAGGGGGCGGCGCCGCAGGGTGACGCCCGGGAGCTCGCGCGGAGACTGGCCTCGGATCTGTCACTGCGGGCCCGGCACGGCCGGAAGGACGTGGACGAGCACTGCGCGGCGTTCGTCTACGCGAACGAGCGGCGCTGAACGTACCCGCCCCCTACGGCCGACGCTCCCGCCCAGGGGAGCGGCACACGGACGCGAACCGTCCGGTGAAGACGGACCACGCCGCGACGGCGGCCTCTTCGTCGGCCACGGCCCGAGCGTGCAGCCGGTCCCGGTCGAGGCCCAGGGCGGCCAGCCGGTCGCGGTCCCACGCGGTGATGTTCCGGGCCTCCGCTTCCGGGTGGAACTGCACGCCCCAGGCCCGGTTCCCCACCCGGAAGGCCTGATACGGGCAGCGGTCGCTGGAGGCGAGCCAGGCCGCCCCCGCCGGGAGCCGGGTGATCGCGTCGACGTGCCGCTCGACCGCGGGCACCGTCTCACCCAGCCCCGAGAACAGCGGGTCGTCCGCGGCTTCGGGCCGCAGCCGGATCGTCGTGCTGCCGTACTCCGGCTCGCCGTGCGCGGCCCGCACCATCCCGCCCGCCACCTGGGCGAGCATCTGCCCGCCCAGGCAGATCCCCAGCATCGGTGTGCCGTCCGCCAGCGCCTGCGCCACCAGGCGGCGGGTGGCGGCGAGCCAGGGCGCGCGTGCGTCGTCGTCGGGGAGGAAGCCGCCGCCGAGCACGACGAGCGGGCGGCCGCCGAGCGCGGAGGGCAGCGCCTCACCGGCGTACGGACGCAGCACCCGCAGCCCGAGCCCCGCCGCACTCAACCAGTCACCGACTCGCCCGGGACCTCCACGCGCGGTGTTCTGCACGACCAGGACGGACACAGGACATCAACCTCCTCGTACGCGTCAAGCTGCCCGGCGACGACGGTAGTACGCGTACGTGAGGGCGAGCACGATCGGGCCCCACAGCATCACCGGGCTGATGCACACGCGGGCCGGCGCCATCCACCAGCCGTTGCTGAAGCCGACCTCGTGAAAGCCGAACAGGCCGAACCAGGCCAGGGGCATGGTGTCCCACAGCGCGATCAGGGCCCGCGCGAACCGGAGCGCCCAAGCCGGAGCAGGGCGTTCGGTGGCGCTCGGCGCGGTGGCGTCAGGAGAGAGGCTGATCGGCATGGATCCACCGTTGCCGAAAGCCGGTGACGGAGCGTCGGCTCCGCGGACGAGCGCCCTCCCCCGCGCGGGGGAGGGCGCATCGGCGGATGGTCGGAGCCGCGCGGACGGGTCAGGGCACCGGAATGCGGATGACCGGGTGGAACGGGCGCTTGACGTAGCCGCTGCGGACATTGCGGCACGTCGGTGCCTCGCACATGAAGAACTCGTCCACCTTCGCGCGTCCCGTCTCACCCCTCAGCCAGGACTTCTCGTCGTCCGTGAGGGGCCGGTGCATCTCGTCGGAATCGCACGTATAGCAGAACAAGGTCTGTGCCTTCATGTGATCTCCCAGTAGTTCCGGATGAGCCGGTCATCGGCACCGGTCATCGACAGTAGAGAAGGCCGAGGCCGCTCCGGAAGCCCCCATTCGGCTCAGTTCCCTTGCCTGCCGCGGCCGTTGACAGGGCGTCACGCCCCTCCCCATCATGGGAGCGCTCCCATGCTCCTGTCCCACTCCATCCGTGCCGCCGAGATCCCAGGAAGGATCACCCATGGCGCCAACGCACAGATCCCCGCAACGCCCCCGCCACCTCGCACGCGCCGCCGCCGTCCTGGCCGCCTCGCTCGCCGTGCTGGCCTCGCTGACCGGCGCGGCCCCCGCCGCACCGCGGGCCGGCGCGGACGTCGACGTACAGGTGAACGCCCAGGCGTCGCTGGGCACGCTGACCGGATCCGCCCGCGGGGTCAACACCGCCATCTGGGACGCGCACATGAACGACCCCGAGGTGGCGGACCTGATGACGGCGGCCGACGTCGGGGTGATGCGCTACCCGGGAGGTTCGTACGCGGACATCTACCACTGGGAGACGCACACGGCACCCGGCGGCTACGTCGCCCCGGGCACCGGCTTCGACGCCTTCATGGGCACCGTCCGCGACGCCGGGGCGCAGCCGATCCTCATCGCCAACTACGGCTCCGGCACCCCGGAGGAGGCGGCCGGCTGGGTCAGGTACGCGAACGTCACCAAGAAGTACGGCGCGAAGTACTGGGAGATCGGCAACGAGATCTACGGCAACGGCCACTACGGCAGCGGCTGGGAGAACGACGAGCACGCGGACAAGAGCCCGCAGGAGTACGCGCGCGAGGTACGCGCCTACGCGGCGGCGATGAAGGCCGTCGACCCCACGGTCAAGATCGGCGCGGTCCTCACCAGCCCGGGGGAGTGGCCGGACGGAGTCGTCGGCGACGGCGACTCCGGCGACTGGAACCACACCGTGCTCCCGGCCGTGGCCGACGTCATCGACTTCGTCAGCGTCCACTGGTACGCGGGCGGCTCGGACACCACCGCCGACGCGGCCCTGTCGAAGCTGGCCAAGCTGCCCGGTGAACTCCGGGAGGTGCGCAACCAGATCGACCGGGTCGCGGGCGCGCACTCACCCGACATCGGGATCGCGCTCACCGAGATCAACACCAACACCGGCGGCGCCCGGCTCACCGCCCGCCCCAACGGCCTGTTCGCCGCCGACGCGTTCATGACGGCGCTGGAGAACGGCGTGTTCAACGTCGACTGGTGGAACACCCACAACGGCGCCGGGGAGATCACCACCGTCGACGGCGAGACCGACTACGGCGACATGGGCATGCTGTCCAGCGGCGCCTGCACCGGCGACGTCTGCGAACCGGCACCGAACACGCCCTTCGCCCCGTACTACGGGATGAAGATGACCGCCCGACTGGGCACCGCGGGCGACACGATGGTCGCCGCCGAGTCCTCCGCGCAGGACGTCTCGGCACACGCCGTGCTCCGCGACGACGGACGGCTGAGCGTCATGCTCGTCAACAAGGACCCGGACACCGCCCGGACCGTCGCTCTCGATTACGACGGCTTCACCCCGTCCGCCGCCGCGCCGGAGGTCAGCCGCTACGCACGCGGCGACAGCGACATCACCGAGGTCACCGACGGCGAAGCGTCCGCGTCCCGGGTCACCGTGCCCCCGTACGCCCTGCTCACCGTGACCCTCGAACCGGAGGCCGGGACCGGGCCCGCCGCTTCGGCCGCGGGCACCCCGGGCACCCCGCGCCTGGACGCGGTCACCGACACCACCGCACGCCTCACCTGGGACGGTGCCACGGGCGCGGCCCGTTACCTGGTCCAGGAGCGCGACGGCGCCCACACCCGCCTGGTCGGTGAGGCCACCGGCACCTCCGTCACCCTGCGGAACCTGCCACCGGGCAGCACCCACACGGTCAACGTGCTGGCCGCCGACCCGGCGGGGCGGCCCTCCGGCCCGTCCGCGCCCCTGACCTTCACCACCGGCACCCCGGCGGACGCGGTCTGCTCGGTGACCTACCACCGGGACTCCAGCTGGGGCAACGGCTTCGTGACCACCGTGACCGTGCGGAATCTGGCTGGCACGCCGATCACGGGCTGGACGGTGGACTGGGACTGGCCGACCACGGGCCAGGCGGTGGACTCCGGCTGGAACGCCACGTTCCACCAGACCGGTTCCCATGTCCGGGTCACCGCTCCCGACGGCGCGGGCCCGCTGGCGCCGGACGGCGGTTCGACCGCCTCCTTCGGGTTCGTCGGCGCCAACGACGGCCCCAACCCCGACCCGGCCGTCTTCCGCCTGAACGGCGCGGTCTGCTCGGGCGGCTGACGCCCGCGTAGAAGGAGCCCCGGTCCACGCGCGGACCGGGGCTCCCCGCGTCACCCGGTCCGCACGTGCGTGGCTCCTCGCATCGGCCCGCCGAACGTGGTCCGCTGGACCGAATGACCGCCGGGGCGAGGAGCAGCATGACCGACGAGCACCGCCGGCCCACGGACGCCGTCGTCGTCGGAGCCGGACTGGCCGGGCTGGCCTGTGCGCTGGACCTCTGCCGCTCCGGGCGGAAGGTGGCCCTCCTGGAGGCGTCCGACGCGGTGGGCGGCCGGATGCGTACGGACCGCCGGGACGGATTCCTGCTCGACCGCGGCTTCCAGGTGTTCAACACCTCGTATCCGCAGGTGAAGCGGCGCCTGGACCTGAGGAGCCTGCGCCTGCGGCCGTTCACCGCAGGCGTCATCGCCCACACCCGGACGGGCGCCGTCCGCCTCGCCGACCCGACGCGGGAGCAGGGCGCGGTGGGCGCCCTGCTGCCGGGCCGGGTCCTCTCCGCCCGCGATCTGGGCGTCCTGGCGGCGCTCACGGCACGCGACGCGATGCTCCCCGCCTCGTCGGTCAGGCGCCGCCGCGACGAGACCACCTCGGCGGCGCTGTTCCGGGCCGGCCTGTCGGACGAGGCGATCACCGGCGTGCTGCGGCCGTTCCTGGCAGGGGTGTTCCTGGAGGACGGCCTGGAGACCTCCGCCCGGTTCTTCCACCTGGTCTGGCGGAGCATGGTGCGCGGGACGCTGTGCCTGCCCGCGCAGGGCATCGGCGCCGTACCCCACCAGCTCGCCCAGGGCCTCCCCGACGGCGTCCTCAGGCTCGGCGCCCCCGTCGCGCAGATCACCGACACGGGGGTCGCCCTGGAGGACGGGAGCGAAGTACCCGCGAGCATCGTCGTGGTGGCGACCGACCCGGCCGCCGCCACCCGCCTGCTGCCGGACCTGACCGTCCCGGACACCCGCACTGTCACGACCTACTACCACGCCACCGACCGCACCCCGCTCGCCGAACCGACCCTGCTCGTGGACAGCACTGGACCGGTCCTGAACACCTGCGTACTCAGCGAGGTCGCCCCCACGTACGCGCCTCCCGGCACCGCGCTGATCTCCACCTCCGTGCTCGGCGCCGAACTCCCGGGCCGCGCGCAGGCGGTGCAGCGGCGCCTGTCCGACCTGTACGCCACCGACACGAGCGGCTGGACGCGGATCGCCGCCTGCACGGTCGAGGGCGCCCTGCCGGCCATGCGCCCGCCCTGGCCGCTGAGCCGCACCACCCGCATCGGCCCGGGCCGTTACGTGTGCGGGGACCACCGGGCCACCGGCTCCGTCCAGGGCGCCCTCGCCTCGGGCACCCGGGCCGCCCGGGAGGTGGCGGCGGACCTGGCGCGCCGGACATGAGCCGCTGCGACGTGGCCGTCGTCGGGGGAGGCGCGGCCGGGCTCAGCCTCGCGCACCGGCTGACCGAGAGCGGCGCCGCCACCGTGACCGTGATCGAACCGCCGGACGGCCCGCTGCGCCCGGCGGAGCGGACCTGGTGCTACTGGCACGCGGAGGCGGACGGCCTCGACGGAGCCGTCAGCGCGTCCTGGTCCGTGCTGCGCGTGCACGGCGCCGACGGCCGCCCGGTCACCGTCGAACCGGCCCCCTTCACCTACCGCATGGTGCGATCCGCCGACTTCGAGAGCCTGGTCCACGACCGCCTGGCCCGGGCGGACGGCGGGCACGTGCTGCGGGCCACGGCGGACGCGGTGCGCGCGGTGCCCGGCGGCGCCGAGGTCCGCTGCACGCTGCCGGACGGCTCCCCGGTGCACGTGCGCGCCCGCCGGGTGTTCGACTCACGGCCGCTGCCCGCCCTGCCGCCCGCGCGCACCCAATTGCTCCAGCACTTCCGGGGCTGGTTCGTCCGCACGGCCACCGGCCGGTTCGAATCCGGGGTCGCCGACCTGATGGACTTCCGCGTCCCCCAGCCCGCCCACGGACTCGCGTTCGGCTATGTGCTGCCGCTGGCCCCGGACCGGGCGCTCGTGGAGTACACCGAGTTCTCCCGCCGCCCGCTGACCACCCGGGCGTACGAGTCGGCGCTCGGCCATTACTGCCGCGACGTCCTCCGGCTCGGCCCGCTCACGGTGGAGCGCACGGAGCAGGGGGCGATCCCGATGACGGACGCCCGGTTCCCGCACCGGGCCGGGCCCTCCGTGTTCCGGATCGGCACCGCGGGCGGCGCCACCCGCCCGGCCACCGGCTACACCTTCGCCGCCGTGCAACGCCAGGCCCGGGCCATCGCCGCCGCCCTGCGCGACGGCCGGGGCGCCGTCCCCGCCCCCCACGGACGGCGCGCGCTCGCCATGGACGCCATCGTGCTCCGCGCGCTGGACACCGGCCGGATCGACGGCCCGGACTTCTTCACCGGCCTGTTCCGCCGCGTCCCGGCCGAGCGGCTGCTGAGGTTCCTCGACGGCACGGCCTCGCTCCGGGAGGAGTGGGGCATCGGGCTGCGCACCCCCGTCCGGCCGATGCTCGCCACCGCCGCCGAACTGCCCTTCCTCCCGCGCCGGACCCGGTCCACCGCCAGAGACGGAGAGAGCCACCGATGACCCTGCTGCGCGACCACGACCTGGCCCGGGCCTTCGACCACGCCTCCCGTACCTACGACGGCCTGACGTCCCTCAACCCCGGCTACCGCACCGACCTCCTGCGCTCGGCCCGCCGCCTCCGCCTCCCCGGCGGCGGTGCCGGACTGCACCTCCTCGACCTCGGATGCGGCACCGGCGCCTCCACCCGGGCCCTGCTCACCGCCGCGCCGCTGGCCAGGATCACGGCCGTGGACGCGTCGACGGGCATACTGCGCCGCGCCCTGGCCAAGCCCTGGCCGGCCCGCGTGCGCTTCCTCCACCTGACGGCCGAGGAGCTGACCACGGCCGGGGAAGGGCCCTTCGACGCGGTGTTCGCCGCCTACCTGTTCCGCAACGTCACCGACCCGGACGCGGTCCTCGGGTCCGTACGGGACCTGCTGGCGCCGGGCGGACGCCTCGCCGTCCACGAATACAGCCTCAGCGGCTCCCGGGCGCACCGGGCGCTGTGGACCGCCGTCTGCCACGGGGTCATCATCCCGGCGGGCACCCTCACCGGCGACCGTGCCCTCTACCGCCACCTCTGGCGCAGCGTCACCTCCTTCGACACCGCACCCGCCTTCGCCGGCCGGCTCGCCAAGGCCGGTCTGACCTCCGTGCGGGCGGTCCCCGTCGCCGGATGGCAGACCGGCATCGTGCACACCTTCCTCGCCCGCAACGGCCACCCGGCCACGACACCGGAGCACGTCGCGTGAACGCCCGACCCCCCGCCGCCCGACGAGGCCGCGACCGCAAGGCCGAAGTCCTGCTGCCCGCACCCGGCGCACCATGCTTCCCACGCGGCGACGAACCGTCCGTCGCCGTCGTCGGGGGCGGAATCGCCGGCCTCTCCGCGGCGACCCTGCTGGCCGAGCGCGGCGCCCGGGTGACCCTGTACGAGAAGGACGACGCACTCGGCGGCCGCCTCTCCGGCCACCGCACCGTGCTGGCCGACGGCTCACCGGTGACGATGACCCGCGGGTTCCACGCGTTCTTCCGCCAGTACTACAACCTGCGCGGCTTGCTCCGGCGTACCGACACCGCCCTCGACCGCCTCGTCCCGCTGCCGGACTACCCGCTGCGGCACAGCGGCGGCCTGACCGACAGCTTCGCCCGCGTCCCGAGGACGCCGCCGCTCAGCGCGCTCGGCTTCGTCGCGCTCAGCCCCACCTTCGGCCTGCGGGACCTGGCCGCCATGGACGCCCGGGCGGCGCTCCCGCTGCTCGACGTCCGCGTCCCCGAGGTGTACGAGCGCTTCGACGGCGTGGGCGCGACCGCCTTCCTGGAGAGCGTGCGCTTCCCGGAGGCCGCCCATCATCTGGCGTTCGAGGTGTTCTCGCGCAGCTTCTTCGCCGACCCGCGCCGGCTGTCCGCCGCCGAACTGCTGCTGATGTTCCACATCTACTTCCTCGGCTCCTCCGAGGGCCTGCTCTTCGACGTACCGGCCGAACCCTTCCCGCAGGCCCTCTGGGAACCCCTCGCCGCATACGTCGAAAGCCTCGGCGCGGACCTCCGGACCGGGACGCCCGTGCACCGGATCGCCCCGCGCGACGGCGGCGGGGCCCACGTGCACACCGGGACCGGCACCCACCACCACGACGCCGTGGTGCTCGCCCTCGACACCGAGGGGCTGCGGCACACCGTCGCCGCGTCACCCGGCCTCGGCACCGCACGCTGGCGCGACGGTGTCGCCGCTCTGCGCACCGCACCGCCCTTCCTCGTCTCCCGGCTCTGGCTCGACCGCCCCGTCCGCGCGGACCGGCCCGGCTTTCTCGGCACCAGCGGCTACGACGGGCTCGACAACATCAGCACCCTGGAACGGTACGAGGGCGAGGCCGCCCGCTGGGCCGCGCGCACCGGGGGCTCCGTCGTGGAACTGCACGCGTACGCCGTTGATCCCGGCGCCGAACACAAGGAGGTCCAGGAACGGCTCGTCGACCGGCTGCACCAGGTGTACCCGGAGACCCGGGACGCCCGCGTGGTCGACTCCCGGCACGAGTGGCGCTCCGACTGCCCGTTCTTCGAGACCGGCACGTACCCCCTGCGCCCCGCCGTGCGCACCCCGCACCCCTGGCTGGTCCTCGCCGGGGACGCGATCCGCTGCGATCTGCCCGTCGCCCTTATGGAACGCGCCGCCACCACCGGCTTCCTGGCGGCGAACGCCCTGCTCGCCGACCGGGGCGTCCGGGGCCAGGTGCTGTGGACGGTGCCCCGGCGGGGCCGCTCCCGCGCACTCCGGGCGCTCGCCTCCGCAGGGCGTGCCTGAGACGCGTCAGCCCGGGAAGCGCCCGGTGCTGCGCAGCGCCCAGCGCCTCTCCGCGTACGCCAGGTCGTCCACCCACAGCCGCCCGGCGGTACGGCGCATCAGCGGCCGCAGCACCGGGGCGGCGGCCCGGGCGAGTGCGAAGCCCGGCCGGTCCGAGGCGGCGACCGTCGCCTCCACGACGGCGGTGCGCGGGCGCTCGTGACCGGGGAGGGTCAGGGGCGTCGCGTGCGTCTCCACGACGGAGGACGCGCCCTCGCCGTCCGTGATGCGCATGACGACGGTACGCGGCCCCGGCGCGGTGAACTCGGCCCGCACCGGGACCACCAGGCGCCCGGCCACCCGGAAGGACACATCGACCACGAAGGCGTCGTCCTCGTCGCCCCCGGGTTCCCGCACCACCGACAGATCGATGAACGAGTACGGGTGGAACCACGAACCGTGCCACGGGTCCAGCCGGTTGGCCACCACGTCCTGCGGCTCGCACCGCCCGACCGCCGTGAACACCGCGTCCACCGAGCCGTCCCGCGCGGGCCGTACGGGCACCGCCGGCCGCCCGGTGGGCTCCTCGCCGCCCACCTCGTCAAGGCGCACCCACACGAGCACGCCGTCGTCGTGCGCCGGGAAGGGCTGCCAGCCCGCGAACGGGGCACCGTCCAGGGCGAGTCCGTGCCAGTGGCACACCAGCGTGCCGCACACCACCCGGCTGTCCCGCAGCGGTGCGCCCAGGTGCGGGCAGACACCGGACCCGGCGCGCAGCGCACCGCCTTCCGCACGCCACAGCACGACCTCGGTCCCGCCGACCGTCCGGCCGTACGGGCGGTCACCGACCCGCACTTCGCGCGAGGCGCCCACCACGTACCAGTTCCCGGACGGGCGTACCGTGGCCCGTTTCAGCGCGTCGGCGATGAGCGCGGGCCGCGCGTCGCGCCAGGTGGGCTCCTGCGCCGCCCAGCCGGGGCCGGAACCGCGCAGCCGCAGTGGCGGCGACCAGCGCTTGCCGTTCCGCCGGCTCACCGCACCGGTTCCTTCCGCCCGGTCTCCGCACCGTCCGCCACCGCCAGGCCGCGTGCCCGCCAGCGGGCCCCGGCCACGCGCAGCACCCCGGCGGCGGCCGTGGCGGCGCGGCGTCGCCGGGAGACGACCGCACGGCGGTGCAGGACGCGGTAGTCCTGCTCGGCGACCGCGTCGAGGATGCCGCCGTACAGGGTGAACGCCGCGCGGATACAGGGGCGCACCCGCGGATCGAGCATGCCGATGCCCGGCTCCGCCGTCCGGTACACCCCGCGCGTCAGCTCCGTCGCGGCCACCAGCGCGGCCCGGATGCGCGCGTCCCCGCGCCCGGTGCGCCGGCTCCACTCCAGCAGCGGCCTGTCCACGCCGTGGGAGGAGAGCAGATCGCCGGGCAGGTAGACGCGGCCCCGGTCGAGATCCTCGCCCACGTCCCGTACGAAGTTGGTGAGCTGGAACGCCACCCCCAGCGCGGCCGCGTGCGGTTCGGCCTCCTGCCGGGGCACGACCGTACCGAGCACCGGCAGCATCTGCAGACCGATCACCGCGGCCGAACCGTGCACATAGGTCTGCAGATCGGCATAGGTGGGGTAGTGGGTGACGGTCAGGTCGGCCCGTATCGAGGCCATGAAATCGGCGAACAGGTCGTGTCCGATGCCGTACCGGGCGGCGGTGTCGGCGACCGCCCGGACCACCGGTTCGTCGCCCGTGCCGGTCCGCAGCCCGTGCGCCAGATCGCGTTCGAGGCGCAGCAGCAGCCGGTCGCGCTCGGTGGGCGTCCGGTGCCGGTCCAGGTCGTCCACGATGTCGTCGGCCCAGCGCGCGAAGCCGTACAGGGCGTGCACGGCGGACCGCCGCTCGGGCGGCAGCAGTCGGGTGGCCAGGAAGTAGGTACGGCCGTGGCGGGCGTTGAGTTCCCGGCAGCGCGCGTACGCGGTGCGCAGCCCGGGATCGGTGATGCCGGCCGCGTCCAGTTCACGCCGGGTCATCGGCACCTGCCCGGACCAGGGGAAAGGGTTCGGTGCGCATCCGGCGGGGGCGGAGTCCGGCGACGCCGGTGATCCGGGCGGCGGCCAGCTTGCCGCTGATGAGCACGGTCGGCACGCCGACGCCCGGGGTGGTGCCGCACCCCGCCAGGACCGCGTTCTCCGTGCCCCGCACGAGGTTGCGCGGCCGGAACGGGCCGGTCTGGGCGAAGGTGTGGGACAGGGAGAACGGGGTGCCGGCGGCGTGGCCCCGGGCCGTCCAGTCGAGCGGGGTCACCAGAAGCTCCTCCTCGATGCTGTCCGCGAAGCCGACCAGGCCCCGGCGTTCGAGTTCGCGGACCAGCGTGTCGCGGTAGCGCGGCCCGAGATCCGCCCACGCGGCGGCCGGGGGACCGGTCGTGGTGTTGGGGCAGGGGGCGAGCACGTAGTGCAGATGGCGGCCCGGGGGGGCCAGCGAGGGGTCGTGCGCCGTGGGGCGCGTGATCAGCAGCGAGGGGTCGCTCATCAGCGCGCCCGTACGGGTCAGCTCCTCGAACGTCCGCTCCCAGGCGGCGCCGAACGAGAGCGTGTGGTGCGCGAGTTGCGGCCAGGTGCGGTCGGTTCCGGCGTGCAGGACCACGGCGGACGGCGCGTGGCGCGGCCGGACCGGGCGCCGGGGGCGGTGCCCGAGCAGCTCGTACGCGGTGGGCAGTTCGCAGCTCAGCACCACCGCGTCGCAGGCGATGCGCTCGCCGGAGGCCAGCCGCACGGCCCGGACCCGCCCCGCCGAACGCTCCAGCGCGCTCACCTCGGCCGCCCACCGCAGATCGGCGCCCGCCTCCGCCGCCGCGTCGGCCATGGCCCGGGGGAGGGCGTGCATGCCGCCCTTCGGGAACCAGACACCGGCCACCGTGTCCATGTAGGCGATCACGCCGTACGCCGCGAGCGCCTTGGCCGGGGCCACACCGGCGTACAGCGACTGGAACGAGAAGACCCGCCGCAGCCGTTCGTCGGAGAGGAAGCGGCCGATCCGGGCGTCGAGGTGCCCGAAGCCGCCCAGCGCCGCGAGCCGGGCCAGGTCCGGGTGCAGCAGTCCGAAGGGCGAGTCGAAGTTCGTGTCGATGAAGCGGTTCATCTGCGCCCGGTACAGCCGCTCCAGCCACCGCCGCAGCTCGCGGTAGCCCGCAGCCTCCGCCGGACCGGCGAAGCGCCGGACCTCGGCCTCCATCGCCGCGCCGTCGGTGTGCACGTCGAGCGAGGACCCGTCCGCGAAGCAGGCCCGGTACGCCGGGTGCAGGGCCGTCAGCTCGACGCGGCGGTACAGGCTGTCGCCCACGGCGGCGAACGCCTCGTCCGCGAGATGGGGCATCGTCAGGACGGTGGGACCGGTGTCCGTCTCGAACCCGCCCAGCCGCATCCGCCCCGCCCGGCCACCGGGACCCGCGTCCCGTTCGACCACGGTGACCCTGCGGCCCGCCCCCAGCAGATGCAGGGCGCAGGCCAGCCCGGACAGCCCCGCGCCCACCACGACGACATGGTCCGTGGGCCCCGGCACGCCCTTCACCCGGCCCCCTCTTCGCTCTCCCGGAACGCGCATCGGGCGATCTCACCCCGTCCGCCGCCGGACGCGCTGCCCGAGACGGCGTGTCGCCCCGCGATTCCTCCGGTTGGAGTACGTCCCGGGTGCCGGCCAGCCGGGCGCGTGCTAGTCGCGTACCGGCAGTCCGTACGCCACCGCCAGGCGGTCGAGTGAGTCACGGAGCGCGGCCCGCTGGGGCGGGGTGAGCCCGGCGTCCAGCCGCGCGTCGATCGCGAGTGCCATGTCCGTGCACCGCCCCAGGAGTTCGCGGCCCTCGTCGGTGAGGCTCAGGACCTGGCGGCGCCGGTCGGCCGGATCGCGCAGCCGCTTGATCGCGCCCTTGGACTCCAGGTGATCGGCGAGGGACACGACGAGGCTGGGCGCCACCCGCATCAGCCTGGCGATCTCCAGCTGCGAGGAGGCAAGCCCCGCGTCGAGGGCGCCCAGCACGCCGACGTGCTTGGGCTTCAGGCCGGCCTCGGGACCTGCGGCGCGAACTCCGCGCCCTGGGCAAGTCCGCCGGTGACATCCGCGGAGTCGTGCTGACCCACGGCGACTCGGACCACATCGGCTTCGCCGAACGGCTGCGCACCACCTATGGCGTACCGGTGTTCGTCCACGCCGACGACGCGCTCCGCGCCCGTACGGGGGAGAGGCCCAAGGTCGCCGTCGGCCCCATGCGCCCGGGCCCCGCCCTCGGCTTCTTCGGGTACTCCCGCCGCAAGAACGGCCTGCGCCCCCGCTACGTCGGGGAGGTCACGGAGATCGCCGACGGCGATGTCCTCGACCTGCCCGGCAGCCCGGTGATCGTGGGCGTGCCGGGGCACTCGCCGGGCAGCGTGGCGGTGCACGTTCCGCTCGCCGACGCGGTCTTCGTGGGGGACGCCCTGACCACGCGGCACGTCCTGACCGGGCGCACCGGTCCCCAGCCGGCGCCCTTCACCGACGACCCCGCCGAGGCGCTCACCTCACTGGACCGGATCGCCGGCCTGCCGGCCTCCTGGGTGCTCCCCGGCCACGGCGCGCCCTGGCGCATCTCTCCGGCCGAGGTGGGCGGGGCGGTCCGGTCGGGGGCCGGGGGCTGACCCGCGCATCGCGTGCCCTCGCCGCGGACGGTCAGGTGACGGGGACGCCCGGGTTGACCAGTCCGGCGCCGCCGGTGACCCGGTTGTCCGAGGTCACCGTGGCGGGGCAGTCCGACGCGGAGTAGTTGGTGATGTCGATGGCGAAGCGGGTGGGGCCCGTGGCGCCGGTCAGGTCGGCGGTGTTGTTGCGGAAGACGGTGCCGCAGCCCCAGCCCGGGTCCTGGGTGTGGGTCTGGAAGCCGTCGTTGGTGGTGCCGGTGCCCCGGTTGTTCTCCACCGTGTAGCCGTTGCCCTTGATGTCGACCCACGAGTCGTCGTAGTTGGCTCCGGTGAGGCCGTCGCCGTCGAAGGTGTTTCCGGAGATCTGGCCGCCCGTGGTGCCTTCCTTGATGTCGATGTTCTCGCCGCCGATGCCGGGGCCGATGACGTTGTCGAGGATGCGGACGTGGTCGCTGGCGTCCGTGAGCGTGTTCGCCGTGCCGACGTACACGCCCTCGCCCATGCCGTTGCCCGACAGGCCGGTGTCGTGGATGACGGAGTTCTGTACGACTCCGTAGCTGCTCGACGTCCGGAAGTGGATGCCCTCCATGGTCGTGTGGTGGATCTCCACCGAGTCCGCCGTGACGTGGTCGGAGGAGTCGATCATGATGCCCTTCTGGCCGCCGGTGACGGTGATGCCCCGGATCACCCAGTACGGCGCGCTCGTGAGCTGGATGCCGTTCCCGCCGCCCGAGGGGGTGGTGAGGACCGCGGCCCGTGAACCGGTCAGGGTGATCGGGGCGCTCTCGGTACCACCCCGCGTGATCTTGAAGTTGCCCGAGTAGGAGCCGTCCGCCAGCTCGATCGTCTGCCCCGGAACGGCGGCCGCCAGTGCGGTCTTGAGCTCCTTGCCGTTCGTCACCCGTACCACCGCCGCGTCGGCGGTCCCGGGCGCGGCCGACGCGGCACCGGGCGTGGCGAGCAGACCGGCGCCGACGAGCGCGGCGGCGACGGCGGTGCGCCGCGCCGGTCGCCCGGACCGGCCGGAAGGGGAAGGGGTACGGAGCATGGCGGGACCTCACCGTCTTGGCAGGGGCACAACAGATCGCGAGGTGCCCCAGATTGGACTGGACCAACGGAGCCGTCAAGGGGGCGCCGGTCCGGCCCGCGACGTCAGGCCCGGGAAGGGGCGCCGTACCCGATCGCGATCATCGCCGCGTCGTCGTCCAGCCGCCCGCCGACGTACCCCAGCAGATCGTCGCGGAAGCGGTCGATGAAGGAGTCCGGGTCGCCCTCGGCCCAGCCGGTGACGCGGTCCGCGAGCGGATAGAAGGCGCGGGAGCCGTCACGGGCCTCGGTGACGCCGTCCGTGTACAGCAGCAGAAGGTCGCCGGGAACGAAGCGGAAGCTGTCGATGTGATAGCGCGGGTGCGACAGACCGCCCAGCCCCAGCGGGGGAGCGGGCGAGGCGGCGTCCATCGTCAGCGGCCGCCCGCCGCGCAGCACGACCGGCGGGGGATGCCCGCAGGAGACCATGTGCACGCGGTCGTGCCGGTCGGGGATGTCCAGCACGGTGGCGGTGATGAACGATTCCCCGGGGCCGTTCCCGTCCGACTCGGGCAGCCCCCAGGACACGCTCTCGTCCAGATAGGCGACCAACTCGTCCAGGCTCGCCCGGTGCCGGGCCGCGGCGTGGAACGCGCCGAGCAGCAGCGCCGCGTCGCTGACCGAGCTCACCCCCTTGCCCCGTACGTCACCGATGATCAGCCGCGTCCCCGTGTCGGTGCGCGCCGCCGCGTAAAGGTCCCCGCCGATCTGCGCCTCCGCCTCCGCCGCGAGATAGAGCGAGGCCGCGCGCAACGGGCCGAGACGCCGGGGCAGCGGGGGCAGCACCACCCGCTGGACCGTCTCGGAGACGTACCGCACCTGCTCCAGCTCCCGGGCGCGACGCTCCCGCAGCACGCAGAAGACCACGAGGCACACCCCGACCAGGGCCAGAGCGAGGATCTGCGCCTGGTGGTTCGCCGAGAGCAGTTCGTCCGGATCGCGCAGCACCCCGACCGCCGTCTGCGCGATCACCGCCAGCGCGGCCACGAACCCGACCGCCCGGGGCCCGCCGATCGAGGGAGTGATCGCGGGCGCCGCGACGAGCAGCGGGCCGAGGTGGATATCGGGCGGTGCGAGTATGTCCACCAGGAAGACCGCGATGATCCAGCCGATGGGGACAGCGAGCAGTGCCCGGCTCGCTCGCACCGGCCGGCGGCGTCTTTCGGCGTGCTGCGCCATGACTTCTCTCTACACCGCACCCGCCCGGCCCGCATCGGCAGCCGGACTCCCCGGGCACTCATCGGCGCGGCGCGCCGAGGGGCTGTGCCCGTGACACCCGGACACAGCCCCTCGGCCGGCCGGCTCAGGAGAAGACGACGGACCTCAGCAGCAGTCGGTCGGAGGCGCCCTTGCCGGGCGGCAGGACGTAGTAGGTGTCGCCCTCGCAGTCCGCGCCGAGGAAGACGATGGCGGTGGCGTCCGTCAGATTCTTCGGCGCCCGGGAAGCGGCCCCCGGCACGGAAGCGGGAGCGTCCAGGTTCACGCACCGGCCGCTCTCGGGGTTGTTCAGGAAGCCGACGGCCTCGTACCCGTCCTCGGTGGTGTAGGAGTACCGGAACTGACCGGTCGCGGCCGACGCCGAACCGGGCACGGCCACGAGCAGCACGGCGGCACCGGCCGCCGCGCCGACGGCCTTGGTGAGAGAGCGAAGAGACACCGGGGATCGTCCTCCTTCTTGTAGCCTGCGGGTCGGTGCCAGGCATGCCCCCGCCGCCGGCGGAGCCAACACGGCCTCCCTCGATCGGGGGCCGCGAATCGATTCTCCAAGGGCGAATGGCCCATCCCTCCGAGGGCGTTGGCCCGCCCCGCCCCGCGACTGCTCGGGGCGTGATGCGAGCGTAGGGACATGACTAGTGACGCACCGGCAGACGCACGGGCCGCCCGGGCCTGGGCCCGGATCCTGGAATGGCTCGCCGAGTACACCCCGCCGTCGTACGCGGCGCTCCGGCCCGGCGCATCCGACGACGAACTGGCCCGGCTGGAAACGGTCTTGGGCGTGGAGGTCCCGGAGGAGCTGAAAGCGGTGTGGCGGCTGTCCGCCGGTGAGGACGGTGTGAACGGCTCGGGGCTCATGCTGGGCGACTGGGCCCTCATGCCGCTCGACGCCGTGGCCGAGGTCCACCGGCGGCAGACGGAGATCCAGGAGGAGGTCGGCGGGGGCGAGGAGATCACGCCCTTCTGGGAGCCCGCGTGGATCCCGTTCTGCTCCCGCAACCCCCACGACACCGTCTCCGGCCTCTACCTCGACGGCCGGACCGGGGAAGTGCGCCGCTGGACCAGGTACGGGGAGCGCGACCGGGAGTACGCGTCGCTGCCCGCCTTCCTCGAACTCATGGCGATCAGCCTGGAAGCCCCCCTGACGGCGGCGGGCCCGGAGAAGCCCGGCATGCTGCACGGCGCCCTCGTCTGGGGACCCCCCGAGGACGAACGCGGCGACGCATGGGTGCGCCACCTCGGCCAGGCCGCGCCCCGCCACCCCGCGAAGACCCCGGGGGCGATCCGGGCCGCCCTGCCCCACGACGAGCGCGACGCGTTCGACCAGCGGCGCGACGCCCTCGACCTGGCCGACCCCGAGGCCGTCGCCGCCTTCCTGGACCAGTGGTGGGGGCGTGCCGTGCACGCCCAGGAGGAGCTGGAGGACGACATCGCCGCCGCGCTGCGCGGCAACATCATGGCCCAGCCCGGCCGCAGGCTGGCACCGGAGCACGAGGCCGCGCTGCCACCCGCGATACGCCACCGGCCGCCGTCCTTCCAGGACATCAGGACCGCCCTGCGCCATGAGAGCGTCCGCGCACGGTTCGACCAGGACCACCTGAACGCGATCCCGCCGCACTTCCCGGCACTGCTGCTGCGCTGGTGGGACATCGCCCGTCTGATGGCCGACCCCCGGGGCGACCGGGCCGTCCGCGCGGTCGTGGCCGGCCGCCACGATGCCCGGAAGCGCCGGCAGCCGCGGCCCTCATGAGCGGTCGCGTGCCGTGCCGCGCATGACCCGGGAGAGCCCGAGGGCGGCCGTGCGCACGGCCGGTGCCAGCTGGGCCGGCCGGAACCGGGCGCGCGGCACGGCCACGGACAGGGCCGCCACCGCCGTCGGGCCGTCGAAGACCGGTGAGGCGATGCAGCTGACGCCGACGGCCGCCTCCTGCTCCTCGTAGGCGAGCCCGGATACCTGGATCTGCTCGACGACCGTGCGCAGCCGGACCGGGTCCGTGATCGAGTGCGGGCTCAGCCGGGGCAGCGGCCGGGCCAGCACCTCCTCGACCAGGGCGCCGTCCGAGAACGCCAGCAGCGCCTTGCCTACCCCCGTGCACGTCAGCGGCAGCCGGCCGCCGATGCGGGACGGCAGGGCCAGCGCGTCATGGCCGTGGATACGTTCCACGTACACCACGTCGAAGCCCTCGCGCACGCCCAGGTGCACGGTCTCGTGCGTCGCCTCGAACAGGTCCTGGAGGAAGGGCAGCGCCGCCTCCCGCAGATCCTGCCGCCTCGGTACCAGGGAGCCCAGCTCGAACAGCTTGCCGCCGAGCCGGTACGTCTCACCCGCACGGTCCAGCAGGCCCAGGCGCACCAGATCGGCGCACAGCCGGAACGCGGTGGTCTTGGCCAGACCCGTACGCGCAGCGATTTCTGTCAGACGGAACGCTCCGCCGTCCGGACGGTAGCAATCCAGGACGGCCGCCGCCTTGTCGAGCATGTTTCCCGACGCGCTGTTCCGTGTCATGGAACATATTTTGCCGCGTCTCCGGCCGCACGCCTATACCTGTCGTGCGGTCGACGGCCGCCCCACCCCCCTTCCTGCCGGAGGTAACGCGCATGTACGTCCCACACCGCCCCGCCGCAACCGAGGGGACGCGGCGGTGAGCGCTCCCGACGCCGTGCACGAGGCGGCGGCCGTCCTGCGCGAGGCCACGCGCACCGGCGTGCCGTGCCCCCCGGTGCGCACGCTCCTGCCCGAGGAGGACGTCGCGGCCGCGTACGCCGTACAGCGGCTGTACGTCGAGCGCTCGCTGGCCGAGGGCCGTCGCCTCGTGGGCCGCAAGATCGGCCTGACCTCGCCCGCCGTGCAGCGCCAGCTCGGGGTGGCGCAGCCCGACTTCGGCGCCCTGTTCGCCGACATGGCCGTGCCGGAGGGCCTGCCGATCGCCCCGGGCCGGCTGCTGCAGCCCAAGGTGGAGGCCGAGGTCGCGCTCGTGCTCGGCACGGACCTGCCGCACCGCGACCCGACCGTCGCCGATCTGCTGCGCGCCACCGCCTTCGCCCTGCCCGCGCTGGAGATCGTGGACAGCCGCATCGCCGGCTGGGACATCGGCATCGTGGACACCGTCGCGGACAACGCCTCCTGCGGCCTGTACGTGCTCGGCGGCACCCCGGTCCCGCTGGACCGGGTCGACCTGCGCGACGCGGCGATGACCCTGACGAAGAACGGCGAGACCGTCTCGCGGGGCAGCGGCCGCGACTGCCTGGGCAGCCCGCTCACCGCGGCGCTCTGGCTGGCTTCCACCCTCGCCGGGCTCGGCGATCCGCTGAAGGCCGGGGACCTCGTCCTGACCGGCGCGCTCGGGCCCATGGCCGCGGCGGCCGAGGGCGACGAGTTCACCGCCCGTATCCAAGGACTGGGCACGGTCTCCGCCGCGTTCGCGTCCGCCACCACGCAAGGAGCGCGCGCATGACCACGAAGGTCGCCGTCATCGGGTCCGGGAACATCGGAACCGACCTGATGATCAAGGTGCTGCGCCTCTCCGACACCTTGGAGATCGCCGCCATGGCGGGCATCGACCCCGCCTCCGACGGCCTCGCCCGGGCCCGCCGCCTCAAGGTGGCCACCACCCACGAGGGCGTCGACGGACTGGTGGAGCTGGACGCGTTCGCGGACGTCGAGATCGTCTTCGACGCCACATCGGCGGGCGCGCACCGCCGCCACGACGAGGTGCTGCGCGCCCTGGGACGCACGGTCGTGGACCTCACCCCGGCCGCCCTCGGCCCGTACGTCGTGCCGCCCGTCAACGGCGACGCGCACCTCGGCGCCGCCAACGTCAACATGGTCACCTGCGGCGGCCAGGCCACCATCCCCGTCGTCGCCGCCGTGAACGCCGTGACCCCGGTGCACTACGGGGAGATCGTCGCCTCGATCTCCTCCCGCTCGGCCGGACCCGGGACGCGGGCCAACATAGACGAGTTCACCGAGACCACCTCCTCGGCCATCGAACAGGTCGGCGGAGCCGCGCGCGGCAAGGCGATCATCGTCCTCAACCCGGCCGAACCCCCGCTGATCATGCGGGACACCGTGCACTGCCTGGTCGGCGACTGCGACGACGCCGTGGTCACCGCCTCGGTCGAGGAGATGGTGGCCCGGGTCCAGACCTACGTACCCGGCTACCGCCTCAAGCAGAAGGTGCAGTTCGACCGCGTCACCGGCGACGACCCGCTGCGCTCGCTCCTCCCGGCCGGCACCCGGTCCGGGGACGCCGCCAGGGTCTCCGTGTTCCTGGAGGTCGAGGGCGCCGCCCACTACCTGCCCGCCTACGCCGGAAACCTCGACATCATGACGTCGGCCGCCCTGCGCACCGCCGAACGCATGGCCGCACACCGCGCCACGGAGGTGGCCCCGCGATGACCGCTCTCTACCTGCAGGACGTGACCCTGCGCGACGGCATGCACGCCGTCCGCCACCGCTACACCGTGGACCAGGCCCGCACCATCGCCGCGGCCCTCGACGCCGCCGGGGTCGCCGCCATCGAGATCGCGCACGGCGACGGCCTGTCCGGCTCCAGCATCACCTACGGCGTCGGCGCCCACACCGACTGGGAGTGGATCGAGGCGGTCTGCGACAGCGTCGAGCACGCCGTCCCCACCACCCTGCTGCTGCCCGGCATCGGCACCCTGCACGACCTCAGGCAGGCACACGCCCTCGGCATCCGGTCCGTCCGCGTCGCCACCCACTGCACCGAGGCCGACATCTCCGCCCAGCACATCGCGGCCGCCCGGGACCTGGGCATGGACGTCGCCGGGTTCCTGATGATGTCCCACATGGCCGAACCCGCCGAACTCGCCCGCCAGGCCCAGCTGATGGAGTCCTACGGCGCCCACTGCGTCTACGTGACCGACTCCGGCGGGCGGCTCACCATGGACGGCGTCCGCGACCGCGTCCGCGCCTACCGCGACGTCCTCGACCCGGACACCGGACTCGGCATCCACGCCCACCACAACCTGGGCCTGGGCGTCGCCAACTCCGTCGTCGCCGTCGAGAACGGCGTCACCCGCGTCGACGCCTCCCTCGCGGGCCAGGGCGCGGGCGCCGGGAACTGCCCGCTGGAGGCGTTCGTCGCCGTCGCCGACCTCATGGGCTGGGACCACGGCTGCGCCCTGTTCCCCCTGATGGACGCCGCCGACGACGTGGTCCGCCCGCTGCAGGACCGCGAGGTGCGCGTCGACCGGGAGACCCTGACCCTCGGCTACGCGGGCGTCTACTCCAGCTTCCTGCGCCATGCCGAGACCGCCGCCCGCCGGTACGGTCTCGACACCCGCGACATCCTCGTGGAGGTGGGGCGGCGCAAGATGGTCGGCGGCCAGGAGGACATGATCACCGACATCGCGCTCGACCTGACGGGGGCGAACGCCTCCGCGTGAGACCGACGGGCGGGCCCGGTCGTGCACCACGGTGACGGCCGGGCCCGCCGCTGCTTCGAAGAGGGAGCCCGTGACGGCTCCGTTAGGGTCGTTACGTGGACATTCCCCGCCTGCTCGACGGCCGGCTGAAGATGCGGCACCTGCTCCTGGTGGACGCCCTCTCGCGGCAGGGATCGGTCGTGGCGGCCGCCGGTGAGCTGCACACCACGCAGCCCGCGGCCACCCGGAGCCTGCACGAGCTGGAGGACATCCTCGGCGTCCCCCTCTTCGAACGGGGCCCCCGGGGCGTCAGCGCGACCGTCTTCGGCGAGGCATTCACCCAGCACGCGCGCGCCGTCCTCGCCCAGCTCGCCCAGGCCGGCCGGCACCTCGTGGAACTCGCCGAGGCGGACCGGGGGACCGCCGTCGTGGGCACCCACCTGGCCGGGTCCAACCTCCTGCTGCCCAGGGCCGTCGCCGCGCTGAAGCGGGCCCACCCCTTCCTCACGGTCGTCGTCCGCGAGGCGTCCCCGGAGGACCTGCTCCTCGACCTGGAGGCCGGGCGCGTCGACCTCATCGTGGGCAGGCTGACCGCCTCGTCCGGCGAGGGCCTGATCCGGCGCCCCCTCTACGACGAGTCCATCCGCCTGGTCGTCCGGGCCGGCCATCCGCTGACCGCCACCCCCGGGGCGGAGCTCGCGGACACCCTCCACTTCCCCTGGATCCTGCCCGGCCAGCAGACCGTGCTGCGCCGCGAGGTGGAGGAGCTGCTCGCGCTCCAGGGCCTCGGCCTGCCGCGCAACCGGGTCGAGGCCACCTCGTTCCTGACCGTGCGCCAACTGCTGCTGGAAACCGAGGTGGTGGCCGTCCTGCCCGGCTCCCTGGTCCGGGACGACGGCAGACTGGCCGAACTCCCCGTGCCGCTGGACCGCATCGGCCACCGCGTGGGGCTGACCCTGTCGGCCGACCGCACCCTCAGCCCGTCGGCCAGGGCGCTGATGGAGAGCCTGGAGGAGGCGGCCGCCGGAATGACGGCAAGGCCCCCGGACCCGCACGAGGCGGACCGGGGGCCGGACGAGCTGTGGGTTCAGAGCTGACCGGGGGCCGGACGAGCTCTGGGATCAGAGCCCCAGGTAGCGCTCCGCGTTCCCGTAAGTGATCTTCTGCCGGGCCGACTCGCTCAGCGAACGGCTCGTGCGTACCACCGCCCCCGCCGGGCGCTCGCCCAGCGGATACGGGTAGTCGCTGCCCACCATGACCCGGTCCTCGCCGACGGTGTCCACGAGCAGCCGCAGCGCCCGGTCGTCGAAGACGACCGAGTCCACGGAGAACCGGCCCAGGTAGTGCGAGGGCGGGTACTGCGACGTACCGATGACGTCGTTGCGCCCGTGCCAGGCGTTCTCCATCCGGCCCAGCCAGAAGGCGAACGACCCGCCGCCGTGCGCGAAGCAGATCTTCAGACGCTCGTCGATACGGTCGAACGCGCCGCCCAGGATCAGCGCCAGAATCGACAGATGGGTCTCCGCCGGCATCGCCGTCAGCCACCGCGCCATCCACCGGTCGAGCCGCGGCGAGGAATCCATGTCCCAGGGGTGGACGAACACCGGCACATCGAGCGACGCGCAGTGCTGGAGGAAGGTGACGACCCCCTCGCTGTCCAGGTCGCGGTCACCGACGTGGTTGCCGATCTCCACACCCCGGTGCCCGGCGGCGACCGCCCGCTCCACCTCCCGGCACGCGGCGTCCGGGTCCTGGAGCGGCACCTGGCAGAACGGGATCAGCCGGTCCGGCGCCGGAGCGGTGATCTCCAGGGCCAGATCGTTGAAGATCCGGGCGATCTTCGCGGCCTCGGCGCCGCTGCGGCCGTAGTGGAAGAACGCCGGGGTCGGGGAGACCACCTGCGCGCGCACCCCGTCCGCGTCCATGTCCCGCAGCCGCACCCCGGCGTCCCAGCAGTCCGCCTGGATCCGGCGGAACTCCGACGAGCCCGTCATGATCATCGCTTCGGTCTCGGACTCGATCCGCAACCACGGGGCGTCCGGGCCGCCCAGCTCCGACAGGTCGGGCCAGCCGCGCGGGACGTAGTGGGTGTGGACGTCGATCAGCTCTGCCACCGGTCAGCCCTTCCCGGGGTGGAGCGCACCGCAGGCGGAGCAGACCCGGGCCCGCTCGTCCCCGTAGAACTGCTCGAAGACCGGGGGGAGATCGGCGACGATGTCGCGTACCTGGAGCTCCACCTCGTACACCGTCGCCGAACAGGAGGGGCAGAACCACAGGAACTTCTCCAGCGTGCCCTCCTCACGCACCCGCTCGATCACCAGGCCGATGGAGTCGGGGTCCGGGCGCTGCGGGGAGTGCGGCACGTTGCCCGGCAGCAGCCACGCCTGGCCCTCCTCGATGTGCACCGTACGCGGGCCCTCGTCGGTCATCAGATTGACGTGCATGTCCCCCTTGACCTGGAAGAACCACTCCTCGTACGGGTCGAGATGGAAGTCCGTGCGCTGGTTGGGGCCGCCGACGATCTGCACGATGAAGTCCTTGCCGAGCGACATGGTGCGGTTGTTCACCGGCGGCTTCAGCAGGTGCGCGTGGGCGTCGATCCAGCCCTGGAAGTCGATGACCTCGGGAATGTCGGTCACTGTGTCTCCTTCGTGGTGGTCGCGGCCGGCAGATGCGCCACGGCCTGGATCTCGATGAGCAGATGCGGGTGGGGGAGCTGGTGTACGGCGACGGTGGTCCTGGCCGGTCCCGTCTCGGTGAAGTACTGGCCGTAGACCTCGTTGTAGCCGCCGAAGTCGTTCATGGACACGAGGTACGCGGTGACCTGGACGACGTCCGCGAGGCCGCCGCCCGCGTCGGCGAGGATGTCCCCGATGTTCTCGATGACCGCGCGGGTCTGCGCGCGGATGTCGAGGTCGGTGGTGCCCAGCTCGTCCGTTGCCACCCCGGCGAAGGAGTTGTCGGGGCGGCGGGAGCTGGTGCCGGAGACGAAGACGAGGTCTCCGGCGCGGCGGGAGTGCGGGAACCGGCCGCGCGGGCGCGCCTTGCCGGGGATGACCCGTCCCTGCTCCATCAGATCCCCCTCACGCCGACGCGGCCGATGCCGTCGACCTCGCAGGTGGTCTCGCCGAGCTCCAGCGGGATCGCCGCGGTGGCCGCCCCGGCCAGCACCACCTGGCCGGCCCGCAGCGGGATGGACCGCCGCCGCGCCAGATCGAGCAGCGCCCGCAGGGCGTGGACCGGACCGCCCAGGATGGCCTCGGTCGAACCCGCCATCTCCCGGCTCGCGCCCGACAGCCGTACGGCACGGTCGGACACGTCCTGTACGGGGGCCCAGGCGCCGATCACATAGGCCGCGGCCGAGGTGTTGTCCGCGACGACGTCCTCGTAGGTGAAGCGGAAGTCCCGGTAACGGGAGTCGATGATCTCCAGCGCGGGGGCGACGGCGTCCACGCAGGAGACGAGGTCGGCGTCCGGATCGTCCAGGTCCACGTCCCGGCCGATCCGGTACGCGACCTCCGGTTCCACCTTCGGATGGATGAAACGGGACAGCTCGATCCCACCGCCGTCGGCGACACCCATGGCGTCGGTCAGCCGGCCGACGATGATCTCGGAGACTCCCATCTGCTCCATCTTGGCCTTGCTGGTGAATCCCAGCTTCACGCCGGTGATCCGCTCACCGCGCCCCTCACGCAGGGCGAGCAGCGCCGCCTGCACGGCGTAGGCGTCGTCCACGGCCAGGGTGTGCGTGTCGGCGAGGCTGAGGGTGTCCGTGACGGTGCGCTGCGCGGTGTCGAGCCGCGCGGCCAGCGTCCGTACCGTTTTTTCGGTGATCAACGGGGGCCTCCTTCGCCGGGGTGCGGGGCGTTGTCGCCCATGGTCATGTCCTTCCGGCCGCCCGGGTCGGGGGCGGCCTGCTCGGTCGGATTCGGGGAAGCCGGAGCGGGCCCGGGCGTCACAGCTGGACGCACACGTTGGTCGGCTCGGTGTAGAAGTGCAGGGACGAGGCGCCTCCCTCGCGGCCAAGACCGGAGAGGCCGACGCCGCCGAAGGGCGAGCGCAGGTCGCGCAGGAACCAGGTGTTGACCCAGGACATGCCGACGTTCATCGCCTGGGCCACGCGGTGCCCGCGACGCAGATCCCGGGTCCACACGGAGGCGGCGAGACCGTACTCCGTGTCGTTGGCCAGACCGACGGCCTCCTCCTCCGTGTCGAACGGGATCAGCGCCGCGACCGGCCCGAAGATCTCCTCGCGCACCGGGCGGTCGGCGTTCGTCAGCCCCGTCCACAGCGTCGGCTCGATCCACGAACCGCCGTCCAGCTCCGCCCCGAGGCCGGGCGTGCCGCCCCCGGTGAGGGCCTTCGCGCCCAGCTGTCCGGCCAGGTCCAGGTAGCCGCGCACCTTCTCCCGGTGCGCCTGCGAGATCAGCGGCCCCGTCGTGGTCGCCGGGTCCAGCGGGCTGCCCAGGCGCAGCGAACGGGCCCGCTCGACCAGGCCGTCGGCGATGTCCGCGAAGACCGAGCGGTGCACGTAGACCCGCTCGGTGCACAGGCACACCTGGCCGGTGTTGGCGAACACCGACCGGGTCAGGCCGTCCAGGGTCTCCTCGATGTCCGCGTCCGCGAAGACCAGCGCCGCGTTCTTGCCGCCCAGCTCGAAGGAGACGGGGCGCACGCGCGGTGCCACGGTCCTCATCACGTGCGCGCCGGTCGCCGTGGACCCGGTGAAGGTGACGCCGTCGATCCCGGGGTGCGTGGTGACGTACTCGCCGGCCGAGCCGCCGCCGAAGCCGTGCACCACGTTGTAGGCACCGGCCGGGAGACCCGCCTCGGCGAGCACCTCCGCCAGCAGGGTCGCGGTGCCGGGCGTCTCCTCGCTGGGCTTGACCACGACGGTGTTGCCGCAGGCGAGGGCCGGGGCGACCTTCCAGGTGAGCAGCAGCAGCGGCAGGTTCCAGGGAACGATGACCGCGACCACCCCGAGGGGCTTGCGCACCGCGTAGTTGAGGGCCTGCCGGCCGCCCGGCAGATCGGTCAGGAAGGACTCCTGCCCGGCGGCCGCGACGACATCGGCGAACGTACGGAAGTTGGACACGGCCCTGGCCACGTCTAGGTCGCGGGCGAGGGTGACGGGCTTGCCGGTGTCGGCCACCTCGGCGGCGACGAACTCCTCGAACCGTGCCTCGATCAGGGCGGCCGCCCGGCGCAGCACCTCGGTGCGCTCCCGTACGGGCGTCGCCGACCAGGGGCCGAGCGCCTTCCGTGCCGCCGCGACGGCCCGGTCGACCAGGGGAGCACCGGCCTCGTGGACGAGGGAGTGCACGCGGCCGGTGGCCGGGTCCGTCGCCTCGAAGCTCTTGCCGCCGTCATCCGGGTCGATGAAACGCCCGTCCACGAAGTTGCGGATCCACCGCGAAGTCTGTGCCGTCATGACTCACACCCTGGGATCAGGCGGCCATGACCACAAATGACGATTCGGGGCTCAGCTATGCCGACTTCGGTATGTCACCGGCGACCAGGCGATTCCCCGGGGGCGGGCGGCGGCGAGGACGGGTTCGGTCGCCCGGTATACCCGTCCCGCTATACCGGCGGGACGAAACGGCATTTGTTCCCCTCTGCCCGGGGACCCAGGATCCACCGAAAGCGCGGGGCTTCCCCGCCTTCCCCAGCAGACGAGGTGTTCCATGAGCGACGCGGACCGTCCCAAGGGCGCGAGCAGGACTGCGCTTGCCACCCTTCTCGGAACCACATTGGAGTGGTACGACTTCTTCCTCTACGGCACGGCCGCCGCACTCATCTTCGACAAGCAGTTCTTCCCGTCCCTGAGCCCCGCGGCCGGCACCCTCGCGGCCTTCTCCACGCTCGCGGTCGGCTTCGTCGCCAGGCCCCTCGGCGGCCTTGTCTTCGGCCACTTCGGCGACCGCCTCGGACGCCGCTCCACGCTGGTGGTCTCCCTGGTGATGATGGGTCTCGGCTCCACCCTCATCGGCGCCGTCCCGAGCTACGGCACCATCGGCCTGTGGGCCCCGGTCCTCCTGGTCCTCCTCCGCGTCGTCCAGGGCATCGGCCTCGGCGGCGAGGGCGCCGGCGCCACCCTGATGTCGATGGAGCACGCCCCCGAGGGACGGCGCAACCTGTACGCGGGCTTCCCGCAGATGGGCACACCCGCGGGCCTGGTGCTGGCGAACCTCATCTTCCTGGCCACCAGCTCCCTCGCCGGACACGCCACGTTCACCGCCTGGGCCTGGCGCATCCCGTTCCTGCTGAGCTTCGTCCTGGTCGGCGTCGGACTGGTCGTACGGCTGCGCGTCACCGAATCGCCGTCCTTCGACCGGGCCCGCCGGGAGGACGAGGTGGTCCGCTTCCCGCTGGCCGACGCGCTGAAGGCCGGACTGCCCCGACTGGCCGTCACCCTGCTCGCCATGGTGGCGAACTCCGCGGTCGCGTACGTCTTCATGGTCTTCACGCTGTCCTACGGCACCCGACACCTCGGCTTCGACCAGCAGTTCCTCGTCCTCGGGGTGAGCGGCGCCGCCGTGCTGTGGTTCGTGTCCATCCCGGTGTGGACGAGGATCGCCGACCGCAAGGGGCGCCGCACGCTCTTCATCGGCGGCTCCGTCGCCATCCTGCTGTGGTGCGCGGTGTTCTTCCCCCTGCTCGACACCGGCAACCGGGCGTCCGCCCTGCTCGCGCTCGCCGGCATGGGCCTGATCATCCCGGTGACCCACTGCGTCCAGGGTGCCATCATCGCCGACACCTTCCCTGTCCGGGTGCGGTACTCCGGCACCTCACTGGTCCTCCAGATCGGCGCGGTCCTCGGCGGCGGCCTGGCCCCCATGATCTCCAGCGCGCTCCTCGGCGGCGGCAGCTCCTCGACCGGTGTGACCTGGTATCTCGTGGGCATGTGCGCCCTCAGCCTCGTCGGTGCGGTGGCGCTGTTCCGGATGGTTCCCGAGACTCCTGTGGAACGGGCCCCACTCGTCCCCGAAACGGCAGGCAAGGTATGAACACCCCCCGGACGGTCCGTACCGGCCCCATCCGTTACGCCAAAGCGCCCCGCTTCTCCCGGCCGCGCCCCGTGACGGCCGAGGACCCCGCCCCGCGGTCCGGCGCGGTCTGCCCCCAGCCGCCCTCCCGCCTGGAAGCGCTGATGGGCCCGCCGCCCGGCAGACATCCCCAGAGCGAGGACTGCCTCCACCTCACCGTCACCGCACCCACCGCCCCGACGACCACGGGCCGCCCCGTCCTCGTCTGGTTCCACGGCGGCGGCTTCAACAGCGGCGCCGGCATCCTCGACTGGTACGACGGCACAGCCCTCGCCGCCGAGCAGGACGTCGTCGTGGTCGGTGCGAACTACCGGCTCGGCGCCCTCGGCTACCTCCTCCAGGACGGGGTCAGCGAGGGCAACCTCGGCCTGTACGACCAGATCGAGGCGCTGCGCTGGGTCCGGGCGCACATCGCGGACCACGGCGGCGACCCCCGTAACGTCACCGTCTTCGGGCAGTCCGCCGGAGCCCTGTCCGCCCTGCTGCTCCTCCGCGTCCCCGAGGCCCGCGTGCTCTTCGGCCGGGTGATCCTCCAGAGCCCGCCCCTGTCCATCGCCACCCGCACTCCGGCCGAGGCCCGCGAGACCGGAAGGCTCTTCGCCGCCGCGCTCGGCGCCGACCCCCGCACCGCCCCGGTGGCGGACCTGCTCGCCGCCCAGGCGCGCACCGCGGCCGGCCACCAGCGGCGGACCGGCAGCTTCCTGGCCCCGCCCTTTGGCCCGGTCGACGGCGTCGCACCCCTTCCCACCGGGACCGGGGACGCGCCCTTCACCGGCCCCGCCCCGGACGTGCTGTACGGGTGGAACGCCGACGACATGTCCGCCTTCCCCGAGGGCCCGTCCGACACGGGCAGCGTCGCCGAACGCACCCGGCGCCTCTACGAGGAGCCCCTGCGGGACCTGCACGCGCGGCTGGAAGCCCACGGCGCCCGCGGCCACGGCTACCGGCTGGACTGGCGGCCCGCCGGTTCGCCCCACGGCGCCACGCACTGCGTGGAGATCCCGCTGCTCCTGGGGACGGCCCACGTCTGGCGGCACGCCCCGATGCTCGGCGGCCTCGGCCGGGCGGAGGTCGACGCGGTGGGCCGGGGGATGCGCGCGGCCTGGGCCGCTTTCGCGCGCACCGGCGACCCGGGCCCACTGCCCGCACCGCTCGCCGCGCCGTCGCGCTGACGGAGCTCAGGCATCGGCCAGCATGCCCCGGATCTCCGCCGCCACGTCCCGCAGATGCCGGTCAGGATCGACGTGCACTCCACCCGGTCCTCGGGCAGCGGCAGGCTCCACGGGTAGTCCAACGGGCCGGCCGGCCCTGCGCCGGCTGCGCCCCGCGCTGTCGGACGCGTTGAGCCGGCCCACCGTCAGGTCGACCTGGCCGGCGGTGGAGTCCGCGCCGGTTCGCACGCCCGAGCCCCAGAGCGAGGAGGGGGTCTGACCCCGGGGGTTCCGGCCGCTCAGGGCGTGTCTCTGGCCAGTTACGCCCTCACACCGCAACTCCCGTGGCCGTTACATTCACCCCGACCTGACCCGTACACCTGAGGGGGAACACGTAACGATGCGAGCCATACGCTTACGCTCCGGCAGCCGCGCCGCCGGTGTGCTCATCGCGGTGACCGCCACGGCGACGACCCTGGCGGTCACCGCGATCGGCCCCGCGGCCGCCGCACCGGCCGTCGCGGCACCCGCCGGAGCTACCTCGCCGCAGCCCGGCGACGCCTGTACGGCGGCCGACCTCGGCACCCGTCACCCGTACATCAAGAGCACCGAAGTCTCCCCGACGATCACCCACTTCAAGGGCTGGTACGTCACCGAGGGGACCACCGGCGAACAAGCCGTCACCACCACCACGGAGACCACCATCACGGTCTCCGTCGGCCTCGACGACAAGATCGAGGCGAGCTTCGCCGCCGACGCCCTCAGCAAGGTGGGCGTCACCGTGGACCTGACCGTGAAGATGGAGTCCGCCACCACGAGCACCGAGTCGAACGCGGTGACCTGGAGCTTCAACCAGCCCGGCTACTACGGCGTGTACAAGGGCACCAAGAAGGTCACCGGCATCTACGGAAGCCTCAACTGCAACCGGGCCCAGCAGTCCGACGGCAGCTGGGCGCTGCGGTGGGCCGAGGGCCCCGGCAGCGGTGCCTTCACCACGTACACCACCCTCGAAGAGGGCGCCGTGCGCTGCCAGGACCAGGTTCCCGCGGGGAGCGTCATGGCCAAGGCGCAGAGCCTCCTCGACTGCGGCTCGCCCACCGCGAAGGCCGCGCACCCGGCGGGCGCGGTCGCACCGACGGGGGAGCAGCGCCAGGACCGCGCCGCGCAGCCCGCGGCTCCGGCCGAGCGTCCCGTGGCCGCCGCGCAGGCCGCGCTCGACTGCCAGTCACCCGTGTACAAGATCGAGGTACCCGGAAAGCCCCTGTCCTGGGGCGCGCCGCTCCTCGCGGACGACGGCGTGCGGCTGCGGCCCTCCTCCATCTTCAGCGCCCACCTGGACAACTGGCGCCTGTGCAACGTGACGGAGACCGACGGCGTCCTCGAAGCGACGCTGTGGAACTGGGGCAACGGCGGCTGCGCGACCATCGCCGAACCGGACGCCGCCACCGAACGCGTTGTCCTGACGACGGCCTCCTGCACGGAGGACGACCTCCAGCGCTTCTACATCTACCGTGACGTACCCGGCAGCTCCGCGATCGGCGTGCAGAACAAGTACACCGGCTCCATGATGGGCCACGACCGCTACGCGGACGGTGAGTTCATCCGCCAGTACTCCAGCGGCAGGCAGGACGGCACGAGCACGTACAACCTGACGGGAGTCTGAACCCCGGCCACCCGCATACGGCCCCGCAGCGGACCACACGGTCCGGCGCGGGGCCGTTCGCGTCGCCGGACTCCGGTACCGGTCCGCCCTCCGGAGCCGCCCCCGGCGTGCTCGTATGTGTGCCGTCCCTATCGGTGCCCGGCGAGCAAGGCGAACATCCCCGCTGCGGCACCGGTGAGGAGGAGTTGCAGGACTGCGGTGACCCAGTAGCGCCGAAGGAGGAGGAAGCCGCCACTCACGATTGCGGTGCCCAGGACGATCCACGCAGCACGTCGCGCCTCCGCAGGGGCCGCGGGAGCATTGACGGGGTCGTCGTAGCCGTCCGACCACCCCGTCATCCCGTAGCGGAACAGCAGATAGCCGACCAGGGCCACGTCCACGATGAGCCATACGCATCCGGCCGCGGCCTGAAAGCCCTTTGAAGGCTCGCCATGCCGCACGCGCACCACTCCCCACCCGACCCCAGTCCCCTTGTGGACCCCCGGCACATCGTGCCCGTGCGACACCGCATCGCACATGAGTACGGCTACTCAGGAGGCGTCACGAGGGGGTTCCCTCCAGCTGGTTCTCCGTGGTGTCGCCGGACGGCCGGACAGGTGCCTCCGTCCGGCGGCGCGGGAGTACGCCGATGGCCACCGCTGCCGCGAGGGCGAAGATCGCGGCGGCGATGGACAGGCCCAGGGCGTAGCCGTCGTTGAGCGCGGCGGCATCGGCGGCCGGGCCGGTGGTGCGCGGCCGCGGTGGCCAGCGCGGCCAGGCCGATGCAGCCGCCGAGTTGGCGGGAGCTGTTCATCAGGCCGGAGGCCATCCCGGCCTCGTGCGGGGCGACGCCCGTCGTCGCGGCGGCGGCGACCGGGGCCAGGACCAGACCGGCGCCGAGGCTGGTGACGAGGGACGGACCGAGCACGTCCGCCAGGAAGCTGCCTCCCGGGCTGATGAGGGCGAACCAGGCCAGGCCCGCAGCGGCCAGCAGGGCGCCGGGTACCAGAGCCACCCGGGGGGTACGGGACGAGGTCAGCCGGGTGGCGACGACGGTTCCCGCGACCAGGCCCAGCGAGAAGGGCAGGAACGCGGCGCCGGTCGCCGCGGCCCCCATGCCGAGCACCTGCTGCATGTACAGGGACACGAAGTAGAACGCGGCGAACTGCCCGGCCGCCGCCAGGAACACCAGCACGTTCGCGCCGGACACCCATCGGCTGCGCAGCAGACCGAGCCGCAGCAGCGGCGCGGCCACCCTCGCCTCGGCGAGGACGAAGGCACCCAGCAGCAGCGCTGCGGCGGCGAGCGTGGCCCAGGTGACAGGCGCGGCCCAGCCCAGGGCGTCGGTGCGGACGACACCCAGCACCAGCAGCCCGATGCCACCCGTCGCCAGGACGGCGCCCAGCGTGTCCAGCCGCTCGCGCCGGGCGGGCGGGACATCGGCCGGAACGCCCGCCGGGACGAGCACGAGAGCCGCCGCGACGATGGGCAGGTTGATCAGCATGACCCAGCGCCAGCCCGCGTACTCGGTCAGCAGCCCTCCCGCCAGCACGCCCAGCGCACCGCCCGCCGCGGTCACCGCGCTCCACACCCCCAACGCCCGCACCCGCTGCGGGCCTTCGGCGAACGTGGTGGTGAGCATCGCCAGCGCGGCCGGTGCTGCCGCGGCGGCCCCCAGGCCCTGACCGGCGCGCGCGGCGATCAACTGCCAGGGCGCCTGTGCCAGTCCGCCGGCCAGCGAGCACACGCCGAAGACGGTCAGCCCCAGCACGAACATCCGGCGCCGGCCGTACAGGTCGGCGGCGCGGCCCCCCAGCAGCAGGAACCCGCCGAAGGTGAGCGCGTACACGTGCACGACCCATGACAGGTCGAGCGGCGTGAATCCCAGCGCCGAGCGGATCGCGGGCAGGGCGACATTGACCACGGACATGTCCAGGGCGACGACGAACTGGGCGACGGCGGCTGCCGCCAGCACCAGACCGGGGCGCCCGCGAGAGTTTCTATACATGTAAGAAAACATAGCGGGGAGGTTCGCCGTTGTCGATGGCTGAGGAATGATGGGGGGCATGCCGCAGCCATCCGCATCACGCAGAACCCCGGGCCGGCCTCCCCGTATCTCGCGCGAGGCGATCATCGGGACGGCCCGCAGGATCGTGGAGGAGGAGGGCGTGAACCGCCTGACCATGCGGCGGCTGGCCACGGAGGTCGGCAGTACGCCCATGGCGCTCTACCACCACGTCCGGGACAAGGAGGAACTGCTCGTCCTGCTGCTGGACGACTACGCCGTCCGCGCCCTGCACCGCCAGGAACTGCCCGACGACCCCCGCGAGCGGGTCGTCGCGGCCGCCACCGCCATCCACGAGGCGCTGGCCGCCTGCCCCTGGATCGTGGAGGTGCTGACCGCCGACGACCTGATGTCGAAGAGCGCGCTGTGGTTCGTGGAACAGATCGTCGGCGGCCTGGTCGAGGGCGGCCTCTCCCTCGACCAGGCCGTGCACGGCTACCGCGCGATCTGGTACTACACCGCCGGGGAGATCGTGGTGCGGAGGACGGCCGCCCGACGGCGTGCCGAGGACGACCGCGCGACGTACCGGGAGGAAGTGTTCTCCGGTCTCGACCCGGAGGAGCTGCCCCGCCTCGCGCAGGCGGCGGACCGCTGGGCCCCGCTGACGGCCGAGGACACCTACCGGGAAGGCCTCAAGGCCCTGGTGGAGGGGCTGTTGGCCAAGCGCTGACCGACCCCGGGGCCCTCAGCGGGCAGGCGCCGCGTCCGGCTGAAGAGGTTCCGGGTCTCCACCGCCGCAGACCCCCGCCGCACCCGCGCACGGCTTCGCGCCACGCGGGCCCGCGGAGACGGACAGCGGGACTCCGTTGGACCGCAGCGCTTCGCGTACGTCCAGGATCAGCGAGAACACCTCGTGGTTGCGGTCCTCGCCCTGCTCGTCCCAGGCCCGCTGCTCCGCCTCGACCGCCATGCGGTCCTGCGCGAAGATGCGCTCGGTGAAGCGCCTGATCAGGGGCGCGGCCACGGTGAGCACGCCGGGCACGCGGGGCTTTTTGATCATGAGCAGCCCATAGACGTGGCAGGCGCGCTGGTCCGCGCCCACGGGCACGTACGCCGCCCAGAGACTGAAGACCGGCTCGTCGGCGCCCTCCGGCACCAGGTCGAGCGTCTGGTACGGGTACTCGGTGCGGATGGTCATCACGTCGCGGGAGCCACCGGAGATCCCCTCGGCCGCCAGCACGCTCGCGCCGGCGTTCCGCTTGCCTCCGGCGTGCGTGAACAGATACCTGGCCTCCACCGACCGGGCGTCGCTGTGCCGGCCGATGAGCTCGGGACGGAGCCGGCCGACGACACCCTGGTGCAGGAACTGGTGGTTCATGTCCAGCAGGTTCTCGTGCATGAACGAGTAGTGGCAGCGCACGAGCCGCGAGTACGTCAGCGTCTTGTACTGCGACGAGCTGAAGGCGGGCAGCTCCGGCAGCGCGGCGGCCTGCGCCTTGTCCGGATCGCCGGGAAAGACGAAGACCAGCCCGTACGCCTCGCGCACGGGGAAGCCGCGCACACCCCGGGGCGGCCTGCGGTCCTCCTTCGTCAGGTACGGGATCTGCGAGATGCGCCCGTCCCCGCGGTAGGCCCAGGCGTGATACCGGCACCGCAGCACATCACCCTCCACGACGCCCATGCTCAGCGGAACCTGCCGGTGCGCACACCGGTCCTCGAGCGCGTGGACGGCCCCGCTCTTCCCCCGGTACAGCGCGAGACGCTCACCGGCGAACACGGCCGCGACCACCTTCCCGACACGCACCTCCCGGGTCAGCGCCACCGGGTACCAGTAGTCCGGATCAGCACCGACGCGCCGCAGATCCACCGCTCCGGAGAGCTCGGCCCGCACCACGCCCGCGTCGGTCTCCTTCATGCCTCTCCCTCACAGATGGGGACACACCGCCCACCTCATGATGGCCGCGCCCGCCCCAGCTGCCCCGTCAAGCGCGTCCGGACCAGTGACGGGGCTGCCGGCCGGTGATCGCCCGGCCGGGGGAGGAGCGCCGCGCCCACGGTCTGACGCCGTCCTCGGAGTGGGTGCGCCGGACGGCGGACCCACTCCGCCCCCGGGACGGATGTGGGCGGGCGGGGGTGGGTGACAGCCTCCGGATGTCGCCCATCGGCCGCCCAAGAGGAGCCTTCGCATGACCAGCAGCGCGCCGCCGTCCGCCCCCGCCCGCCCCGTGACCACGGCACCCGTTCCCGCGTGGGCGCGTCGCACGGCCGCCGCCGTCCTGTGGGTGTCCCTGCCCTCCGCGCTGAGGCGGTTCGCCGTGGTGCTCGGCGTCCCGCTGGGGCTTGCCGACTCGGAGTACGACGCGATGCTCATTCCCGGCTGGGGATACCTCGCCGTGCCCTTGCTGTCCGTGGCGCAGGAGGCCCTGGCCTTCCTGACGCTGGGGCTGGTACGGCCGTGGGGCGAGGTGTGGCCGCGGTGGATCCCCGGCCTGCGGGGGCGCCGCATACCCGTACGCGCCGCGGTCGTTCCGGCGGCGGTGGGGGCTCTCGCCTGCACGGTCTACGGTGTGCTGTTCGTATGGACGACGCTGCACTCCGACATGGCGATCACCCCGTGGGGAGAGTGGGTGATGACGGTCTGCTACGTACCGATGGTGGCGTGGGGACCGCTCCTGGCGGTCGTCACCACGCACTACTACCGCCGCCGCACGCGCCGTTGACCGGCACTCACGGCAGGTGCTCGCGTGCGCCGATCCACGCGCCGAGGAGGTCCTTCGTCGGCCCGGACCGGATGATCCAGGTGCGCAGGGCGAAGCTCTGGCAGTTCTTCCGGGCGTCATTCCAGGGCGTGCCACCCGGAAGCCGGTCGTTGGCGTCCAGGAACAGCCTGGCCCAGCGCAGCCGCGCGCCGTCCGGTTCGCCGGACCCCTGGGCGCGGGACTGCGCGATGACTCTGATGCTCTCCAGCTCCTGACCGTCCCGGGCGGCCGCGAGGACGTCTTCGAGGCGATCGACCGCCCAGGTGCTGAGATCACGTACCGGCTCTTCGGGGGCGGAGTCGTACACCACTTCCTCGTTCCGTACGCCTGGCAGGTCGAGGCCGACCGTATCGCCCGTTCCATGATCGCTCCGAAGGCGATAGCGTGCGCCCATGACATGGCGGGGACCGACATATCGGATGGTGGATGGGGAAAGAATCGACGGGGCCTGGTGCCACATCTGGCGGCGGGACCAGATGGGCCGCGGGTACTACCTCGATGACCTGACCGTTTTCGCGGACGGACTGATCACCTGCGGAGAACGCACGGATCTGGACGGCCTCGCGAAGAAGCTGGAGACGGGCCGTTGGGCGGTGACCGATCCGGAGATTCCGCCGCCGCCCGCGCCGCCGTCGAAGTGGGAGGCCCGCTACAGCGAACCGCTGACAGCGGAGGGCTTCGTGCTGGAAGTCGCCGACCGCATCGAAGCACTCAGCGGGCGGCCGACTGCCGGGCAGCGCTGCTGGGATGCGATCCGGCAGCACGAGCAGCAGCCGACCGAGCCGAACCGGGAACTTCTCCGCGCGGCCTACCTGGCGGTTCCCGCGCACCTCCGGGTCTTTGTCCTCGGCGACATGGACCTCCAGGACCGCCCCTTGCGGATCCTGCTCACGGACATCGGCGAGGCCGTCGGCGGCGACGGCCCGGTGGCGACGGCGGAGATGCACCAGGGCGCCCTGGACTACTTCGCCCGCGTGAGCAAGGCTGTCCGGGACCAGCAGGAACGTCAAGCCGTCCGGTACGCCGACGACCCCGCGGAACGCGGCCGGCCGGCGCTCGTCTCCCACGCAACCGTCTATCCGCAGGGATGGCCGGACGAGCCCGGGCTGTTCATGCTCCGCAACGACTACCCCGCCGCCGTCGAGTTCGCGGGCGACTCCCACGCCTCCGTACAGCACGGGTACTGGGCCCTGTCCGCGGCCGACGCCTCCGACAGGAGCAGGATCCGGGACGCGGCCTCCGGCAGTGAGGCGCACGAACTGGGCGGGCGGGCAGCTCGCCGGAGCGACTGGCCCGACGTGCGGCTCGCGGTCATGGCGGGGCTCCTGCGCGCCAAGTTCACCCAGCACCCCGAACTCGCCCAGGTCCTGCTCTCCACCGGGGACGCCAGGATCAGCTACACCGGCTTCGAGGACTCGCCCTTCTGGCGAGACGTCCCCGACGACCGGGGCCGGAACTGGATGGGCCGGCTGCTGGAGCTGACCCGTTCCGAACTGCTTGCCCAGCAGCTGCTCCTGACCTGATCCACCCCGCGTCGGGCCACGGCTCAGTCGCGTAGCTCGCGAAGACGCGCGAGGTCGTCGTGCGCCGACTCGCGCTCCTGTGCGCTGAGTCGGAGCGCGGCGGCCCGGGCGAGCGCGGACGTCGCGGTCGCGTCGTCACCGAGGCGCCCGGCGACGTCCGCACGCAGCACCAGGAGGCGCAGCAACTGCACGGGAGCGGGCGACTCGTCCGCCAGGCCCAGCACCCGGTCGATTATTTTCGCGGCGCCCGCCGGATCGTCCTTCGAGTCCGCGAAGAGCGACGCGTGATGCAGGGCCCGGGCGGACGTCTCCTCGGGGGCGGGCCGGTGGTGCTGCTCCCGGCTGGTCTGCTGCCCGATGCGCAGGCAGTTGCCGGCCGGATCGGTGACGAGGAACTGCCGCGCGCCGTACGAGGTGTCCTTCAGCGGTCCCATGCGGGGGAGCCCGCGCGTCGGGATCCTGCCGTACGCGGCCTTGAGGCTGCTCCGGAAGGACGCGTGCAACCCGTCGACGTCATCGGTCCGGATGTAGCACGTGCTGTACGACGCGGCCGGTTCGTAGCGCTTCATCCCGAAGAAGTGCAACTGGACGTCGCCCCGTTCCACGACCGCGTACGGGTTGGGGCTCGTCTGCTGGAACGTCGCCTCGAACCCGAGGGCGGCGTAGAAGTCGAGAACGGGCCGGATGGTCCGGCACGGCAGGATCGGGATCGTCTTTTCGCTCATGGATCCAGACTAGCCAAATTTGATTAGCTGGGATGGGGTGTCGCCTACGCGCCCGAAATGAGGGCCTCTTGTGCCGTACCGCCCGCGTGTAGTGGGGTGTCCGCCATGAAGACGAGAAGCATGGCGGCCCTGACCGCGATCCTGGTCGCGGCCCCCTTGATCGCGGTGGTGCCGGGTCCGCAGGCAGCCGCTCAGTCCCGCCCCGGCCGCCCGGCGCGATCCGCCGAATCCACGCTGGTCGGCGGCATCGACCTCGACACGGTCACCATCCCCGAGCTCCAGACCCGCATGGACCGCGGATCGCTGTCCTCGGTCCGGCTCACCCTCGCCTACCTGCGGCGGATCAAGGTCGTCGACCCGAAGATCAACGCGGTCCTGCGCACCAGCCCCACGGCCCTCGCCCAGGCGGCCGCCAGTGACATCAGGCACCGCCTCGGCCGGACACGCGGTCCGCTCGACGGCATCCCCGTCCTGCTCAAGGACAACGTGAACACCCGTGACATGCCGACGACCGCAGGCTCCCTAGCCCTCGCCGGGAAGTCACCGGCGACCGACGCGGAACTGGTCGCGAAGCTGCGGGCGGGCGGCGCGGTGATCCTCGGCAAGGCCAACCTGTCCGAGTGGGCCAACTTCCGTGCGGCCAAGCCGACATCGGGCTGGTCGGCGGTGGGCGGTCAGACCCGCAACCCGTACGTCCTGGACCGCAACCCCTGCGGCTCGTCCGCCGGATCGGCCGCCGCGCTCGCCGCGTCGCTGGCGCAGGTGGCGATCGGCACCGAGACGGACGGCTCCATTGTCTGCCCCGCCGGGATGAACGCCGTCGTCGGTCTCAAGCCGAGCCTCGGCGTGGTCAGCCAGTCGGGCGTCGTCCCGATCTCCGCCGAACAGGACACCGCCGGCCCCATGGCCCGGAACGTGATCGACACCGCGCTCACCCTGTCGGTCCTCGGCGGCGGCAACCCCGCCCCCGGCCTCACGGAAGCCGCGGCTCGCCCCGGTGCGCTGCGCGGCAAGCGGATCGGCCTGTGGCGGCTGCCGGTGCTCGGTGCCGAGGTGGACGCCCTCATGACGCGCACCGCCGAGCGGCTCCGGGCCGCGGGCGCCGAGGTCGTGGAGGTGGACCTCCCGTACCAGGACCGCCTGGCCGCACTCGAATTCCCGGCCCTGCTGAGCGAGTTCCATCGGGACATCGACGCGTACCTCGCGACCAGGAAGGGGCCGCGCGACCTGGCCGGGCTCATCGAGTTCAACCGGGCCCACCCGCAGGAGCGGACCTGCTTCGCCGGACAGGAGCTCTTCGAACAGGCCCTCGCCGCGCCGCCGACCACCGACCCGGAATACCGGGCGATGCGCGCCGAGTTGGCGGACCTGTCCCGCCGCTCCATCGACGAGGTCATGACCGAGCACGGCCTGGACGCGATCGCCTCCCCGGCGAACCCGCCCGCGTGGACCACCGACTGCGGCCGGGGCGACAACGACGTGATCCCGTCGTCGACGCCCGCGGCCGTCGCCGGCTACCCCTCGCTGTCGGTGCCCGCCGGATTCGTGGGCGAACTGCCGGTCGGACTGCTCCTCATGGCCGGCAACCACCAGGACGCCGACCTGCTGTCCCTGGGCGCGGCGGTGGAACACCGGCTGGACGGCCGGCGCGCGCCCCGGTACCTGCCGACGGTGCCGACCGGTTGAACCCACCGGGGGCGGGGGCGGGGGCGCGAGGGGCGGGACGGGTCTGAGTACGTTAGTGCGTTCGAGTGAGTAGCGACGCTCATGAGGGGCCCGGCGGCTGCGGGAGACCATCGCCTCATGAACACACGACCCCAAGCAACGCCCCCCCCGCCCTGTGGGCACCCGTCCAGTCGGCTTCCGCCGCGCGACCCGGAGTTGCCGTGGCCACCGCCCTGCTGGGCGCTGCCACGGCCGTGTCGGTGACGTGGCTGACCTTCATGGTCCTGATGATCTCCGTCTGGGGCGCGGCCCCGGGGGCTGCGGTCGGCGGGTTCCTCGGGGGGTACGCGGCATGCGTGGCCGGCGGAGCCGCGCTGCTCGTCGCACTCGCCTTCCTGCCGCCGGTACGCCGCATGGCCCCGCCCCGGCGCTGGCTGCTGCTGGCGGCTGTGGCGTGCCCCGTTCCGCTGACGCTGGCCGTCGTGACCTGGGTGAGCGCCGGCTGACCGGTCAGCCCATGGGGCGGACCCGGTAACTCACCGCCTGATACGGGAAGTCAGCCGTGTGCAGGCTGCCCAGGGCAAAGCTCAGGTCGCTGTCGGTCCCGGGGGCGCCGGTACGGCAGTCGGCGTTGAAGAACACATCGACGTCCACGGCCGCGTAGTTGAGCGCGGAGGCCGAGGGTGCGGCCAGGTTGTGGCACCCGGTGCTGGTGAGGTCCACGGGCGTCGCCGCGCCCGTCTGGTGCGCGCCGGTGTAGAAAACGACGCCCGGGGACTGCGCGACGGCGGGCTGGGCGAGGCCCGCGCCGACCGCGAGGACCGCTCCACAGACCGCGGCAGCGGCCCCGGTGTACCTGCGATGGTTACGGCTCATCGTGTCTGCCACCTTTGCGTTCGAGGGGGATCGAGCGAGCGGACTCGATTATTTGCGTCTTCAACCAGATGCGGAAGATCGCTTTCCAGCCATCGGGCCGGGAAGGGCCGGGGTAGGTGCACGGACGTGGGCGACGGCCGCGCACGGGCTGCCCGTAGCGTAGGGCGGCATGACTGTGCTGATCATCGGCGGCAGCGGCCTGCTGGGCACCGAGCTGGTACACCGGGCCCCCTCCTCGGACGGACCCCCGGCTGTCACGTACCATTCCCGCCCCGGCGACCCGGCCCGGGCGGCCTGGCATCACCTCGACCTCCGCGCCCCGCTTCGCCTCGAACAGCTTCTCGACGCGGTGGTCCCGACCGCCTTGATCAACGCGACGAGCGGTGGGGCGGACTGGGCGGTCACGGCCGAAGGCGGCGTCCGGCTCGCCCTGGCGGCGGCCGAGCGCGGCATCCGCCTGGTGCACGTCTCCAGCGACGCGGTCTTCTCCGGCGCGGGCCGCACCCACTACGACGAGTCCTGCCTGCCGGACCCGCTCACTCCGTACGGGGCCGCCAAAGCCGCCGCCGAGACGGCCGTACGCCTCATCAGCCCCGGCGCGGTCGTCGCCCGGACCTCGCTGATCATCGGCAACGGCCGTTCCGAGCACGAGCAGTTGGTGCACGCCCTGGCCGACGGGACCCGCGAGGGCGCCCTCTTCACCGATGACGTCCGGTGCCCCGTGCACGTGAGCGACCTGGCCGCCGCCCTGTGGGAGATCACCCGCTCCGACGCCGCCGGGGTCTTCCACCTCGCCGGCCCGGACGCCCTCAGCCGCCACCGGCTGGGCGAGCTCATCGCGCGCCGCGACGGCCTCGATCCCGCGCGGTTGCCCTCCGCGCGCCGCCGCGATACGGGACTGCCCGACGGGATCGACGTACGACTGGACTGCCGTGCCACGCAGCGGAGGCTCACCACCCGGCTCCGGGGCGCCCGCGCATTCCTGAGCGCGGCGGACCCGGCATGACGAGGACCACGCCGGCCAGACCGGTGTCCGTGGAGGCCGTGTTCCCCGAGCTGGCCCCCTACCGGGCCCGGACGACGCGGCTGCACCCCAGGCCGGGGCGGCCCGGGGTGCGCGACAGCCATGTCGGCGGGCCCATGCTGTGGCCGGCGGACGAGCCCTGGCCCCTCTGTCACGAGCCGCACCGGAGTGAGACCGAGGGGTATGCACCGGAGGAGATCCGCAGCGCCCGCGCCGCAGGCGGGTGGCCGCAGAGCAGGCCGTGGCCCCGCGCGGAACCGTCCGGGGATGACGGCCCGGCGCCCTTCGTGGGGCTGGCCCAGCTGTTCCGCCGCGACATCCCCGGCCTCGCCTGCGGGCCCGACGGCGCGGACCTGGTGCAGCTCTTCCGCTGCCCGTTCACCCACGGCCCGCACCTGGAACGCCGCTACCACCTGCGGTGGAGGCGGGCCGCCCGGACCGAACAGGTGGAACGTCTCCTCGCGGAGCAGCCCCGGGTGCGCCTGATGCGGTGGGAGCACGAACTCCCCGAACCATGCGTCCTGCACCCGGAAGAGGTGGACACGTACCCCTGGGCGGAGGACGACACGCTGCCCCTCGCCCTGATCGCACGCATCGACGCCTGGGACGACGCCCAGGTGGCCGAACACGGGTCCGACGCCCCGAGCTACCAGTACGACCTGTCCATCCCTCCCGGCTGGCGTGTCGGCGGCTACCCCAGCTGGGCGTCGACGGGCCCCATGACCATCGACTGCGCGTCCTGCGCCACCCCGATGGAGTTGCTGCTGACGGCTGAGGGCTACGAGATGGACGGCGGCTCGCACAGCTGGGCACCACTGGAGGACCGCGACCCGCTGCTGAGGGGAAAGGCGTCGATCCGGGGCGGCGTCCCGGTCGCGCGGCCCACGCGGCTCCGCTTCGGCCGGGACCACGATCTGCACGTCTTCGTCTGCCCGGCGGACCCCCGGCACGCGCCGCGATGGGTGCTCGCGTAGACCTCCGGCGGGGATTGACACTGACGCGCGGTGGATTCCTGCGCGTGCGAAAAAAGGCATCTGCACCACTTAACGGTGAACCTCGCCGCTATGTCCCTTGAAACGGGGCCCAGTTGGAAAGGTTGGCCATGCACCTCAAAGAGGCGCACGGCCAACCCGAGGAGAACACCTTGAATCGTGTCCCGTTCCGCCGTACCGCCGGACTGATGGCCGCCGCCGCGGCCCTGATCGCCGGTCCCACCCTGTCCGCTCACGCCATGACCCCCGCCGCCCCGACCGGACAGCAGACCTACGCCGCGCAGACGCGGGCCGCCGGCCTCACCGACGAGCAGGCCGGAGAGCTCCAGCGACAGGTCGACGCGGTACGCGCCCAGGAACCCCGGGCCCGCCAGACCTCCGCGAACACCCTCGACATCCCCGGCGGCACCGTCACGCTCCCGGCCCCCGGACAGTCCGAAACCCGCGACCTGGCATCGCCCCGCACGGCCCTGGCCTGCGGCAACGGGCACCTGTGCATCACGGACGGGCGCGGCGTCAACTACGACTACTACCGCTGCGGTTACTACGACTTCAACGGCATCGGTGACGGCACCTTCAACAACAACCAGACCTCGGGGACCCGCGCCCGCTTCTACAACAGCGACGGCAGTGAGCGCTGGTCCCACGTCGCCAAGGGCACCGGCACCGCGTCCTGGACTCCTGTCTTCCACATCCGCCCCTGCTGAGCCCGGCCCCGGCCCCCGCACCGGAAGCCGGGGCGGGGGCCCACCATCGAGCCGTAGCCTGGCCTCAACGGTGGCGGCGAACGCAGGGGTGGGTCGCGTGGGCAGGAGCGAAGAATCCGAGCGCTTGGCGAAAGCGCTCGTGGAGCTGCGGGAAGCCGAGGGCTTGTCCGTGGGAGAGCTGGCACGGCGCACCCAGTTGAGCCAGGCGACCATCAGGCTTCATGAGAGTGACCGAGGGGATGCTCCCCTTCCCTTCGCGGCCCGCCGCTTCGAAGAAGTGCTCGGCTGGGCGCCGGGCTCCATCCCCACCACTGAGAGCGAACCTCCGCCGGGGTCGGTCACCAGAGGTGGTTGAACGCCTCGTCGGCGTCGGCGACCGCCTCGGGGTGGACGGCGTGGGCGGTCCGGCCGTCGGCGATCTTCTGCCAGTTGGCGCGGGCGAGCACCCGTTGGACCGCGAGCACCTGGGCTGCCCGCAGGTGCGCCCGGATGTCTTGGCCGAGGGCGTCGGCCAGTGCCTCTTCGTCCTCCAGCTGGTACTGCGTCAGCCGTCCCGCCAGGCTCGGCGTGGTGAACACCAGGCGGTGGAAGGCCACCACCTCGGGGTGATCGTTGAGGCCGGTGACGGGGTCGTACCGGTCGAGGCCGGTCCGGAAGTGCCGGTGCAGCGCCGTCACCGGCTCGATGCCGGGGCCGCGGTCGCGCACGACGCGTGCGGCCTCGCCCTGGTGGTCCGCGAACCGGTGCAGCACCAGGTCTTCCTTGGTGGGGAAGTACCGGAAGAGGGTCGGCTTGGAGACCTCGGCTGCCGCGGCGATGTCGTTGACCGAGACGCGGTCGAAGCCGCGGTCCAGGAACAGCGAGACCGCCGCGTCGCCGATGGCGTCACGCGTCCGCTCCTTCTTGCGGGCCCGCAGCCCCGTCGGCTCGCTCACGTGACCACCGTAACACTTGTTACTCGGTTGCGTTTTTAACCGGGTAACGTTTTCATGGGCGGCATGAATCAGACAGACATTCCTCCCGTGCTCGTCACCGGAGCGACGGGCCGGGTCGGCCGCGTCGTCATCCATGAACTCCTCGACGCGGGCGCGCCGGTCCGTGCCCTCGTCCGTCGCCCCGAGGCGGCGGCGACGCTCCCGGCGAAGGTCGAGGTCTTCGCCGGTGACCTCACCGTGCCCGAGTCACTGGACCCTGCGCTGAAGGGCGTCGGTGCGGTCTTCCTCGTCTGGACCGCCCCGCCCCGGACAGCGGAGGCAGTCATCGAGCGGCTGGCAGCCCACGTAAGGCGGATCGTCTTCCTCTCCTCCCCGCACCGAACCCCGCACCCCTTTTTCCAGCAGCCCAATCCCATGGCGGTGCTGCACGCCGAGATCGAACGGCTCATCGCCGCCACCGGACTCGATACGACGATCCTCCGGCCGGGGATGTTCGCGTCGAACGCGCTGGCCTGGTGGGCGCCCGCGATCCGGGCCGGGCAGGTCGTCCGGTGGCCTTACGCCGCTGCCGAGTCGGCACCGGTCGACGACCGCGACATCGCAGCCGTCGCGGCGCGGACGCTCCATCAGGACGGTTACGCCGGAGGCGACTACGTGCTCACGGGCCCCGAATCGCTGACCCAAGCCGCTCAGCTGGACGTCATCGGTGACGCACTGGGCCGCCGGATCGCATGCGAGGAGATGACGCCGGACGCGTTCCGAAGCCTGTGCGAGGGCACGGTGCCCGACTCGGCCGTCGACATGCTGCTCGGCGCGTGGAGCGCGGCGGTCGGGCAGCCCGCGTACCTCACCACGGCGGTCGCCGACATCCTCGGGAGGCCACCGCGGACGTTGCGTCAGTGGGCCGCGGACCACGCCTCCGCGTTCACGGAAGGCTAAGCAAGGGCGATGGTCATCCAAGGAGCGGCCTCCTGTCGGTAGGAGTGCCCGACGGGGTCGGTGCCGCTGCTGTCGGCGAGGCTGAATCCGGTGACCATGACCGCGTCGGAGTCGTCGGCGACGGAGACGAGATGCGTACCGCAGCGCGGGCAGAAGCCCCGGCGCAGCGTGGGCCAGGTCGCGTACCAGGTCGGCTCGCCGCCCGGGCCGGTCCACGTCAGCCCGTTCCTTTCGAAGCCCACCCACAGGACCGCGGGCGCGCCGGAGATACGCGTGTCGTGCGGGCAGGAACACAGGTGTGGGTCGATCGGGTCGCCCAGGACCCGGTACGTGATGTGGCGGCACTGGCAGTGCCCGGTCCGGGCGGGCACGGGGGCGGCGGTCATGAGGTCCTCGATTCGGTACGGGTGAAGCGCTACCAGGCGGTGGGGCGCACGATTTCGGTGACGGGTTGGGGGTGAACGGCCCTGGGGATGCCGAGCACGGCGCGGCCCCGGTGGGCGGCGGCAAGTTGCTCCGGCGCCTCGGACGGTCCCCAGTCGAAGAACTCCAGAGCCTGCTCCGGGGTGGCCAGAACGCGTACGTACGTCCTACCGGTGGCCGGATCGACGGCGGCCGCGCCCAGGCTCGCCAGCACGGCGGCGTAACGGACCCTCGCGCACGGCCTGGCGTCGGACAGGTACCCGAGGTAGCGGAGGTCGCCGAGCTCGGCGGTGGCCTCCTCGCGGCATTCCCGGACGGCGGTCACCCAGGGATCGCCGCCGTCCTCCGGCTCCGTCGTGCCGCCGGGCAGACAGGCCGCGCCGGTGTCCGGTTCGAGGAGGAGCAGGACCCGTCCGTCCGGGGCGAAGGCCCAGACCCAGGACTGGCGGACCGCGAGCCCGGCGGGCACGGGCCCCGCGTGGAAGGGCAGGTGGTGACGGGCCCGGGCGGTGCGCAGGACACCGACCCGGTCGAGGACGGTGGGGGCGATCGGGCGGCCGTCCTCCAGGAGCACGGGACCGGCGCCGTTGACGCGGGCGCGGAGCGCGGAGAGGGTGCGGCGGGCGTCGCCGGGGGACATCAGCGAGGGGAGGTCGGCCGGTTCGGCGAACTCGATGCCGTCGATCTCGCCCGGGGCGGGCCGGACGGCCGCGATCCGGTCGTCGTCCCAGACGCCCCCGTCGAAGACGTGCAACAGCTCGCCCGGGAACCGCAGGGCCGGGGGCGCGGCCCGGCCGGTGGGGGAGACCCAGTCGACGGCGAGCCCCTGGGTGACGGTGGCCTTGACGCCCAGCTCCTCCTCCAGCTCGCGGGCGGCGCCCCGGGCCGGTGACTCGCCCTTGTCGACGGCTCCGCCGGGCAGCAGGCGGGTGGGCCGGTAGCTGACACGCTGGAGCAGGACCTGCCCGCGCTGGTTGGTGATCAGCACACTGGTGCCGGCCCACAGCGCGGCCGAGGCGCGCAGCTCGCCGTACGCCTCGTCCTTCTTCGTCACGCCGGGAGTCTCGTCGGGTGCGGATGTGGTGGTCATCTCTCTCCGTTCCAGGAGGACTTGGACGGTCACGATTCTGCCGTGGCCGTGGCCGTGGCCGTGGCCGTGGCCGCCGCCACCGCGTCCGCCGCGCGCCGGGCCGGGCCCGGCAGACGCCCGTCCCGGCCCGGCCACCGGAACACCAGCGGGGAGGACGCCTTGTCCAGGACGTCCCCGGCGGGCAGCAGAAGGTCCGGCGTGCCCGCCGGGTGGACGGTCAGGACGGGATCGGCGTGCCGGTCGTCGTCGGCGGCGCGGATGTGGCGGTCCCACGCCCGTACCGTGGCCGCGACCAGCTCGGCCAGCCGCGGACCCTCCGCGCCGAAGGCGTGGACCACCGTGTCCTCGTGGACGCCCAGCCGGCAGAAGCCCGGCAGCGTGGTGGCCGCGTACAACTGCAGCGAGCCGAGCCCCCATCATGACGCCGGTCGCGACCTCGTGACGCGGCCCGCGCAGCGCCTCCTCCACACCGTCCGCACCGGCGGCCGCACTCTCGTCGAAGCGGAGCGTCAGCGCACCGCCGAGCAGCGGCACGACGGGTACGGAACGCGCCTGACGGCCCTGGTCGCGGACGAAACCGCAGTACGTGAAACGCCGGGCGTGAAGCACGTCACCGCGCCGCTCGAACGCGACCGTCCGGCCGCAGCCGCCCATCTCCCACGGCAGGACGAGGCGCCCGCCTTCGGCCAGTTGCTCGCGCCAGGCGGGTGCGATGTCCCAGCGGCTGTACGTGATCATGCCGGCGTCGAAGCCGCCACGCGGGACGAGACCGGCCGGGGCGCCGCGCGCGGCGTCGGCTTCGACGGCGGTGACCCGTCCGCTGCCGGCCTCGGGCTCGGACGGGGCCCACCCGCCCGCGATCACCGTCTCGGCCATCGCACCGCGCAGCCGGACGGCCTCGGCCGGCACGACCGGACGACCGGCGGTGACCGGGTAGAGGGTCACAGTGGGCGGTCATGGGCCCTGGACGGGCGAGTCTGTGGCTACCTACTGCCCGCCGGCGGGACGACCGGCGGAACCACGTGCGCGATCCTGCGGGTAGCATCGTGTCCGGTCGCAACTGGCGAAGGTGGAAAACCACCGGGGAGCGGCCGATTTCCCGCGTGAGCGTCGACCGCCTGGGCGCCTGCGTCAGTGATATCCCGCTGACACAGGAGGCTATGACGTGGATCTGCGCTATGGGATCAACCCGCAGCAGGCGGGGGCGACTACCGCGCCCGTGCAGCTCGGCCGATGGCCGGTGCGGGTGTTGCAGGGCAACCCGTCCTACATCAACATGCTGGACGCACTCGACAGTTGGCAGTTGGTCCTGGAGGCGAGCCGAGCCCTGAACCGGCCGGCCGCTGCTTCCTTCAAGCACGTCTCGCCCGCGGGTGCGGCCGTGGCCGGCCCCGTCGATGACGTCACCGCCGAGCTCTTCGGCCTCGACCGAGACAGCGTCGGCGCGCTGACCAGCTCATATCTGCGAGCTCGCGACGCCGATCCGAAGTCCTCCTACGGTGACTTCGCCGCCGTGTCGCACCCGGTCGACACCGAGCTCGCCGCATTGTTGTCCCGCGTGGTCTGCGACGGCGTCATCGCCCCCGGTTACGCTCCCGGCACCGTCGCGACGCTCAGCAAGAAGAAGAACGGCCGCTTCCTGGTCATGGAAGCGGATCGGGCGTTCACACCTCCGCAGTACGAGACACGGGAGATGTTCGGACTGCGGTTGTCGCAGCGGCGCGACGAGGTGACGTTGTCCACCGCTCTGCTGGACAACGTCGTGTGCGGCACGCTGCCGACCAAGGCGGCCGAGGATCTCCTGCTGGGCCTGGCGGTGCTGCGCTTCACGCAGTCCAACTCCGTGTGCTACCTGCGTGGTGGGGCGACTCTGGCAATCGGTGCCGGTCAGCAGTCCCGGGTGGACTGCACCCGCTTGGCCGGTGCGAAGGCAGACATCTGGTGGCTGAGACGTCACCCGGCTGTCCGTGCGCTCTCCTTTCGACCGGACACGCGGCGCCAGGACCGGATCAATTGGCAGATCCGCTTCATCGAGGGCGACCTCACCCCCGATGAGAGCTCACGCTTGTCGACAGCCCTGTCCGCACCCGTACCCGAGCTGACGGACGAGCAGCGCACGCAGTGGCTCGCGGGCCTGGCAGAGGTGGCATTCGTATCGGACGGCGCGTTGCCATTCCGCGACAACGTCGACCACGCCCACCGGCACGGCGTCGCCTACATCGCCGAACCGGGCGGATCCATCCGGTCGACCGAAGTCGAGGACGCCTGCCGCGAGCACCAGATCGCCCTCGCCCGCACCGGGCTCAGGCTCTTCCACCACTGAGGACCAGGGCTGAGGTCGAGGACGCCAAGCCCGCGATCTGCCATGGATGCAGAAATTGCGGTAGTTTCTCCTGAAACTCAGGAGAACGGCCTGAAATCCGGGATGCCCGCTCGTCGAGCCCAGCGAGCCTCCTGCCGGCCGGGGTGGGACGACGCGCTGCCCAACACTCCCGGGAACCCGCCCGTACTCCAGTTGGCTCCAGCATGCCGCGCCGCGACCGGCCGAGCAGGACCCTGTCGAGGCCTCTTCTCGACGGCCCGGGTGCCGGGCGGGCGGAGTCCGCGCAGGACCAGGAAGGGCCATCCCGTCCGCGTCCAGCCGCTCCACCGACTCCCAGGCGGCGCCGAGGAGGGCGATTTCGCCCCGGCCCCCACCGAAGTGCTCCTCCCACTGATCACGCGTGGTGTACGTCAACGTGTGCCTCCTCATGGGGTGGTGGGGTGGTCGGTACGGAGCCGGGCCAGGGTGCGCAGGCCGCGTTCCACCAGTTCGGGGTCGCCGTGCGCGGTGCCGTACGCGATGCCGGAGACGGCGTCGAGGACGGAGAGCAGCGTGAGTTGGGCCTCCTCCTGCGGGGTGAACGGGCGGCCGTAGCCGTCCATCACGGCTGCCAGGAGGTCGGGACGGCCGTGCCAGCTGTCGGACAGCCGCACGAAGTCCCGTAGGGCGGGCCCCTCTTCGGAGCGCTCGAAGTCGATCACGTACAGCGTGCCGGAGCCCTCGTCCCAGCGCAGATTGCGCAGCTGGAAGTCGCCGTGCGTGGGGACTACCGGCAGGGCGGGCCTGTCGGCGGCACTCTCGACCGTGCTGCGGACGAACTCCTCGTCACCAGCGGCGAGATGGGGCCGGGCCCCGTCCAGGTGCCGTTCCAGTTTCCCCACGGGCAGGACCTCGCCGCCCGGTCGGCCCGGGGCACCGCTGGCGTGAATGGAGGCCGCGAGCTGCCCGATGCGCTGGAACACCGTGCGCTCCTGCTCCGGCGGCAGGACGGCACCGTGCAGGGAGCGGCCTCCCACCGCCGTGAGCACGACGGCCCGCAAGGTGTCGTCGGCGGCCAGCAGCCGGGGCGCGGCTTCTCCGAGGCCGGTGACCCAGCCCCGTAACGCCGTGACCTCGCGCCGGTGGAAACGCTCGTTCTGGTGGACCTTGACGTACCAGGTGCCGCCCTCGGCACCGTCCGCCCGCCAGACGCGGCTCTCCTCCCGCGCCCAGGAGACGTCCGCCCAACGGGTGATCCGCCCCACCGCCCGTTGGGCGAAGGCACGCACCGCGCCCTCCGGGGCGGCGCCGGAAACCAGCAGCAACCGGTCCACGGCCGGGTCGTACGCGATCGGGTCGCCCGGCTCCTGGAAGTGCACGCCCAAATGCGCCCCGGCCCGGTAGGCGTCCAGTCCCGCCCGGCAGTACGCGACCATCGGCTCCGGCAGCGCGTCCAGCGCGAACCACCCCATCGCGTCGCACTTGTCCGGCTCCATGACGCGCGGCGTGCCGCTCCACCGGCGCACCTCGAAGAACACCCCGATCCGCGCCCGGCCGACCGGTGGCCGGTGGTGCACCGTGACGGCCGCGCGCACGTCCGCCGGATCCACGGCGAGACCGGTCTCCTCCAGCGTCTCGCGTACGACGGCGTCGACCACGGTCTCGGCCTCCACATGGCCCGACGGCGCGTGCCACAGACCGCTCGCGTACACGTTTCCGGCCCGCCGGGACAGCAGCACCTCCGGCCCGCGGTCTCCGTCGCGTACGGCCAGCAGGTGCGCGTCCACCGGCGCGTCGACGCGGGTCAACGGGTCCACCCCAGCTCGGTGTAGACGCGTCCGGCCCGGATGCCCTCGATCGCGGCCCGTGCGTAGGGGACCAACGGCTCGGGCAGGTCCTTGGCGTTCCACCACTGCCAGGCGACGCATTTGTCCGGCTCCCTCAGCTCAGGCGTGCCCTCCCAGCGCCGTGCGCGGAAGAACAGGCCGATCCTGGGCCTGCCGCCCGGACGGTTGACCGTGTGCACGGTGTGGACGAGTTCGACATCCGACGGGTCGATCACCAGCCCCGTTTCCTCGTACGCCTCCCTGACCAGGCACGCGGTCGCGGACTCCGCCTCGCAGTGACCCGCCGGTACGTGCCAGGTGTTGCCCGCGTACGCCGAGTCGGGGTGCCGCAGCCCCAGCAGGACCTGGCCGTCCCGCTCCAGGTAGAGGTGGACGCCGACGACGTTGAGGACCGTCCCCGGCGCCGGGGACGAGGGCGCATCGTGCTCGGCGGCGTGCCGTTCCAGGAGCGCCCGGGTCGACGGCAGCATCGTCATGTACGGGAACTTCTCGGGCCGCACCCAGGCGACCATCACGCCCTCGGTGAGCGGCAGGCCGGCCGGGTCACCGTTCCAGCGGCCGCTGAACACCTGGACCGGCACCCGGGTCCCGTCCGTGCCCGTGACGTGCTCGACCGCGTACGGCACCAGGCCGGCGACCGCCAGATCGGCCTCCTCGCGCAACTCCCGGCGGACCGTGTCGAGCAGCGTGCGGTCCTGCGGCTCCCAGCCACCGCCGAGCAGCGACCAGCACCCCGACTCCCAGATCCACGGCTTGTTCGCGTCCCGGAGGTGCAGCAGGTACCGGCCATTGCCGTCGTGGATGATCGCCGAGGCGTTCACGGGCTCGGGCCGCCCGTCCAGGCCCGCCCGGAGAAGCTTCGTACGCAGGGTCGGTGACCCGACCTCCGCCAGGGGCAGCCACTGCGCGCCGGACACCTCCTCGTCCTGGAGAGTGAGCGCAGGTGGCTCCTCGTCGGCGAGGTAGAACACGTAACGGAAGTCGTAGTGCCGGTGGGCGCGTTCGCCCTTCGCGGGGCGCGCGTCGATGTCGTGCACGTCGACGTCGACAGGGGAGCCGAGGAAGTGCCGGGTCAGGGACACGGCGCCCGGAGCGATCCCGGTCTCCTCCGACAGCTCGCGCAACGCGGCGACGAGCAGACTGCGGTCGCCGGGCTCGGTGTGACCGCCGGGGGTGAGCACGAGCCCGTCGGAGGCCCGGTGCCGGATGTGCAGGACCCGGCCCCGGCGGTCGACGACGACAGCGCTGCACGTGACGTGGGCGGGGAGCGTCGCACGGTCGGCCGGATCGTCGGGGCCGTCCAGGAGGGACAGCAGCCCGGCGAGGGATTCTCGCTCGTGCGGGTGGCGCGCCAGGTACGCCTCGGTGGTGCTGCGGATGTGGGAGCGGGTGAGCGGCATGTCGTGACCTCGGGACGGCGGAAGGGGTGCGGGGCGGCTCACGCGGGGGCCTCGTGCTTGTCGTCGTCCGGTTCGGACGTGATCTGGTAGGACAGCAACTGCCGGAAGAGCCCGGGCTGTTCGGCGAGCTCGGCGTACGTGCCCTCCTGGACGACGCGGCCCCCGTCAAGCACCACGATGCGGTCGGCGACGGCCACGTTCGCGATGCGGTGGGTCACCAGCAGCACCGCCCGGTCCCGGGCCAGGGACCGCAGCCGCTGGAAGATGCGGAACTCGGCACGCGGGTCGAGATTGGCTGTCGGCTCGTCCAGCACCAGGAGTCCTGCCTGGCGGAAGAACGCCCTGGCCAGGGCGATGCGCTGCCACTGGCCGCCGCTGAGCTCCTCGCCGTTGAGCCATTCGCGGGCCAGGAGGGTGTCCAGACCCGCGCCCAGCTTGTCGACCACCTCGTCGGCGTCGGCCGCCTCGCACGCCTCGCGGACCGCCGCGTCGCCGCCGTCGGTGGGCTGCCCCTGGGTCACGTTCTCGCGCACGGTCAGCGGCCAGTGCGCGTAGTCCTGCGGTACGAGGGCGACGTGCCGCCACAGAGCCTGCGGGTCGGCCTCAGTGGTGGGGACGCCGTCCCACAACACCTGCCCGTCCGTGGGCAGATAGAGGCCGCTGACCAGCTTCGACAGCGTCGACTTCCCGGAGCCGTTGAAGCCGACCAGTGCGGTGACCTCGCCCCGGCGCAGGGTGAGGGACACCTCGGACAGGGCGTCGTGCTCCTTGCCCGCGTAGCGGTGCGTGACCGACTTGACCTCGATCGTCTCCGGCGGCGCGGGGTGGTGCCGGCCCCGGCGCATGCGGAAGCCGCCCGCCTTGTCGAGGAAACCGGTCCAGTCGTCCATGTACAGCCCCGTCCGCACGGCGCGCGCGCCGACCGCCACCAGGCCGCGGACCGCCATGCCGACGGTCTGCAGGGCGAAGACGGCCGTGCCCGCGTGGCCGACGCTGATCCGGCCGTTCGCGAGCAGCCACACGACCGCCGCCCACACCACTGCCGACCCCAGCCCCCCGCACACCGCTCCGGCCAGGGACATCCGCGCGCCCTGGTCGGCCGCGGCCCGGTCCTCGCGGTTGATACGGGCGACGGTGTGCCGGTACCGGCCGGACAGGAAGCCGGCCATGGTCCCCGCGCGGATCTGGTCGGCGGCGTCCTTGGTGTAGATGTGCCAGCGCAGCACGGACAGCATCCGGTTGTCGCCGTTGCTCCGGAGATTGGCCAGGTAGCGGACGCGCGCGGCGCTCACCTGGGCCACGGCCTGCGGCAGGCTCGCGGCGACGAGGAGCGGGAGCAGCACCCAGTGCACACCGGCGAGCACGACGGCCCCGGCGAGGAACGCGGCGGCCGAGGCGATCAGGTCCTGCCCCTCGTTGATCAGGTCGCCGGTGACCTGGGCGCCGCGGTCGGCGGCCTCGCGGTCACGGTTGAAGTCGGGGTCGTCGTACGCGCACAACTCGACCTCTGCGCAGCCGGTGAGCAGCATCTGCTCGGCCTCGCGGGACATCAGCGGACCCAGCCTGGAGGAGAGCCAGTTGACGGTGATCCCGAGGAGAGCGCGCACCCCCGCCGCCCCGGCGAGCAGGGCGACGGACGGCCACGCGTCGAGGAGCCGGTGGTAGACGTCCCCGTCGCGCAGCAGGGCCGTCAGGGTGCCCGCGATGGCGACCAGGCCCAGGGCCTGCATCACCCCGGTGACCAGTTGGCACAGCAACAGGCCGACGGTCGCCCGCCGGTCGACCCGCCACGCCAGGGCCAGCGAGCGGCGCACCAGCTGCGGCAGGCGACGGGCCATGTCGCGCATCCGGATCGACCGGCCGGCCGCCTCGCGGCTGCCGGTGAGATCGACGTAACGCATCTGCGGCTCGGGCTCGGGCGGTAAGGGGACGGATCGCGGTCCCGGAACGTCGCCGTTCGATTTCGGGAGGCTGTTGCGAGGGGGAGGGGTGGGGTGCATGGCGTTCCTCCGTCTGGGCGTCGATGTGGCACTGATGCTCTAAAAACGCGGTGGATCCGGTCCCGTAACGGCCGGATCGGAGGGCATTTTGTGAACGCAAGTTCTATTGGGGGATCAGGCCGTGGGGCCTCTGTGTCGTCGCCGCTGAAACTCGTTCGATCAGGTCGGGTCACCCCTGCGGGGGATTGCGGAGGCCCTGCGGCCGTCCGGGGCCCCACCCGTAAGGTCGCCGTATGACGACACTCTCCACGGGCAGCGCGTTCGACGCGCTCCGCGCCGACGCCGTACGCGATCACGAGGAGCTGCGCCGGACGTACGAACTCCCGAGGGACACGTCGCTGCGCAAGCAGACGACCGAACTCAACGAACAGACGAAGAAGTTGATCGCCTGCTCGGCACTGGTCCTGGTCGCCGGCGCGGACCCGGAAGGACGCTGCGACGTCTCCTCGCGCGGCGGGCCCCCCGGGTTCGTGGCCGTCCTGGACTCGTGGACGGTGGCGATCCCGGACGCGACCGGCAACAGGCGGCTGGACACCCTGCAGAACGTCATCGCCACCGGCGGGCCGGGCTGCTGTTCATCGTCCCGGGGCGCACCACGACGCTCCGGGTGAACGGCCGGGCATGCGTCGCCACACGCCCGGAACTGCTGGAGCAGCTGACCCCCGTGGGAAGGCCGCCGGCCAGTGCGCTGGTCGTGGGCATCGAGGAGGTCTACCCGCACTGCCCCAAGTCCCTTCTGCGCAGCGGGGCCTGGAAGCCGGAGCAGTGGCCGTCGGCGGACGACCAGCCGACCTCGGCCGAGGTGACGCTCGCCCAGCTGCGCATGGATGCGCGGTCTTCACCATCGTGACGTCGCCGTTGTACCTGTACTGGTCGGCTTTCGCATGGGCCGAGCACGGAGAATTCACCTCGTACAACAACGGGCTGCCCTACGGGGAAGACGGCTACAAGGACTGGGCCACGTACGACATGTCCGAGGGCACCATGGTGGGCCTGATCCTCCGCATCCTCGTGCTCCCCACCGTCGTGGCGACCGCCCTGTACGTGTCCCGGCTGACCGCGATGCAGCAGGCACGTCGCACCACCTGACGTCGGTGGCCCCCCGCGGATACAACTCAGGACATGTCGCCCCGGCACACCGTCCCCGGCGCCGGGGTGTGCCCCGTGCGGAGGTAGCGGTCGACCGCCTTCACGACGCAGCGGTTCTGCGGGTACGTCCCGTGGCCCTCCTCCCCGGCCGTCAGGAGCACGCCCACACCGTCGCCCAGTGCGCGGGCCATGTGCTGGGCCCCGCTGTACGGGGTGATCGGGTCACCGGTGCCGCCGACCACCAGGATGGGATCCGCGCCCTCGGCGTTCACCTGCGGGGTGACCCGCTCGCCGCCGAACGGCCAGTCGTAGCAGAGGTAGACGCCCGTGGACCAGGCCGCGCCGAAGACGGGCGAGGCGGCTTCGACGCGCTTCGCGGCCCTGTCGAGGCGGTCGAAGTCGGGGCGCAGGCTGGAGTCCGCGCAGGTGATCGCGGTGAGGGCGACGCGGCCGTTGTCGACCGGGGGCGCCGCCGGGTCGGCGGAGCCGGTGTGGTCCGAGCCCTTGTCCAGCGGGCGGCCGTCGTTGCGGTCGATCAGCGCGGCGAGCGCCTTGGCGAGGGGCTGCCACCCGTCCGTTCCGCGGGCGAGATGGTCGCCGACGTCGTACGCGAGGTCGTGGGAGTCGAGGGTCCTGCCGCCTCCGGCCGGGGCCGGTTTCCTCTCCAGGCGGTCCGCCAGCCGCGCCATGCGCCGGGCGGCCTCCGCGGGCCCGTCCCCGGTCGGGCAGTCGCGGATACGGGCCGCGCAGTGCACGGCGAACCGGTCGAACGCCGCCTGGACCGCTTCGGCCTGCGACACCTGCTCCTCGGCAAGGTCCTCGGTCGGATCGACCGACGCCTCCAGGACGAGCCGTCCGACGTGCGACGGGTACAGGTGGGCGTAGACCGCGCCGAGCGCCGTGCCGTACGAGACGCCGAAGTAGTGCAGCCGCTCGTCGCCCAGGAGGTAGCGCATCAGGTCGAGGTCGCGCGCGGTGTGCGAGGTGCCGATGTAGGGGAGGATCGCCCCGGAGTGCTTGGCGCAGGCGTCGCCCCCCTCGAATCCGGTATCGTCCGCCGTCTTCCCACAGCGCACGGGGATGGTCCGGCCCACGCCCCGCGGGTCGAAGGAGACCAGGTCGTAGCGGTCGCGCAGCGGCCCGTACTGGCGGAGGCGTGCGGGCAGTCCGCTCACGCCGGACACGCCGGGCCCGCCGAAGTTGAGGACGAGGGAACCGATGCGCCGGCTGTTCGGGCCCGTGGCCTCGAGACGTATCAGGGCGACGTCGATCGTCCGGCCCTTCGGCTTCCGGTAGTCGAGGGGGGCCTTCATGACGGCGCAGTCGTAGCCCTCGCGCGCGGCCGGCGGCGAGGTGCAGCGGGACCAGCGGAGGTGCTGACCGGTGGTGAGCGCGGCGGGCAGACCGGTGGGCGGGTTGGCCGCCGTGAACTCCGTACGCGGCTCCGCCTGCCGGTGCCGGGCGTCGCGCTGGATCCAGGCGCCGACGGCCCCCAACACGGCGAGGAGGAGGACCACGATGACGCGCGCACCGACCGAGAAGCCCGGTCCGCGGCTCCGTATCGGATGTGCGTCACTCATGGAAGCCCCCGCGTTCCGCCCCTGGGCGCCCGCCCCGTGCCGCACGCCCGAACTGATGTCCGTCGAATAAGCGCAGCGTACAAGCCGTCCACCCGCTCACAGGCGGCGCACAGTCGTCGCGTGGCTGTGCCGTCTCTGCGACGAGTCTGTGTCATTCCTGGCCCAGGGTGAGTAGGGCGTCGCGGCGCGCCTCATTGACGCGCTGCCGTCGCCGTGTTGCCCGGAACACCCTCCGGCTGCCGTACAACGCAGCTTCTACCGCGAGTTAGGTCAAAATGATACGTAAGGGACGCATCGTCACCGCAGTTGCCCTCACCACCCTGAGTCTCGGGCTCACGGCCTGCAACGATGACGAGGACCCGGCAGCGATGCCGGAATCGCCCTCGGCCTCCGCCCCGGCCTCGCCCGCCCCGAGCAGCGAGAGCCCGTCGGCGGACCCCAGCGACGACGCCGGCTCCAAGCCCAGTGGTGACGTCGCCGCACCCGGCACGAAGTTCAAGGTCGGTGACCGGGCGGTCGTGCCGTTCAAGTACGGGACGTCAAAGGAGGGCACGGTCGCCATCACGGTCACGGCGATCGAGAAGGGCACCGAGGCCGACATGGCCCCCTTCGGCGACAAGGCGAAGGGCATGACGCCCTACTACATCCGCATGAAGGTGGAGAACGTCGGCGGCACGGACCTCTCCTACTCGTCGCTGAGGCTGCGCGGCAATCTGGCGGGCGGCGCTCCCACGGGCGTCATCCTGATCGGCGACCTCCCGGGCAAGTGTGACAGCGAGACGGCCCCCCGCGACTTCACCACGAAGGGCGCCTCGTACGAGACCTGCTCCCTCAGCGCCACGAAGACCGACCCCATCGCGGTCGCGTCGTTCGAGGAGGGTGACGCGTACAGGGACAGCCCGGTCATCTGGAGCAACTGACCACCCGCTCCCACGACCGCGGGCCGGGCGTCCCGTCGCTGAAGGGGCGCCCGGCCCGAGAAGTGGTGTCACATCCATCATGACAGGTCAGAGGGCATTTTCGTAGGAGCAACGGCACAGCGGGCAAGCCTTGTTGGGCCCCTCCGGGAGCGCCCAGAATCTCCGCCATGAATCACTCGCGGAAAGTCGATCAGGACGACATCGTGCGAGCGCGGAATGTGCTGCTCGCCTCGGGGCGCCGCGCACCGCGCGAGGAAGTCGACGCCTACCGGGTGCTCGCTCAGGTCAGCCCCGCCTCCTACCTGCCGCGCCTGGCCAAGGCACTGCAGGCCCTGGGCTTCGAGAACGCCCACCGCCACACGCGTCCGGACCGCCTCGCGCTGTGCGAGGAGGCGGTCGCCGTGGCACGGTCCATCGACCCGGGCGAACCCACCCGTGCCGATGTTCTGTACGACGCTCTCGATACGTGCCAGAGAGTGCTGTACAGCCAGGGCCGACGCGAGGAAGGACTCGCCCTGCGCGCCGAGATGGTCGCCGTTGGCCGTGCACAGGCGGCAGTGAGTGGAAACCCCGTGGTCAGGGGGCTGGAAGTGTGGGCCCGCGGTCTTGCCGAGGAAGGCCGGTACGACGAAGCCGCCGATGCCCTGACCGAGTTGCTCATGGCGGACCGGCCCGAGACGCTGAACAGCGGGTCCCACGCCTGGTCACTCCTGGAGTGGATCGCCGTTCTCCACGACGCGGGCCGGTCCGGCGAAGCGCTCGCCGTGTTCGAGACACTCGTACGCATGGAACGGGAGGAAGTCGCGAACGACCGGGGAGCGATGGCCTGTTACCTCTACTCGCTCATCGGATACGCGCAGATGCTCGACACCCATGGCCGGGGCGAGCAGGCGGGCCTCGCCCGGCAGGAGGCACTCGCCCTGCTGACGGAGCTGGCCGACACCGGGGAGCGAAAGACATGGAGCGGCTATCAGAGGTCGTTCTGGGCCGTGTTGCTGTCCCTCCCCGGCGCTGAGGGCGACCGGCCCGCACCCCGAGGACCGCGTCCGCCCTCGGGCGCGGCGAACCTGCAATGGTCGCCCGATGTCAGGGAGCGCTACTTCGACAGCCGTCACGCCCTGCGCGAGGAGGTGGACGCTCTCGCTCCACTGGCCGCCGAGGATCCGGACCGGCACCTCGCCGACCTGGTCGGCCTGCATCGCGTCCTCACCATCCGCTCCGCCGTCCACGGGGAATCGCACCGTTGCCGGTACGCGGAGGATGTGCGCCACCTGTTCGACGAGGGAGTGGGGCTGGCCCGACGACTGGCCGAACACGCCCCGGCCGCCGGAACGCGGGAACTGGCCAGGGCCCTGATCGACCGGTCGACGTACCGCACCTCCGCCTTCCAGTACGGGCCCGCCCTCGATGACTTCCGCGAAGCGCTGAGCTGCCTGGGGACGGCCGGACCCACCTGATCCGCCCCCCCCGCCCCGGTCGGTCAGCGGCCGGCCCTGCGGTGGCGGGTCAGAACGGCGGCACCGGCCCGCTCACTGCCCAGGCACTCCAGGTCGGCGTGAGGCCCGTCCGCCGGGAACAGCGTCCGCCCGGTGCCCAGGACGGTGGGGAAGGTCAGCAGCCGGTACTCGTCCACCAGGTCCGCGGCCATCAGCTGCCGCACGACGCTCAGGCTCCCGGCGACGACCACGTCCCGCTGCTCGCGCTTGACGGCCTCGGCCGGATCGCCGTCGAGGAGGCGCGAGTTCGTCCAGACGGACATGTCGCCGGGGGCCAGGGAGCGGGAGGCGACCAGCTTGGGGACGGCGTTCATCCGTGCGGCGAACGGGTCGTCGCGGCCCGGCCAGATCCGCGAGAACAGCTCCCAGGTGGCGCGCCCGAGCAGCAGCATCCCGGCGTCCATGGTGCGGCCGAGCCGGAACTTGTCCCCGGCGACCGCCTCCGGGCCGTACCGGAGCGCCCAGCCGCCCAACGGCGTGGCCTGGGACCCGTCCGGGTCGGTCACGACTCCGTCCAACGTGATGAACTCGATGACGACGACGCTCACGATGAGACTCCTCTCGGTTCGGTGTTCACCGGTATCTACCGGCGGCCCCGCCCCGACTCATCGCTCCCGGTGGAGATTCTTCGCGGAAATCTCGCGCGGCAGGCCGAAGGCGTCGAAGACGCGCGGATCGGCGAAGACCACGTTGTGCGCGACTTGGCCGTCGATGACGGCGAAGACCTGCAAGGTGTGCAGCCGGTGCCCACCCCCGGGCTCCGGCGCGTACGCGGCGAGCGCGGGCTGCCCGTTGGCGGTGAGCTCCCGCACGGCCCAGCCGGTGCCGCGCATCGCGAAAACCCGCTCCATGAACCGGCCGTAGTCCCCGCTGCCCCGGTACCACAGCGGCACCGGCGGCATCTCCAGCACGGCGTCCTCGGCCAGCAGGCGAACCAGCGCGGGCACGTCCGCCGCCTCGAACGCCCGCACGTACCGCTGGACGACCGCCCGCACCCCGGGATCGTCCGGCTCGGCGACCGCACCGGCGTCGGCCACATCGGCGAGCGCGGCACGGGCCCGCTGCAGTGCGCTGTTGACCGCCGCGACCGTCGTCCCCAGCTGCTCGGCGACCTCGGCGGCGGTGAACGCCAGCACCTCGCGCAGCACCAGCACCGCCCGCTGCCGGGCCGGCAGCACCTGCACCGCCGCCACCCAGGCCAGCCGCAGATCGGCCCGCGCCTCCACGTCGAACCGCGCGTCGGGGAACGGCTCCAGCCACGGAACGTCCGACGCCGGACGGCAGCGGACGGCGCCCGCGCCCCTCCAGGGCGGTCAGGCACACATTGGTCGCGATCCGGTACAGCCAGGTCCGCACCGACGCGTGCCCCGGGTCGTACCGCTCCCGGGCCTTCCACGCCCGCAGCAACGTCTCCTGCACCAGGTCCTCGGCCTCGTGGAACGAGCCCGGCATGCGGTAGCAGTACGCCATCAACTCGCCCCGGAACGGCTCGAAATCCACGCCCCCATGATGCCGGTGTCCGCACAATCTCCTGGTTCCGTTCACCGTATGGTCACATTATCGGTAGGCTCTGGGGCGCTCCATCCGCACCACCAAGGGGGAACCGCCATGCGCACCCGTCATGCCCTGACCACCGCCGCAACCATGGCCTCGGTCGTCTCGCTCGGCCTTGTCGCCGGCACTCCTGCCCAGGCCGCCGAGTACTCCTCGGTCCTGAAGATCAAGGGCGTCCAGTACGACGCACCGGGGCGCGACTCCAACAAGTGCTCGGGCGGCAACGCGGCGAGCGAGTACCTGACGATCAAGAACTACTCGCGGACCACGACGGTCAACCTCAAGGGCTACGTCGTCAAGGACGCCACCGGGAACAAGTTCACCTTCACGAAGTCCCACACGCTGCAGCCCGGCGACTACGTGAAGCTCCGCGGCAACCGGGGCACCGACTCCGACGCCAGGAACGTCGTCTACCGCCAGAACTGCAACTTCATCTGGAACAACGACAAGGACACGATCTACCTCTACAAGCCCTCCGGCGCCCGCGCGGACGTCCACGCCTACACCAAGAAGGCCAACGACCGCGACGGCAACGGCTACATCACGTATCACGGGTGACCCGGATGCCCGCCATCGAGCGATCAAATCGCCCATAAAATTTATGTAAGCTCAGGCGAGTGAAGTCGAATCTCCGGGGCACAGGACGTCTCGGAGGTTGATAATCATGGTTCCTGTCATTCTTGTTCTGCTGCTCGCCCTGCTTCTCTTCGGTGCCGGATTCGCGCTGAAGGCCCTGTGGTGGATCGCCGTCATCGTGCTGGTGGTCTGGCTTCTCGGATTCGTGATCCGGCCGACGGCCAACGGTAAGCGCGGCCGCTGGTACCGATGGTGAATTCCCTGCTGACCGTTTCCGTTCCAACGGCGTAAGAGGAATTCCACTTCCACGAAAGGAGCTTGCCATGCTCGGCATAGTCGCTGCGGTGTTGTTCTTCATTTCCTTCCTGATCAACGCTGCGGACATCAGCACCAACGATGTCTTCTCCTCGACCAACGTGATGCTGCTGGGGCTCACGGCCCTGGCCCTCCACGTGGCGGGGATAGGCAGTGGCTGGTCCCGCAGGCGGTGACGTGCCGCCTCGCGTCCCTGGCCGTGGACGAGCCCTCGACTTCGCAGTCGGGGGCTCGTTCCGCGTCCGGCGGCTCCCCTACGACAGGGACAGAAGGCGGTCCAGGACCGCCGGGTCGGCCTTCACCCCGTCGTGCAGATGGGTCTCGGAGACCCAGGTACGCAGGCCCCGCACCCGGGACGCCGTGGTCAGCGCGTGGTCGTGGTCGACGTACATGTCCTGGCGGTACACCGCCGCGGCGACCGGCACCGTGTTGGCCGCGAGGCGGTCGAGGTCGTAGAGGGCGGGCCAGTCGGTGCGGTGGGCGAGCGCGTCCGCGGCCGCCTTCAGCGGGACGAGGGCCGGATCCTCGTCGAACATCCAGGGGTACATCATCTCGCCCGTGAAATGCAGCGGCCCGCCCGCGGAGGCGTCGAACTCGGGGAACTCCGTCCGGACCCGGTCGGCGGACCATGCCGTGGGACGGCCGCCCTGCGCGTAGATCGCCTCGTGCAGGACCGCGTACAGCGGACGCGGCGCGAGCGAGACGACGGAGTCGACGCCCCGCAGGAACGTGTCGGAGAGGACCGGCCCGCCGCGTCCGGGTACGAAGGCGCCCTCCAGCAGATAGTGCAGGGAGTCGAAGGCCGACGCGGTGCCGAAGGTGATCCCCAGCGTCTGGAACCGTCGTACCGACAGGCGTTCGCCCGACGGCATCCGGACGTCACGGTCGGCCAGATGGGCGGCGACCCGCCCGGCCAGGGCACGGTCATGGGGGTACCGCTCGAAGTAGCGGGCGTTGGCGGCGAGCGTACGCCGGTACGCCGCCCGGTACACGTCGTCGGCGTGCCCGGTGAGAGTGGGCAGACCACCGGTGATCAGGGCCCGGTCCAAGCCCTCGGGGGCGAGGCCGAGATAGCTGAGCGTGGCGAAGCCGCCGAAGCTCTGCCCCAGGACCGTCCAGGGCCGGTCGCCCTGCAGCCGGCGGCGCAGCAGCTCCGCGTCGCGGACGATCGAATCGGCCCGGAAATGCGTGAGGTACCGCGCCGCGTCGGCCCGGCCGGCCAGGGTGGTGCGGTCCGCCGGGGTGGACCGGCCGGTGCCGCGCTGGTCCAGGAGGACGACGCGGAACTCCTTCAGGGCGCGGCGCAGCCAGGCGCCCGCCGCGTTGGGACGTTCGGCGCGCCCGCCCGGCCCGCCCTGGAGCCAGACCAGCCGCGGCAGCTCACGGCCCTCCATGCCCTCGGCGACGACCTCCCGTGCGAAGACGGAGATGCCGGGCCCGTCGGGGCGGGCGTGGTCGAGTGGTACGTCGAGGGTGTGATCGGTGCAGACGAGGCCGCTGTGGCGGTACGTGATCTGGTCGTCGGTCAAGTCCGGCTCCTGGGGCGGGGTGTACGGGGGCGTGCGGGGGAGCGGCGGTCAGTAGCCGGCGACGCCCAGCTCGCGGCAGATCTCGACCAGCTCGGGGTGCACGTACACGCCGTCCTTCTCGATGCACTCGCCGTCGAGGAAGAGCGACGGGCCGAGGACCGAGCCGTCGGTGTGGGCGGCGGAGACCCACGGTTCGCCGCCGATCCAGGCACCCTTGGTGCCGATGCCCAGCTCCACGCAGCCGAAGACGCGCTCGTCCTCGACGATGCGGCCGGTCGGCGCCGGCACACCCGGGTTGAAGCCCAGGGACCAGTGGGCGACGCGGAACATGTTCGGGTCGTCCCAGGACTCCATCCAGCGGCGGAAGATCTCCGCGTCCTGCCCCTCGCCGTCGATCTTCGTGACGACGCCCTTCTCGACGGTGCAGCGGACCGGGGTGCGCAGCAGACCGAGCTGGTCCGGCGGCCACAGGGCGCCGTCGAAGACGAGCACGCCGTCCTGGGTCTCCTCCAGCGGGTTCCAGGAGATCTGGCCGGAGAGCATGACCGTCTCGCCGGGATTCTCGGCGGGCTTGCCCCGCAGGTTGATGGGGCGGTCGCCGTTGCGGCCGGTGATGTCGGTGCCGTTGGCCGAGGTGATGCGCACCTCGTCCGCCTGCTCCAGGAGGCGGACCAGCGCCTTGCCGAGCTTGATGACGCCCTCGAAGTCGGGGCGGCCGACCGTCGCGACGAGCATGTGCACGTCCATGGCGGTGAGGTTGGTGTAGCGGCAGCCGTTCGCCATCGCACGGCGGAACGCGTCGGAGTGCATCACGTACGAGACGGCGAACTCGATCCACACGTCGGCGTCGGCTATCGCACCGGCGACGGGGCGCGGCGGCTCCATGGAGGAGCTGGGCATCGTCTCGTACCAGACGACGACGGGGTGCGCCCCGGCCGCCGCGACGGCCTGGGCGGTGGCGTCCACGACCCGGCGGTCGCTGCTGGTGTCGCCGGTGAGGACGACGTGCTCGCCGGGCTTGACGAGCATCACCTGCTCCACGAGCTTGCGAGCGGCGAGGGCGAGTTCGTAGCTCAGGTACTCGGACCGGGGTTCGAGCCGGCTGAACATCTCCATGGATCTTCTCCTTGCGGTGGTGCGGGTGAGCGAAGGTGGTAATGGGGGAGCGGGGTCAGCTCGCCTTGATGATCTGGGCGGAGTCGCCCAGGGAGCTGCCCGCGATGAGGCCGGCGCCGACCAGGTTCAGTTCCTCGTCGGCGGCGGGGCCGCGCCACTTGCGGTAGCCGACGCGCACGGCGAGCGCGCCGAGGACCATCCAGCAGGCGTTCGGGGTGAGGATCAGCAGGCCGGTCGCGAGCATGACGCCCATCTGCCGCCTGGTGCCGCCGATCAGCTGGATGGCGGCGCCGGGGATGGCCCACAGCAGTAGGGTGCGCAGCACACCGGGCTCGCCCAGGCCGTTCTTGACGGTGTCGGCGTAGACCTTGGCGACGGGCGGGATCAGCCCCTGCCTGAAGTACGACTGCCACAGGACGGCGACCACGACGAGGGCCGCGGCGAAGCCGATGAGGGCGGCGCGGAACTGCTCACGGCGCCCCTCCCGCTCGTACGGGTCCCAGGGCCGGTGGTCGCGGCGCAGCAGCCAGCCGGCCTTGAGGTCGTAGCCCATGTCGGCGAAGGCGGGGCCGGTCGCCGACACGTAACCGACCAGCAGCGCGAGCGGCACCGACGGGATGCCGATGAGCAGCCCCAGGACCAGGAAGATCAGGGTGACGGCGAACGACGGGAACCAGCCGGACTGCATCGCTGCGAGCCCGACGATCAGCTCGTGCACCAGAGCCGCGAACGCGGCGAACAGTACCCAGCCGAGCAGCCCCAGCGGACTCATGTCACCGATCAGCCCACCGAGGACGGCGAGCAGCACGGCCCCGCCGACGAACAGGGCGTAACCGCGTACGAGCGACCGGCGCAGTCCCTTCTCGTCCACGGTGTACGAAGTCGTCTCGTCGTGCCCCGCCACGGTTGCCGCAGCGGGCTGCTGCGCGGAGCGGCGGCGGACCAGCAGCACGACCGCCTGGCCGAGGGCGACGACGCCCGCGCCGACCATCACGCCGTGCGGTACGTAGCCGGCGCCGAGGTCGGTGTGGAAAAGATCGGGGCCGAACTCGCGCAGACCGAGCCCCACACCGAACATGAGCAGCGCCCAGACGTTGCCGAGGAAGGCGACACCGGCGGCGGACAGCGGCAGGCTGAACAGGGTGCCGCCGAGCCCGACGAGCGTGCCCGCGCCGAGCACCAGGGCCCGCTTGCCGCCCTTGTCACCCGCCTTGATCGTCTCGGCGGCCGCCTGCCCGGGCGGCCAGGCCGCGTCGGCGGGCAGCAGCCGGGAACCGAAGGAGCGGTAGAGCACCCAGGTGTCGATGAGCAGGCCCACGAAGGAACCGGCCAGCATCGGCCACACCAGGTCCTCGCGCCCGAAGACGTACGGCACCGCGATCGAGGTGAGCAGCGCGTTGGCGGAGGCGAAGGTGGCGGCTGAGATCGCGCTCTGGGCGAGGTTCTGCCGGTGCACGGAGCGCATCGAGCGCAGTCCGGCGAGCGGGATGCGCCCGATGAGCATGGCGATCAGCGCGCCGACGACCGAGGTGTTGGCGGATATCCCGAGCTTGGCGACCAGGTCCGCGCCGATGACGGCGCCGACGACGGACAGCACGGCGAGGACGGCGAACACGACGGGTTCGCGGACGCGGGGATGGCCGGCGCCGGAGGATGCGGCGGGGCCGGAGTCGGAGGGCGGCGGCGCGGTGGCCGACGGCGAGGTGTGATGCGACACGGAACACCCCTTGGTGGGTGGGCCCTGCCCCGGGACGGGGAGGGACTTTTCGGGCAGGCTGCGGCGATCCGCGTACTCCGGCACGACGCACGTCGTACGGATGCGGGGCCCGCCGGACAGCGCCGCCGGGCCGGGCGGGTCAGGAGCCGAAGGCGGCCGTGGCCTCCTCGGCCCCGGCCAGAACGAGTTCGGTGATGCGGTCGACGGCACGGGTGACGCGGTGCGCGGGCCCGATGACGGTGAGCGAGGCGGCGATGGTCCCGGCCTGGAACACGGGGGCGGCCACGGCGGCGACGGCCTCGTCGTACTCGCCGTGGCTGACGCTGTATCCCCGGGAGCGCACGTCCGCGTACCGGGCCAGGAGGGTGTCGAGGCCGGTGACGGTGTGATCGTTGAAGCGCTGGAGCGGGGTGGCTCCGAAGAGGCGGCGGATCTCCGGCTCGGAGTAGTGGGCGAAGATGGCGTGGCCGGAAGCGCCGGCATGGCCGGGCATCACGGCACCGACGATCGCGGTGTAGCGGACCGGACCGGTGCCGTCGACAGCGGCGGCGCACCGGTATCCGGCGCCCTGCGGCACGTTCAGCACGACGCTCTCGCCGGTCTCCCGCAGCAGCCCGGCGAGGATCGGCCGGACCAGCGACGGCAGCACCCCGCTGTGCTCCCCGGCGCGCGCCAGCCGGGACACGGCGGGGCCGAGCCGGTAGCGGCGGGTGGTGGTGTCGCAGGTCAGGAAGGAGCGGGAGGCGAGCGTGGTGAGGATGCGCTGGGCGACGGCCTTGTCCCAGCCGTGCCTGCGCGCCATCTCGCTCACCCCCCACTCGGGGCGCCGCTCGGTGAACGACAGCAGGGCGAGCAGGGCGCGGTCCGCGCCCTGCAGAACGCCGGGCTGGGGCGGGGCCAGGACGTCCGCGTCGTCGCGCCGGCCGGCCTCGTGGGCGGTGGAGCCGGCGGACGCGCCGTTCACCTCGTTCATGGCCTCGTCCCTTTCCTCGCTGATCTGGTGCGCTGAGCGCAACGCCGTTGCGCTCAGCGGGGAGAACTATGTGATCAGCGGGACGTGGTGTCAAGGGTGTTCTTCGGCACGGGGATGGTCCGGACGAGGCCGCCGGCCGAAACCCGGGCCGTCGGCTACAGCCGCAGCAGCACCGCCCTGGTGCCCAGTACGGGCATGTCGACAGTCGTCGCGCCGTCCTCGTCCGGCGTCAGGAGGTCACCGGAAGCCCCGAGGTAGTCGGCCGTGCGGGCCTCGGTGACGGAGAAGCCGTGGGTGATCCGGCAGGCGACCGGTTCCTCGGCGAAGGACTGGAGCCGGACGAGCACCTGGCCGGGGGCCGGGACGGTGAGCCCCACGACGCGCACGCGCCGGTCGCTGACACTCAGCAACCCGTACGAGGCGTCCGGGGCCGGACTCTCCTCGCCCAGAGCGCGGACGGCGAGCAGCGGGCGGCTGCCCACGGCCGCGGTGTGCATGCCCAGCACGGGCCCGCTGATGTGCGGGGTCTGTCCGAAGGACACGCTGTAGCGGAACACATGGTCGAACGCTTGCTCGGAGGGGAAGTTGGTGTCCCAGATGTTGTTGTGCACCCAGGAGAAGAGCGTGCCGGGCTCGTCCTGGGCCAGCGACTGCGGATACGGCGCGTACGGGACGGCGATCCCGCCCACCTGGACGAGCGGCGCGTCCTGCGTGGCGACGGCCGCGACCACCTCGTCCTCCGCGAAGCTCACCCAGCGCCGTACCGCGCGCATGTGCTGAGCGGACCCGGGCACGACCGGCAGCCCGGTACCCGTCATGCCGCCGGTCGCCTCCATCCGGACATCGGGGCGGCGCATCGCGAAGGGGAACGCGAAGAACGCGCTCTCCTTGGTCAGCGTCGCGGGCTTCGCGATCCGGTTCTCCAGATCGATCCGGGCCTGCCCGTGCGGCAGATGCACCCGCACCCGCAGCCGCTCGGTGCCGGCCGGGGCGCACTCGTAGACCAGCGTCTCACCCGTCGCGTCGCGGAAACGGTCCACCAGCGCGGCCGGGGGTGCGGCTGTACGGGAGGCGAGGAGATGCATCGACCCGTTCGCCGTGGTCTTGCTCGACTGATGGTTGAAGCCCCCAGCCGTGGCGTACTCGTCGTACACATAGGCGTTGAGCCCCACCGTGGCGTCCTGGCGCACCAGCTCGCGGCCGGTGCGCTTGTCGACCACCGAGCCGATCCACGCCGACCGCAGGTCCACCCGCACCCGCAGGAACTCGTTCTCCAGGACGGCAGGCTCCTCGGAACGGCTCTCCGGGGCGGCCGGCGGCTCCTGTCCCGGGACGACATCCACCCGTACCGCGCCATGCGCCGGCACCTCCGTGAGCCGGAACAACAGGAAGCGGCCCGCGGCCCGGTGCAGCTCGTTGGACTGCGCCTCCTCCGTGTGCTCCAGCACCGAGCCGTCGCGCGCGTCGAGCACCCGGACCGGGTCCTCCAGGGCGACCGTGCTCTCGGGAAGGAACAGCCGGACCGTCTCCGACCGCGGCCAGCTGCACGTATTGGTCACGTAGAAACCGGCGAGCGTCCCCTCGCGAGGGGAGAGCCTGCCGCCGAGCGCCGCACCCGCGCCGTCCAGGAGCGTCTTCGCGTCGTCGTGGGCGCGCAGCGCCTGGGCGTACTTCCAGTGCCACTGACGCTCACCGGAGGCGTGGCCGTGGTCGCCGTGCGTCCAGGGGTCGCCACCGCCCCAGGTGTGCTCGTTGAACAGGGAGGCAGCCCGGTAGACCTCGGGCGCCGAGGCCGTGGTGCCCGAACCCGCCGCGCCGAGGATCTCCGCGTGCCCGGCGACCGTCTGGGCGTCGGCCAGCGCCGCCTGACCGTCACGGGTGGCGGCCAGCGGGACCGCACCGGCACCGACCCCGTCGACCCACCAGTCGCTCCAGTCGCCCTCGAAGGTCTCCAGACGGTCCCCGTAGCGGGCTTCCGCGTCGAGGAAGAAGTCCTCGTTGCGTGAGGTTCGCAGGGCGGGGAAGGCCCATTCCTCGTTCCACCTGCGTACGGTGTCCGCGATGACACGGCGCGGCGGGCCGTTGTCCGCGAACTTGCCCAGGACCCGCAGGTGCAGGACGTCCCACGGGTACGGGTCGCCCTTGAACTCCTCGTCCAGGACCGGGAATCCGGGGATGCCGCGCCCCTCGTGCGGGTACTGCCGGGTGGCCAGCGCGGACAGGTAGTGCGGCAGCAGGTCGTCGACCCGGTCGTAGGACTCGTCGAAGCCCAGGATCGAGCCTTCCATGTACGCCAGCCCGTGCGGGGTGTCGGTGCGCCACACCAGCACACTGCGTCCGCCCGGCGCACGCCACCGGAACAGCCGGGGCAGCGCCCCGCCGCCGGTGTGGTGCGGTACCGCCCGGCCCGCCCAGTTGTGGGCGACCGAGAGGTAGCGGATGCCGCTGTCGGCGAGCACGTCGGGCAGGCCGACGACCTGACCGGGGACATCCGTCTGCATGGCCGTGGTGACGTCGATGCCGTGCCGGGCGCGCAGTTCGCGCACCGGGCGCAGCAACTCGTGCAGTTCGTCCGTCGAGCAGGTTTCCGTGTGCAGGTTGAAGGGCATCGCCGTCAGCTCGATACGCCCCTGACGCACCCGCTCCAGGAACTGCGCGACCTGCTCCGGCGGCCGGTTCGCCGACCAGTTCTCGAAGCTGAAGAACCCCTCGACGGCCCAGCGGAACTTCGAAGCGTCGGGCCGGTCGTCCGTCGTACGGCACAGTTCGAGCAGGGAGTCGAGGTACTTGCGGCCCTCGGCGAGCACAGTGCCCTGCGGGTCGGTGTAGCCGATGTCGAGATGGGCGTGCTGCACCAGGTGCAGTGTCCAGTGCCGCTGCGGGGTCAGCAGTACTTCGACCTGTTCGCCGGGAGCCAGGTCGGGCAGCTCGACGAGTACCGGCAGCGGAGCGTCCACCTCCGGGACCAGCATCCGGGTCTCGCCGGCCGGCCCGGGTATCAGCTCGCTGCGGACGGAGGCGCCGGACAGGGTGGTGACCACGGCCCGGGTGAGGGGGCGGCCGGCCTGGACGCGCACGGACTGCAGCAGCCCGCCGTCACCGTCGTGGCGCAGCAGCGGTTCGCAGGAGAGCCGGACGGGGTGTCCGCCGAGGACACCGGTGGCGCTCACGCCGCGGTCGCGCAGGATGTCGCGGGCGATGTCGGAGTCCCACCAGGAGGGGCGGGACAGATCGGGGCGGGGCATGGAGAGGGTTCTCCGCTCTGGCAGGGTGCCGGGTCGGTGCGTGGGGCGGGCGGGAAGGTGCGGGGTCAGGAGGTCTTGGTGGCGAGGCCTGCGAAGATCTGGACCATCGCGGACTGTTCGAGGGTCTCGGCGGAGGCGGTCGGTTCGTAGTCGCCGCCGCCCGAGGGCTGGAAGCGGAAGAGGCCGTTGGCGGGCTCGCGGTTCTCCTTCCAGACCCGCTCCGCGTAGGCGCTCTCCGTCTGCCGGTAGGCCGGGTCGTGGCGGATCCCGTCCAGCATCCGGAGGTTGTCGAAGTAGATCGCGTTGAAGATCGCCGGCTGGTCGTGCAGCCGCTCGCCCTCCTTCCAGTACGCGAGCGACCCCTCGGCGTCCTGCACGGCGCGACGCAGATACGTGCGGTCCCCGGTCGCCTTGTAGAGGGTGGTGGCGGTGCCGATCATGGCCCCGGAGTTGTACGTCCACAGCGTGGAGTTGACGGAGCCGTCGTCGCCGAGGCTGTTGCGGTACAGCCCGGGGGACTGGCGCAGGCACGACCAGTTCCACTCGTACCACTGCTTCGAGCTCGTCAGGTAGCGGCCCTCGTGCGTCTCCTGGTGGAGCCGGGCGGCCAGCTCCGCGGCCAGGCCCGTGACGTTGGCGGCGCGCATGTCGTTGGCCGGGGAGTCGACCCAGTGCATCCCGCCGGGGCACGCCTTGGCCGGGTCGTCGTCCCAGCCCCGGCTGACGATGTCGAAGGCCAGCTCGGCCCGGTGCAGGTAGGCGGCGTCCCCGGTGGCCTCGTACTGGTCCAGCAGGGACAGCCCGACGACGGAGTTGTCGTCGTAGAAGACGTCACCGCCCTGCCCGAGCGGTGCCGGGAGGTACGAGTCGTAGCCGGGCCTGCCGTCGCGCGGCTCGAAGTACAGCTCCAGGGTGGAGAAGCGTTCCGCCGCGTCCGCCGTGTAACGCCGGCCCGATCCGGGAAGGCCGGCCATGTCGACCGTCGCGGCCGCCGCCTCCCGCATCGGCCACAGATAGGAATGGGCGTTGTCGGCGCTGCGGGGCGGGGTCGCCTCCTGGTAGAGGCCGTGGTTCTCCGCGCCCTGGTACAGATGGCGCTGGAGCGCGTCGTACGTCCGGACGGCACGGTCCTTCCACGGGCCCGACGGCGCCGGGCGGCCGGCCGCGAGGGCGGGAGAGGGGCAGAGGGCGGCGCAGAGCAGGGGTGCTGCGGCGAGGGCGAGAGCGGTGCGGGCGGAGAGTTTCACCGGGATGCCTTTCGGGAATCGGCTCGGGGCGTCGGTGCGCGTGCCTGATCGGGGGTGCGGCGGGGCTCAGCCGAGCTTGAGGCTGCTGACGAAGAACCGCTGCGCCGCGAAGAAGAGGACGACGGTCGGCAGCGAGACCAGCAGGGCCCCGCCCAGGACGACCGGGGGCCCCACGTTGGAGTAGTTGCCCTGGAGTTCGGCGAGCGCGGCCATCACCGGGCGGATGTTGCGGCTCGTGGACAGGGTGATGCCGAAGAGCAGGTCGTTCCAGACGGCGACGAACTGGAAGACGAACGCGGCGATCATCGCGGACCGGGACAGCGGTACGTGGATCTGCCAGAACACCCGCCACCAGGAGGCGCCGTCAAGGCGCGCCGCCTCGATCACCTCCGGGGGCAGCGTCTGGGCGAAGTTGCGCATGATGAAGTACGCGAACGGGATCGCCACCGCCGCGTAGATGAGGAACAGCCCGATCTGCGCGTCGTAGAGGCCGGTGTTGGCGTACGCGAGGAAGAGCGGTCGCAGGAAGACCTGGAGGGGCAGCAGCGTGCCCGAGTAGATCAGCCAGAACCACAGGGTCTTGCGCTTGACCGGCATGATCACCGTGGCGAACGCGGCGGTCGTGGCCACCACGATGGCCGCGGCCGAGCTGGTCACCGCGTACAGCAGGCTGTTGCCCATAGCGGGGCCGAGCCGGGCCCGGGACCATGCCTCGGACATGTTGTCGAACAGGCCGAACCCGCCGTGCGGCAGCCAGTGCGGCGCGCCGCCGTATTCGGCGGCCGGCACCAGCGCGTTGACCAGCAGCAGCCAGGTCGGGACGGCCCAGAGGAGCGAGACGAGCACCAGGACCGTGTTGCGGACGGCGGTGCCGGCGGAGACGCGGCGTATGGACATGCTCAGGCGCCTTTCGGAGTGAGCTGGCGCCGCAGATACAGCCAGGAGGCCAGCAGCACGATGACGGTGAGGACGACGGCGACCGCCGCTCCGGCCCCGGGGCGCAGCGCGAGGAAGGTCTCCTGGTACATGGAGACGGCGAGCGTCTCGGAGCTGCGGCCCGGGCCGCCCTGGGTGAGGACCCAGATCAGGTCGAACGACTTCAGCCCGTTCACCAGACTGCTGCCGACGACGATCACGGACACGGTCCGCAGCTGCGGCAGCACCACGTACCAGAACTTGCGCAGCCCGTCGGCGCCGTCGAGCGACGCGGCCTCCAGGGTCTCCGGTGGGATGGTCTGCAGACCGACCAGGAAGAGGATCACGGCCACCCCCGTGGCCTGCCAGGTGTTGGCGACGATCATGACGAGGGTGTTCCCCGGCCACTCCAGCAGCCAGCCCTGGGCGAAGGACCCCAGCCCCAGCGATTCGAGCGCCTGGTTGGCCGCCCCGTCCGTGGTCAGGAGGAAGTTCCAGACGACGGCCACGGCCGAGCCGGAGATCGCGTACGGCAGGACCACCAGCAGCCGGGGAATCCGGGACCACCCGGAACCGTTCGTCATCACCGCGATGCCGAGTCCCAGGACCAGCGGCAGCGCCACCGTGCCGACCACCCACATCAGGGTGTTCTCCACGGACTTGGCGAGAACCGGATCGCTGAAGAACAGCCCGTAGTTGGTGAACCAGGTGAAGCCGGAGACCCGGCTGTCGCTGAAGAAGCTCCGGTACAGCGTCACCACGAACGGTGTGAGCAGCAGGCCGGCGACGAGCAGGACGGCCGGGGCGAGGAAGCCCGCCGAGGCGAACCGGTCCCGGAGCCCGCGTGAGGGCTTGCCGGCCGGGGGTGCGGGCGGGGCCGTGGGACCGGTGGAGGTGCGACGCGTGTCGAGGGCGGATGTCATGACTCGTCCTTGTTCCACGCGGCCCACTCCTTGGTGGCGCGGCTCGCCATGCTGCGCAGCGTCGCCTCGGGCGACATGGCATGCGTCATGAAGGCTCCCAGGTCATCGGTGTTCCCCTGCATGAGATTGGGCGGCCCGGACTGGCCGTAGCGGGGCAGCTCGGTCCAGTGCTCGTCCAGCGCCCGCTTCCTGAGCCGGGCGAGCACCGGGTTGGAGGTGACCGCCTTCGGGTTGGCCGAGCCGTCCTGGAGGAAGTCGGTCCACACCCGCTGGACCGAGGGGTGCAGCCAGTGGCCCGCGTTGGCCATCGCCGCGTCGTGCGAGACGGCCTTCTCCGGGACGGCGAGCACGCCCGCCTCGGTGATCACGGACCGCTTGGTGGAGGCGTCGACGGGAGGCAGGACGAAGGCGTCGAAGTCCTCACCCGGCTTCATGCCCGCCGCCGCCAGTCCCTGGGACTGCCAGGAACCGTGCAGGAACATGCCGACCTTGCCCGTCTTCAGCGCGGCCGGACCGTTGTTCTGGTCGAAGTCGGCCGGGGTCATCCAGCCCTTCTTCATGAAGTCCTGCCAGATCTGCATGGCCTTGTGCGCCTGCGGATCGGTGTACCGGGCCCGGCCCGCGATCAGATCCGCGTAGAACACCGGGTCGACCTTGCTGATCAGCTCCTCGAACCACTCGTAGGCGGGCCAGTTTCCGCTCTGCGTGGCGACGAAGGGAACGACACCGGACTTCTTGAGCACCTCCGCGGTGTGCAGCAGCTCGTCCCAGGTCTCCGGCGCCCGCAGGCCGTGCTTGTCGAAGACGTGCGTGTTGTAGAAGAGCACGTAGTACGACTGGTACAGGGGCATCCCGTACACCGCGCCCCGATAGGACATCGAGTCGCGCAGGGACTTGGTCACCCAGCCCTTGCGCTCGTAGGCGTCCCACAGCTGCGTCAGATCACTGAGGCTGCCCGTGCGGGCGAGCTGTTTGAGGTTGTAGCCCGCCTGCCACTTGATCAGGTCGGTCGCCTTGGTCGTCTGCAGGGAGATCTGCGTGACCTGGGTGTACGCGGTCGGATTCGGGTTCGACAGCGGCCGCAGCGCGTAGCCGGTGAGCTTCTTCAGCTCGTGTCCGGCGGCCACGTAACCGTCGTCCCAGGTGGCGTTGTCGTTGGCCAGGGACGTCGTCCCCGGCTTCGCGGCGGTGCTGTCGCCCCGCGCGCAGCCGCCGGCCAGCGCGGCGGCAGCGCCGGCCCCGAGGCCGGCCAGCACGGTGCGCCGGCGGAGCGGGTGAGACGACTGCGCCGTCGTCTCGCCGGTGGATCTCATGGGCTCACTTCCCTCTGGACCCCGGCGGGGATGCCTGGGCTCCGGTATGCGGTGGGGAGGCCGCCGGAGGCGCGTACGGCGTGCGTCATGGCGCTCCGGGTTGCGAGGATGTTAACGACACCATGTGGCTGAAACAAGGGGTTCTCTTGGCTGAACCAGAAAAGTCCTGTCAGGGAAGGGTTTCGTGAACCGATTCGATAGCCGCCTTGTTCGACCAAGGGTGTTATCGATACCATGCCGATGCTTGCCGGTCCCTTCTTCAGGAGCTTCTGTGCACCAGCCCCGTCCCTATGAACGCAACCCCCGGTACGCCGTCACCGGCGGCACCGTCGTCACCGGCTGGGCCGCCGCGGTCGCGGACGTGCCCACGGCGCCCGTCGTCCTGGCCCTGGACGGCCCCGCCGCACTCGACTGGGAGGCGACGGCCGACGCCCTCGCCGCCGCTCTGCGCGCACGGGGTACGCAGGTCGCGATGTGCGATGTGCGCGCCCTCTGGTCGGACGACGCGGTTCAGCGGCTCTGCGTGCCCGACGCGGACGCCGACCCGTTCTTCCTGCCGCTCGCCGGGTTCTCCATGGACGACCTGTTCGAGACGCCTCCCGTCCAGCCGCGTCCGGCCGACGGTGTCCTGCTCGTCTTCGGCCCCGGCGCCGCGCTCAGCGAGCCCGACCTGCTGTGGTGGGCCGACCTGCCCAAGCGGTACGCGGAGGAGGCCGTCACCCGCGCCGAACTGCCCCTCGGCGTCAACCTGGGCCGCCCCGGCACCCCCGGCGAGCTGCGCAGCCTCTTCTACACCGACTGGCCCGTAGGCGACCGCCACCGCGACCGCCTGGCCCCCCGCGTCGACCGCTGGATCGACCTCCAGGGCGCACACGGCCCGGCCTCCCTGGACGGCACGGCGGTCCGGGCCACCCTGGCCGCCCTCGCCTCCGGCCCCGTACGCAGCCGGCCCTTCTTCAACTCCACCCCCTGGGGAGGCCGGTGGGCCGCCCGGGAGCTCGGTTTCGAACCCCGCCACGGCAACACGGCCCTCGGCTACGAGCTGATCGCCCCCGAAGCCGGAGTCCTCGTCGGCCAGGACGAGACGGCACAGGTGGAACTGCCCTTCCAGCTGCTGTGCGCACTCCACCCCGAGACATTCCTCGGGCCGGACGTCCACCGCCGCTTCGGAACCTCCTTCCCGATCCGCTTCGACTACCTCGACACCATGGGCGGCGGCAACCTCTCCCTGCACCTGCACCCCCGGGAGCAGTACATGCGGGAGGCCTTCGGGTGGCCCTACACCCAGCACGAGACGTACTACGTCACCGCGTGCGACCCCGGTGCGCGGGTCTACCTCGGGCTGCGGGACAGTACGGACGTGACTGTCATGCGCGAGGAGGTCGAGGCGGCCGCGGCCCAGGGCACCCCGCTGCGCGTCGAGGACCACGTGATGACGCACCCGTCGGAGAACGGGCAGCTCTACATGATCCCGGCCGGCACCCCGCACGCCTCCGGTGAGGGCAATCTGGTCCTGGAGATCAGCGCCACCCCCTACCTCTACTCCCTGCGCTTCTACGACTGGCTGCGCAAGGGCGTCTCCGGTGCGCCGAGGCCCCTCTCCTCCGCCCACGCCTTCGCCAACCTCGACACCGCGCGCCGCGGCGACGACGTCCTCAAGGAGCTCGTCCAGGAGCCGAGGACCCTGCGCGAGGGCCGGGGCTGGCGCGAGGAGGTCATCGGGGCACTGCCCGAGATGTTCTACGCGGTGCACCGCTTCGTGATCGAGGGGCCCGGGCCCGCCGAGGACGACACCGAAGGCCGCTTCCACATCCTCAACGTCTCCTCGGGCGGGGGTGTCGTCGTGGAGACCGACCGGGGGGACCGGCACGACCTGGCCTTCGCCGAGACCCTCACCATCCCGGCGGGCGTGGGCGGTTACCGGCTGCACCCGGTCGGCAGCGAACCGGTGCACGTGGTGAAGTCCCTGGTGGCCCCGGCATGAGCCACGTTCCTGTACTGGAGATCGGCGGCACCCATGTGACGGCCGCCGTCATCGACACCGCGTCCGCGCGGCCGGCGCCCCTGACCGTGGTCCGGGAGCCGGTCCCCGCCGACGCACCCGCCGGTGAGCTCCTCGACGCCATCGCCGCCGCCGGCGCCCGGGCCGAGGCCCCGGCGGGCGCCCACTGGGGCGTCGCGATACCCGGCCCCTTCGATTACGGAACCGGGGTCGGCCGCTTCCGCGGCATCGGCAAGTTCGAGTCGCTGCACGGCGTCGACGTCGGAGCGGAACTGCTCCTCCGGCTCCCCGGAGCCCCCCGCCGCATCAGCTTCGTCAACGACGCGGACGCCTTCGCCCTGGGCGAGTACCGGGCGGGCGCGGCGGCAGGGCGGCGCCGGGTCCTGTGCGTCACGCTCGGAACCGGCGTCGGCTCCTCGTTCCTGGACGGCGGGCGGCCCGTGACCGACGGACCCGACGTACCGCCCGGCGGCCGCGCCCACCGGCTCACCGTCGACGGGCTTCCCCTGGAGGAGGTGGTCTCGCGCCGGGCCATCCGCAGGTTCTACGCCACCGCCGCGGCCCTGCCCGGAGACGGGCCCCTTCCCGACGTGCACGAGATCGCCGGCGCGGCCCGGGCCGGCGACGAGCCCGCCCTGCACGCGATCAGGCACTGCTTCGGCGCCCTGGGACGGGCCCTCGCGCCCTGGTGCGAGCGGTTCCGGCCGGACCTGATGGTCGTCGGCGGCTCGATGGCCGGCTCCTGGGACCTGCTCGGGCCCGCGGTCCGCGAGGGCATCGCAGCATGCGCACCGGGCGCCGCGCCCCCGGCCGTCACGGCGCGGCGCTCGGCCGACGCGCCCCTCATCGGCGCCGCGCACTGGACCCTGCGCGGGGCCGCCGTCGCTCCGCGGGCACGGACCTAGAATGACCGCGTCACCGACCCACGAGCCCGTCCACCGATCCGCAGGAGAACCGCACATGGCACAGCACCGCGCGGGCGACAACGGCGCCCCCACGATGCGCGACGTGGCCGCGAGCGCCGGTGTCAGTGCCATGACCGTCTCCCGCGTGCTCAAGGACGACGCCCGGGTCAGCGGCACCACCCGGGAACGGGTACTGGCCGCCGTCGAAGCGCTGGGGTACCGGCGCAACGAAACGGCACGCAGCCTGCGCCTGGGCGGCAGCGGGATGATCGGACTGGTCGTCACCAACCTCGCCAACCCGTTCTACTCCCGCCTCGCCCTGGGCGTGCAGGAGGTTGCCTCCGAGCACGGCCTGCGGGTCCTGCTCAGCAACACCGCCGAGCAGGTCGACAAGGAGCGGGGACTCGTCGATGACCTGACCGCCCGTCAGGTCGACGGCATGATCGTCGTCCCGGCCGGCAGCAGCCACCGGCACCTCGCTCCGGCGGCGCTGCGCGGAATGCCGATCGTGCTGGCCTCCCGGCCGCCGGCCGGAATGGACGCCGACTGTGTCCTGGTCGACGACTTCGGCGGAGCCGAGCAGGCTGTCGGGCAGCTGATCGCGGACGGCCACCGCCGCATCGGCTTCCTCGGCAACCCGCCCGCCCTGTACACCGGAGCGGAACGGTTCCGCGGCTACTGGGCGGCCCACGAAGCGGCCGGGATCGAACCCGCCGAGACCCACGTACGCCGCGGCCTCACCGACGTACCCACCGCCGAGGCCGCCGCACGCGCGCTGCTCGATGCCCCCGACGCGCCGACGGCCCTCTTCTGCACCAACAACCGGCTGACGCAGGGCGCCATCCGCGCCGTGCACGGCCTCGGCCGCCCCGTCGCGCTCGCCGGCTTCGACGACTTCGACCTGGCCGACGTCCTCGGCCTGCCCCTGACGATCGTGTCGTACGACGCGGACGAGATCGGCCGACGCGCCGGCCAGATGCTCATCGACCGCATCAACGGCTCGTCCGCCGAGCCGATCCCGGCCCGCAGGACCGTCGTACCCACCCGCGTCATCCGCTACGGGACACGCTGATCCGGACCCCCCGCCACTCCCACGGCACCGGTCTGCCCTCCTGCCCCGCCTTCCTCCTCCGGAGCACCCATGCACCACGACCGAACGGTCACCGAAAGCCGGCTGGCCCGCCTCCTCGACCTGCGCCTGAGGCCCGCCGTATACCCCGAGAGCCTTCCCCTCGACATCGCCGTCCGGCCGGTCACGGGCGAACCCGTACCCGTGGCCGAAGGTATCGGCGCGCCGTACGAACCGGTGCGCACGGGTGACCTGTGGGGGCCCGCCTGGTCCACCACCTGGTTCCGGATCAGTGGCACCGTCCCCGCCGGCTGGGCCGGGCAGCGGGTCGAAGCGGTGCTCGACCTCGGCTTCGGCACCACCCAGCCCGGCTTCTCCGCCGAGGGCCTCGTCTACCGCCCGGACGGTAGCCCGGTCAAGGCACTCAATCCCCGCAACGCATGGCTGCCGATCACCGAACGCGCCGAGGGGGGAGAGGAGTTCGTCTACTACATCGAGGCGGCGGCCAACCCGGTCATCTTCGACTCGGGAAGCGGCAGTGACCCGTTCGTCCCCACCCGGGCCGGCGGAGTTCCCCCGTGGCTGGGCGGCGAGACCGCACCCGACACACCGCTCTACCGCCTGAACCGGATGGACCTGGCCGTCTTCGACCCCACGGTCTGGGAACTCGTACAGGACCTGGACGTCCTCTCCGGGCTGATGCACCAGCTGCCCGAGGACTCCACCCGGCGCTGGCAGTTGACGCACGCCGTGGACCGGGCGCTGGACGCGATCGACCTCCAGGACATCGGGGGAACGGCCACACGCGCGCGCGAGGTGCTCGCCCCGGCACTCGCCTCACCCGCGCACGCGGGGGCGCACCGCGTCTCCGCCGTGGGCCACGCGCACATCGACACCGCCTGGCTCTGGCCCGTACGGGAGACCGTCCGCAAGGCGGCCAGGACCGTCTCCAACGTCACCGCCCTGATGGACGACCACCCCGGCTTCCGCTTCGTCATGTCCCAGGCCCAGCAGCTCGCCTGGCTCAAGGAGCAGCGGCCCGAGGTGTTCGCCCGCGTCGTGGAGAAGGTGCGCACCGGGCAGTTCATCCCCACGGGGAGCCTCTGGATCGAACCCGACACCAACCTCTCCGGGGGCGAGTCGCTGGTACGCCAGTTCGTCCACGGCAAGCGCTTCTACCTGGAGGAATTCGGGGTGGAGACCGAGGACATGTGGCTGCCCGACACCTTCGGTTACAACGCCGCCCTGCCCCAGATCATGAAGCTGGCCGGCATCAAGTGGTTTCTCACCCAGAAGATCTCCTGGAACGCGACGAACCCCTTCCCGCACCACACCTTCTGGTGGGAGGGCATCGACGGCACCCGCATCTTCAGCCATTTTCCGCCCGTCGACTCCTACAATGGAGACCTCTCGGGTGCCGACATCGCACACACCGAGCGCAACTTCAGGGACAAGGGCGCCGCCAACCGCTCACTCGTCCCCTTCGGGTACGGAGACGGCGGCGGCGGCCCCACCCGCGAGATGCTGGCCCGGGCTCGCAGGCTGGAGAATCTGGAGGGCTCGGCCCGCGTCGAGATGGAGAGCCCCGAGGAGTTCTTCACCAAGGCACAGGCGGAGTACACGGACGCCCCCGTGTGGTCGGGCGAGCTGTACCTGGAGCTGCACCGCGGCACACTCACCAGCCAGCTCGCCACCAAGCAGGGCAACCGGCGCAGCGAACACCTGCTCAGGGAAGCCGAGTTGTGGTCCGCGACAGCGGCACTGCGCACTGGCCTGCCTTACCCCCACGAGCTGCTCGACCGGGTGTGGAAGACGGTCCTGCTCCACCAGTTCCACGACATCCTGCCCGGCACCTCGATCGCCTGGGTGCACCGGGAGGCCGAGACCGTCTACGCCGAGACCGCCCGGGAGCTCGGCGCGGTCATCGACTCCGCGCAACGCGCCCTGGCGGCATCCGGTGCGGAGGGGACGGCCCGCGAAACCGTGTTCAACGCCGCACCGCACACCCGCGACGGCATTCCCGCGCTCGGCGGGTCCCCGCGGGCACGGGCCGCCCGGCCGGTCGAACCCCACCCCGCCGAGGGCGGCGGATTCGTGCTGGACAACGGCCTCGTACGGATCACGGTGGACACCCGCGGTCTGATCACCTCCGCATACGACCTGACCGTCGGACGCGAGGCGCTCGCTCCCGGCACGGTCGGAAACCTCCTCCAACTGCACCAGGACTTCCCGAACCAGTGGGACGCCTGGGACGTCGACGCCTTCTACCGCAACACCGTGCGGGACCTGACCGACGCGGACGAGGTCGTCGCCGTCCCCGGAGGCATCCGAGTGGTACGAGGCTTCAACGCCTCCCGCATCACCCAGGTACTGCGCTTGGAGGAGAACAGCCGCCGGCTGGACGTCGAGACCGACGTCGACTGGCAGGAGTGCGAGAAGATCCTCAAGGCGGCCTTCCCGCTCGACATCAGGGCGGCGGAGTCCAGCGCGGAGATCCCCTTCGGTCACGTCCGGCGTCCCACGCACACCAACACCTCCTGGGACAGCGCCCGCTTCGAGGTCTGCGCCCACCGCTATCTGCACGTCGAGGAACCCGGCTGGGGTGCTGCCCTCGTGAACGACTCCAACTACGGCCACGACGTCACGAGGGACGTCCGCCCCGACGGCGGAACCACCACGACCGTACGGCTCTCGCTGCTGCGCGCCCCGCTCTTCCCCGACCCCGACTGCGACCGCGGCGAACACCGCCTGCGCTACGGACTGGTCATCGGCGCCGGTCTGCGGGACGCGGTCCGCGAGGGCTACCGCTTCAACCTCCCCGAGCGCGTCGTGCCCGGGGGAGCGCCTGTCGAACCGCTCGTCCGGGCATCCGGAGGTGATGTCGTCATCGAGGCGGTCAAGCTCGCCGACGACCGCTCGGGCCGTGTCATCGTCCGCCTCTACGAAGCCGCGGGCGGCCGCGCGCGGACGACGCTCAGGACGGGCTTCCCTCTGGCCGGCGCGCGGATCACGGATCTGCTGGAACGGGAACTGACGAATGAGCCCGCGCCGGACGTCGACGGCCAGGACATCCACCTGACCTTGCGCCCGTTCCAGATCCTGACCCTCTGTCTGACCCCGGGCGCCTGACGGCTGCGGACGGTCCCGCACGAGATCGTTAGGATCCCGCCATGGCAATCGAACCCGGGATCGAAGCCCTCATCGAGGAACTGGACACCGGCGACTCGGCACGCGTGACCGCGGCGGTGGAACGGCTGGCGGCCCACGGCGAGAACGCGCTGCCGAGGGTGCTGGAAGCGGTGTGCGCCGACCAGTCGTCCCAGCGTCTCAAGGTGTACGGGGAGGTGCTGAGCCGGATCGGTCCGCCGGCCTTCGACGCCGTCCTCGCGGCGGCGGGCGCCGGGGAGCTGGACGAATGGCTCAGGGGCCGGCTGCTGCGTTTCTTCGACGAGCGTTGTGCCGGGCGGTACGCGGCACTGGCCCTCGACCCCGACCGCTGGCTGTCGAACGTCGGCTACGCGGGATTGCTCAGGCTGCGCGTGGACTCCGAGGCCGGGTTGCGGGCCCTGGTGGAGAAGGCCGCCCGGGGCGGCGACTTCTACGGTGAGCCCGGCAAGTACCTCCACGCCATGTGGGACTCGTACGCGCCGCGCCTCCGGGAACTGTGCCGGGACCCGGCTTCCTCCCGGCCGGTACGCCGGGGCGCGCTCGGTCTCCTGATCGAGGGCGGCGGCCTGGACGCGCTCGACGAACGCGACCGCATGCTGGTGGAGCGGCTGGTACGGGTGAAGCTCCCGGGCGGCGTTCGAGCGGTCCCCGACACCCAGCTCAGCGCCTGGTGGCTGGCCGTGCCAGGGGCGACGTACGAGGGCGTCTTCGAAGCGCTGGGCCTGTACGACCCGCGCCCCGTGACGGTGCAGACGGGTGTGGCGGCCGCGATGTGCGAGGAGGTACGGAGTCCGAGCCCGAAGGCCCCGTCCCGTGGCATCAGCCGGGCCTTCGTGACACCGGAACTGGACGGCTGGCGCCTGGTGTTCGGCCAGTTCCGCCAGCTCGTCGGCTACGACGACTGGAACGACATGGTCGCGACGGTGGAGCGGGTCAGCGCCGCGTGCGGCAAGGCCCAGCTGTTCTTCGTGGACGACGCCGGCGGCGCGGACATCTGGTTCGCCGCCGAGGACGGCCGGATGGTGCGGCAGTACGCGGCCGAGGGGGGCTGGGGCGAGGACGACGACGAGGCCGAGGACGACGACATCACGGGCGGCGTCCGTGACGTGTGCGGGGACCTGTCGGTCGACCCGGACCTGGTGGGTGTCCTGGACACGGTCGTGCGCGGCCACGGCTGGCTGGCGGTCACCGCACCGGACATGGGACACGGGCAGTTCCCGGGCCTGCTGCCGGTCTGACCCCTGCCTGCAATGACGGCAGGACGGAGATCGCCTGCTTCCGCCGAGCCGCTCAGGTGCGGCGGAAGCAGGCCGGCCGTCAGTACAGCCCGGTGTAACTGCTCCAGCCACTCGTGCCGATGGTCGCCGGGCCGGACAGGGTTCCCGTGCCGGTGCCGCTGAAGCGGTACAGCTTGCCGCTGCCGTCGCGGGCCACGATGTCGGCGCGGCCGTCACCCGTGAGGTCACCCGCGCCCACGACCGTGGTGTAGGCGGAACCCCAGTCCGACGCGACCTCCGTGCGCGCGGTGACGGCACTGCGGCCTTGCCGTAATAGCGCCAGAGCGCACCGGACTTGTCGACCGCGAGCAGGTCACCCCTGCCGTCGCCGTTCAGGTCGCCGGCTCCGACGATCTTCGTGTAGAGCCGCCAGTCCGTCCCGATCCGGACCCGGGTGGTGAGCTTGTGCGTCGAGGTGCCCGCGTAGAAGTACATGTCGCCGGTGGTCGTCTGGCGTGCCACCAGGTCACTGATCCCGTCACCGTCGACATCGCCCGGTGAGGTGATGACGTCGTACTGCGCCCAGCCGGAGCCGATGAGTGTGGACGGGGACGACGCCGACACGATGCCGTCGCAGCCGGGCCGGTAGGCGCGCAGTTCGTTCCCTTGACGTACGAGCACGTCGTTGCAGCGGTCACCGTTCGTGTCGCCGAAGGGGACGAGGAGCGTGCCCCCGGGGAACCGGTCGCCCACCGCCTCCTGCCTGGCCCGCAGCCCACCGGTCCCGTTGCCCTGGTACGAATACACGAGGCCGGCGGGGTGAATCGCATGGAGATCAAGGTCCGCAAGAGGACGTGAAGGCCGCGGGGTTCCAGGTCCGAGAGTCCGCTGCCGGATCCACCGAACCGTGGATCCGGGTGCGTGGCCCCGCTGGGGAGGGGAGGAGCATCGGACGCCACTCCTCCCCAAGGGGAACCCGCGTTCACCTACGGGAGGACGATGTCGCGGCCGTCCCCGCCGTCGAGGGTGTCCTTCCCGGTGCCGCCGCAGACGAAGTCGTCGCCGCCCTCGCCGTTCACCACATCGTCGCCGGAGCCGCCGAGGAGGATGTCCCGGCCGTCCCCGCCCATGACGTGGTCGTCGCCGGGCCCCCCGTACACGATGTCGTTGCCCTCGTAGCCCTCGATCATGTCGTCGCCGGGGCCGCCCCACATCCGCTGGTTGTCGCTGTCGCCCATGAGGTGGTCCATGCCGTCGCCGCCGTAGAGGGTGGCGGGTCCCATGACCATGTCGTCCCCCGCATCACCCAGCACCGTGCGGGCGGTGTGGGCGTGCAGCACGTCGTCCCCCGGGCCGCCGCTGACGGTGTTCATTCCGGGATCGAAGGCGGCGATCGTGTCGTCGCCGTCGCCGAGGAACACGTCGATCCTGTCGGGGCGTGCGCTGTCGGCGGGCAGTTCGCAGACGACGACGGTGAGGTCCTCGGGACTGGAGTACGCGCAGTGTTCGCCGGGCTCCAGTGGGACCGCGTCCCTGAAGCCGATCCGGCGGATCCCGTCGCTCGTGTACATCGGATAGATGTTGAGGTCGTTGGTCTGCCCCGCGGCGGCGGTGAAGACGATCGACTGCGTCTCCCAGTCGGCCCCGACGCGTGCCTTCGCCCCGGTGACAGGGGCGGCGACGGAGCCGGCGGCCGCAGGGCCGACGGTGAGACCGGCGGATAACAGGGTCACTGCGAGAGCGCTGACGGCGGCTCGGTTGCGGTTCATGAGTCCTCGTCTCAAGGGGCGGCGGTGGGGCGGGTGGTGAAGGCAGTCTCCCGTTCCCGTCCGAATCCGCAAGAGCGCAAACCGGGCGGTGTCACATGGCCCGGCTCATGATCGACTTGGTTTGTTTCATTGACATGTCCTGTGAAAGTCGTACCGTTGGGAGCGCTCCCACGATAGCTTTGCCACTGGAAGGAGTTCCCCCCACATGAACAACAGGATTCCGTTAACCGGGCGTTCGAGGTCGCGCCTCCGCCGCCCCCTCCAGTCACTCGTCATGCTGTTCGCCGTCGTCATCGGCGCGCTGACGTGGTCGACCCCGGCCCAGGCCCACGGCACGATCGTCGATCCCGCCAGCCGCGCGTACAAGTGCTGGGAGACGTGGGGCAGCAACCACACGGACCCGGCCATGCAGACGCAGGACCCCATGTGCTGGCAGGCATGGCAGGCCAACAGCGACACCATGTGGAACTGGATGAGCGCGCTACGGGACGGCCTCGGCGGTCAGTTCGAGGCGCAGACCCCCGACGGAACGCTCTGCGGCAACAACCTGTCCCGGAACGCCAGCCTGGACAAGCCCGGGGCGTGGAAGACGACCACGGTCGGCGACAACTTCTCGGTGCACCTGCACGACCAGGCGTCCCACGGCGCCGACTACCTCAAGGTCTACGTGAGCAAGCAGGGCTTCGACCCCACGACCCAGACCCTGGGCTGGGGCAACCTCGACTTCATCACGCAGACCGGCTCGTACGCGCCGGCCCAGGACATCACGTTCCCCGTCCAGACCTCCGGCTACACCGGACACCACGTCATGTTCGTGATCTGGCAGGCATCCCACCTCGACCAGGCGTACATGTGGTGCAGCGACGTGAACTTCGGCTGAGCCGGGGTGCACCGCACCGAGCCCCGTCGGAGCAGGGACACCCTGCCCCGGCGGGGCTTCCCGCTCAGTACACCGTGTCCCGCTGGTCCGGAACGACGCTGCCGTCCCCACGCCGCACCGGACCGAGGGTGCCGTCGGGCTCGGTGTAGGCGGCGGTCGAGCAGGGATAGGCCGTGGTCCTGCGGGGCAGCGGCTCGATGAACATGGGGTTCACGACCCAGCGCCCGTCGGCGTTGTCGTAGGCGCGGCACATCAGCTCGTTCTTGTTGCGGTTGAGCACCAGGTGCGCGCCCGTGGCATCGCCGACGAACGTCACGTCGGTGTCGGCGTCACCGCCGCCGAGCGCGATCCGCCGGTGGGGAGCCTGCTGGTTCCAGGCGGCCCGGCCCTTGATCCCGAAGATCTCCTGGTTGATCCAGCAGCGCTTGCCGTCGATGTACGGGATGGCCTCACCCTTGGTGACGCCCACGCCGCCGCAGCCCTCGTTGCTGGTCGTGATGCGGCCCCTGCGGTCGAGCACGGACCGGATGGCGACGGTGTGCGCCCGGTCGATCCCGATGCCGCGTGACCACACCTCGGTGACCGGCTCGGAGCCCGCCGAGACGATCCAGACGTCGAATCCGGCCTTCTGGAGCGTCCGGACGAGGTCCCGTTGCTGCTCGTAGTACCGCACATAGGCGGGAAGGACGTGGGTGCCGACGGTACGGGTGGCGCCGACCGGCGCGGCGAGGGCCTCGGCGCGCGCCGCCTCGGTGTACGCACGCAGCTCGGGGACGGTGTGTCCGGCGAAGAGCTGCGGCACCCACGCGTACTGCGGCACGGTGCGCCGGTGGTCCCACTTCCCCGCGAAGGCGGCCTCGCCGCTCATCGTCGTGCCGTCCTCACGGATCTGGAGGATCTCGTCGGCACAGCGGGCGTTGGTGGAGGTGGGCAGGGGCGCCCCCACCTTGACCTCGGTTCCGCAGGCGTCGGTGAGCGCCTTGTTCGCGGTGCTGGTCAGCCACTTGCTGGTGTCCTTCCAGCTGGCGGGCCGAAGGATCTTGTCGTGCCGCAGAGACCAGCTGATGGTGGCGTCGGTGACGTCGTTCTTGGTGATGGTGTTGTCCCAGTCGAACGCCGCGACCGGGCGCGGCCCCCCTCTGCCGTGGCAGGTGCCGCGCTCATCGATCATGCGCTGCAGTTGGGCTCTGTTGTCGCCGTACCAGGGAAGATCGTCGGAAAGCTGAGGGCAGCGGGCCGTCGGCGCAACGCCGCCGGGGTGGGCCGGGGCGGCAGCCACGGGGCCGGTCGCGGCCACGACCGAGAGTGCGGCCGTCACAGCTGAGGTCCATGCGAGAACAAGACGGATACGCATGCGAGTGGACGGTACATCAGTATTTCAGCGATGTAGAGAGGGCACGCGGTGCCGTCCGCGCCCCCTCGGGGACGCGGACGGCACCGGTACACGGGTGACGGATCAGCGCTTGGCGGCCCCCTTCGTGGGGCTGCCCGTGAAGGTGAACTGCGAGCCGGGCTCGACGAGCAGGTCGCCGTCCCGCGAGTTCGTGATCGTCACGTTGGAGAGGGTCGCGTCACCGCGCGCACCGCTCATCGCGAGGATGCCCGAGCCGTTGTTCGACTGGTCGATGCGTACGTCGGAGATCTTCGTCCCGGTGTACTGGCCGCCGCCCGTCTTGAACTGGATGCCGTCGTACGTCGAGTCGTGGATGTCGGTGTCCCGGATCGTGACGCCGGGGATGCTCGTCGCCTGCGCGAAGAGCGTGATGGCGCCGAACTCCTGGTCCTCGTTCCAGAACGCCCCGCCGGTGCGGTTCAGCGTGTTGCCCGCGATGAGCGTCTGGCCGCTGAAGGGGATCGGGTCGTGGTCGGTGGCGAGCATGATGCCCGGGTAGTTCATCGTGTCGGAGACGACGTTGTTCTCGATGGTGTTCCCGAAGCCGCCGTAGACCGCGATCCCGTTGGCCCGCCAGGGCAGTTGGATCGTGTTGTTGCGGAAGTGGTTGTTGGAGCCGACGTCGACCGAGGTGTCCTTGACGTACTTGCTCGACCAGACGGCGAGCGAGTCGTCGCCCGTGTTGCGGAAGGACGAGTTGTAGACGGTCGAGTTACGGGTGCCGTTGGTGAAGTTGATGCCGTCCGCGTACGTGTCGCGGATCCGCATCCCGCTGAACTCCAGGCCGTCGCCCGGCCCCCACAGCTCGGGGATGTTGGAGTAGTCGCGGCCGACCCAGACACCGACGTTGGCGTGCTCGATCCACACGTTGGTGATCTTGGTGTTCTTCCCGAGACGCCCGTTGATGCCGACGCCGCCCTCCGCGTTGCCGTCGCCGCCGCGGATCCGTCCGGAGCCGAAGATGGCCAGGTCGGAGATCTGCGTGTTGTCGTCGATGTCGAAGCCGAAGTTGCCCTCGTGCGGGTGGTTGATGCCGCCGGCGTCCTGCGGCTGGGTGAGTGTGTAGAGCTGTGAGTACCACATGCCGGCGCCCACGATTTTCACGTTCTTGATGCCGACCTGGTTGTACTGCCCGCGGTGCTGCGGGTCGGGGGTGAGGATCTTCTGCTCCTGGCGCCACTGCCCGGCGGGGATCCAGACACAGGAGATCTGACCGGACTGGTCCGCCATGACGGCGCGCTGGAGGGCGTCGGTGTCGTCGATGCCGTCGTTGGGGACGGCGCCGTACTCGGTGATCGAGGTGCACTCGGAGGGCTTCGTCTTGGCCGGGGCGACCTGCTCCAGGTCGACCAGGTCCACGATGTAGAAGGCCGCGGAGTCCCCGGCGTCGCGCTGCAGCCGGAACTTGGTGCCCACCGGATAGGTCTGGGCGAGCAGCGCGTTCGACTCGTCGAAGAGGCGTCGCGCGTCTCCGCCGGGGGTGTTGGTCAGGCCCTCGGGGTCGTCGGTCGAGCCGTAGAGCCACGAGTGCTTCGAGGAGAGGTCGAGCTTGCGGACGAACTTTCCGTCGGCGTAGAGGCTGAGCGTCGCGGACTGCCCGCCGCCCGCTGCGGCGTCCGGGATGGAGTTGCGGACGACGATCGAGTTGGTCGGATTGGTGGAGGTGAACTCGACGTACTCACCGGTGTTGTCGAGCCGCACCGACTTGCGCCCGCTGGACTCGGTGGCGAAGTTGGTGTGCCCGAAGGTGCGCTTGGCGTCGGTGGTGAGGAGCTTGCCGGTGTACGTGCCGTTCTCGGCCTCGTACTCGGTGTACGGCACGGCGGCGCCCCGGCCCACGACGATCGAGCGGGCGAAGGTGTTGTTGTTCTCGTCGGTCTCGGCGACGGTGTTCGTCGCGTCGGCGCTCGCGGTGAGCGTCGCGCCGCCGTCGGTCGCGGTCCACGTGCCGGATATCGGCACCTGGACGGAGGCGCCCGCCGCCACGGCGGGGGTGGTGCCGTTGAGCGTGGTCGTCCCGGCCGTCAGCCGGGTGACGGTGCCGGCCGCGACGGCGCTCGTGCCGCGGTTCTTCACGGTGACGGTGAAGCTGACGCTCGCCCCGCTCGCCGGGCTGTCCGGGTTGGTGGCGATGCCGGTGACCTGGAGGTCGGGGCCGGGGCTCTGCGCGACGACGAGCGGCGTGGCGCCGGCCCGGCTGTTGTTGCTGTCGTCCTGCTCGACGACGGTGTTGTCCGGGTCCACGACGGCGGAGACCGCGTAGGAGCCCTGCGGGTGCTTGCCGGTGTCCACCGTGACGGTCGCCGAGGCGCCCGCGGCGAGCGCGCCGACGGCGGCGGTGCCCGCGACCGTGCCGTCCAGGCTGACGGTGACGGTCGTGGCCGGGGAGGCGGCCGTGCCGGCGTTACGGACGGTTGCCTTGACGCCCACCGCGTCCTTCTCGGACGGGGAGGCGGGTGTCCAGCTCAGGTCGGTGAGCGTGAGATCGGGGTTGGGCGCGGCGGTGCCGACGACCTCGACCTCGGCGATCTGGCCTCCGGGTGCACCGGAGTTGGCGCCGATCGCGAGCCGGAGGTCGGCGGCGCGGCCGGAGACCGGGATGGTCACGGTGTTCTTGTTGCCCGCCGGGCTGAAGTCGTAGTTCGCGCGCGCCTTGAGCGTGGTGAAGGCGGAAGCGTTCTGGCCACGCCCGCTCACCTCGATCGCCTGCGTCCGCGCGCCCCACGCGGAGTCGGGGTTGAGCTTGACGACGACGGCGGAGAGCTCCGCGTCGGCGCCGAGCTTCACGGTGAGCTGCCCCGGCAGTCCGGCGGACTCCCAGTACGTGTTCACATCCCCGTCGTTGGCGTTGGCCGGGATGAAGGTGTGGACGTAGCCGTTGGCCTCGACGGGCTTGCTCTTGGCGAGGTTGGTGCCGGTGGGCGGGGTGCCGGGGTCACCCGGGTCGCTTCCGCCGCCCGCGCCGCGGACTTCCAGCTCCGAGAGCTGCGCGGCCTGCCAGCCGGTGTTGGCGGTGACCTGCACCCGGACGTACCGGACGTCGGTGGCGCCGAAGCCGAGGGTCACGGCGCCGGCGGCGGCGGGCGTGAAGGTGCGCTTGGCGGAGCCGGCGAGGGTGCTCCAGGTGTCGCCGTCGGTGCTGCCCTGCACGGTGAGCGTCTCGTCGCGCGCCTCCCACGTCGTGGGGAGCTTGAGGGTCACCTCGTTGACGGACGTCCTGGCGCCGAGATCGACACGGACCCACTGCGGGAAGGAGCCGCCGGGGCCCTCCCAGTAGCTGGCCTGGTTCCCGTCGGTGACGTTGCCCGCGCCGTACTCGCCGTTGGCACCGCTGGCGGTGGCCGGGCGGCCCAGCGCGAGGTTGGGCCCGGCGACGGCCGCGGGCGCGGCGGCGTGCGCCGTGGCGGGGACGAGTCCGAGGGGGATCAGACAGGCCGCGAGCAGCCCGGTGACCAGCCGTCGGGCGGATGACTTCCGTCTCATGCTGTCCTCTGTTCGATGAGGGGTGGGGAGAAGAGGCGGGACGGTTCGTGGAGCGTGGAACAGGTGGGGCGAAGTCCCGCGCCCAAGAAGGGCTGTGATGAGTTTTTGAGTGAATGAGTCAAGGATTTGCAGCTACGTGGAGATAGATTTCTGACAGGTTAAAGATTTGTCAACGGTTCTGACGGTGTTGTGACGCTCGGCGGTCGGGAATGACGCACGGTGCGGCAAGCGGAATGAGGGCTTCGAGGCGAGGTCCACGTCGTGCGCCGCTGGGCGTCGAGTTTTGGATCACTGAACTAAATTGGTGCGTCGTACCAAATGTGGCGGCATGGAGGTATGACGACGCGAGCACGCCGCACCGAGCGGCGTAACCAGGTGCTTTCCCGGGAGCAGATCATCGAGGCCGCGGTCGCGCTGCTCGATGCGGGCGGGGAGCGTGCGCTGACCGTCCGGGCTCTCAGTGAGCGGCTGTCCACCGGGTCCGGCGCGATCGCCTATCACGTGGGCAAGCGGGACGACCTGCTGGACGCGGCGACGGAGACGCTGGTCATGGCGGCCCTGGAGGCGGAACCCGCCGGGGCGGGGACGTCCCCCGAGGACGGGATCCGCGGTGTCGCGCTGGCCGTGTTCGACGCGATCGACGAGCACAAGTGGCTCGCCACGCGGCTCATGCTGCAGATCGTCCGCAATCCGATGGGCCCGGTGACGGTGGGGCTCTTCGAGCGGATCGGCGGGCAGATGGATGCGCTCGGCGTGCCCGAGGACCGCTGGTTCGACGCGGCCTCCACGCTCGTGCACTACATCCTCGGCGCGATCAGCCAGAACGCGGACATCGCGGGAGACGCCTCGGGACTCGACGCCGATGCGGACCGCGAGGCCTTCTTCGGCGCGGCTTCGGCGGCCTGGGAAGAACTCCCCGTCGCGGACTACCCGTTCATGCACGCCGTAGTCGGCCGGATTCGCGAGCACGACGACCGCGAGCAGTTCCTGACCGGCATCGCCGTGGTCCTCGACGGGCTCACCCGCCTGCGCTGACCGGTCACCGCGCTGCCATCCCCCTCACCCCTTCACGGCAGGGAAGTACCCCCATGCATGACGTCATCATCGCGGGCGCGGGCCCGGTCGGCCTGTTCGTGGCCGGCGAGCCGGCGCTGGCCGGCTGCACCGTCCTGGTCCTTGAGCAGGACCCGGATTCCGCCCCGCAGCTGAAGGCGCTCCCGCTCGGGCTGCGGGGCCTGAACGCCGGATCCGTCGAAACGCTCTACCGCCGAGGTCTGCTGGAGGCCGTGGCGAACGCCTCCGGCGTCGACCCGCGACGGCTCGGCGCCGACCGCGAGGCCACCGAGGCCCCCGCTCCCCGGGATCTGAGCCACTTCGCCGGGATGACCCTCGACGCGGCCGGTGTCGACACTGCCGCCCTGGACTTCCGGCTGCCCAGCCCGGCCATGGAGGGCTGTATGACGAGCTTGGAGGCCGTCACGACGGTCCTGGCCGCACACTCCCGCGACCTCGGAGTGGAGATCGTGCGCGGTGTCCCCGTCACCGCCGTCGCCCAGGACGACGACCACGCCCTTGTCACCGCCGGCGGCCAGGAGTACCGGGGGCGCTACCTGGTGGGATGCGACGGAGGCCGCAGCGCCGTACGCCGCCTGACCGGTTTCGACTTCACGGGCACCGAACCGCTGTTCACCGGCTACGTCGCCCAGGTCACCTTCGCCGGTCCCGGCCGGCTGCGCCTCGGGTTCAACCTCACCGACAACGGCATGTACTTGCGCACGCCTCTGGAAGGCCACCTGGGCATGATGGACTTCGACGGTGGCGCCTTCGACCGCTCGAAGCCGCTGACCCGCGAACACCTGCAGTCCGTCCTGTGCCGCATCTCCGGCACCGACGTGACCCTGGAAGCGGTTCACCTGGCCTCCAGCTTCACCGACCGCGCCATGCAGACGACGACCTACCGCAACGGCCGTGTCCTGCTCGCCGGCGACGCCGCCCACATCCGTTCGCCGCTCGGCGGCCAAGGACTGAACCTGGGCATCGGCGATGCGATGAACCTCGGCTGGAAGCTCGCCGCCGCCGTCCACGGCACCGCCCCCGAGGGCCTGCTCGACACCTACACCAGCGAACGCCACCCCATCGGCGCCGGAATACTCGACTGGTCGCGCGCCCAGGTCGCGACCATGAAGCCCGGACCCCACGCGCCCGCCCTGCGCACTCTGATCCACGAGCTGATGAGCACCTCCGACGGCACCACCCACGTCTATTGCCGGACCTCGGGCCTGTTCCACCAGTACGACCTGGGCGGCGGGCACCCGCTCGTGGGCCGCAGCGCCCCGGACTTCCGCTTCGAGGACGGCACCCGCCTCGGCCACCTTCTGCGCCACGGACACGGTCTCCTGCTCGACTTCACCGCCGACCAAGCGCTCAGCAAGGCGGCCCAGGCGTGGCAGGGCCGTATCCGGTACGCAGCCGGCCCCGTGCGGGACAGCCTCGGGCTGGCGGCCGTACTCGTCCGACCCGACGGGGTCGTCGCCTGGACCGGGGCCGGCCCCCATGCCCTCGAACAGGCGGCAGCCCGATGGTTCACCACGCAGGGCTGACGAGCGATCAACTCCCCGGTCCCGCAGGACTCGTCACCCCTGGGCGGCCTCTCCGAAGAAGTCGATGAGCCCGTGGGGCGCGCTCTCGCCGATGACCAGGTCCATGATCTCGTGGGCGTCGGCGAAGAAGGACGCGGAGCGCGGGAACATGGCCTCCTCGTAGACGGCGAGGGCCTTCTCGGCGTCGTCGGGGTGGGCGGCGATCGCCTTGGCGAGTTCCGCGCCGTCGAGCATGGCGAGGTTGGCCCCGTCGCCGGACGGCGGCATCAGATGCGCGGCGTCACCGATGAGGGTCACTCCGGGCACGCGGTCCCAGCGGTGCCCGTCGGGAAGAGTGTGGATCATGCGCGCGACCGGGGCGGTCTCCGTACCGGTGATCAGGGCCAGCAACTCGGGCGCCCACCCCTCGAATTCGGCCGCGATCCGTGCCGTACCGATGGCGCCGTCGCCGTCGGCACCCGAGTCTGCACCGCTTCCCGCTCCGGTGCCCGGAAGGCCGAGCTCCGCGACCCACTCGGCGGAGCGCGCCAGCTGCACGTACGTATGCAGGACCCCGCCCGCCTCGCGGTGGGCGGTGATCCCCTTGCCCGGCGTCAGCGCGTACATCGCGCCGGGGCCGACCAGGCGGGCCGTCGCAGGGTGCCGCTCGTCCACGTCGTGGAGGTAGGTCTCGATGAACGTCTTGCCCGTGTACGTGGGGCGCGCGTCGGAGACCAGGGGCCGCACCCGGGACCACGCGCCGTCGGCGCCGACGAGGAGGGCGCTGACGACGGTCGAGCCGTCGGCGAAGGACACCTCGTGTCGCCCGTCACCGAGGCACCGGACCCCGGTGACCTTGGCACCCCAGCGGACGGTGTCCTCGGGCAGCGAGTCGAGCAGGATGCCGCGCAGGTCGCCGCGGAGCACCTCCGGGCGGGTCTCCCCGTCGTCCCCGGGGATGTTGAGCAGCAGCTCCCCGTCCTGGTCGAGGATGCGGGCCGCGTCGGCGCCCTCATGGATGATCGCGCGGAAGGCCTCGGTCAGTCCGGCGGCGGCGAGCGCGAGCTGACCGCTTCCGGGGTGGATGTCGAGCTGGCCTCCCTGGGTCCGGGCGGCCGGGGATGCGTCGGCTTCGTAGACCGTCGCGGGGATGCCGTGGACGTGCAGGACGCGGGCCAGGGTGAGACCGCCGAGTCCGGCACCGACGATCGTGACGGGTGTGGTGTTCATGGCCCTGCCTTTCGGGGTTCAGGGTGCGGGGAGCGCGCGAAGCACCCGAATGGAACGGCGTTCCATCCATCTAGGGTGGAACGCCGTTCCATTCATGTCAAACTGTTCCCGTGACCACCAGGACCCAGCGAGCCGACCGACGCACCGAGGCGCTCTCGAAACAGCGCATCGTCACGGCGGCGATCGACATCCTCGACGAGGGCGGGGAGAAGGCGCTGACCTTCCGGGCGCTGGCGACGCGCCTGGCCACCGGGAGCGGGGCGATCTACCACCACGTCGCCGACAAGGACGCCCTGCTCAAAGCCGCGGTCGACGAGGTCATCGCCCGGGTCACGACCGGAACACCGGGCGACGGCGACCCCCGGAAAGCCGTACGGGCGGTCGCCCTCGGAGTGTTCGACATCATCGATGCCCGCCCCTGGGTGGGCACCCAACTCTCCCGCGAACCCTGGCAGGACGCGGCACTGCGCATCCTGGAAGGCTTCGGCGGGCCGCTCGATGCGCTCGGCGTCCCCGAGCACGCCCAGTTCGACGCCGCGACCGCGCTCCTCGGCCACGTGCTCGGCCTCGCCGGACAGTACGCGGCGGCCGCACGCCTCCTGCCGCCCGGTTCGGACCGGAATGCGGTCCTCTCGACGTTCGCCGGCCGGTGGTCGCGGCTGGCGCCCGAGGAGTACCCGTTTGTACGGCGCATGGCGGACCGGATGCCCGAACACGATGACCGGGCCCAGTTCCTCGCCGGGATCGACCTGCTCCTCACCGGGATCGCCGCCACCCCCTGACGCCGACGACCGCTCGTCATACGGGCTTCGCGCGAAGGTCAGCGGGCGGTGACGTCTTCGGTGGCTGCCGCTGCGAGGACTGCCTGCTCGCCGGTCTGGCGAGCACTGGTGTTCTTCGGGCCGCGCAGGGCGACGTGGACGAGCAGGGCGGCCATGACGGCGACGCCCGCCCACATCGCCTGCTGCCAGCCGTCGACGAAGGACTGCTGAGCGGCGTCGACCAGTTCCTGGGCGTGGCTGCCGGTACCGGGTGCGATTTCAACCGCGTTGGCGATGCCTTCGCGTGCGGTGTCGGCGGCGCCTCGGGGGATGCCGGCGAGTTTGCCGTCGATGGCGCCGCGGTAGCCGTTGGCCAGGAGGGCGCCGAGCAGGGCGACGCCCAGAGCGGTGCCGAGTTCGCGGGTGACGTCGTTCAGGGCGGAGGCCACGCCTTGCTTGGCGCGGGGGAGGGAGCCGGTGATCGCCTCGGTGGACGGGGTCATCGCCAGGCCCATGCCGATGCCCATGGCGAGCATGCCGGGCAGGATGGAGAGGTATCCGCCGTCCACGGAGACGAACAGCGCCATCAGAGCGAGGCCGAGGGCGGACAGGGCGATGCCGACGCTCATGGTGGAGCGGGCACCGGTCTTGGCAGCCATCTTGGGGGCCAGCCCGGAGGCGATCATCATCATGACGGCCATCGGCATCATCGCCACGGTGGACAGCAGCCCCGACCAACCGAGGACGGCCTGGAAGAAGGGGAAGAGGACGACGGCGATGCCGGCCTGGACTCCGAAGACGACGAGCAGGGTGACGGAGCCTCCGGCCAGGCCGCGCTCGCGGAAGAGGCGTACGTCCAGGAGCGAGGCATCGCGTCGGCGCAGTTCCCATACGACGAACACCGCTGAGGCGATCACGCCTACGGTGAGGCCGGCCAGCGTGACCGGGTCGGTCCAGCCGCGCTCGGGGCCCTCCTGCAGCACGGAGATCAGCCCGACCACGGCGACGACGGAGAGCAGCGCGCCGACGGTATCGAAGGGGTGCACTGCGTCCTCGCGGGAGTCGGGCACCGACTTGAACGTCATCACCAGGGCGACGGCGCCCAGGACGACAGGCAGCACGAACAGCCACCGCCAGTCGGCGACGTCCACCAGCAGGGCGGAGAGGAACATGCCCAGGATGCCGCCCCCACCGGCGACGCCGGTCCACACGCCGATGGCCTTGCCACGCTCCTCCTCGGGGAAGGTCGAGGTGATGACGGACAGCGTGATCGGCATGATCATCGCGGCGCTGACCCCGGCGGCCACACGGGCACCGATCATCACCGCGGCCGAAGGGGCGAGCCCGGATACGACGCCTGCCGCGCCGAAGACGACAAGTCCGGTGATCAGCATGGGCTTACGGCCCAGCCGGTCGCCGATCGCGCCGAGCGGCAGGAGCAGCGCGGCCAGGGCCAGGGCGTAGATGTTGATGATCCACAAGACGGTGGTCTGGGAGGCGCCCCACTCGACGGCCATATGGGTCTGGGCGACGTTCAGCCCCGACACCGAGGCGATGACGGCCATCAGCGCGATCGAGACGGTGACCAGGATCGCGCGGAGCTGCCGCGTGTCCGGCGCGCCCCCGTCGCTCGCCTGCTGAGGTGGCTGGTTGATGCTCATGTCTTCCTTCCGAAAAGGGCATGCGGGTTCGGCGCCGGAACAGGTCCGGTCGCGAAGGGTGAAGGTGGAGCGGGGCACCGGCCGCGGCCACCACGAAGAGTGGTGCCGCGGCGAGGGTGCGGGAGGGGTCAGGCGGGGAAGGTCCCGGCCGAGGCGGAGGTGAGGGCCGCTTCGGTGTCGGCGGTGGCGAGGACGGCGTTGATGTGGGCACCGGCGAGGGCGCCGGCCGCGGCGGCGGCCCCGACCTGGGCGGTCGGATCGGTGGCGTTGCCGGCCACCCACACCCCGGGGACGTCGGTGGTCCCCGCCATGGCGGAGGAGAACCGGCGCCCCATGGAGTCGGGCAGGTCCTCCATCGGCAGCTTCAGCCCGTCGAGGCCCTCGGTGCGGGCTTGCATCCGCGTGGCGACGGCGATCACCCGCCGGGCGACCACCGTTCCGTCGGCGAGCCGCACCCCGGACAGCGCGCCGTCATCGTCGACGATCTCGGTCACCGGAGTGTCGATGACGCGGATGTTGCGGGCGGCGAAGCGGGCGCGGGTGTCCCGGTCCACCTGCGTGCCGTTGGAGAAGTAGACCAGGTCGTCGGTGAGTTGCCGGAACAGCAGCGCGTGGTGCAGGGAGCCGGGGCCGGTCGCGAGGACCCCGATCGGCTCGTCGCGCACCTCCCAGCCGTGGCAGTAGGGGCAGTGCACCACGCCGCGCCCCCAGTGCCCGGCCAGGCCGGGCACGTCCGGCAGGACGTCCCGCAGCCCGGTCGCCACCAGCACCCGGCGCGCGCTCACGCGGCGGCCGTCGGCGAGCGCGAGGGTGAACCGCAGATCGTCGGCGACCGGCTCCGCGGGCTCGACGGAGGCGACCTCGCCGAAGACGACCCGCCCGCCGTAGTGGCGGACCTGCTCCCGGCCGCGCGCGAGAATCTCCGACGGCGCGGTGCCGTCCAGAACGATGAACCCGTGCATGGCCTCCGCCGGGGCGTTGCGCGGCGTACCGCTGTCGACGACGAGAACGGAACGCCGGGAACGCGCGAGCATGAGCGCACCGTTCAGACCGGCCGCACCACCGCCGATCACCACGACGTCCACCGTGCCATCGGGCCAGGAATCGCTGCTGTAGTACGAGGTCTGCGCAGGCATGTCGCGCCCCTTTCGTTCAGGCCCCCGGTTCCCCATCCGGCTCCGACACTAGGCCCGGTTTGCGAGAAAGGCATACACTGTTGCCTATGACGCAAGAAGATGGAGCGCTGGACGGCCTCGTACGCAAACGCATCCGGGCCCTGCGTGTCGCGCAGGGCTGGTCGCTGGAGGAGCTGGCCACCCGGGCCAAGCTGAGCCAGTCCTCGCTGAGCCGGATCGAGAACGGCCAACGCCGTCTCGCCCTGGACCAGCTCGTCACTCTCGCCCGCGCCCTGGACACCACGCTCGACCAGCTCGTGGAGAACGCCGCCGACGACGTCGTCGTCAGCCCGATGATCGACGGCGCCCACGGCCTGATGCGCTGGCCGATCAAGGGTGACCCCGGCATGAGCGTCATGCGGCAACGGATGACCGAGCCGCCGCCGGACAACCCCGCCCGGATGCGCGCCCACCCGGGCCGCGAGTTCCTCGTCGTACTCTCCGGCACGGCCATCCTGATGCTCGGCCACCGCCGCTTCCGCATCGAGACCAATCAGGCCGCCGAATTCCCCACGATGATGCCGCACGCGATCGGAGCCGAGGGCGGCCCGTGCGAGATCATGGGCATCTTCGACCGCGACGCCCGCCGCGGCCACCGCGACATCACCGACACGACCACCGACCGCGACGCCGCCGAAGCGCCCCGCCGGTAGGCGGCCTCGACGAGCTCACTGAAGTAGCTCGTCGAGGCCGCCATGGGCGCCCGGTCTGGAGCGGGCATACGCCCGTCAGCGCTCGTACGTACGCGGCCTCCGCCTCGCCGAGCAGCCCGGCCCTGGCGATGGTCGCCGGTGCACCGGGACGCCGGGGCTGCCGCCGCGCGTGTTTACCGTACGGCTCAGCCCGAGACGCTCACGGCCCGGCCGTAGCCCACGGTCGTGATCCGGTGCGCGGACTTGAGGTAGTAGTCGTCGGACGCCGGCAGCGCGGTGTCCAGGCAGCTGACGTACCGGTTGAACATGCAGAAGGACGCCGCGATGAGCACGGTGTCGTGCAGGTCCGCGTCGCTCGCGCCCGCCCGCCGGGCCTCCGCCACCGCCTCGTCGGAGACGGCCCGGGCCGCCGCCTGCACCTCGGCTGCCACAGCGAGCAGCGCGCGCAGCTTGGCGTCGATGGGGGCGGTCGCCGGGTCGGCGAGAACTGCCTCGACCAGAGCTTGGCCCTCCACCAGCTGTGCGGCGGCGAAGGCGGAGTGCGAACCGGCGCAGAACGGGGTCCGGTTGAGGTGGGAGACGTACGCGGCGATCAGCTCCCGCTCGCCCTGGGGGAGCGAGGCGGGCGCCCGCAGCAGGGTCTCGGCGAGGTGGTTCAGCGGGGCGGCGGTGTCCGGCCGGTTGGCCATCAGGCCGGTGATGCCGGGGAGGTCGTTGTCGAGCGCGATGTGCGTCATGGGAAGTCCTTTCGCGGCGAGGTCGGTGTGCAGGGGAGGGGATCAAGGGTGCCTGGGCCCGTGAAACCAGAGCGCCGGCGCCCGACGTCACGAACCCGCCCCCAGGAGAGGAAGCAGGCGGAGCGCCCGGAGCGGGGCATCAGGCGGAGGGGAGAAGCAGCTGCCGGAGTTCCGCAGTGCACATCATGTAGCCGTCAGGCGCCGGCAGATGTTCGAGGTAGTGGTCGAGGTCCGATGCCAGGGAGAAGACCCGTACCGGAGTGCCCATGGCGCGGGCGGACTCCACGACACTGCGTACACCGTCCAGGACCGCGGGGTGGCGGGTCCGGTAGGAGTCGGCGACCAAGTGGTTGCCCCGGTCGGCGGCGAGGTAGAACTGCACCAGGTCCTTGAGGCCCACGAACAGCTCACTGGCGCCGGCGGCACACATCGCGGACGTGGCGTGGACAGCGGAGGGCGTCTCGACGAACGCGGACAAGGGCGTGCCGTCGGGTAAGGCAAGATGATCTCTGAGCTGCGCGAACTCCGTCTCGTCGCTGACGAACGGCACCGACAGCCCCACGCGTTCCGCCTCGTCGCCGAGGCGTTTGCGCAGGGTCGCCAGCACCGTGTGGAGCGCGTCACGGTAGCCGGTGGAGCCGCGGAGCCAACGCGCACCGTGCAGGCCCATCTCCGGGTTGGGCTCGACGGCGACGGGGGCGGTCTCGGTGACGTCGGCCGCGTGGTCGGAACGCAGGTCGAGCATCCGCAGGACGAGTCGCTGACCGGGCAGAAGCGCTGTGACGAAGTCGCAGAGGCGTTCTCCGATGGCCTGCCCGTACGCGGTGATGGCCGCGGCGTCGCCGGCCATGGCGTCCAGCGGGCGCAGCCCCAGTGCGAGGCAGAGGAACTCCTCCCGGATGAAGAAGGACTCCACCCGTGCGGCATGGGGGCCGCAGGAGTTGATGGCCGTGATGTCCTGCAGGTCCGCGATGACGGCACACGCCGAACCGATGGCGTCCAGGGTGGAGTTGCCGGTCCCGGGCAGCGGGGCCGTCCGCGGTGCGACGACGATCGACGCGCTCTCCAGGTAGAGCGTCACCTCGCCGATCAGATCGGCGAGGTCCGCCTCGTCCACCCGGAGGACGGGAATTCCCCTGCCGCGGCACAGGGACTGCATGTGACCGGTGAGTCCGCCGGAGCCGCACACCACGGCCCGTGCGGCCACAATGGCGTCGTAGAGCCCCGCCTCCAGCGAAGACGCGACGAGGATGGCCCCCTCCTGTGCGCTTCGTGATCTGTTGCAGGTGCCCCGGAGAACACTTTCGGTACCGCCGGCCAGCAGTGTCCCCAGGATCCTTCGCCCGTTCCCGTTCAACTATTCCTCCGGAAGTTCGGCATGCTCCAGCCCCAATTGCCGACGTAGCTGTCGTGGTGTGACAGAAACGTTGTTGAGCCGTTCCACGGCCACCCGGTTGACGACCGCCCTGAGCAGGCGTTCATCGCGGGGGACGCCCGCAGGAAGCACGGGAAGACCGCCCATGGAGCGAATGCGGGCGTGCAGACGGGATTCCAGCGCCTCCCTCCTGTCGCGCTCACGGCTGGCAAGCCGCCGCACTTCCAGTTCCACAGACTCCTCCAGCGCTCCCCGAACCGCTTCCTCTGTGTTGCTGACATAGCTCCTGTACTGGGGGTGCCGTGCGGCGAGCTGGTGAAGGCCGTCCCGCCGCAGTTCAAGCTGCTCGACGACGTGGGCGGCGACGGCGACGGAATGGTTCTTGATGGCCGCGAGGTTGAACGCGAAGGCGCCGGTCCGACCGTGCCTGACGATCTCGTCGCCCTCCCTCGGCACACCGACGGCCGAGATCGGCCCGGCCGGATTCGCGTGGGAGTCCAGCAGCGTCCCGCACTCGTCGACCTCCACGCCTCGTCCGGTACGTGCGTGAGGGGTCGCGACGCCGCTTCGGACGAGGCTGCGCCAGAGCGGATGCCCGACCTTGGCGTAGTCGGACTCCCTGCCGAAGTTCGATACCACGAGGTCTGCCTCGAAGCTGTGCCGCTCATGCTGAGCGGCCAAGGAGACGGTCAGCCGCCCGGACGGCGCGGGGGTGATCTCCCGCACCCGGCCGACGACCAGTTCCACGCGCCCGTCCTCAGGCCGCATCGCTCGCTCGATGATCTCCATGGTGTACTCCACGGCCCCGACTCTCAGGGCCGCGATGCCGGTCGAGAACTCGTCCAGCAGGCAGCGCAGTTCCTCGCTCGGAATGAGGTCAATAGCCTCGGGAAGGTACGGTTCCCAAGCCTTCGCGACTCGTTCGGAGACGACCACGGTGTCGATCTCGGGGTGCCGTTCCCTGACGGACGAGCACGCCTCCTGCCAGGCAGTTTTGACACGAGCAAGGAATTCCTCGCGCCCGCGATAGGGCTCCATCAGGATGCCGGGGCGCGGCAGCCGCACGACTCCGTGTTCGTGGCCGCCGGGGTAGGTGCGGAACAGCGTTCCGGATCGGGACACCAGGCGTACGGGGCCGGTGTGCCCATGGCGCAGCAGCAGGCCGGCCGTGTCGTACGCGCTCAGCACGGAGCCCACGATGACCACAGAGGCATCCGCCGGGAGCGCGGTCAGTTCGCGGATGGCGGAGGCGGAGTACGGGTTACGGATGAACTGGGGGTGACCCGCGACGCCGGCCGCGAAGGGCGGCTCCCTGAGTTCGAGCCCGGTGGCGAGCACGACGTGGTCGGCGTCGAGCAGCAAGGTGTCCGCGAGGGGGCCGGGGCGCAGTCCCTCGGTCACATGCGGAGCGAGACCTCGCACGGTCACCTCGAAGCCGCGGTCGCAGCGGCGCGCATCGAGCGCTTCGCCGTCCGCTTCGACAAGGACTACCCCGGAACAGGACTCCCGAGCGGCCTCCGCCAGCCGGTCGTCGAGGTAGTCCTGGAAGATGCGGCGGGGGGCGGGGCCATGCTCCGTGAACGTCCAGGACGCCCAGCGCCGAGGCCACTTCCGGCGGTCGGCCTCCTGGTTGGCCCAGTTGACGAAATCGAGCACGTCTTCGCGGAACACCGACATCCGGCCCGCCTGGATATTGAAGACGTAGTCCCAGGGATTGCCGTCACGGTGGTAGGCCACTCCCGCCGAGCGGTAGTCCGCCCGCCGCTCGAGCAGGATGATCTCCAGCGGTCGTCTCGCGAAATGGAGCAGCCTGATCGCTGTGGCCGTGCCGGCCAGGCCCGCCCCCACAACAAGCACCCTGGGGCGCGCGCCCGCCTTGCTCATGAAGCCTCCCCGCCGTCCCAGGGGGCGCCCGTGCGCCGGCGGTCGCCGTCTTCGTCGACGGGAAGTCCCCTGTGCGGACATCAACTAGCTTGAGATACCGAGGTGTTGCGCGTACTTCTGACGCCGGAACAGGGCCGTGCACGATCGTGGCGCCGACGATACCCGAAGACACCGCAGCCGGCGGGGCGAAGCGGAACCCCTGAGAACAGCCAGCGGTTGAGATCGGTCGCGGAAGGGGTGTTGGTGTCGCGCACTCCTCCTTGCGGACGAGTGCGCTTCGCGGTGGTGTCTGTTTGAATCGATCGCTGGAGGGTCGGGGTCGTCGGGGGTGGCGTGTGCTGGGTGTGCTGCTTGAATTCGTTGTCGGCGGTGCGCTGAGTTGGGGTGATGAGAGGCGAAAGGCCAGGAAGAAGGCCCGGAGTTTCGAGGAGGGGGCAGAGGTCGGCTTCCTCGCCTGCGTCCTTGGCGACCGTCCGTACTGCCGGAATGAGGCGTTGGTTCACCTCTGGGCTACGGGTTCCATGCTCCATGTCACTCCGACGGAGTTCCGGGACCTTCACCGCAGTCCGCTTCCCGCGGCGCAGTGGGAACTGGTTCGGGTTCGATCGAAAGACCGTACGGATTCGAGGTTGGTGCAGAGCGGCTGGCAGGTGGTTGAGTGCCGTGACGGTGATGCTGTGGTGCTGGTCGGGTGTTCCCCGGATTCGATGCGGTACCTGACGGCTGTTGTGAACCCCGGGAGCAGCGGCTGAGGGCTGCGCTGTCCCGTAAACGATCTCGGTCTCGGGGCTGCCGGGGGTAGTCGGAGTGGTCGGCGTAAGGTGACGCGAGGTCGAGCAGGTCATCGCAAGGCCAGGTCTCGCCGCCGTACTGGCAGTCATCGCGGTTGTCCCACGGGAGTTCGGGGTCGCCCGTGGCAGGACCGAGGACGTGGCGGGAGAGCACGCGTCGCTTGGCCTCGACCTCCCGCAGGGCGCGAGCCGGGTCGTACGCCGCGACGTGCAGGGCGATCGTGGGATGGAAGCCGGAGAGTACTCCTCGGCTGAAGTCGACCGTGTGCCCGTGAGCAGTCCACTCCGCGCAGCCGTCACCGTCGCAGCGTCGGGCCAGGTCGGCCTCCTCGTCCAGCCGTGCGTGGAGGAACGTCACAAGGCCTTGGCTCATGGGTAAGGCCATCCGCGGAGCCTCGCGTGGGAAGACCGGCTACCTGGTCGGCAGGCTGTCGAGCGAGCAACGGAGCGAACTGCTCGATCTCCTCGGGATGATGGCCGAGAGCGAGTCCGACCCCGCACGCCGGGAGTTCCTGGAAGGATTTCCGGAAAGCTTCGGGCTCCTTGATGATGCGGTTCGACCTGTGCATCGGCCCGGCCGGACATCTGGCGCTTGAGCATCTTGGCCGTGCGGGACAGGCTCCGCACCCTTCTGATATCGGAGTGCGCACGGCCCGGGAGAGTGCCACAGTCACTGCCGTGACCTTGCTGAACGTGCTCGTCGACTTCGCCCGAACCGGCCGGATCGGGCCTTTGAACTGCGGAATGTCCCTGGTCGAGGCCGAAGAGCTCCTCGGCCCGGGGCGCCCGCACCCTGCCCACATCATGAAGGGGCCCGATATCGACGGCTACCCCTACTCCTGGAACGGGTTGCAGTTGGTGGTCACGCAGCGCGCCGTCAGCGGAATCTGGATCAACCTCCGGCCTGGTTCGACGGCCAGACTCCCGCCGCTCGTTCTGCCTGATTCCGAGTCCTTCGAGGCCACCGTGCTCCGCGAAGAACTGATCGCTGCCCTGGACACAGCAGGCTGCCACCACGAGGTCAACCCTGTCCTGACCTTCGGCGAGCAGTCGAGCATCATCACCCAGCCGGCCGAGGTCTGCACTGTCTTCAGCGTGCCTGGCCGGGACCACCACGTCCCGCACCGCGATCGGCACTACCTCGACGTAATGCACAAGTACACAGCTTGACAGCGGTGGTTCCAGATAAGGATCCGCGTGACATGGCCTTCGACCGCCCCGAGCTCCAGGGCATGGTCGGACCGACGATGACGGGATCGAGGTTGCCGTTGATGCCGGCGGCACGGGGATGAAGGCTGGGCGGATCGTCCTGTCGACCGGCGGCGAGCGAGTCCGAGAGATGTTTGCTCAATGAGGTCGCGCAGCCGCTGCACGCGGAGTCTGGATAGCGGACGGCGGTGTTCAGGGCGCACGCGGCCGGCTACGCCGTGTCCGCTCTCGTGGGCTGGAGCGTTCCGGGCCGACTGTCAGAGCCGTGATGCAGGATGAAGCGCATGATCCAGACTCTGCCCCTGGCCCTGCCGGACACCCTGGTGGACCACCACCGCCTTGACCTGACCGCCCTGTACTCCACGGGCTGGGGGCTGAGCCTCTTCGACCTCTCAGGGGCCCCGAACGGCGAGGTGTACGCCCTGTACGGCGTTTCCCGATATACCTACGGCGTCGCCGACGAGGAACGGGACCCGCAGACCGCGAACTTCGGATACACGATCATCACCCGGTACTCCCAGGAGGGCGAGCTCCTGGGCAGCGCGCAGTTCCGCACCGATGGCGCGGACGAGGGAGACTCGGGCGTCGCAGACGGCGGTGACATCGGCTTGTGTGTCCTGCCCGACGGGGTCCTCGCCATCACCGCAACGCCGGACAACACCACGCTCGTCGCTCCGGACCTGAGCCGGATTCTGGCCGTCTACGACTCGAAGGACGGGCGACCCTACCGCGAGTTCACTCCGGGCGAGGGCGACCCCTTCGCCGGGTCCATCAGCGTCACCCCGTCGGGCCGACTGCTGTGCACCCTCGCCGAGTACGGCGTGTGGGGATACGGCAACGTCCTCACCAACCTCGTCGGCATCGCCGAGGGATCCTTGACCGCCGAATCCAAGCCGGCCATCCGCGCGCTCGCTTCGCTCGACCCCGAACCGGCACGCCACAGCGCCGTCGACCTGCGCCCCCACGCCACGTACCAGGGCGCCCCTGTCGGCATGGCGAACCGCCCCCGCCCCGCACTCACCGAACTCGTCGCTGCCGAGGACCGCCTCTCGGGCTGGAACCGGTCCCACCTCGGCCGCCCGGTCCCGCTCTCCGACAGCCTCTTCGTCGTCCCCGTTTACGCCAAGACGTTCCGAGGTGGCAGCCGAGGCCAGCCCTTCGTCTTCGCCCTCGTCAACGACCAGGGCGAGATGACCGGACGACTCCACGGCCTGCATGAGTGGCGCGATTCGCCCTTCACCGGCTTCTGCTTCAACCTCGCCGCCGACCCGCACCGCGGCCACGCCTTCCACCTCAACCGCTACGGCCTCTACGCCTGGAACAAAGCAGGAGTACTCCGAGCCAAGCTGGACACCGACACCAAGACGTTCAAGGCACTGACCCACTTCACCCTCGGCTCCTGCGCGCCCAACGGCGACCTGCTGTTGGCCCACACCAAACAGCACCTGATCCTGCGCATCCCCGCGCCGGACGACCTGACCGACCTCGCGGCCGCGGTCGAGGAGGCACTGCGGGCGTACGCCCGACAGCGCACTGCCCTGAAGAAGCAGTGGGGCCCGGTGAACTGGCACTGGACGCACTCCGCGCCACTCCACCGGCTTTGACCATCCCAGCGACGGCCCTCCAGCCACCCTTCCCGCCCGGGGGCCCGGTTCTGTCCGACCCCGCTCAGAGGCGCCAGTGCCCGTCTCGGACCGAACCGGCCTGGCCCTGCCCTGACCCTCAACGACGCCCAGCGGTCGGACGAGGCGGTGGCCGAGTCGCTCACCGTAGTCACCGTCCATGCTGAGGCCACCGACCTCGGACGCTGGGCGGCCGGGCTGCGCGGCCTTGCCCAGTGGCTCGCCGACGGCCGTCCCGACCAGGGCTGGCGGCGCCGAGCCTGTCCGGGCTCGGTTCCGCGCGGCGATGCCCGGTGACCCCTACGCCGGCCCTGCCGGCTCCGGCGGAAGAGGCCCGACATCCTGCGCGTATCCGGGACGTCAGGCCGTTCGTTCGCTGCTCGCTACCGGGCCCTGGGGCCGGGGGCGGGCGGGGTGCGCGGTCGCAGGCGCTCCCCCTGCGGCCCGAACATGATCAAGTACTCGACCGGACCACCGGGGCCGGCGTTGGCGACCCCATGCGGATCGCGGGTGTCGAACTCGGCGACTTCCCCGGCGCTCAGGACGAGGTCCTGGTCGCCGAGTGCGAGCCACAGCCGCCCGTACAGGACGCACAGCCATTCCCAGCCGCCGTGGGAGACCTGCCGGGGCCGCGCGGGCGGCTCCTGGATGGCGGGCAGGACGTGTTTGTGGGCGTGCAGGCCTCCGACGTACCGGGTCAGCGGCAGCACCACCTTGTCGTCGCCGAAACGTTGGAGCGCGGAGGCGCGGGGCCCGGCGGCGGGAGCGGTGCCGGCCAGCTCGTCCAGGGAGACCTCGTACTCCTTCGCCAGCTGCAGCAGCATTTCCAGAGTGGGCTTGCGTCGGCCGGTCTCGATCCGCGACAACGTGCTCGGGGAGATGCCGGTCGCGCAGCTGACGCCGGTGAGCGTGGAGCCGCGGTCTTGACGTGCGGCCCGAAGCCGGCGGCCGATGGCCGCCGACGTGTCGGCCTGGTCATCGTCCGTCACCCGCTCCGCCCCCTTCCGGACGTGTCACTCCACCATCCTGCCCTGCAAGTTTGCCAGATTGGCAAGGGTGATCGCGGCGGACGGCCCCTGCGCCGCATGATCGATGCGTACCCGTGTCCACCCGTGAACCGAGAGAAGACCCGATGCAGCCCGAGCCGTCCGCCGCACTCCGTCACCGCACCGTCGAGGCCCCCGCCGGGCGCCTGCACCTGGTCGAGCAGGGAACCGGCCCGCTGGTCCTGCTCGTGCACGGCTTCCCCGAGTCCTGGTACTCCTGGCGCCGCCAGCTCCCGGCCCTCGCCGCGGCCGGCTACCGGGCGGTGGCGCTCGACGTGCGCGGCTACGGCCGCTCCTCCAAGCCCGCGGAGACCGATGCCTACCGGATGCTGGACCTGGTGGAGGACAACGTTGCCGTCGTACGCGCTCTCGGAGAGGAGAGCGCGGTGGTCGTCGGCCACGACTGGGGCTCCAACATCGCCGCCACCTCCGCCCTGCTCCACCCCGAGGTCTTCCGGGCCGTCGCCCTGCTGAGCGTCCCGTACGCGCCACCCGGCGGCCCCCGCCCCACCGACGTCCTCGGCCGGATCGGCGGCCCCGAGCAGGAGTTCTACGTCTCCTACTTCCAGGAGCCCGGCCGCGCCGAGGCGGAGATCGAGCCCGACGTGCGGGGCTGGCTCGCGGGTTTCTACGCTGCCCTGTCCGCCGACACCATGCCCGCCCAGGGCGAGCCCGACCCACACTTCGTCGCCCACGGCGGTCGACTGCGTGACCGTTTCCCCGCCGGCATCCTCCCGGGCTGGCTGACCGTAGACGACCTCGACGTCTACGCCGGAGAGTTCGAGCGCACGGGCCTGACGGGCGCCCTCAACCGCTACCGCAACATGGACCGCGACTGGGAGGACCTCGCCCCCCTCCACGGCGCCCCGATCAAGCAGCCGTCCCTGTTCATCGGCGGCACCCTGGACGCCTCCACCACCTGGATGTCCGACGCCATCGACGCCTTCTCCACCACCCTCCCCGGCCTGACCGCCTCCCACCTCCTGGAGGGCTGCGGCCACTGGATCCAGCAGGAACGCACTGAGGAGACCAACCGTCTGCTCACCAGCTGGCTCAGCTCCCTCACGGGCTGAACCGCCAGGCGCGGTGGCAGCGTGCTCCGCCGAGCAGTGAAGTGCGGGCGTCCGTGCGGAACGTACTGGGAACTCGGTGTCCGGTCGGGCTACCTGCCGTACGGTCTGCTCGCGAGGCCGACACCGAGCTAACGTGAGTCCGTCGCGAAAAGCGAAGTCCCGCGGGCTCTTCCGCAGGACATCGTTCGTACATCGATGCAGCGGGTTCTCATCGTTGAGCGTCTCCTCGCCGAGACCGGGGCACCCGTCCTCTCCCGGCGCCGACCACCGCCGACGCGTGTCGGCGTCAATCAGGAGCGCATCATGAACGAGACCATCGCCGTCATCGGAGCGGGACCGGGCGGCCTGACGCTCGCCCGGGTGCTTCAGGCTCACGGCATCGCCGCGACGATCTACGAGAGCGAGACCTCGGCGACGTCCCGTGCGCAGGGCGGCCTGCTCGACATCCACGAAGAGACCGGGCAGATCGCACTTCGGGCCGCCGGCCTGTACGACGAGTTCCTCGCTCCGGTCCGCCCGCTGCTCACCCCCGCCCGGCGGCCTGTCTACAGCGGAACCTGCTTCGTCGAGATCGCTCTCGCCCCGGACGGCCGGAACAATCGGGCGCGCGTCACCGCGATCGGCAGCGGGACGCTGATGGCGGTCGCACCGGGCAAAGGGATCATCGCCCATCGCTACGCCGACGGGCACCTGCGCGGATACGTGGCGCTGAACAAGCCCGAGGACTGGATGAGGTCGCTCGACTTCATCCAGCCCTCGGGCCTCCGCCGGATCGCCGACGAGTTCGACGGATGGTCGCCGCTGCTCACCGTCTTCGTGGCGGAGAGCGACGCAGAACCGTGGCTCCGGCCCATCCACGCCCTCCCCGTCGGACTCGCATGGGACAGAGTGCCCGGCGTGACGCTCGTCGGCGACGCCGCCCACCTGATGTCGCCCTTCGCCGGCGAGGGTGCGAACCTCGCCATGTACGACGGTGCCGATCTGGCCCGCGAGTTGGTCGAGCAACCCGACAACGAGGCCGCGTTCGCCGCCTACGAAGAGCGGCTGTTCCCGCGCAGCAGCGAAGCCGCCAGCCGCTCGGAGCGCAACCTGGAGGTCTTCTTCGGCGCGGAAGCACCGCGGAGTGTCGCCGCTCTGGTCGGCCGAGCCCGTCACATCGGGTGACAGAGCGACTGAGGAGCGTAACGGCAAGGCCGCCGGTGACCTGATTCTGGTGCGCACTGGACGCCACATGACGCCTACGCCGCGTGCGTTGGCCATGCGTACCGAGGTTCACGCTTTGGTGCAGCAGGCTCATCAGTTGCTGTCCGCCCAGACGGACCTCGACCTGGCGGGTCTGGAGCGGGTGTCCACCGTCCGCCGGCACGACGCTCTCACCAGCGCCTGCGGGACCGCTCTACCTGTGATCGAGGCGTACGCCGTCGGGGAAGAACCGCTTTCCGCCGCCGACCACGCTCGTGGTGATGAACAGGTGGTACTCGTCCACCAGTCCGGCCTTGATCGCCTGGGCCGCGAGGTTCGGGCCGTCGACGGTGAGGTCGTGATCGGCCACGGCCTTGAGATCACGTACCGCCTTCGGGTCGAAGGTCCGCTCGATCCGGGTCTTCGCGCTGGACACGGACTCAAGGGTCGAGGAGTACACGATCTAATGCGCGGCCTGCCAGTCGCGGGCGTATTGCAGGATGTGCGGTGGCTGGTCGGGCTCGGTGTGCGCGGTTTCCCAGTAGACCATCGTCTCGTACATCCGTCGGCCGTAGAGGTACGTGCCGACGGGGCGGAAGAGGTCGTTGATGAAGGTGTGCACCTCCGGGTCGTCGGCCCCCGTGCCGGGGCCGCCCTCCGCCTCGGCGTAGCCGTCGAGCGAGGTGACCATCGAATAGATGAGCTTTGCCATGCTGCTTCCTTCGGGTACGAGGGCGTCAGCCTGTGAGCGGCCGTACGGTGATAACTCCTGCGCGCCCCAGAACTCATCGATCGCCCGGCCGACCGCCCGCCCCGCACGACCGGAGCCCGCAACGGCCGACGGGCCCGCACCCCCGGGCCCCAGCGCCTACTCCAGCCCGAAGGCGTCCGCCAGCATGCCGTTCTGGGCCGCGAGCAGGGACTCCCCGTCGTGCCCCATGCCGGCGAACTGCCCCGCCACCTCCAGGCCCACCGCCCCGTGCAACTGCGCCCACACCAGCACCGCACCGGCCAGCGCAACGGCGGAAGCCCTGACGTCCCCCGCGGCGTCGGGCGCGTACTCCGCCACCCAGGACCCCACACCGGCGTCCGTCTCCAGCCACGCCGCCATCCGGTCCACCATCGAGGCCGCGTCGGCCCCCGGGGAACCGCCTGCGAAGACCGGCAGGAACGGTCCGAGCGCGGCACGCGCGCGCTCCAGGGTGTCGTCCGGGGCCACATACCCCGGTACCGGAGAGCCCTGGATCAGCAGATAGCGGTGCGGCTCGGAGACGGCCCAGGCGCGGTAGGCCCCGGCCAGTACGCGCAGCCGCTCGCGCGGGCTCCGGTCGCGCGCCGTGGCCGCCGCCTCGCCGATGGCCGTTGCGGCGTCGTCGTACGCGTCTCTGATCAGGGCGCTCAGCAGGTCGTCGCGATTGGCGAAGTAGCGGTAGAGGGCGGGCCCCGAGAGCCCCAGCGCCTTGGCGATGCGTGTGAGCGCGAGCGCCGCCGCACCACCCTCCGCGAGCTGGCGCAGCGCCACTTCCTTGATCTCCGCCCGGGTCTGCTCCCGGTACCTGGCCCGCGGCCCCTGCTGCGTCTCCGCCATTCTCGGCCCTCTCGCTAGGCACACTCACTTCCGTTACGGAGTCTAACAAGAACTCTTGCGATGGACCATTGCAAGAGTTACAGTCCATAACTAAAGCAATGCACAGTCACTCTCACTTACTTCGGGAGCCCTCATGACCACAACACGTGATCTCCACGTAGTCCTCGGCGCCGGCCCCGCCGGCACCGCACTCGCCGCAGAGCTGGCCGGCCGGGGCCACCAGGTCCGACTGGTGGACCGGAGCGGCGACGGCGGCGCCCCGGACGGAGTTCAGCGGTTCGCCGCCGACGCGTCGACCGCGGAAGGCGCGCGGGCCGCCCTCGACGGAGCGGCGGTCGCCTACCACTGCCTGAACGTCGGCTATCACCTCCAGGTCGAGGTCATGCCGCGCATCCAGCAGTCCGTCCTCGCGGCGGCCGAGACGGCCGGCGCGCGCCTCGTCGTCCTCGACACGCTCTACCCGTACGGCGAGACGCACGGCGCGGTGATGACCGAGGAAACCCCCTGGAACGCGACCTCCCGCAAGGGCCGCATGCGCGCGGAGCTCGACGCCCGCTACCTCGCCGCCCACGACGAGGGACGGCTACGCGTCGTGCTGGGCCGGTCCGCCGACTTCGTCGGCCCCGGAGTCCTCAACTCCACGCTCGGCGGCGCGGTGTTCCCGGCCGCGCTGACCGGGGGAGAGGTGCCGGTACTCGGCGACATCGAGCTGCCGCACAGCTACACGTACATCGGAGACGTGGCGGCGGGCCTGGCGACGCTCGGCGAGAACCCGGACGGCGACGGCCGCGTCTGGCACCTGCCCACGGCACCCGCGCTCACCACCCGCCAGATCATGGACCTGGTGGCCCAGCGCATCGGCCGCCCCCTGAACCTCACCGTCATAGCCGAGCCGCGCCCGTTCGGCCCGTTCGACGAGGTGTTCATGGCGGAGTACGCCGAGATGTTCTACCAGCACACGGAGGCGCAGATCGTCGACTCCACGGCCATCGAGAAGGCGTACAGCCTCACCCCGAACCCGATGCCGGCCACGGTCGACGCCACACTCGACTGGTACGGAGAACTGCTGGCCGCGCACTGAACCCGGCCCGGTCCGACCGATCCGATCGAAGGCGGCGCCCATAGCAGACACGGGTAGGCGTCATCCCTGCGTGTGCGGGGTGGAGGAGTGGTTGGTCTGGGCTTGGACTGCGCCCGGTTGCTGATTCTGCTGACCGTGCTGGCTCGTGCCGGCGTCTTCGGAGTCTGCGACAGGCGGTTCCCCGTCGGCTGCCGGAAGCCCGAGCCGCAGGGCGCGCAGATCGGGGATGATCATCTGGTCATCGTCTGTGATGCGGATGAGGCCCTCGTCGGCCAGGGCGTTGAGCCGTTCCCGGCCCTGCGGCACGAGCTCGTGAAAGGTTCCCTCGGAGACGGCCAGGGTGATGGGGCCGGTCAGCGTGGCGCTGTGGGACTCCGCGAGACGGACGAGAGCTCTGATGAGTGTGGCGCGTGGTCCCCTGCCCGTGCGCCTGCTCTGCTCGGCACTGGTGTGCGCGGTCGAGGCGAGCAGCGCGCGTACGGCCGAGGGCCGGTCGTTGATGTAACGGGCGAACTCCTGGTGGGGGACGACGACGGTGTCGCCGTTGCTCCAGTACGCGATGTACTCGTTGCTGAGCCTGCCCGTCAGCGCGTAGGCGTCGCCCACGACGTCGCCGGCGTTGCACACGCCGACGTTGAACGACCCGGCGAAGGTGCGGATCTTCCGCAGCAGCGTGCCGGACAGCACCAGGACCACACCTTGCCGGTGGGACAGCCCGTCGAGTTCCTGTGTGCGGTGCGGTCGCCCGAGGTGCAGCAGGTTGTCGTGGTCGTCGGGGGCGAGGCGGGAGAGGAAGGATCCGGGCAGATACCCGTCGTGGTGCGCACCGGGTGTCTGCGGCCGGACAGTGCTGCCGGGGACCGCCTGCGGGTCGAGTCCGGCCAGGACGCCTGCGGCCTGCTGGACCTGCCGGCCGATGGTGCGGCTGAACTCCTCCGCGCGGGAGATGGCCTGGTCGATGTTGGCGGTGAACTCGTGTGTGGCATCGAAGGGAACCAGGGCGATCGCGCCGGCGCCGGGACTGTGAGGGGGCGGGCCGGGCGGCTCGTCCCCGCGTAGCCGCGCGATCTCCTCGCGCAGACGGCGCGCGGTGATGATCAGCCCTGCGAGTACCGACGCGGCACGGTCGAAGTCACCGCTGGTCTTCTCCTTGTCACTTATCACGCGCTCGTGCTGGCGGACGGTCAGGTTCAGCAGAGTCTCCACTCGCACGAGCTCGTCACGGTCCACAGCGGCACGGCCGGCGACGGCGCTGCGGTCCACGTGTCGGCGCTGCACTTCGTCGGCCAGGATGACAACCCACACAGCCAGCACCGCGGACAGCGCGCTTGCAGCCCGCAATGTCTCCTCGGCCAGCGCCCTCGCCGCTTCGGCCTCGTCGAGCTGCCGCTGCTTGTCCACCAACTCCTGCAGCGCCTCGGCCCGGCCGGCCTCGGCGCGGGCGATGACGGCGGTCGCGGTGAGGACCGTGTTCCTGGCGTCGGCCGACAGCCTCGGGTCCAGGCCGGGGGACGGCCTGTCCCACAGCCGCTCGGCGGTGGCGAGCTGCCTGAGCCGGGCGTGAGAGTCGAGGTCCTTGGTGCACACCTCTACGACCTTCAGCACGAACGCCCTGTTCAGACCACGGCCGTTGAACCGGTCGGACAGCTTGTTCCTGCTCATGCCCAGCGGCCCGATCAAGTCCTGCTGGTGCAGCCCGGACTCGATGAGCAGCTTGCGGAGGAAATCCACCACATGCGGCTTCGCGTCGGGCTGGGGCGCCAGCTCCTTGAACGGACGACCCGGCCGCCCCGGCGAACGATCGCCCACCGCTTCCCCCTCCCGTGCCGCGCCCGGCGACTTATCCCGGGACAAAGGGTAAGCGCTCCCGCTTGGCCCGGCCGATACCGCAGGTCAGAGCGCGGAGGAACAACATCCCGCCGGGAAAAGGCAGACCACCACGCTGGGGCCTCCTACGGTGCGCATGCCGGATTCCCGGTACACCGGCCCGGCCGGTCACCTGCCGCCACCTGTGCGCGCTGAACAAGGAGTTGCCATGTCCACTGTGGTCCTCGACGAGGTGAGTACACGCTACGTGCGCTCGCAGCTCGCCCGTATGCGACGCGTCGACCTCGTGATCGCGATCGTCTTCTGGACCGCGCACTGCTTCCTGTGGCTGGTGATGATCGCCGCCGCGACGGACGCCGTGAGGCAGTTCCTCCAGCATCACAGTGGTATGGCGGTCGCCGCCGGAACCATCACCGGCGGCGCCTGCTTCGCCGTGCGGTGGTCCCACCGCGTATGGTCGCGCCGCAGGAGCCGACTGCTGCCCCCGCCCGCCCTCCCGCCCACCCTGATGAACTGACCGGACGTGCCCGCCGTACGGCGGGCACCCCACCAGACTGACGCGACTACGAAGCCGCCTCAGCGCCCTCGCGCCCAGAACAAACGTGGGATGCGGCCTGAGCATGATCAGAAGGGACGCCCTTGGTCCGCCCGTCAGAGCTGGGAGAGCTCGTCGACCAGGTCGTCCAGGCCCAGGGAGCCCTGAGAGAGGGCAGCCATGTGCCAGGCTTTCAGGTCGAAGGCATCGCCGCGGTGCTCTTTGGCTCTTTCCCGGCCGAGCAACCAGGCCCGTTCCCCGAGCTTGTAGCCGATAGCCTGCCCCGGCATTGTCAGATAGCGGATGAGCTGGCTCTCCACGTAGTCCGCCGGGCGGCTGCTGTGCGCGCTGATGAACTCCTGGGCGAGGTCAGGCGTCCACCGCTCGCCCGGGTGGAACGGGGAGCCGGCCGGGATTTCCAGCTCCAGGTGCATGCCGATGTCGACGATCACCCGGACCGCCCGCATCATCTGCGCGTCCAGATAGCCGAGCCGTTCCTCGGGGTCCTTCAGGAATCCCAGTTCGTCCATCAGGCGCTCGGCGTAGAGAGCCCATCCCTCGATGTTGGCGCTGACCATGCCGACGGTCGCCTGGTAGCGGGAGAGGTCTTCTGAGACGTGTATCCATTGGGCGAGCTGGAGGTGGTGACCCGGGACGCCCTCGTGATACCAGGTCGACACCAGGTCGTATACGGGGAAGCGGGTCTGTCCCATGGTCGGCAGCCAGGTGCGGCCGGGGCGGGAGAAGTCCTCCGAGGGAGGGGTGTAGTACGGTCCGCCGCCGCCTCCGGACGGCGCGATACGGGACTCCACACGCCGTACCCGGTCGGCGAGTTCGAAATGGGTGCCGTCCAGGGCGCTGATCGCCTGGTCCATCAGGCCCTGGAGCCAGTCACGGACCTTCTCCTCGCCCTTGACGTGCCGGCCCTGCTCACGCAACCGGGCCAGCGCTGTCCAGGGGGTGTTCGCGCCTGGCAGGACACGTTCGGCCTCGGTCCGCATCTCGGCGAGCAGACGATGGAACTCCGACCAGCCGTAGGCGTATGCCTCGTCGAGGTCGAGGTCGGTGCCGTTGTAGTAACGGGCCCAGCGGGCGTAGCGCTCGCGGCCGACGGTGTCCGGGGCGCCTTGGACGGCGGGTTCGTATTCCTCACGGATCCAGTCGCGCAGTCCGGTGAGGGCGGCGGTGGCGGCACGGGCCGCCTCGCCCAGCTCGCCGCGCAGCGCGTCGGGACCGGCGGTTGTGAAATCTTCGAACCACCCTCGCCCTTGGCCATCGGTGTCGACCCACTGATCGAGCTGGTCGGCGAAGGTGGCGGTGGGCCGGGGGGCCGCGTACAACTCGCGTTCGAGTCCGAGGGCCAGGCTCTCGCGGTAGCCGGCCAGCGCCCGGGGCACGGCCCGCAGGCGCTCGACGACGGCCGTCCAGTCCTCCTCGGTCCCGGTCGGCATCGCCGTGAAGACGTCGCGGACGAAGTGGGGTGGCGTCGCTATATTGCCTACGGCCCGCAGGTGTTCACCGGCCGAGTGAACCGCGAGTTCCGCAGTGAGGCGTTCGCGCAGCAGACGAGCGCAGCGGCGCTCGGTCCCGCTGTCGGCACCGGGCAAGCGCTCAGCCTCGGTGAGGCGCGCGAGGGTCTCACGCGCGAGCGCCGCGAGGGCGTCCGCGCCGGCCGGTGAAAGGTCGGGCAAGCGGGTGGAACTCTTCGGCACGCCGAGGAACGTACCCGTGATCGGGTCAAGCTCGATGAGGGCTGTGACGTATGCGTCGGCGACTTGGCGAGGAAGCGGGTTGTCGATCTGCGTCATGCGGTCATCCTTCCGCAGAAGCCGACACCGGTCATCAGTCGTCGAGGGGCCCGCGACACAGACGTTCCGTACCGGTACCAGCTCCGTTTCCCTTCGGCGTCCGGCTCCCGCGAGAGAACGCCGACGGGTTCGCCGCCGTCCTGGAGTACGTCGCCACCAACGGCCTGCCCTCGGCGGAGGACTGCACGCCGTGGGGAGGATCTGCGCGAGACCCCGAAGCAGGCGAACAGGCTGCAGCCAGGAGGGCATGCCCGGCCTCGGTGAGTTCGTACATGGCCGTACGGCCGGCCCGGCTGCGCTCGACCAGCCCGGCGTCCCGCAGGATTGCCAGGTGTTCGCTGGCGGTCGGGGGAGTGACGTTCACCAGTCCGGCCACCGCCGTCGTCTGTAGCGGAGTGGTGAGCGCGGCAAGGATCCTCGCTCGAGTGGCGCCCAGAAGACGGTCGAGCGACCTCGGAGTGGGAGGTGCCGCCCAGAGGTACCGCCCGGACGCCGGGTAGTAGATCGCCGGGGCCCAGTGGTCCGAGGTGGTGCACTGCACCCGGTCGGTGATGAACAGCGACGGAACGAGAATGAGCCCCTCAGGGCAGTCGACGTCGATGTCCACAGGCTTCTCGACGGTGACGGTGTCGTACTCGAACGCCGCGGACGGGTGCAGGCGCGGAAGCACCGCTCGGAGCCCCTCGCGGTTGACCTGGATGGCCCGGTCCAGTAACTCGGCACGCAGAGCCTGCCGCATGGACACCCACTCCGGTTCCACGACTGTCTTCCAGAGGCGGCGCAGCGCATCGGCGGCCTCGGACCTGGCCCGCCCGGGGTCGTTGAGCAGCCGGCCCATGTCTGCTCCACGTCCCCGCATGGCGTCCACCAGTTCCGCGTACGTCTGGTCCGTCGGTGCGGCGAGGAGGGCATCCATACCTTCTTCGAACCTCGGCTCACTGGTCATCGGCGACGGGTCGAGGAAGTCGGGCCGATACGCACCGTCGGCCATGAAGACGGTGAGCGCCCGCAGGTCCGTATGCGAGAGACGGAGGTGGCGACGGCGAAGCCACGGATGGAACATCGCGTGACGCTGCGGTTCGGTCAACAGCTGAGCAAGGCTGACCACTTCGTGGATCGGTGACATCGCCCACCGCACACTCGCGGCGCCGGCACCCAAGCGGTAGCGGATCATCCCCGCATTGTTAGGCCACCGCCGAAGTGAGCGCGAGCAGAACCGTGAAACCCGGAGACTCGGGCCATGACGAACACGCAATCGAGTGCCCGGCGCTCCCAGGAGCCTGAGCGGGCCCAACAGACGCGAATGATTCGCCTGGGCGGCAGCGGATCGACCGTCGAAGTCCTCGCCGGTCCGGCGGAGACCAGGGGAATGGTGAGCATCTACCGGTGGCGCATGTCGCCCTCCAGCCGGGGACCTGCCCCGCACTTTCACACGACCTTCAGCGAGACCTTCATCGTGGAAGAAGGCGAAATCGACTACTTCGACGGGCAGACATGGCGAACACTGAGGCGTGGCGACACCGCACATGCCCCGATGAGCGGAGTCCATGCCCTCCGGAAGGAACGCGCCGAACCAGCCACCCTCCTGATGGCACTCTCGCCGGGCGTACCGCGGGAGGAGTACTTCGCACAGCTCGCCACCATCAACGAGCGGGAGCTGAGCCGCCTTCACGAAGACCACGACAACCATTTCGTCGACGCCCACGAGCGGTGACGGCGGCGCACCCTGTCCACTCCCGCCGGACAGGTGACCTCAGGCATCCCCTCGGCAGGATCGCCACCGCCGCATGACCCACCCTCTCCCAACGCGCTAGGTGTATTGACCCGCAGCGTTGTTGACGCCGCTGATTTGGGGGCTTGCCCTCGAGTGCGGTGGGGCAGCGCTAGGTCCAGGCGTTGTCCGTCAGGACCCGTTCGATGCGGTCGATGCAGTGGTCGCGGAAGAAGGCGGCCGTGCGGGTCAGGAAGGCCGCGCAGGTGGCGACCTTCTCGTGGGCGTGGATTTCGCCGTGGCCCAGGCGGGAGTGGTCGTCGACGGCGGAATGGACGTAGTCGAAGCCCATGCTGTGGACCGGGCGGCCGGCCTTGCGGCCGTTGGTCTTGTGGCCGCCGCCGTCGGGGATCCGGCCGGGCTTCTTCACGTCAGGACCGCCCCGATCCGGGCCGGTCCGAGCTTGCGGCTTCGCCGCAGGTGGCAGACCCGGTCTTCCATCGCGGCCGCAGTCCGGTGCGGCGTCGTGCGAGGCCGGCTCGACCGGTCGTACAGACCCGCCTGGCACTCGGCCTGCCACCGGCGTATCCACTTGTGGGCCGTGGCGCGGGAGATACCCATCTCGGCCGCCACATGAGTGACCGGACGCCCTGAGTACACGCGGTCGACCAGCATTCTTCTCCTACCGAAGACGGTCAGCCGGGCATTACGGTGGGGCACGAAGACCTCCGCGCGGTGAGTTCCTGGACAGCTCCCACCACACCGGAGGTCGTCGCCATGTCCAAGACCAGACCAGTGTCAACAACGCTCGTGATCAATGCACCTAGGGCCTGTCCGGCGGATCATGTGACTTTCCGATCGGTCGCTCGTTGGTTGGGGCATGGGCCGGGGGGATCTGACGAATCATGAGTGGTCGTTGCTGGAGCCGCATCTGCCTTTGCCGGGTGGCCGGGGCGGCCGGTGGAACGATCACCGGACCGTGGTCAACGGGATCCTGTTCCGGGTCCGCACCGGTGTTCCGTGGCGTGACCTGCCGGAACGCTACGGCTCGTGGAAGACCGTCTACGAGCGGCATCGCCGCTGGTCGGCGGACGGCACCTGGGACCGGCTCCTGCAGGCGGTCCAGGCCGACGCCGACCTGGCCGGGCGGATCGACTGGGGCATGGTCGGCGTCGACTCGACGTCCTGCCGGGCCCACCAGCACGCGGCTGGCGCCCGCAGGGCGAGGCCGCGGGTCCCGAAAAAAGGACGACGCCCCGGCACCACCGCCCCGATGAGGGACTCGGGCGGTCCCGGGGCGGTCTGACCTCCAAGATCCACCTCGCCGGTGAAGGCGGCTGCCGCCCCATGGCTCTTCTGATCACTCCAGGTCAGTGGGGTGACGCCCCGCAGATGATCGAGGTCCTGGTCCGGATTCGGGTTCCCCGCCCGCTGGGCGGGCGGCCCCGGACCCGGCCCGCTCACGTCAGTGGCGACAAGGCTTACAGCTCCCGCCGAAATCGCCGCTACCTGCGAAGACGCCGCATCAAGCACACGATCCCCGAGCCGAAGGACCAGCGGGCCAACCGCCGGCGCAGAGGCAGCGCGGGCGGCAGACCTGCAGGCTTCGACCGCGAGCGCTACAGGCGACGCAACGAGGTCGAGCGGACCATCAACCGACTCAAGAACTCCCGCGCGATCGCCACCCGTTACGACAAGCGGGCCTACGTCTTCCACGGCACGGTCACCGCAGGGGCAGTCCGCTTATGGCTCCGCCCATGATCCGCCGGACAGGCCCTAGGTGTTCTGTCCTGGGAGGTTGTGGACGGGTGAGCCAGGTCTCGGCTGAGGGATCTTGAAGCAGGTGAGGGCCTTCCGGTTCGGTGTGGATTGCGATGTCAACACCTGACCGAAAGGCCCTCGTGCCCCACCGTAATGCACCCCTGACCGAGACTGGACGCCTGCGCCTGGCCCGCTGTGTGGTCGAGGAGGGCTGGCCGCTGCGCCGAGCCGCCGAACGCTTCCAGGTCTCACCAACCACAGCCCAGCGCTGGGCCGGCCGCTACCGGCACCTCGGTGAAGCGGGCATGACCGACCGCTCCTCGCGTCCTCGTCACAGTCCCGGGCGGACCCCGACCCGCACCGAGCGGCGCATCATCAAAGTTCGTGTCCTACGGCGCTGGGGCCCGGCCCGCATCGCCCACCACCTGCGACTGGTGCCCTCGACCGTGCACCGGGTCCTCACCCGGTTCGGGCTCGCCCGTCTAACCCATCTGGACCGTGCGACCGGCCGGAACATACGCCGCTACGAACGCGAGAAGCCCGGCGAACTGGTGCACGTGGACATCAAGAAGCTCGGCAACATCCCCGACGGCGGCGGCCACAAGGTGCTGGGCCGCCAGGCCGGCCGCAAGACCCGCAAGAGCGCCGGCTACAGCTACATCCACACCGCCGTCGACGACCACTCCCGCCTCGCCTACAGCGAGATCCACACCAACGAGAAGAAGGAGACCGCCACCGCCTTCTGGCAGCGGGCCCACGCCTACTTCACCAGCGCAGGCATCACCGTCGAACGCGTCCTGACCGACAACGGCTCCTGCTACAAGTCCCACACCTGGCGCGACACCCTGGCAGCGGCCGGGATCACCCACAAGCGAACCCGCCCCTACCGGCCGCAGACCAACGGCAAGGTCGAACGCCTCAACCGCACCCTGCTCGACGAGTGGGCCTACGCCCGCCCCTACCAATCAGAGCAGGAACGACGCGACGCGTTCCCCGGCTGGCTGCACACCTACAATCACCACCGCGGACACACCGCGCTCGCAGGCAAGCCACCCGCCAGCCGCGTCCCCAACCTCACAGGGCAATACACCTAGGCCGTTGAGGTGTTGCGCCGCCTGTCGGCCGGCGGTCGGCCGATCGGACGGGAAACCCGCAGGCGGGACGGGGTGTCGGCGAACTCGGCCGCTGCCGGCCTGTTCGCCCGGGTGCGGGGGAGGGTCTTCGCCGCTCGCCGTCAGGCCGCCACGGGACCGTCCGGGGGCATGGTCGTCCGGCAGCCGGCAAGGAGTCGGGTGACCATGGCCCGCGCGTGCTCGCGGTCGTATCCCGGACCCAGGATGCACAGGTTGCCGACCGCTCGCATCAGTGTGTACGCGGTGACGTCCGGGTCAAGCTCCCCCCGGGCCGTCGCGGCGTCGAGGAGCGAGGCGCAGGCCGGGACCAGTGTGTCGAGCATCAAGGAGTGCAGGCTCTGCAGGCTGGGGTCCTCGGACTGGAGCGCCGCCCCCAGTCCGTGCTTCGTGACGAGGAACTCCACGAAAGCGTCCATCCAGCGCCACAGGGCCTCGCCCGGCCTCGGCGACCCGGCGAGATCGGCGGCGAGTCGCGCGCACTCGTCCACCTGGTGCCGGTAGACGGCGACGACCAGGTCCGCCCGGGTGGGGAAGTGGCGGTACACGGTGCCCAGGCCCACCCCGGCCCGGCCGGCGATGTCACGGATGGGCGCTTGGACGCCTTGCTCGACGAACACCTGCGCCGCGGCTGCGAGCAGGGACTGGCGAGTGCGCTCGGCGCCTGCCGCTCTGGAGCCGACCGATCGGGACAAGATCTCACCCCTGGTTCGCGGAACATTGTTCCGCTACTGTGGGCGGAACGTCGTTCCGTCAAGTATGCGGCACGCGCCTTTCCTACAGGAAGTCCGCACATGTTCGCTCCTGCGCAATCCCGGACGAAGACCGTCGCGATCAAGCCCATCACCGTCCCCACCAGTGGTCGGGCGGTGCCCCTGCAGGTCAAGGTGACCGCACCGGCCGAGGGTCGCGACCTTCCGGTCATCGTGTTCTCCCACGGCAACGCGTGGTCGATGGACGGCTACGAGCCGCTGGTCGACCGCTGGGCCGCCGCCGGCTTCGTCGTCGTGCAACCGACCCACCTGGACTCGCGCCGCAACACCATACCGTTCGACGATCCGCGCTTCGGCACCATCTGGCGCGTACGCATCGACGACCTCCACGCGGTGCTGGACCACCTCGACACCATCCTGGCCGAGGCAGGCGACCTGATCGACCGCGCCGACCCGAGAAGCGTCGCCCTTGTCGGACACTCCTGGGGAGCCCAGACCGTCGGCACCCTGCTGGGCGCCCGCGTGTTCGACGCCCAAGGCACCGCGGGCGAGGACTTCTCCCACGACGGAGCAAAGGCCGGCGTGCTCATCGCCGCGACCGGCACGGGCGACTCGCTCACGCCGTTCGCCGTCGAGCACCTGCCCTTCATGAGGCCGGACTACGCCACCATGACCGCACCGGCACTCGTCATCGCCGGCGACAAGGACCAGTCGAAGATGTCCACGCGCGGACCGGACTGGTTCCTCGACGCCTTCGACGTCAGCCCCGCCCCCAAACATCTCCTCGTCGTCCCCGGCGGAGAGCACACCCTGGGCGGCATCGCCGGGGAAGCCGTGTGCGAGACCACCGACACGGACGCCCACCGGGTTGCCCTCGTCGCCGACGCCGTCACCGCGTACCTCCTCGACGCCCTCGACCGCGACCCCGATGCGTGGTCCCGCTTCCGTGAGGACACCGAAGCCGTTGAGAAGGCGTCCTTCCAGCACAAGGACTGACCCGGCCAGTGCTGCCCCTTCCCGGCCCGTCGCCGGCCGCACGGCAGCGGCGGGCCGGGAGGCCTCTCGCACACATCACGCCGGTGATGCACCGAAGCCCGCCAGAAGCCCCCGATTCTCCTGGGGCAGCCGTTCCCTGTCCCAGGCGCGGGCGCCGTACCCCACCCGCAACAGCGAGAAAGACTTCAAGGCGGATCGCGGTGGCGGTAGAGCTGCGGCCCGCGAGGTCAGTCGTCGTGGACTTCGCCCTGGGCGATGTCAACGTGCTGATGCAGACGCGCGAGCCCTGCAGTGGCTTCCCCGCTGGTTGCGGCTGAGCAGGCAAGTGGCAGGCCGGCTGCCGCGACTGCGACGCCGCGAGGAGTCGCCACCGGCTGGAGCAGCGCTTTCACGCGCTGAGGCACCGGGCCGCCTGCGGCTCCTGCGGCAAAGGAGGGCCGATTGGAGCCGCTGGAGCTCTTGGCGAGGGCTGCGCGACCAATGGCGCGACCCATCAGGCTACGGTCGCCGACCGCGGTCGCGGCGGCGTCGCCTGCGACACGCTCGACGGCCAGGGCGATGGCGTCACCCAGTCCGCGCATCGCGGGATGGCGGCGGGCGGCAAGGCCTCCCGCCGCGAGGAAGTAGTGGTGGCGCCCGCAAGTGACCCGGTGAGGGCGATCGGGCGCACGAGGAGCGACTGCGGTCTGCTATGCCGCTGGTCCCGATTAAGCCTTCCGCGCAGGTGGAGGCCCCTGCGCGGACCCGTGGGCGGAGTTCTCGGCGCACGGCACGGTCCCGGAGATCGAGAGGCTCAGCCCCTCGGTCAGCCAGGCGTGAGCAGCTGTCATGTTCAGGGAACGCCCTGCGGTGACGGCGTCCAGCAGGCCCCAGTAGCGACGCAGACGTGGGTCGAAGCCCGACGACCTGGAGACCAGCGCGTGCAGGAAGCGGCGGAAGGCCGGGGTGTCCGACTCCCTCCGAGCCCGCGCGTGAGCGGACACGAAGGCGTCGACCGCCGGTCCGGGGCCAGGCCGCAGGCGTTCCTGCACTGCAGCGGCCGTCAGAGCGGCCGCCTCGTCGATCTCGCCGTAGAAGGCGGGTGCGTCCCGCATCTCCTCCGCGTGATCCCCCGTCCAGCGCGTGAAGCCGGGCGTGGAGACCAGAACGTGTATCTCGGCGTACGCCAGCGCCGCCGCGGGGGAGGGGTTGCGCGAGGGCTCGGGAGACAGCATGGCGATCATGATTTCGAGCCGCCGCCTCGGCATCTCGGCGGGCAGCTCCCGGTACCAGTGGTCGGTGAGGCTCCGCCGCGCCTCAGGAAGCCGATGCACCCGGGCGAGGATCTCCAGGCGCCGCAGCCGCTCGCCGTCCGCGCAGTCGTCGACGGCGCCGAGTGTCGCCTCCCGCCAGCGCAACTGCGTCAGCTGCTCCTGTACGGCGGCGAGTTCGGTCGCCACGAGGTCGCCGAGGGTCTGCTCCCCGCACGCGACCCGGGTGATGGCCGCAATCGGCGTGTCGAGCGCCCGCAAGCGCCTGATCAGTCCGATCCGCTCCCACGCCTCCGGGCCGTAGCGCCGATGGCCCCCGCCACTGCGCTCCGCGACCGGCAGCAGACCGCTGTCCGAGTAGTAGCGCAGGGTCTTCACCGAGAGGCCTGTCGCGGCGGCGAGTTCACCGATGCTCCATGTGCGGTGCGTCACAGACCCTTGAACCTCCAGCGCGGGGGAGCTTCTAGCGTACTGAGCACCGGCCGCCTCCGGGCCATGCAAAACCCGGACCGTCGAGACAAGGGAGCACGCATGTCCTCGATCCCACCACTACGCCCCCGCAGGTGCATTGGCCTGCGCGCGCACAGTCTGCGCTTGCTGCGCGTGACCGTCCTGCTCGCCGTGACGGCCGTGTCCGTCACGACTGCCGCCGCCGAGCCGTCGCGTGCCGACGGGGCTTCTGCGGAAACCGTCGTACGGACCGACCACGGCCTGGTCCGGGGCGCCGCCCACGGTTCGTACGTCACCTTCGACGGCATCCCGTACGCCGCGCCGCCCACCGGCCGGCTGCGCTGGCGGGAGCCCGCGCCGGCACCGGCCTGGCGGGGAGTGCGGGACGCGACGGCCCCCGCCCCGCGCTGCGTGCAGATGCCGATGCCCGGCACGGACGGCGTGAGCGGTTCCGAGGACTGCCTCTACCTCAATGTCACCATGCCGTCGACGCCCCCGCCCACCGGTCAGCGGCGCCCGGTACTGGTGTGGTTGCACGGTGGGGCGTTCCTCGGCGGGTCCGGAGGCGACTACGGGGCCGAGCGGATGGCCGTTCGCGGTGACACCCTCGTCGTCACGGTCAACTACCGCCTCGGCGTCTTCGGCTACTTCGGTCATCCCGCCCTCGGGTCCGCTCCGCCGTTCGGCCTCGCCGACCAGCAGGCGGCCTTGCGGTGGGTGCGGGTGAACGCGGCGCGGTTCGGCGGCGACCCCGGTGCCGTCACCCTGTTCGGTGAGTCCGCGGGCGCCCTGAGCGTCTGTGCGCACCTCACCTCGCCGAGCGCGGCCGGGCTCTTCCAGCGGGCGGTGCTGCAGAGCGGTTCCTGCCACATGTCGTTCCCGCCGGGCGCCCTCGGCCCCGGAACACCGGCGTACGAGCCCTTCGCCGCCGAACGCGACGTCCAGGACAGCGGCGCCCTGGCCGCGCGGCAGCTCGGCTGCGAGGCGGGCGACGACGCCCGGGTGCTGGCCTGCCTGCGCGAGCAGAGCACGGAACGCCTTGCCACCGCGCAACTGATGGCGTCTTTCAACCGGCCCGCCTTCGGCAACCCGCTGCTGCCCGCCGCGCCGGGCAAGGCCCTTGCCGCCGGCCGCTTCCACCGCATGCCCTTGCTCCAGGGCACCAACCACGACGAGATGCGGATGTTCGTCGGTCAGTCGCTCGCCGCGTACCCCATCCGCACCGAGGATGACTACCGCACCCGTCTCGACGAGGCCTTCGGCCCGGCCGGCGCCGCGGTGGACTTTCACTACCCGGCGGCGCGCTACCCGACGCCTGCGCTGGCCTGGTCCGCCGTGCTGACCGACCGCTCCCTCGCATGCACCACGCTCCAGGAGGCCCGCGAGATCACCACGCAGGCACCTCGGATGCCGCTCTACGGCTACGAGTTCAACGATCCGGACGCCCCGGTCCCGACCGGTCTCCCCGCGCACCCCGGCCTTCCCTACGGGGCGGCGCACGGCTTCGAACTGCCCTACCTCTTCTCCTCCGTGCCCACCGAACGGCCCCTGACCGAAGCTCAGGGCACCTTGTCCGACCGCATGATCGACTACTGGGCGTCCTTCGCCCGCACCGGGAACCCGAACACACCCGGAGCTCCGCACTGGCCGGTCCTGCACACCGCGGGCCCCGTACTGTCGCTGGCCCCCGGTCCCGGGGCGATACACACCACCGACGCGTATGACGCGCACGACTGTGCCTTCTGGCGCGATGCGCGGGAACGGCCCAGTGCGTAGCGGCTCGTAGGCGCTACGACGGGTCTTCGGGGACGGCGGACAGCAGGTGGTGCAGGATCGGGCCGGCCGAGCCACCTCCGGTGACACCCTGCTCGACCACACAGGCCACGGCGACATTGCCGCGTCGGGCCACGAGCCAGCCGTTGTTGGGTTCGTCCTCGGAGACCTCCGCCGTGCCGGTCTTCGCGCCGATGTCGCCGGGCAGGTCCGCCAGGACGTGTGCGGTGCCCTCGGTCACCGTGTCCCGCATCATCGTCTTCAACTGGGCGACCACGGACTGCGGGAGCGCGGTGGTCGAGGTCCTGTCCTCGGCATCCGGCAGGATCGTCGGCTGGTGGAAACGGCCGGAGGCCGCGGTGGCGGTGACCGAGGCCATGATCAGCGGGTTCGCCTGGATGCGGCCCTGCCCGATCATGGCCGCCGCCTTCTCCGTCTCGTCCTTCGGTACGGGCACCGATCCGTCGTACGAGGGGATGCCCACATGCCACTCCTGGCCGACGCCGAAGTACGTGCGCGCCACCTCGCCCGTCTCCGTGTCGCCGAGCTTGCCGCGCAGGCTGATGAAAGCGGTGTTGCACGACTCCATGAAGTCCTTCCGGAACGTGGCGCCGTGGAACTCCGACGTCTCCACATTATGGAACTCTTTGCCCACCGTCAGGTACTTGGGGCAGTCCACCACGGTGTCCGGAGTCACGGCGTTCTTCAATAGCAGCGCACTGCTCGTGACGATCTTCCAGGTGGAGCCTGGTGCGTACGTGCCCGAGGCAGCCCGGTTGAAGCCGGTGGTGGGGGAGTTGGCCAGGGCGAGGATCTCGCCGTTGTCGATGCGCAGGGCGACCAGTGAGGCGTTCCGGCCACCGGACTCGGCGGCGAGTGCCTGATCGGCCGCGGCCTGCCACGCGGCGTCCAGCGTGGTCTTCGTCGCCCGACCGCTCTCCTTGCCCGGTCGCATTCCGAACGTGGCCTCTGTTCCGCTGGTCTGCCCGGTGACCCGGTCGACGAGCCGGATGGCGCCGCGCGGCTTGCCATCGGCACCGGCCATCCGCGCGAGCAACGGCTGCAGGGACGGATACTCGTCGCCGACCAGGGACTTCCCGTTGCGGTCGGCTACCTCAGGCGGACTTGTGTCCTCCCGCTCCAGACGGAACTTCGCCTTGTCGCTCAGGTGCGGGTGCACCAGCTCCAGAGCCCAGTCGACCTTCCAGGCCCCGTTCGCCTCCCGCAGAGGGACACGTGAGGTGTACGTCCAGGTGCCCAGCCCCTTCACGGGCATCTTCGCGGTGTACGGAACCCGTACCGTGCCGTCGTCGGCCCGCTCCACGGAACCCGTGGTCAGACGGGGCTTCTCGATGTCGAGGCCGCTGGTGAAACTGCGCAGCACGTCCTGCGCCCTGGCGGGATGGGTGGTACGCGACGCCGCGCTGTCGTAGCGCCCGGCCGACCAGTCATCGAGGAAGGCGCGCGCCTGCGCGGCGGCGGCCGGGTCGAGAGCGTCGGAACGGCGGTCGAAGGGGCCGAGCCCGGCGGCGTAGGCACCGCCCGCGAGGACGGCGAGGCTCACCGCCGTAGCGGTGACGGCCTTGAGCGGGGCACGTGTGCTTCTTCGCCGGACAGATGTGTGTGTCATGCCGTGAGGAGAACAAGATCCCTCGCCCCATGTCCAAGTCGGATATGAATGAACCATCAATCAAGAACGGATATGATTGCTGCTCGTGGACCTGATCCGGCACCTGGAATGCTTTGTGGCTGTTGCAGAAGAGTCACACTTCGGCCGTGCGGCGGTCCGTCTGAACATGGCCCAGCCGCCCCTGTCTCAGCGCATTCAGCGCCTGGAGCGTGAGCTGGAGGTACGCCTCTTCGACCGGACCAGCCGCAAAGTCGTCCTCACCAAGGCCGGCACGCTGCTGCTGCCCGAAGCACGCGAGGTCCTCGCCCGCGCCGGAACACTGCGGGCCGCCGCCCTCCGCATCCGGGACGGCGAGAGCGGCCTCCTGAGGGCGGCGCTGCCCCCCGACATCGCGGGCACCACCGTCGCCGCGCTGCTGAACGAGTTCCGGGCCAACTGCGCCACGGTGGAGCTGGAGCTGCACGAACTCTCCACCGCGGACCAACTCGAACGGTTCACGGCCCGAGAGCTCGACGTCGGCCTTGTCCACCACCCTTGCGACGTGACCGGCCTGGAACTCGGACCGGTGCTCCGCCGCGACCTCGGCGTGCTGCTACCCCGCGACGCACCCGCCGTACGGCACACGGAGGTACCCCTCGCGGCGCTCGGAGCACACGATCTGGTGCTCTTCCCGCGCTCCGGATCGCCCGCGCTCTACGACGACCTGCTGACCACCTGCGCGCGCGGAGGCTACACACCGCCCGCCGTCCGGCACGGCAGCGGCACCAGCTTCGTCCGCGGCCTCGTGCTCTCCGCGGCGGCTGTCGCCCTCATGCCGCGCGACGCCATGGACGGCACCACGCCCCCCGACCTCGTCTGGCGCCCCCTCGTCGGCGCCCCGCTGGCCTGGCGGCACTCCGCCGCATGGCCGCGAGGCCACGGCGACGCCGCGGTACGTGCCTTCGCCGACGCCGCCGCGCACGCGCTGCGCACTACGGCCGACGCCCGCCCCGACACCCCCTCCCGCCCGACATATCTGCGCCCCGCAGCGGAGTACTGGCTATGACCGACACCCTCACCGCCCTCCGCGCGGCCTTCACCGACGCCGGGGTCACCGGCCGGATGCACGCCCTCGACATCGACTCCGGCGCGGAACTCGACGTACAGGGGGACGAGGCGGTGTGCACCGCCAGCATCCACAAACTCCCGCTGCTCGTGGCCCTCCACGAGCGGGCCGCAGCCGGCGACCTCGACCTCACCGAGCAGCTGGACTGCCCGCCGCTCGGACGCCCCGCGGGTCCGACCGGCCTCGCGGCCATGCTGGACGGCGCCCGGCTCTCCCTGCGCGACCTGGCGTATCTGATGATGGCCGTCAGCGACAACGCCGCCGCCGACCTCCTCCTGGACCGCGTCGGACTCGACGCCGTGAACCGTACGGCCGCACGCCTCGGCCTCTCCCGTACCATCGCCACCCACTCCTTCGGCGAGATGATGGCCAGCGTCAAGCAGGACGCGGGGCCCGGCGGTGCCCGGGCCCTCGCCGACCCGCACGTCATCGCCCGCCTCCGCGCGCTCGACCCGGCCTGGGCCAACCGCAGCACCCCGCGCGAACTCACCCGGCTCCTCGCCGCGATCTGGCGCGACACGGCCTGCACCCCGGAGAACGGGGCCGCGATGAGGCGGCTCATGGCGTTGCAGGTGTGGCCGCACCGCCTCGCCTCCGGCTTCCCCTTCGACGACGTGCACGTGGCCGGGAAGACCGGCTCCCTCCCCACCCTGCGCGGCGAGGTCGGCGTCGTCGAGTACCCCGACGGCGGCCAGTACGCCGTCGCCGTGTTCACCCGCACCCTCAGCACCGCGGCGATCGTGCCCGCCGCCGACGCGGTGATCGGCACCGCCGCCCGCATCGCAGTCGACGCTCTCCGCGAGGACTCTGCCGCCGGGGCCGACCGCCGCTGAGCGGAAGGGACGGCCCGGAAATGCGGTGCGGCCGTCCGAACCGGAGCCATAGGCAGGCAAGGTGACAGAGAGTTTCGACCATTCCGCCCTGCTGCGACTGATCGACGAGCGCTCGGCCGCGTTCCGGCGCGCGCGGCGGCACCCGACCTCGACGCGCCGGTGCCGTCCTGTCCCGGGTGGACGCTGTTCGATTTGGTGCGGCACCTGGGTACGGGCCGGCACTGGTGGGCCGCCATCGTGGCCGTGGGCCCCGCCGGGTCGCCGGACAAGGACACCGCAGTGGCGCCGGACGAGCCGGAGGCACTGCTCGCCTGGTACGCCGAGGCGAACGAGCTGCTGCTGAGCGTGCTGCGCGAGGCCGGACCGGGGCGCGCGTGCTGGACGTGGCGGAGCGCCGGGGTGTCTCCGGCGAACGCCTGGAGGGTCGCCCGGCGACGGGTCCACGAGTTGCTGGTGCACACCTACGAAGCCCAGCTCGCCGCGAGCGTCGTTGAGCTGATGCCGGCGGCCGTCGCGCTCGACGGCGTGGCCGAGTTCCTCGACACCTGCAACTCCACCCCGGCGGCTTGGCCGTACGAGCCCGCCACCCTCCACTACCACGCCGCCGAGGGCCGTTCCTGGCTCGCCCTGGACGAGATCGGCGCTTGGCCCGCACCCCTCAAGGACGACCACGCGGCGGCCTCCGCTTCGGCCGCCGGCACGGCCGAGGAACTGCTCCTGTTCGTCTGGGGCCGCCGTACATTGGGCGACCTGAGGGCCGAGGGCGACCCGCAGGTGTTCGAGCGGCTGATCGCCTGGGAGCCCGAGGAAGTAGCCCGGCCGCGCCCCGCAGGACGCGTGGGCGGGCGCAGACGTGGTCGTCAGGGGGGCGTGAGGTTGTCGGTCCGGGCCGCGAGATCGCGGTGCGCACCGGTCAGGTGATGCCGAGTGGCGGCCAGCGGGGCGAGCAGGTCTGCGGGGTCGTCGTGGGCCAGGGCGGCGCGGAGCTCGCCGACGGGCCGACGGGCGGCCGGGGGAAGGTCGGTGAGCCCGATGATCTGTCCGGCGAGACGGCGCAGGTCGGACGCGTTGCGGCGGGCCCAGGCAGCGGTGTCGCGGTCGGCCGCCCGCGCCTGGCGGGTGGCCTGGACACGCTGCTCGCCGGTCGTGCCCGCGGGGCCGGGGCGTCCCCGCAGATAGCGACGCTCGGCGGCCTGCCGACTGGCGACACCCAGCGGAGGAGCAAGGTCCGCCCAACTCGCTCCGGCGTCACGGGCCGTCTCGATCAGGCCGGTCTCCCAGCCGGCCAACTGCTCGCGCACCTGCCGCAGCAGCGCCAACGAGGCCAGCGCCTGTTCCGGGCCGGGAGCCGGAGGGCCGGCAGTGCCGTGCCGCGCCGCGCGCAGTGCGTCGTCGATGGCCCGCAGGGCCGCCGCAGCGGCGAAGAACGACACCGGACTGTTGACGCCGGTGCTGGGCGAGGACGGCTGATCGACCGCAGCCATGGGCTCCTCCTACGTGTCATCCAATGGATGACATCTTGTTTGTCATCCATTGGATGACATGTTACAACGGTGTCAGTGAGGCGCATTGGCAGCAACTGCCTGAACCCGCTGGAGGTGTTATCCCATGTTGATGCGCACTGACCCCTTCCGTGAGCTGGACCGGTTGGCCCAGCAGATGATGAGCCCGGGCACCTGGTCGAGGCCCTCGGTGATGCCGATGGACGCCTATCGCGAGGGCGACGAGTACGTGGTGGCCTTCGACCTGCCTGGCGTCGCCTCGGACGCCATCGACATCGATGTCGAACGAAACATGCTCACCGTCAAGGCCGAGCGTCGGCCGATGGCGAAGTCCGACGACGTGCAGATCGAGCTGTCGGAACGGCCGCTCGGTGTCTTCTCCCGCCAGATCGTGCTCGCCGACACCCTCGACACCGAGCACATCCAGGCCCACTACGACGCAGGCGTTCTTACCCTGCGCATCCCGATCGCCGAGCGTGCCAAGCGGCGCAAGATCGCAGTCGGTGCCGGCTCCGGACGCCAGGAGATCTCCGGCTGAGACCGGCCCGGCACGTGCGGAGGGCGGCTGCCGAGCGGGGCCCCACCGCCCTCCGCGCCCCGGCGACGGTCCGAAGGAACGGGGTGCGCCAGGACGACCTGAGACGTTTCCGCGCCCAGCCCGCCGCACGCCTTCCCGCAGGAGTTTGCCCTGATCCTCCTCAAGCCGCTTTGAGAAAGGAAAGGACCGCAGTGACCATCGACGTAGGCGCACCGCTCCGAGTCCAGCAGCACGGGACGGCGTACGAACAGATGCTGGAGAAAGTCCGCTACGAAGGCGCCTACCCCACCCGCGAGCGCGCCGAGGAAGCCGTCCGCCTGGTTCTCGCAGGGCTGGGGCGGCAGCTCACCGGCGACGAGCGCATCGAGCTAGCCGCCTGCCTGCCCACGGAGGCTGCACGGGTTCTCACCGCGGAGATCCCCAGCCCCCAGCCGCTGACCGGCTGGGCGTTCGTCAAAGACCTGGCCACCCGATCCGGCGCCGCCTTGGCCCCCACCCGCTGGGACACCGGGTCCGTCTTCGCGGCCGTCGCCGCCTGTGCGGGCCCCGACCTGACCACCCGTATCCTCCGTCAACTCCCCAACGGGCACGCACTGCTGTTCGGGCGCGCTGAACTCGCCCCGGCCGCGTAGCCAGGAGCCCTTGCCGGGCCTGGGCACCAGCCGCTGCCGCTCCCCCTCCGTCAGAGACGTCGGGCCGTGCGGTTGGTGTGGCGTGCCAGCCACATCAGCAGGGTGTCCAGGTCGGCGGCGGCCGAGAGAACCTGCTCGACCGCTTCGGGAGTGTGGAGCCACTCCTCGCAGCCGAGAGAACGGGCGGCGATCAGCGAACGGTGGCGCAGCAGTTCCGCCCGAGGATGGCCCGCAGGACAGCCGCGCGGAAGCCGCTTCATCATGTCCCCGGACACGTCGTAGCCCTGGTGCCGCACGTCCTCGACGATGGCCGCCAGCTCGCCGCCGCTGCCTTCGGAGACCACTGCCGCGCGGAACGCTTCCACCTGGCCGGGGTCGGGATACCACCAGGCACCCTGGATCCACAGTCCGTCCAGAGAGAACCGGAGATTGATCTCGACCTTGCGGCCGAGCCGGATCACCGCACTCTGGTTCTGCCACCACCAGGACCCGGTGCGGTAGTGCCAGACGGAGAAGTCCTCGTACCGGGGATCGGCGTCCGCGACCTCGTTGAGCAGCGCGATCATCGGCTGCCGGACCAGTAGCTCACGATCTGACCGGCAGCTCTCCCTGGTCTCCCTCGTGGGTTCCCCCTGGAGCTGCCACAACACGTCCATGGCCTGCTCCGGCCAGCCGGTGAACTGTTCACGCATGCGCGGAGGATAACGCGAGCGGCGGTTCGCGAGCCCCGCCCGTACCGCTCCTGTGGGGGAGTCCAGAATCTCAGAGCCCTCTGATGTGGCACCACTACCGTCCGGGCCATGGTGCGCGACTATCTCATCGTCGGGGCCGGACCGGCCGGACTCCAACTCGCCGCTCTGCTGGAGCGGGACGCGTGACTACGTCGTCCTGGAGCGGGGGACGGGACCGGGAACGTCCTTCACCCGAGAACACCCATGAGAGCCGCTGTTGTCCGTAGCTTCACGGAACCGGTGGCCATCGAGGACCGGCCGGTCCCCTCACCCGCCGGCCATCAGGTCCTCATCCGGATGGAGCCTCCGGGCTGTGCCATACGGGCATTCACGCGGCGCACGGCGACTGGCCGGTCAAGCCGTCGCCGCCCTTCGTTCCGGGCCACGAGGGCATCGGCATCGTGGAGGCGGCCGGTGACGAGGTCACCCACCTGGCCGTGGGAGACCGGGTGGCCATTCCGTGGCTCGGCGAGGCATGCGGGCACTGCGACCACTGTCTGTCCGGCTGGGAGAGGGTCTGCCCGGAGCAGCGGAACAGCGGCTACTCGGTCGACGGCAGCCATGCCGAGTACGCCCTCGCCCACGGGACGTACGTGGTGCCCGTGCCCGACGGCATCGACCCGCTGGACGCGGCGCCGCTGACCTGCGCGGGCGTCACGACGTACAAGGCCGTCAAGCTCTCCGGGGCACGCCCCGGCACCCGGGTGCTCGTCTCCGGCATCGGCGGCCTGGGGCATCTGGCCCTGCAGTACGCCCGGCTCTTCGGCGCCGAGACCATCGCGGTCGACGTCACCGACGAGAAGCTGGACCTTGCCGGGCAACTGGGCGTGGACCACGTCCTGGACGCGCGCGTCCAGGACGTGGCCGAGGAGACGCAGCGGCTCGGAGGCGCCGACGCGGCCGTTTCCCTGGCGGTGAGCAACGCTCGTTCGAGGCCGCGTACGCCTCACTGCGGCGCGGCGGCACGCTGGTGCTCGTGGCCCTGCCCGCGGAGGGCAAGCTGGAAATCCAGGTCTTCGACACGGTGCTCAACGGCACGAAGATCGTCGGATCGATCGTGGGTACCCGGCAGGACCTGGCCGAGGTCTTCCACCTGCACAGCCTGGGCCGCACCCGCGTGGTGCGCGAGACCCGGGACCTGGCTGACATCAACGCCTCGATCGAGGAAGTGCTGGAAGGCAGGGTGCCCGGCCGCCTCGTCTTCGACATGAACTGAAGGATGCTGGTGGAACGTCAACGACAGGCCGCTCGCCGGGCGTACCGCGGGAGGAGTACTTCGCACAGCTCGCCACCATCGACGAGCGGGAGCTGAGCCGCCTTCACGAAGACCACGACAACCATTTCGTCGACGCCCACGAGCGGTGACGGCGGCGCACCCTGTCCACTCCCGCCGGACAGGTGACCTCAGGCATCCCCTCGGCAGGATCGCCACCGCCGCATGACCCACCCTCTCCCAACGCCCTACGTGCACGCCGAGGCCTACCCGCCTCCGAGAGCCGGGCTCGGCCCGCCATCGACAGCTTCTACCTCTCCCACACCACCACGAAATGGATACGTCTCATGCTCGCCGCCATCGCCACCACCCTGGCCGCCCTGATCGCCACCGCTGTCGTCCTCGTCGCGGCCCGCTCCGTGTGGGCGCCCGGCACCGCCGCCGTTTCGGCATCCCCAACACCCGCCCCGATGACCCGGCCATGCGATCATGGCTGGCCGTCATGGGCGTCCGAGACATCGGCACCGGCCTGATTCTCGCGGTCCTGCTGATCGGCGCCACCACTCACCTGCTGGGCTGGGTCATGCTGGCCGCCGCCCTGATACCCGCCGGTGACGCGGCCGTAGTGGCCCGCAGTAAAGGGCCGCGCTCCGCCATCTACGGTGTCCACCTCGGCACCGCCGCCACCATGGTGATCATCGCTGCCCTCCTGGTCCTGGCTTGAAGGCCAAGCGGGAATGCCAACCCGGCTGGCTGGCTGCGCCTGCTGTGGACTCGCTTCCCTCCGGTACGAAGTGGAGGCCGTCGCCCCGGTCGCCGGTGTCCGCACCTTGGGCCAGTCACCGCGGACTTGCGGCCGGTAGCCGTTCGAACTTCACGTCGCGGGAGGCGGGGCGGCCCTGAGCCACCGTCGCTTCCAGGAGCAGTCTCAGCGTCACATCAGGTGTCCGGGTGGGAGTCTGTCCTCAGCGCCCACGCGCGACCTGGACAGCCGGCTGGAAGCGGAGGAAGTCGATGCCCCTTGACGTCTGTGCTCCAGTGGTGGCCGGCCCCGCAGTCGCACTCGTAGATACCACTCGCGGGCACGATTTCCCCGGGACGACAGGTCCGCTGTTCGTCGCCCGTGCTTCCGGTGTACGCCTTCCGGCGACTGGGAGGAACTTGCCTCGGCCGACCGGCTCCGCGAGGGCCGGTCGACGAGGTTGGAAAGCGCCACGCGTCGTGCAGGTCGTGCCCTGGGCATCGACGGCTCGACCGCCGAGTCGGGTTCGTTCGCATCGGGGGCATGCGCGCCCCGCCCTGGCCGATCGCCTGCCTCCGCGTGGCGGGCCGTTCCACGTGGCGACGGCTTCCTCTATCCGGCCTGCGGGCCGGCCCGTGTACGCGCGGATCGTGGTCAGCAGCGTACTTCCGAGCCGGGAGAAGAGGGACTGCCAGTAGACCTCGCGGCACTTCCACGGCCTCTGTCGTGGGCTGATGGTGGCATCGGCCTTGCACGGGCCCGTTACGCACGCCACGTCCTTTGACTAGGGTGCGCCCATGGCCAGCGAGCGAGCCCACGAACCCGTCCTGCTTGATCCCAAGGGCCCGGTGATCACGGCCATCGCCTGCACCGTGGGCGCGATCCTGCTGCTGGGTGCGGGCGGGGCCGCCGTCTATGCCGCGGTCCGTACCGTCTCCGAGTTCGGGGAGACGGGAAGCGGGTGGACGTGGGCCGGCGCCGGCCTCTTCCTGGTGGCGGTGTTCGTCGCCTGCGTCGGGTGGTCGACCTTCTTCTCCGCCCGCTGGGAGCGTCGGCTCACCCTCCGGCTCGCCGCCACCGGTGTCGATGCGATCGCCCTGGTCCTGTCGGCCTCCTCCGCCCCGCCGTCCAACGACGAGCACGAGCAGGTCCGGCTGCTGGTGCGGGTCGAGGGTCCCGGGTTCGAACCGTTCGAGTGCGCATGTGTCCTGCTGGCGTACCTTTTCGCGGACGCCGCACAGGGGACGGTGCTGCCTGCCCGGGTCGACCCGGCCACCCGCGTGTTCACCCTCGGACCATCGCCCGCGCCGCGGGCACAGGGGGCCGCGGATGCTTGAGGCGGGTCGTACCTTGACCTCGTCGTAAGAGGAACACCAACTGCCCCCGGTCAGGACGCCCGGGGCTAAAGGGTGTTGCAGAAGGCTCGGTTCCGGGCATTTCCCTTGTATGGGTGGGGTGTTGCGGGCTGAGCCGGTGTGGGTCGAGACGTTCACGGGCTTGCGGATCGACCGGTTCGCGAAGCTTGTGAAAGTGGTGAAGGAGCGGGGCGGGGACGGTCCCGGTGGTGGCCGGCCGTGGTGCCTGCCTCTGGCAGACCGGGTCCTGCTGGTGGCCGTCTACTACCGCACCAACCTCACCATGCGGCAGCGCCCCGCTCTTCGGGATCTCCGCTGCCACCGTCTGCCGGGTCATCCACCGCCTGCGGCCGCTGCCGGCCCTGGAGCCGGCCCCGCGGCCGGTTGCTGACGTGGACCGGCTGTGGATCGTGGACGGAACCTTGATCCCGGTCCGCGACCGCAAGGTGGGCGCCTCGTCCCGCAACTACCGGTTCTCGGCGAACGTGCAGGTCATCATCGACGCGGATACCCGCCTGGTCATCGCCTCGGCCCGGCCCGCACCGGGCAACACGACCGACGCCCACGTCCGGCGGGAGTCGGGCCTGCCGGCCACCGCGGCCGGGACGACGGTGATCGCGGACGGCGCCTACCTCGGCACCGGCCTGATCGTCCCGCACCGCAAGAGAGCCGGACGCCCCCTCCTGCGCGGCCAGGAGGAAGACAACGCCGAACACCGGCGCGTCCGAGCCCGCGTCGAGCACACCTTCGCCCGGATGAAGAACGGGAAGATCCTCCGCGACTGCCGCCGGAAAGGAGACGGCCTCCACCACGCGGTCCAGGCCGTCGCCACCATGCACAACCTCGCCATGACACGGTGAAACTGCAGGTCAGCCGCCACTCCGGCCTGCCCAAGCCCGACCTTCCGCAACACCCTTTGGCGAACGCCTCGCTGGTGTCGGAGCGCCGTTCGTAGTCGCGGGCGAGCCGCCGGCTGCGCATCAGCCAGGCGAAGGTCCGCTCGACGACCCATCTGCGGGGCAGGACGGTGAACCCGCGGCTGTCGTCACTGCGTCGGACGATGTCCAGGCGCGGGCCGAGCGGGTGGGCGGCTTCGGTGAGGACGTCGCCGGTGTAGGCGCCGTCCGCCCAGATCAGCCGGAGCCGACGGAAGCATTCCCGCAGCGCGGGCAGCATCCCGCGGGCGGCGTTGCGGTCCGTCACCGACGCGGGGGTGACCAGCACCGCCAGGACGAGGCCGAGGCAGTCCACGACCAGGTGCCGCTTGCGTCCGTTGACCAACTTGCCGCCGTCGAAGCCGCGGGAGGCCGCGCCGACCACGGCGTCCCCTTTCACCGACTGCGAGTCCACTATCCCCGCGGTCGGCTCCGCGTCCCGGCCCTCCGCCTCGCGGACGCGTTCTGGCTCGTCATCGACGGCACCCTGCCCGTGGCGGGCGCAGCGGTGCGCATCGACCCGGACGGCACCTGTCATCTCAGCCACGGCGGCTGGTCGGCAACCGTCGGAGGACAGTAGGCGCGGCCCCAGTCATCCCGGCCTGGGCGGCTGCACGGCCTTCGCACAGCCGCCGGGAGACATCCGACCGCTAACGGCCGCGGCTACGGGATTCGCTGGAGGGGCGGGGCCTGCGGTCGGCCTACCAAGCCGGTGGCCTGGGCCCCGTCGGGGTTTCAACGTTCCGCCCCAATAGGACGTGACTGGGGGTGGGCGTCCCTCTACCCCGGGACCAGCGGTGCCCTCCCTCCGAGCTCAGTTACCCGGAGGTCGCACCGGTGGCACTGACGGACCTCCCCTTTCCGCAGGAACTCCCGTCTGACCTCCAGGACGAGGTGCACCAGCTCGTCAAGGAGACCGGCAGCGACGCTGAGGGAGGCGACATAGTCACGCGCGTCGCGGGGAGCGAGTTCGGCAGGTGACCGACCTGGTACCTGGCCGAGCCATGCACCATGCTCTGCCGGGCTGTGCGGTGATGGAGCCTTTTCGTTCACGGTGGCAAGCGACGCCACCACGGGCATCACGGTCGGCAGATGGGGGGACCTGCGGGTCTTCAGCCGTCCCGCCGACATCCAGTCCGTCTGGTCCACGGCGTCGACATGAACCAGCTGGCGTTCGCGGTCGGCTCGCCACCGAACCCGAAGCCGCCGGTGACTTCGCCGCGCCCGCTCCGACGCACGTTACTTGATCTCGGTTCAGGGGGGTTCGCTGCGCTCCCCCGCCGTGCGGCGCTCAGACCTTGCATGGTGGGTGCGATTCACCCACCGGGCCGGACTCCTCGGCCTGTGCGGTAAGGAGCTGTGGTCGCACGTACGGGCTCACTGGTGGCCGCCCGCGCCCGCACGTGCAAGATCCACAGCTCAACCCGTTGCGAAGCGATCAGTCGCCCCGCATGTTGACGGACGGTCGCATCGCCGAGGCTGCTGCGTACGGGTCGGTTGGGCTGGAACCGGTTGGCGGGTCGATGGCGGCTGCACGCGCCGCTGGTAGGTCCATCACTCTGCGGGGGTGCGGTTGAAGCACTCGGCTTCGCCAGGCGTGCCACCAGTGAAAGAGCGGCACACGTGGCTGCCGGGTTCCTCCCGACCTCAGTCATGCCGGGGTGGGCACGCCTCCGCCGAAGCCCACCGACCGACCGGTCACCGCTCGGGCAAGGGGGAGGGGCGCTTGCTGATAGAGTTTATGCATCGAATTGAATTACTAGTCGGAGGCTGATGATGCGAGGAGAGAGCGCCGTGCACCGGGCTGGGGGAGGCGCGACGTCCGACAGCGGGCGGATCAGTGTCCGGGCGGAGGCCGACGGGGAGGGGGTGCCGCTGTCCCCCTTCTGGCGCCGGGTGGTCGGTGCCGGGCGGGCCAACGAGGGGCTGCGGGCGGACTGGCAGCGCCAGCTGCTCGCTGCCCGCCGGGACTGCGGTTTCGAGTACATCCGCTTCCACGGGCTCTTCCACGACGACATGTTCGTCTACACGGAGCGCGAGGACGGGACCCCCGTCTACAACTTCCAGTACGTCGACGCCCTGTTCGACTTCCTCCTGGAGGCAGGCGTACGGCCGTTCGTCGAATTCGGTTTCGCGCCCCGGGCGCTGGCCCGTGAGACGAACACCGTGTTCTGGTGGGGTGCGCACGGCTCGCCGCCCACGGACCTCTCCAAGTGGTCGGGGCTGATCGACGCCATCGTGCGGCACTGGGTCGGGCGGTACGGTCTGTCCGAGGTGCGGCGCTGGTACTTCGAGGTCTGGAACGAGGCCAACCTCGACGGCTTCTTCCGCGGCACGCGCTCGGAGTACTTCGAGCTCTACCGTGTCACCGCCCGCGCCGTGAAGGCCGTCGACACCGGACTGCGGGTGGGCGGTCCCGCGACCTCCAACTTCGTGCCCGACGAGCGGTTCTCCACCGAGCGTGAGGACGTGGGCCTGCGGATCACGGCGGGCCGCGACGACATCGACTCCCTGGAGTGGCGGCCGGTCTGGGTGGAGGCATTCCTCGACTTCTGCGCCCGCGAGGACCTGCCGGTCGACTTCGTGTCCACCCATCCGTATCCGACGGACTGGGCCCTGGACGAGCACGGGCAGGGTGAGAAGCTCACCCGCTCCAAGGACGCCACCCCGCAGGACCTGGCGCTGCTGCGCGACATGGTGGCCAAGAGCGCGTTCCCGGATGCCGAGATCCACCTGACGGAGTGGTCGTCCTCCTCCTCGCCGCGTGACCACACCCACGATACGGTGCCCGCCGCGACCTTCGTGGTCCGTTCGGTGCTGCATTCCCTGGGCACGGTCGACTCCCTGGCGTACTGGGCCTTCACCGACGTGTTCGAGGAAGGCGGGGCGGGCGACGAGCTCTTCCACGGCGGCTTCGGCCTCCTCACCCTCCCCGGCATACCCAAGCCGACGTACCACGCCTACCGGATGCTGAACGCCCTGGGCGACGAACTCCTGGAGCGCGGAGAGAACCACGTGGTCACCAGGCACACGGATACCGGCCGGCTGAGCGTCCTGATCCACCACTACCCTGAGGAGGAGCCGAAGTCGGTGCCCGCCTCGTTCGACGACCGCTCGATGGCCGACGCCACTGAGGCCAAGGGCACGCCGCGTGACGTGCACGTGCGACTGGAACGGCTGGACCCCGGGGCGGCCTTCGAGGTCGAGACCCTGGAACCGGGGCACGGGGGCGCCTTGGCCGCCTGGCGTGACCTGGGCGCTCCGGGTGCTCCCACCCGCCAGGAACTCGACCACCTCGACCGGCGCGCCCGGGCCACGGAACTCACGGCGATGCATGCCGACGCGCAGGGTGAGCTCACCTTCACGGCGTGTCTGGCTCCCTGGTCGGTCACACTGATGCGTCAGGTCTCGTAGAGGGTGTTCCGCTCGACCGAGGCTGGGCACGGCGTCCGTGCCGTGCCCAGCACCTCAGGAGAAGAATCGTGACCATGAGCCATGCGTCCATCAGACGTGGCACCAACCTGCCACGCATGGGCGATTTCAATGAGTCGGTCATCCTCGACGCCATCAGACGCCATCACGACGGGCTCAGCCGGGTCGAACTGGCGGGCGCGACCGGTCTGTCCGCGCAGACCGTCTCCAACATCTGCCGGCGCCTCATCGACCAGGGCCTGGCCGCGGAGTCCGGCAAGCAGCCTACCGGCGGGGGCGGCAAACCTCGGACACTGCTCCGCGTCGTGCCAGGGGCCCGCTACGCCGTCGGCGTCCACCTCGACCCGGCCGTCATCACGTACGTGCTGCTCGACCTGCTGGGGACGATCGTTGCCCAGCACAGCGAACCGACCCCGCTGGGGATGGACACCAAGGCCGTGGCCGAGGACATGAGCACCTCCGTTCAGGCGCTGGTGGAGCGGTCGGGCGTTGACCGGAGTCGCATCCTGGGCCTCGGGATCGCCGCGCCGGGGCCGCTCGACACGGAGAACGGACAGATCGTCGATCCGCCGGAACTGCCGGGCTGGGGGAGCGTGCCCCTGCGCGACCAACTGGCCGCCGACACGGGCCTGCCCACGTTGATAGACAAGGACGTCATCGCCGCCGCGGTGGCCGAGCGGTGGATGGGCGCCGCCAGTGACACCCGCGACTTCCTGTTCTTCTACCTGGGAACCGGTTCCGGCATGGGGCTCGTCGTGGACGACACAGTGCTGCGCGGCGCGTCCGGCAACGCGGGCGAGGTCGGGGGACTGGGCGCGGCATGCTCCACCCGGGCCCTGGTCGACGAGGCGATCCAGATGGGCGCCTTGGGCCACGAGTTCACCCCCCTCGGCCCCCAGGACGCCCGGCGCAGCCTGGACGAGCTGGCCCGGCGGGCGAAGGCGGGAGAACCGCAGGCGGCCGGGATCGTGGAGCGCTGGGCGATCCGGATCGGCCGGGGTGTGTGCGCGGCGGCGACCCTCGTGGACAGCGACACGATCGTGTTCGGCGGACCGCTGTGGCCCCAGATGGCACAGCCGTTCCTGGCGGTGATCGAGCCCATGGTCGCCTCCTCGCCGTATGTGAAGGCGACACACGCCACGACGGTGACCTCGACGCGGATCGGTGAGCACGTCGCGGCCGTCGGGGCGGCGTGCCTGGTGCTGGACGGCAGTCTCTCGGCGCAGCCCAAGAGCCTGTTGCTGCACTGAGCGGCCGGCAGGGCGGGGGCAGGGCCGGGCAGTACTGCCCGGCCCCTGGCCTCACGGGCGGTGCGCGCTTCCGTCGACCGCGCGCAGCAGGGCCCAGCGGTCGTGCTGCAACGGCTCCGTGACGGGGTAACGAGCCGCGGCGGCCTCGTCGAAGTCCACCCCGAGCCCTGGTGCGGCCGAGGGGTGCAGACGGCCCCTGTCCGGCACCGGGGTGCCCGGGAACACCTCACGCGTGGCCTCCGTGAAGGTGGCGGCCTCCTGCACGCCGAAGGCCGGTGAGCTCACGTCGAGAGCGAGATTGGCGGCCATGCCGACGGGGCTGACGTCGCCCGGGCCGTGCGGGGCCGTACGCACCCCGAACAGCTCGCACGCGGCGACGAGTTTGCGGGTCGGCGTGAGGCCGCCCAGCGTGGGTATCCGGATCCGGGCGAAGTCGATGAGGCGGTTCTGGATCAGCGGCAGGTATGCCTGCACCTCGCTGTAGAGCTCGCCGACCGCCAGGGGCACGGTGCCCGCGTCACGAAGCCGGTCGAAGTGGGCCGCGTCCTCGGGCGCCAGTGCGTCCTCCAGGAAGAACAGCTGCGCGTCCTCGACGGCACGGACGAGCTCGCGTGCCTGCGAGGGGGTCAGGCGCTCATGGGCGTCGTGCAGCAGCTCGACACCCGGCCCCACCCGCTCGCGTACCGCCCGCAGGACCGGCGGCACCAGGCGCAGGTAGGCGAGGGAGTCCCAGCTCTCGGCCCGCATCTCGCGGCGCCGGGCCTCGGCCGCGTCCCGCGGCGCGGTGCCATAGGTGTCGGTCCCGGGCACGGCGACCTGTACCCGTACGTGCCGCCAGCCCCGCTCCGCCGCGGCGAGCACCCGGTCGGCGATCTCCGCGGCGTCGCGTCCGTCGACGTGGGTGTAGGCGTCGGCGGCCTCCCGGGCCCGGCCGCCCAGCACGGAGTACAGCGGCAGCCCGGCGGCCTTGCCCTTGATGTCCCACAGTGCGACGTCGATGCCTGCCAGTGCGTTGTGGGCGATCGACCCGCCCCGCCAGTAACCGCTGTTGAGCAGCAGCCGGTGCAGGTCCTCGATGTCGGCCGGGTCCCTGCCGAGCAGCATCGGGCCCAGGTAGTCGTCGATCACGGCGCGGATCGCCGTCGTGCGCTGCGGGTCGCTCGCGCAGCCGAGGCCGTACAGGCCGGGCTGGTCGGTCTCGACCCGCACGATCACGTAGGGGCACCCCTGCGGAGCACAGGTGAAGGTGCGGACGGCGGTGACGCGCACGGCGTCGGGGCGAGCGTCGTCCCAGGGAGCCGGGGCGAGAAGGCTCCGGGCGGCGGCGGATGAGGTGGAGAGGGACATGCGTCCGTCCTGTTCAGTCGTGGTGGCCTCCGCGGCGTACATCGCGCGGGTTCCACGCAGATTCTCGGGGTGTTACGACCGTTGACACCGTACATCAACTCGATTTAGATACCCCGTGTCGAGTTTCCCCGGAAACAGCCCGCCGGGACGCTCAGCCCGTCGACGGCATGTCGCCGGGCCCGGCCCAGCCGCAGGGCGGATCCGCGCCAGAAGGGGACATCGCGTGAGCCGCAGAGCCGCAGTTCAGCGCAGTCGGCAACGCCCCCTTCCCGCTGTCCCAGGCCCTGACGCCGACCTTCGGGCAGCAAGATCATCCCAGGGCGTTCCACCGCTCCCTCCGCCCGTCACGCAACCCGGGCCCCCACAGCCCGCCGGATGACCGCCGCGCCGGTGACACGCACGCCCCCGGGCGGTGCACCGGCCGGCACGCCGCGAACCCCCGGGTCCTGACAGCGCACAGCACGCCCGATCCCCCACTGGAGAGGAACACACCATGGCCATCACCCGCCGCACCGCCCTCGCGCTCGCCGCCGGTGGAGCCGCAGCCGTCGCACTCGCACCCGTGGCGGCGCAAGCGGTGACGACCGAGGCGACGGAACCCGGCAGGGCCCGGGCCGGTTCGCCCGGCGACGTCGTCGGCAAGGTCACCGTCGGCTACCAGGGCTGGTTCGCGGCCCCCGGCGACGGCGCACCCATCAACGGCTGGTGGCACTGGAGTCCGGACATGAGCCAGGCGCCGCGCCCCGGAGCCGTCAGCGCCAAGTCGTGGCCCGACGTGCGCGACTACACCCGGACGTACCCCACCGCCATGCCCGACCTCAACGGCGGTGGGAAGGCGGCGCTCTTCTCCTCCTGGGACCAGCAGACCGTCGACACCCACTTCCGGTGGATGCGCGAGAACAACATCGACACCGCCGCTCTCCAGCGTTTCAACCCCTTCGGGTCGGAGGGCCCCACCCGCGACGCGATGGCACAGAAGGTCCGCGGCGCGGCCGAGGCCAATGGCCGAAAGTTCTACGTCATGTACGACGTCACGAACTGGACGTCGATGGCGAGCCAGATCAAGCAGGACTGGTCGCAGAAGATGTCCGCCCACACGGGCTCCTCCTCCTACGCCCGGCAGGGCGGCAAGCCGGTGGTGTGCATCTGGGGCTTCGGTTTCAGCGACGACGCGCGGCCCTTCGGCGCGGCGGAGTGCCTGGACGTCGTCAACTGGTTCAAGCAGCAGGGCTGTTACGTCATCGGTGGTGTTCCCACCCATTGGCGCACCGGAACGGAGGACTCCCGGCCGGGTTTCTCGGGCGTCTACCACGCCTTCGACATGCTTTCACCGTGGATGGTCGGCCGGATCGGCAACGCGGCGGACTCCGACAACTTCTACCAGAACGTCAACCAGCCGGACATGGCCGACTGCGCGGCCCACGGAATCGACTACCAGCCCTGTGTGCTCCCGGGGGACCTGCAGGACCGCCAGCGCGCACACGGCGACTTCATGTGGCGGCAGTTCTACAACATGGTCCGTGTCGGCGCCCAGGGCATCTACGTCTCGATGTTCGACGAGTACAACGAGGCCAACCAGATCGGCAAGACCGCCGAGACGGCGGCCGCCGTCCCCGCCGGCTCGGGGATCCTGGCCCTCGACGAGGACGGCACGGCCTGCTCGGCCGACTACTACCTGCGCCTGACCGGTGACGGCGGACGCATGCTGAAAGGGCAGATCGGCCTCACCGCGCAGCGGCCGACCCCCGTCAGGCTCTGACGTGGCCGGCCGCCGGGCCGCCGCACATCCGTAACGCTCCACTCACCCATTCACCCGTCGTCCAGTCTCTGTACGACCACGCTGAGGCAGAGGTCCATGAGCTCACCACTCGCACGTATGTCCCCCAAGGCCAGACTTGTCACCGCGGCCATGGCGACCGTACTGACGCTGAGTCCGCTGACCGCCTGCGGCGGTGACGCGTCGGACTCGGGCGACGCCAAGTCGCTGACGATGTGGACCTTCAAGCAGTCCCACGTCCAGGCCCTGAAGAACGCCGCCGCGGACTTCGAGAAGCAGACCGGCATCAAGGTCAGCGTGAAGGCGTACGGTCCGGACGACGCCTACACCACCAAGGTGCAGGCCTCCGCCAAGACCGGCGACCTCCCGGACGTGCTCGAGGTCCACTCCGACGGCGAGGACTTCGCACTCGGCGCCACCGGCATCACCCGCGACATCGCGAAGGACGTCACGGCGGACTGGAGCGGCCTCTACCAGGAGGGGGTCCAGAAGTCCGGCGTCGTGACTCCCGCCCGCTACAAGGAGTCCGAGCCCTCCGACTCCAAGACGCACGGCATCAAGGAGGGGCAGCGCTTCAGCGTGCCGCTGACTTCCGGAACCTTCGGCATCGTGATGGGCAACAAGAAGAAGCTGGCCGAGGCCGGCATAACCGAGCCGCCGGCCAGCTACGAGGAGTTCCTGGAGGACCTGAAGGCGACCACCGCCAAGGACCCCAAGAACGGCGGGGTCAGCCTCGGCCTGAAGGTCAAGGCCACCGGCCTGACCTGGAGCCTGCAGCCGCTGGCCTTCGGCGAACTCGGCAAGGAGAAGTACCAGGCGCTCTGGGGCAAGGATGCCTCCGGCAACTTCGCCTCGGCCAACGGCAGGAAGGTCCTCGACCTGTACGCCAGGATGCAGCCGTACTGGATGCCGGGCACTCAGACCCTGGACATCGACGCCGCCGACCAGGCGTTCGCGCAGGGCAAGTCGGCGTGGGACATCGGCGGCACCTTCACGCTCGCCTTCCTGCAGCAGAACGGCATGAACCCCGAGGACGTCATGGCCTTCGGATTCCCCGGCCCGGAGAAGGGCGCCGTCCCCAAGCCGGCCCTCGCCCCGCTGGCGCTCACCGGCCTCGCCGCCACCTCCACCAGCAAGCACCCGGAGAACGCCGCGAAGTGGATGAAGTTCCTCGCGCAGCCGAAGACCGCGGCGCGGTTCGCCAAGGACGCCACCGAAGTCCCGTCCACCGAACTCGGTGACGACGCCGCCGCCGCGATGGGCGCCACCCTCGCCGCCATGACCAAGGCCTTCGCAGGCGCACCGGAGAACACCTACGACCCGACGGTCAACGACTTCCGGCCGCCGACCTACGACCAGGACTCGATGGCGGAGATCCTCGCCGACCTGACTCCGCTCAAGAAGAAGGACGCGCAGACCGCGGGCAAGGACATGGCCAAGCTGAACGACAACTTCTGGGCGAGCGCGGAGAAGTGAGCACCGCACCCCACACCGCCCCTGCGACAACCGCGGCCGACCCCGGCCGGGGTGCCGAACCCCGGCCGGGTGACGCCCCCGCTCCGGCCCGGCGCAAGCCGCGCCACCGCACGTACGAAGCGGTCTCCGGTTATCTGTTCGTGGCGCCCGCCGTGATCCTCTTCGCGGTCATGGGGCTCTACACCGTCGGCTACGGCTTCCTGCTGAGCTTCGCCCGCTGGAACGGCTTCGCACCCCACTGGGACTGGGTGGGCCTGCAGAACTACAAGGACCTGCTCTGGCAGGACCCGGCGTACGCCCCCCGGCTGGAGAACGCGGCGGTCCACACGCTGTACGTGATGCTCGCCGTGCCCCTGCTGACCGTGCTGGTGTCCTTCCCGCTCGCCATCCTGCTCAACTCGGCCAGGCGCATGCAGGGCCTGCTCCGGTCCGTCTACTTCGTGCCGTACGTGACCAGCGGCATCGCGGTCTTCTTCGCCTGGCAGTACATCCTGCAGCCCGACGGTGCGATCAACAGCGTGCTCTCCGCCCTCGGGATGGGCTCCCTCGCCCAGCCGCAGGGCTGGCTGGGCAACCCCGACACGGCACTGCCCACCATGATCGTGGTCACCGTATGGAGCGCCGTCCCGGTCGCGATGCTGCTCTACCTGACAGGGCTCCAAGGCGTCGACCGCAGCGTGCTGGAAGCGGCGCAACTGGACGGCGCCGGCTGGTGGCGCACCAACACGTCGGTGGTGTGGCCGCTGGTCAGGCCGATCACCGCGGTCGTAGTGCTGCTGAACCTGCGCGACTCGCTGCAGGGCTTCCAGACCTTCCTGGTGATGACCAACGGCGGTCCCGGTGACCACACGAACGTGCTGGGCCTCGAGGCGTACCGGCTCGCCTTCCTCAAGGACCTCGCGCCGACCCTCGGGCTCGCCAGTGCCCTCGGCTGGCTGCTGTTCGCCGCCGCGCTGGTCATCGCGCTGATCAACCTGCGAGTCATGCGGAGCAAAACATGACAACGATTTCCCTCCCCTCGCGGTCCGGCCCCAGCGGGCCCGTCCGCGCCCGCAGGATCGGCGCACGGGTCCTGGTCGGCGGACTGCTCGCCCTCTACGGCGTGATCAGCGTCTACCCCTTCCTCTGGATGGTCTCCGCGGCCTTCAAGGACCAGGTGGAGGTGATCCGCTCCGGCCACCTGATCCCGGACCACCCCACCTTCCAGACACTCGCCGACACCTGGAACCAGCTGCACTTCTTCAGCTACTTCCTGAACAGCCTCTCGGTCACCCTCCTCACCGTGGTGCTGACCCTGGTGGTCTACGCGTCCGCCGGCTACGCCTTCGCGGTGCTGGACTTCCCCGGCCGCGGCGCGCTGCAGAAGCTCTTCGTGGCGCTGCTCTTCGTGCCCGGTGTCACGGTGATGCTGCCGATCGTCCTCCTGGAGAACAAGCTCGGCATCCTCGGCACCCATATGGGGCTCGTACTGCCCTTTGTCAACGGCGGTGCCCCGCTCTCCGTACTGCTCATGACCGGTGCCTTCAGCGCCGTGCCGAAGGAGCTGAGGGAGTCCGCTCGGGTGGACGGAGCCAACGAGTTCCGCATCTTCACCCGCATCTACCTACCGCTGACCCGGCCCGCCCTGATCACGGTGGCCCTGATCACCGCGATCCCGACCTGGAACGAATACTTGCTGACCCGCGTCTCGCTCAACGACGAAAGCACCTTCACCCTGCCGCTCGGCCTGCAGACCCTGGCGTCCCAGAACGTGCCCCACTACAACAACCTCATGGCCGGCGCGCTCATCGTCGTCATCCCGGTCATCGCCCTGTTCCTCTGCCTGCAGCGCTACTTCGTCAACGGGCTGGTCGGGGCGGTGAAGGGCTGATGCGCGTTCTGGTCACCGGCGCCGCCGGCCACATCGGCGGGCGCGTCACGGAGGAACTGCTCGCGGCCGGGCACGAACTCGTCCTGACCGACCTGCTGCCCGTGGAGGCGCCCGACGCCCACCGGGTGCACGTCGGCGACCTCCAGGACCCCGGCCTCGTGCGCCGCGCCATGGACGGCGTGGAGGCGGTGGTCCACCTGGGGGCGATCCCGCATCCCAACGTGGACGACCCCAGCGCCATGTTCGCCGCCAACGTCCATGCCGCGCACCGCGTCTTCCAGGAAGCGGGGAACGCCGGGGTACGCCGCGTCGTGGCCGCCTCCAGCATGGCGGCGACCGGGCTGGCCTGGTCCCCGGTCTCCGTCTCACCGGTGTACGTGCCCATGGACGAGGCCCACCCCAACCTGGTCCGCGACCCCTACGGGCTGTCCAAAGTGGTGCTGGAGGAGATCGCGGGCGTGGCGCACCGGCGCTTCGGCATCGACTCCGTGTGCATGCGCTTCCCGTTCACCGGCGACGGCGCACGGCTCGACGCCTTCGTCGCCGAGTGCGCCGAAGACGCGGCGTCCCAGCGCCTCCACCTGTGGGGCTGGCTGCACACCCTGGACGCGGTGCGGGCGATCCGGCTGGCCGTCGAGGGCGACACCCGCGGCAGCCGGGTCATCAACGTCAGCGCGGCGGACACCACCTCCACCCTGCCGACCGCGGAACTGATGGCCGCCCACCACCCGGGGGTACCGGTCCCCGCGTCGATCAGCGGTCACCGCACCCTGTTCGACACCACCGGCTGCACGGAACTCCTGGGGTTCACCCCCCACCGCACCTGGCGCACCACGGGGGGCGCCGCCTGACACTCCGCGGTACGCCGGGCCCGGCCCGGCGTACCGCGGAGCGGCCACATCCGGTCCGGTCCACCCCGCACACCGAATCCGCCGCGACCGGCCCGCCCGGAACCCGGTGGACCGGCACCACCGCCCCTGAGGCGGTCCCGCCGTGGCCCCGGGAACAGTGCCCCGGCCCGGCAGGACCCGGTCCTGCCCGGCACCGGCCGCGCGGCTCCCGCCCGAGGGCGCGAGCCGCGCGGCCCGCGCCTGGCCAGCCGACGGGCGCCGCTCCCGCACGACCCCTGATCCACACGTCCGACCGTGATCTTCGGAGGTAGTCCGTGCCACCTGTACGCACCAGACTCGCGGCGCTGCTGCGCGCGCCGGTCATCGCCCTGCTCGCCACCCTCGCGCTCCTGCTGCCGGTCTCGGCGCCGGCCCGGGCCGCCGCCCCGCAGCTCTACCCGCTCGGCGTCGGGGCCGACCTCGGCCCCGACCCCTTCACCCTCGGCCTGACCGCCACCGCCGGCGACGACGCGGACGGCCTGCGGACCGGCAACCAGGACGGCACGCCGTACTGGCGCACCGATGTATCCGCCGGCACCGGCCACCTGGCCTTCGACCTGGACCCCGAGTACACCGACGCCGTGACGGCGGACCGGCTGACCGTCGCCGTCACCTACCTGGACACCGGCAGCGGCGCCCTGCGCCTGACGCGCGGCGCCGACCGGGAGCTCGGCCGTGTCGCGCTCCGCGACACGGGGGCGTTCACGACGGAGGCGTTCGTCGTCCCTGCAGAGTTCTCCGACGGCAGGCAGCTGCGGATATCCGGTGTCGACGGTGACACCGCGGCCGACGTCACGGTCTCCTCGGTGCGCGTGTCCTCGGGACCGTCCGTGGACCTCGGCGCCGCCGTGGACGCGCACGGCATCTCCCCGCGAGCCGGCGACAACGACGGCCACCTTGTCACGGGCGTCGAGGCAGGCCGCGGCTTCTGGGGGACCGACCAGAGCAATCCCGGGGCCGAGACCGGCTTCCTCTACATGAACGTCGACGACACGATCCTCTACGGCAACCACGAGCCGGTCGCCGTCAGCATCGACTACTTCGACCACGGCAGCGGTTCGCTGCAGCTCGAGTACGACTCGCCGGGCGAGACCATCCCGGACATGTTCAAGCAGTCCCCGGTCTTCACCTACGGGGACTCGGACACCTGGAAGACGCACACCTTCCTCCTGGACGACGCGATACTCACCAGCCGGTCCAACGGCTCCGACTTCCGGATCACCACCGGGGGCGGCACCGGTGAACTGAAGGTGGCGCGGGTCTCCGTGACCGCGCTGCAGAGCAAGCTCGACCCGACCACCGGGCTGGAGCAGCTGATCGCCCAGGCCACCACCGCCCACGCCGCCGCCCGGGAGGGTGTGCGCGACGGCCAGTTCCCCGCGGGCGCCAAGGACCGGCTCCGCAAGGCGGTGGACGCGGCGCGCTCCGTAGCCGCCGGGACCGGTGTGACCGACCAGGAGGCACGGGCCGCCTTCCACACGCTGGCGGCAGCCCTGGACGCCTTCCGGGCCTCTACGGTCGACAAGGACCTGGCCCACGAGGGCACCGCGACCGCCTCGTCCACCGCCGGCGGATCCAGCCCGGGCGCGGCTATCGACGGCGACCGGGGTACGGCGTGGGTGAGCGGTGACGACGGTGACGGCGAGACCTACACCGTGGACCTCGGCACCACCCGTCGGCTGTCGCAGGTCAAGACGGTGTGGGGTGGCGCCTTCTCGCCCGACTACACCGTCCGCGTCTCGCGCGACGGGAAGAGCTACACCGAGGTCGGCCGCACCGGCAGCACCGGTTCCGGTGACGTCTTCGCCACCGCTTTCCCGGCGGTCCGGGCACGGTACGTACAGCTGAGGATCGACGGGTACACCGCGGGCGCGACCGACGTCGAACTCGCCGACCTCAGGGTGTTCGACCGCCGTACCGTCACCGGCCACCCGGTACTGGCCGACACCCGCTACCCGGCCGACGGCCCGGTCGTGGCGGACTTCGACGTCCGCGACCACCACGCCGACGTGACCGGGCGCAAGGACGCCACCGCAGCCGTGCAGGCCGCACTCTACGACTGCCAGGACGCGGGCGGCGGCACCGTCTGGATGACGGCGGGCACCTACCGGATCACCGGCACGGTTGAGGTCCCGGCCTTCTGCTCGCTGCGCGGTGACCGGCGCGACCCCGACCGCGGCAAGGGCGACTACGGCACGGTGATCCGGGCCGACCTGCCCGCGGGCGCGGACGGGCCGGTGCTGTTCCGCGTGGGCGGCAGTGCCTCCGTACAGGGCCTGACCACCTACTACCCGCACCAGGACGCCGCCCGCCCGGTGCCGTACAACTACACCTTCGAGATCCCCGGCTCGGCATGGGCGAGCGACGAGAACTTCATGATGGGCACGGTCCAGCACGTGACCATGCTCAACTCGTACAAGGGCGTCGGCGTCTCCACCATGACCGACGAGCGCGGCCGGCCCGCGGTACAGGGCCAGGTGCACGAGTCGGCGACCGTCCAGGACGTCAAGGGCACCGTGCTGTCCGAGGGAGCCGTCGCCTACAACGGTTCCGACGTGGGCACCTGGGACGACATCACCTTCTCCAACGCCTACTGGGCCGGCGCCCCGGCGGCGTACCACCCGCCGAAGCGGTCGGCGCTCGACAAGTGGACCCGCGCCCACGGCACCGGACTGGTGCTGGGCGACCTGGAGTGGGACCAGTTCTCCCGCATCACCCTGTCCGACTACCGCACCGGCATCCACATCGTGAAGGGGCAGCGGGCCAGGTTCACGGGAGCTTTCGTCAGGACCCGGGTGCTGCGTACCGACACCGCCCTGCTCGTGGAGGACATCGACTCCCGCTGGGGCATGACGCTGGCCGAGAGCACTCTGGAGGGCAGCACGGCCTCGGTCCGCAACACCGTGGAGGGGTACGTCAAGGTCACCGGCACGAAGCTGACCGGCCCCACCAGCGCCACCGTGATCCGGATGCCCGGAAGCGTGCCCGCCTACCGGGCTCCGGCCGCCGACCCGCACCCCCGGCGTGAGGTGCTGTACGTCGCGGAGAACGCGCCCCATGGCGTCGGCTACCAGCCGAAGGCCGATGCCACCGCGTCGGTCCAGAAGGTGCTGGACCGTGCGGGCGCCCGGGGCGGGGGACTGGTCTACCTGCCGGCCGGCTGGTACCGGATCGACGGCCGCCTCCGGGTGCCGGCCGGGGTGGAGCTGCGCGGAGCGTCCGCCTCCCCGAACCGGGACGAGAGCCAGAACAGCGGCGGTACGGTCCTGATCGCGCACGCCGGACGTGACAGCGCCGACGCGGCGAAGGCCCCGGCCACCGTGACCCTTGACGGCACCGGCGCGGGCGTGCGCGGGTTGCGGGTCTTCCACCCCGAGAACAACCCGGCCACCGGCTACGTCCCCTACCCGTACGACATCCGGGGCCAGGCGCGCGGCAGCTACGTCGTCGACGTGAGCCTGACCAACGCGTGGAACGGAGTGGACATGTCGTCCGAGCGCAACGACGGCTTCGTGGTGCACAAGCTGCACGGCGTCTTCCTCAACCGGGGGGTCACCGTGGGCGCGGTCAGGGGCGGCAGCATCAACGGAGTGCTCAGCAACGGCAACGGCGTGGCCCGGGTCGGCTACGGCATCCCGAACTGGGGCCTGGGAAGCAACCTCTTCCCGGAGACCATCGACGGTTTCACCCGCAAGAACACCGACCTGGTGCACGTCGACGGCGCTCGCGGCCTGACCGTCAACGACGTCTTCGGCTACGGGATGCACAACGGCCTCGTCGTCGAATCCGGTGAGGTCCACGCCCACAACCTCGGCACGGACAACCTCGGCGACGGCGGGTACAGCGTCAAGGCGGGCAAGGACGCCGAGGTCAGCGCGGTCAACGTGATGCGCTACAACGGCACCACCTCGGCCGGTCCCGCGAAACTGTACGGGATCATGGTGATCAACGTGGTGCAGCAGAAGGTCAGGGCGAGCGCCGAGCCGGCGAGCGGCGGCACGGTGACCCTCAGCGGTAACGCGACCGAGCCGGACACCTATGAGAAGGGCGACACGGTGACCGCCACCGCCCGTCCCGCGCACGGTTTCCGCCTCACCGGCTGGACGGTCGACGGCAGGAGACTGCCGCAGACCGGAAACACGGTCAGCATCACGGTGACGGGGGACCACACGGTCGTCGCCGAGTTCAGCTGATCCCTGAGAGCCGGTGAACCGCAGGCCGGGGCAGGCGTGCCGCCCGCCCCGGCCTGCGGTTCTTCATGTCCGGGGAGAGGCGCCCCGATCGGGTCCCTGCGACGGGTGGCGGGCGCTCCGGCCACGCAGGGACGATCGGGCCGTCAGCTGCCGGGCTCAGGCGCCGTAGGCGGGGCGGGCGGCGACTCCGAGGAGGAGGTTGTCGACCAGGGCGGTGACGAAGCCCTCGGTGACCGGCTCATCGGGTATCAGGAGCCGGTGGTAGATGGCTCCCCAGAGCTGGTCCACCATGACCTGCACGTCGACGTCCGGCCGGATCTGCCCCTGCGCCTGGGCCTGCCGCAGTCGCTCGCCCGCGAGCCTGCGGCGCTCGGCGGAGTACAGGCTGCGGTAGGAGGCGGCCAGTTGCGCATCGGTCTGAGAGGCGCCGATGAGCTCGGTGAGGACGCGCCCGCCGGGTGTCCGGGTCATCACCTCGGCGAAGGCGTGCAGTTGCGTGAGCAGGTCGGCTCGGATGTCCCCGGTGTCGGGGAAGGCGAGGGTGTCCTCGACGGCATGGAAGTAGCCGTCGAGAGCGAGCGCGCCGATGGACGGCCACCACTTGTAGAGGGTCGTCTTGCTGGCGCCCGACGCCTTCGCGACGCGCTCGAAGGTGAGGCGGCTCGTCCCCTCCGTCAGGAGCAGTTCGCCGACGGTGTGCAGGACCTCCGCCCGCACCTCCTCGGCGGGTCGCCGTCCGCGGCCTCGGTTCGCCGGGATTTTCGCGGCCTCTGACACGGGATGCTCCTGATCTGGTGAAGGGTGACGACGCCGGGAACCGTACCGGTGGCGTACGGGCCGGGGCCCGTACGCCACCGGTACGGTCAGTGTCCGCCGCTGAGCAGGTCGGCGAGGCCGATCCGCTCGAGGAACGTGGCACGGATGCGGTCGGCGGTGTCCGAGACCTCCTCCGACCCGTCGTCCGCGGGGTCGACGTGTACCCGGAAGGGCCGGTCGCCCGCCGGCAGGGCGACGATGCGCGCGATCTCGTCGGAGACCATGGAAGCATCCGCGCCCTCGGGGGCGAGGGCCGCCAGCTTGCCCGCGACCTGGTCCATGAGCCCGGGGTACTTCGCCGCGTACTCGGCCTCGACGGAGGTGTCCGAGGGGCGGCCCGAGTGGGCGAAGTGGTTGGTTCCGCTGGTGAACGAGCCGGGTACGACGATCGTCGTCTCGATGCCCCAGCGGGCCAGCTCGGCCGCGTAGGACACGGCGAGGGAGTCCATGGCGGCCTTGGCCGCGAAGTAGGGGGCGAGATACGGGGGAGTGCCGCCCTTGACGCTGCTGCTGGACACCCAGAGCACGAGCCCCTTGCCCCGGCTGCGCATGCCGGGCAGCGCGGCGCGGTTCACGCGCTGGGTGGAGAGGACGTTGACGTCGTACAGCTCGGCGAACTGCTCCGGGGTGAAGGCCTCGGCGGGGCCGGTGGCCATGTGGCCGGCGTTGTGGATGAGCACGTCGATCCGGCCGGACTCGGCCTCGACCTGCGCGACGGCCGCGTCGACGGAGTCCTGTGCGTTCACGTCGAGCTCGATGGAGCGCAGATCGACGCCGTGCTCGCGGGCGTAGTCGGCCGCGGCCTGGACCTGCGGCGCGTTGCGGCCCGCGGTGTTGCGCATGCCCGCGTACACGGTGTGGCCGGCGTCCGCCAGGGCCCGGGCGGTGAGGGCGCCGAAACCGCTGGAAGCGCCCGTGATGACGACGACATTGCCTGTGGAGGACATGGGGGACCTTTCGGGTGGGGGGTGACTGCGGCCGGGTTAGGCGAGGCCGCCGTTGGTGTAGATGACCTGGCCGTTGACCCAGCGGGCGGGGCCGGCGAGGAAGGCGACGGTCTCGGCGATGTCCTCCGGCTTGCCGAGACGCTCCAGCGGGGCCGCCTTGGCGAGTTTGTCGATGGTCTCCTCGTCCTTGCCCTGGAGGAAGAGCGGGGTGGCGGTGGGACCGGGGGCCACGGCGTTGACCGTGATGTCGCGGCCGCGCAGCTCCCTGGCGAGGACGAGGGTCATGGCCTCGACGGCGGCCTTGCTGGCGACGTAGGCGCCGTACTGGGGAAACTGGGTGCGGACCACGGACGTGGAGAAGTTGATGATCGCGCCGCCGGGGCGCAGGCTTCGCGCGGCCTGCTGGCTGACGACGAACGTGCCGCGGATGTTGGTGCGGTGCATGCGGTCCAGGTCGTCGAGGTCCAGGGTCGCGATCGGGGCGAGGACCATGATGCCGGCCGTGTTCACCACGACGTCGATGCCGCCGAACGCGGACTCCACGGTCTCGAAGGCGGTACGCATTGCGTTCTCGTCGGCGACATCGCCGCCCACAGCGAGCGCACGGCCGCCGGACGCGGTGATGGCCGTGACGGTCTCCTCCGCCTTGGTCCGGTTGCCGGCGTAGTGGACGGCGACCGAGACGCCGTCCTTGGCCAGCCTCTCCGCCGTGGCGCGGCCGATGCCGCCCGAGCCGCCGGTGACGAGAGCGACGCGGGTGGGTGCGGACATGCTCATGAGGGTCTCCTCGCTTGCTCGATGGCGCCTTATGAACGCCGAGTTCATATAATCATGAAATGAACGTGGCGTCCATTTGTGTGGGCGGGAGGTCCGACGGGGGGCGACACCCGGTCGCGGATCCGGGCCAGGGAGACCGCCCAGCTGCCGCTGTCCACTGTGGCCGCACCGGTGGTTGCCGCAGCCGGTACTCATCCTGGCGCCGCCCGCCGGTGGCCGCTCCGCATCCGCGGCGGGCGGGCCCGCACCTGCGTGCCGAGAACTCCGCAGGTGCCGACGCTCCGGGCGGACGCCCGGCCGGGCCCGGGAAGGCGCTCGGACCGCGCGACCCGGAGGGGCCACCGCGGGTACGCGTGGGACTCGCGGGTGGCGAGGTAGACGACGTTCGCGTCGTCGAGCCGTGCCAGGTGGATCGTTTCGCCGAGCGCCTCGGAGGCCTCGTAGAGATACGGGCGTGCCACGCGTACGTGCGGGTCGCTGTCCAGGTAGCTCGCGCCCGTGTGCAGGTCCCGGATGCCGATGCCGTACAGGGAGCCGGTCGTGTCCGAACGGAGCCAGCCGCAGTCGACCAGGGCCTGCAACAACGGGTACATCCTGCGTGGTACGCCGAGACCCGAGGCGCGTTCGTCCAGGCGGGCCGGCCGGTCGCCCCGTGTGGCGAGCAGTTCAGCAGCGCCACGGTGGCGAGAGGATGACCCGGACGCTGAGCGACGCCGGTGCCCTGGTCGTCGGCGCCGCGGTGGGTGACTGCAAGCGTGTCCTGCGCGAGATCGGGCGCAGGTTCCGGGACCGTGACGCGGGCGGACGAGGGGCGCCGACGGTCGACCTGAAGACCACCGTGCACGCCGATACGGCGGTCGAGTACGTCCTGCGCGCCCTGCTCGGCCAGCACCTCGGGGTCCCGGTCGCGGCACTGCTGGGCGACGTTCAGCAGCGCGACTTCCGGGTGCTGGGCTACCTTCTCTACGTCGGCGACCCGGACCGCAGAAGCCTCGGCTACGCCCGCGAACCCGATGCGTGCGTCGACTGGTACCGCATCCGGCACGAGGAGGCTCTCACGCCCGAGGCCATCGTCCGCCAGCCGAAGCCACCTACGACGTATACGGGCCGCCGGTGGGAGCCTGCGACGAGCCGCGTTCCGGCTCCGCGGGGCTGACGTCCTGAGCCCGGGGTGTGCTCCTGGGGCGAAGCCCGCAGCGCCCCGTCGGGGGTCGGCGCGTGGGGTGCAGGGCGCCTCCGCGTATCTCCGTCCCCTCGCGGTCAGTTGCTGGGCCTGTACCTGCCGAGAATGATGCTCAGGAGTTCGTCGGCGATCTCCTCCCGCGTGGCGGTGACCCAGCCGACGACCCAGTCGTGCATGAGTCCGTTGATCGCACCAATGAGGGCCGCCGGGGCCAGGCGGTAGTCGTCGGCCGGTGTTTCCCCGCGGGCGACGGCCTCGTCCGCCAGGTGGTTCAGCAGCTCGATCCAGGTGGCGCGGCGCTGGAGGCGCTGGTGGTTGATGCGAGGGCTGACACCGACGACCTCCACGTAAGCGATGCGGGCGTGGCGCATGTCGTCGGAGGCGCCCTCGAGGTAGGCGCGCGTGTAGGCGGTGACGCGATCCGCAAGAGGGAGTTCCCGCACCTGGGGGAGCACGTCGAGGACGGCCCCTGCGGCGATCTCGTTGACGTACAGGTGGAGGTCGGCCAGGAGGTCTTCCAGTGTGCGGTACTCCTCGTAGAACTGACGGGTTGACAGGCCGGCCGCTTTGCACAGGTCGCCCAGCCTGGTGGCCCGGTACCCCGGTCCGGAGCCGAACAGGTCCAGGCCGGCTTCGCGGAACCGCGCGCGTCGCTCCGCCCGCCGCTCGGCTGCGTTCCTGCCTCCGTACCGGCCCTCGGCCGGGGTGATTCTCCCCGCCACGGCCACCCCCCTCCTGCCTGCTCGTACGCACAATCCTGCCGCACGGCCCTTGCGCCGCGCTCCAACTGCTCCCTACCATCCGGTAACCCAAGTCTGAATGAGGCTGTGTTCAGACTTGGGGGTGCGCGTCACGCCCGCACGGCGCGCCGACTCGGTCGAACCGTGAGCGGCCGGCCCGCCCGGCCGCGGCCACCGCGGTCTTCCCGTGCGGAGTCGTCCGGCGCTCGACCGCGGGGCTGACCCACCGCACAGTGCTCCAGTTTCCTGCCCGGTCCGGCACCTCACTTCCCGCAGAGGAGCGAAACATGCACACTGCACCACCCCCCGCCCCGCCCGGCTCTCGTCGACACGCCGGGAGCAGCTCCCGCCGCGGCCGGCGGCTGTGGAGCATGACCGCGGCGGCCCTGATGGCCGCGGGCGCCCTGGTCCCCGCGAGCACCGCGCATGCCGCACCTTCCCTCCAGGAGGTGATGCTGGTCGGCAACAACTGGGAGGGCACCGCGGACGTCATCAAGTCCACGGGGGACTTCTCCAAGGTCGGCCGCATCAACCTGGTTCCCGACAAGAGCGAGCGCCTGCGGGAGATCTACACCGACCCGATCCGGCTGATCTTCTTCCTGGGGATCAGGGAGACCGCCGGGGAGGGCCACGACCAGTTCGTCGACGACATGTACACCACGCCGGACGGCTCGGCGATCGTGGTGTCACGCCCGAGCTTCGGGGACGTGGCCTCCATCGACACCACCACGGGTGCGGTCAAGTGGCGCTTCCGCGTCTCGGGTTACCGGGCCGACCACATGGCAGTCTCTCCCGACGGGTCCCGGGTGGCGGTGTCGGCCTCCACCGGCAACACCGTGCACGTGCTGGACATCAACACGGGTCGGCAGACCGGCTCGTTCGCCACCGGTGACAAGCCCCACGAGAACGTCTTCACCCGTGACGGCAAGATCTGGAACATGTCGATCGGGGAGGTCAACAATGACTTCGACGCACCCTGGCAGGACTTTCTGAAGGGTGACCGCAAGATCACCGTGGCGGACGCCCAGACGTTCAAGGTGGTGAAGACCATCGACATGCGGGAGCGCCTGAACGCCTTCCCCGGCGGCAAGGACTTCTCCGACTCGATCCGGCCGGTCGCGTTCACGCCCGACGAGTCCAAGATGTACTTCCAGGTCTCGTTCTTCAACGGCTTCTTCGAGTACGACGTCGCCGCCGACAAGATCACCCGGATGAAGACCCTGCCGAAGAACCCCGGGACCAGCGACGACCGCACCACCTTCGTCAACGACTCACGCCACCACGGCATGTCCATGAAGCCCGACGGCACCAAGCTCTGCATCGCCGGAACCATGGACAACTACGCGACCGTCGTCGACCGTGCGACGCTTCAGGAAGGCCCGCTCGTCTCCGCCTCCAAGCCGTACTGGGCCACCGTGAGCGGCGACGGCGAGGCGTGCATCATCTCCGAGAGCGGCGCGGACCAGGTCACCGCCATCAGCTTCGCCACCGGCCGGAGGATCGCCTCCGTTCCCGTCGGCGACCACCCCCAGAGGGTACGCCTCGCCCACCTCCCCACCGGCTGGACCGGCCCGACCGGCTGACCCCTCTCCGGCTCCCGTGCGCGGGGGAGTGCGCGACCCGCGCGTAGGAGAACGCGGTACGACCGGCCCGCCCCCGCCCGCCGGGGGCACGCGCGAGACCGGCAGTCCGGGGCGGAGCTGCCCCGGACTGCGGGTCTCTGGAGCACCAGGTCTGTCGGTGACAGATTCAGGGTCCCGCGGCCCGGTAAGGACACGACGCTCTCGCGTGCGCCCGGGGGCGTACGGTCGGCCGCGCCTGCTGCGGCGCCGATGGCGGCACCCTTCGGTGTCCCGGTCACGATCTGCGGCTCCACACGGGTCGCCCGGGTGCGCGAAGCCGGTCCGGGGGACACACGATGACGGCGCGGTACGCCAGGCAGGCGCTGTCCCTCGTGGTGCGGACGTCGCTCCGCTGGGTGCGCTTCACTCCTGTCGTCCCAGCGCATTCCCCGATCACCCCCGCCGCGCCGGTCCCGTCGAGCGGCCGCGCCGGCCTGGACGTGGCGGCCGAACTCCGGACCGCCTTTCCGGCCGACCGTTCCGGAGACCTCTCGGCGCCGCAGGGGCCCGCCGTGCCCGCTGCCGCAGCTTTTGCGCCTCGAACCCGAAGGCGGCACCTGCTGCTCGCCCAGCACACCGGCTCCGCAGCGGTGAGGTGCGCGGCGAGGTCTCGGGCAAACGCGCGACACTCTCGCCCTCCTTCCGGCCCTCACCCGTGACCACGTCCCCCTGGCCGGTCGAAGGGCTGAACAAGCCTCATCGCCAGGACAAAGGTGGTCAACGGCCTGGAGCCCGGAGCAGATCGCGCGCCGGCTGCGGGTCGATTTCCCGGACGATGAGTCCATGCGCATCAGCCACGAGGCGATCTGCCAGTCGCTGTTCATCAAGGGCCGGGCGCGCGAAAGCGCGAACTGGTCACGTGTCCACTTGAACCATGGACAGCAGCGAGGCCACCACGACGCCTGAGCGGTCGGCCAACCGATCGACGCGTCTCCGCAGGCTTCGTGTGCGGATCGTGGTCCGTGCCGCCGGAGACGAGCGTCGCTCCGCGGCCCGCAGCAGCCGCACCTCGCATCAGTCGAGGGTGTAACTGCGGGCGGCCCGCAGAATCTCGTCGGAGAGTCCGGGCTCGACGTGGCGTACGGCGCGGGCGATCATCAGTGCGCCGACCATTTCGCTGAGCAGGCGAACGGCCTTCTGGCGGGCTTCGGCCGGGTCGGGTTCGTGGCCCTTCTCCTCGGCTTCGCGCAGGAACTCGGTGGCGAAGCCGGTCAGATAGCCCTCGACGCCTTCGGCGTAAGCGCTCTGCACCGCTTCGTTCAGCCGTACGGCGTCGGTGACCAGGGAGGCGGAGGGGCAGCCACCGTTCGCGTCGTCACGGTGCGCGGTGGACACATATCCGGCCACGACGTGTTTGAGCGGAGGGCCGGCCATGTCCTGACCCTCCGCGATCATGCCGGCCAGGCTTTCGTGTGAGGCGGCGAAGGAGGCCCTGCACACCTCGACCACCAGGTCGTTCTTGGAGGCGAAGTGGTTGTAGAAGCCGCCATGGGTGAGCCCGGCTTCCTTCATCAGTTCGGCGATGCCGACTGCGTCGACGCCCTGCGAGCGGAACATGCGGCCCGCCGCTTCGAGGATGTTCTGCCGGTTGCGGGCCTTGTCCTCCTTGGTGATTCGCGGCACTGCAGCCCTTCCGCCGTCGTTCCCGAATTGACCTTTTCAATGACGACCTTCATTATAACAGGAGTTGCAATGACACCCATCATTAAAACTGCTGTCGAACGGGCTCACCGTACGTGCCCCGATGCGGCACCGTCGCAGCCCATCCGCGCGTTCCCGGGATCAGGCGACCCGATGGAATCGCAGCGTCCGTCGATTGCGCCGCCGGGGGGTGCCCCCCTGGCGGTACCAGCACCGAGGAGAACATAAGTGACACGCAATGAAGAGGTTGTCCGCGAGGCATACCGGCTGGCGGAAGGGAACGTCCTCGACGGACACGGCTTTCGCGCCCTGTTCACCGAAGACGGAACCTTCAACGACCTGCCGAACGCGATGACCCTCCGCGGGGACGAGATCGCACAGGGAGTGGCGGGGCTGGCCTGCGTCTTTCCCGACATCCACCGTGAGCTGCTCGCGGTGCATGTGCTCGGTGACGTCGTCGCCGTCGAACTGCGGATCCAGGGGACGCATCTCGGTGCGTTCCCGACTCCGGTCGGCGACATCCCTCCCACCGGAAACCGCATCGACGTGCCGACGGCGGACCTCTGGTACCTCCGTGAGGGAAGGATCGAAACGTTCAACTGCTACAACGCGGCGAACGTACTGCTCGCACAGATCGGGGCCGCCCCCGACTTCACATCGGCGATCGAGGCCGCCGAGACGGCCGCCACACGGGTGTAGTTTCACCGCACCGCACAGGCGACAGAAGCTACGCCGAGGCGGCCACCGCCGACCGCCTCGGCGCGGTTCGTCGTGCGCCTGCTGCTCCGTCTGCGGACGGCGCCCCGGCCGCACCGACTCTCACACGGGGGAACTTGCGCCGCCGGCCCCGTTCCCGGCAGGGCAGGATCGGGAGTGCGGCCACCCGCCTCGACGCCTCGCGCTCTCCCCGGTGCGGCCTCGTGACCTGGGCGGCCCGGGACCATTCCGCATCCGCCTGACCGGCCTGCCCGCGGGATCCTCGGGGTGCTCAGCCACGTCGCGGAAGCGGGTAGTACGGGCCCCCGATGCAGTTCCGCGGCACAGCCTGCTGACGGGCTTGGACGGTGACGGCTGCTCTCTGCGCAGAAGTGCGGGACGTGCCCGGCCGGGAGGTCGACCGCGTGCGGTCGGCGCACTGCCGCCACCTCTCGGCGGCCTCGCCGACCACGGTCGTATGGGTGCTGCTCCATGAGCATGCTCGGGTTCCCTCGGCACCACCCCTTTCAGGCCCCGGAGGGCGGAGTGCACAGGTCGACCTCGGACAGGTGAGCCTGGACCTCACGGTCGTCAGGCCCCTCGCGGCGAGCGAGATGACCATCTCGTCGACGCCCGACAGACACCTCTGCCGCTTCTTGACGATCTTCGGTTCGAAGGAGCCCCCGCGGTCCCGTGGCGCGGCTGTCTCGACCGGGTCGACGTCGGTCAGCACGGTTTGCCACGAGTCCCGTTACGGCTGTTGCCGCCGTTCTTCCCGGCGGGATCATGCTTGTCATAGTCGAGGTGGTTGGTGATCTCGCCTTCGAGAGCGGACTCCAGGAGCCGCCTGGTCAGCTGCTGGAGCAGCCCGCCCTCGCCGGTCAGCCGCAGGCCCTCGGCCTGAGCTCGGCCAGCCGGCTCGTCGATCAGCCCGGTCGTCCATGGACTTCGGCACCTCGGCCTCGGACGGCTCAACGCCCTCGGCCTCGGTCACGTTGCCGCTGGTCATCGATGCCTCTTCCGTGTTCGGGAGTTGCACCGAACTTTCACAGTCCCCGCCAATGCACCGGGCAACTCCAAGATCACCGACAGAGTCCAGCTCAGGCCAGGGTGAGGAAGAGCTTTTCCAGCTCCGTCTCGTTCATGACGGGCGTACCGCCGTCTTCGGGGGCGGTGAGGCATTCACGCATGCGTCCGGCGATGATTTTGAAGCCAGCCCGGTCCAGCGCCCGGCTGACGGCGGCGAGCTGGGTCACCACATCCCGGCAGTCGCGGCCTTCCTCGACCATGGCGATCACTCCCGCGAGTTGCCCCTGTGCGCGGCGCAGGCGGTTGAGTGCAGCCCGGGCGGAGGCCTCGTCCGCGGCGGTGACGGCCGGGGCCGCTTCCGGGACCGGGTCGGGCAGGGGCGGGTTCATCCTTCGAGCTCCTCGGAGAGCTGGGCGAGCATGCTGTCCATCCGGCGCGTCGCCTCGTCCGCGATGGGGGCCATGGCCTCCAGGCCGGTCAGAGTGACCATGGTGGTCGGGTCCAGGGCCTGCACCACTGTCTGTGCTCCCTCGGCCCGGACCACCACGTTGCAGGGCAGCAGGAGCCCGATGGCCGGGTCGGCGTCGAGGGCCTTTCCTGCCAGCTGCGGGTTGCAGGCTCCCAGGACCAGGTAGTCCTCCATGTCCCGGCCGATTTTGGTTTTGAGGGTCGCGGCCATGTCGATCTCGGTGAGTACTCCGAAACCCTGTGCGGCAAGGGCCTGCCTGGCGGCGGCCACGGTGCGGGTGAAGTCGGCGTGGACGCGGATAGTCCGGTCGTATCCCATGATCTTCCTTCCCAGTCCGGGGTGAATCGGGTCATTCTCCTTCGACTATACCCCCGGGGGTACTCTGTTATGGTGGATTTAATACCCGGGGGGGTATAGAGCTGAGGAAGTGAGACACACATGTTCTTTATCGACACCATCGAGATCGAGGGGCTGGGCAACCGGCACTACCTGGCCGGGGGTGCCCGGACCGCGGTGGCGGTCGACCCGCCGCGCGACATCGATGAGGTGATCGCGGCAGCCGCACGCCGCGGAGTGCTCATCACGCACGTGGTGGAGACACACATCCACAACGACTACGTGACGGGCGGCCTCGAACTGGCTCGGGTGACCGGCGCCGCCTACCTCGTGCCGGCCGCCGCGCAGGTCTCCTTCGCCCGCGTCCCGGTCAGCGACGGTGACACGATCGAGATAGACCAGGAACTGTCCGTACGGGCCCTGGCCACCCCCGGTCACACGCCGCACCACACCGCCTATGTCCTGGAGGAGGGCGGGAATCCGGTCGCCGCGTTCACCGGCGGCTCCCTGCTCATCGGCACCGTGGGCCGCCCCGACCTGGTCGAACCCCGCCTCACCGAGCACCTCGCCAGGGCCCAGCACGCCTCCGCGCACCGCCTTGCGGCCGAGCTGCCCGATGACACCTCCGTCCTGCCCACCCACGGGTTCGGCAGCTTTTGCTCCTCCGGACAGGCCGAAGGCGACGCGAGCACCATCGGCCGGGAGAAGACGGTCAACTCCGCCCTCGCCCAGGACGTCGACTCCTTCGTCGCCGACCTGCTCGCCGGCCTGGAAGACGTTCCCGCCTACTACGCCCACATGGGCCCGGCCAACTCCGCCGGCCCGGCCCCCGTCGATCTGACCGCCCCCCGGCTCGCGGACGCGGAGGAGATCGCCACCCGGCTCGCGGCTGGGGAATGGGTCGTGGACCTGCGCAACCGTGTCGCCTTCGCCCAGGGCCACGTCGCCGGCTCGTTCAACTTCGAGGCCGACGGCAAGATCGCCACCTATCTGGCCTGGATGATCCCGTGGGGAAAGCCCGTCACCCTGCTCGCCGAGACGCCTCAGGAACTCGCCGCCGCCCAGCGCGAACTGGTCCGGGTTGGGATCGACCGCCCCGCGGCAGCCGCGACCGGCGACCTGTCCGACTGGCTGCGCCCTGGCGACACCCCGGCCTCGTTCCGCCGCGCGGTTTTCTCCGACCTGGCAGTCGAACTGTCGGACGCGCAGGAACTGCCGGTCATCCTGGACGTACGCCGCGACTCCGAGCGCGCCGGCGGATACATCGAGGGATCGGTCCACATTCCCGTGCACCAGCTGCACAAGCGGATCGACGAGGTGCCCGCAGGACAGATCTGGGTGCACTGCGCCGGCGGCATGCGCGCCGCGATCGCGGCCTCGGTGCTCGACGCGGCCGGACGCGACGTCGTCGCTGTCGACGACGGCTTCGATCAGGCCGACGACGCCGGCCTCACCGTCCGCACCACTGCCTGAACCTCGACCGGCCCCGAGAGGAGTCCCACCATGCCCATCTTCCGTTCCGGGCCCGCTCGCCCGGGCGTCGCGGAGGCCCACCACCTGCACCAGGCGGCCGCCGCAGTGCTGCTGTACGTGCGCGAGAACGACGAGTGGGACGCCGGACACATTCGCGGCGCCCGGCACCTGCCGCTGTCCCGGCTGTCAGCCGGACCGAAGGCGCCCGGCATACCGGCCGGCACACGCCTCGTGCTGATCTGCCGCTCCGGGCAGCGCTCGCAGCGCGCCGCCCGCCTGCTGCGTGAGCGGGGCATGGACGCGGTCGACGTCACCGGCGGCATGAAGGCGTGGGCCCGCCAGGGACTGCCGGTGCAGAACACCGCCGGGGCAGCCGGAACCGTCATATGAGTGTGCTCATCCTGGCTCTCGTCGCAGGAGCGGTCGTCGGCCTGGCCCTGGGCGGGCTCGGCGGGGGCGGCAGCGTCCTGGCGGTGCCCGCACTGATCTACCTGCTCGGTTTCAGCCCCGTCGCCGCCACCACCGCCAGTCTGATCATCGTCGCCGCGACGTCCATCAGCTCTCTGGTCGCCCACGCCCGGGACGGCAACGTCCGCTGGCGGTCCGGGCTGCTCTTCGCCGCCGCGGGCATCGTCCCCGCCATGCTCGGCGGCTTCGCCGCCGACAGCATTCCGGCCCCCGCACTGACCATCGCGTTCTCCGTGGTCGCCGCTCTCGCGGCCTGGCGGATGCTCCGTCCCAGCCGCCCCGCACCGGATCAGCCCGTGCGGCCCGCGAAGGCCGCGGGAGCAGGAGCCGGCCTGGGCGCCGTCACCGGTGTACTTGGCGTCGGCGGAGGCTTCCTCGCGGTACCCGCTCTTGTCAGCGTCCTGGGCCTGCGTATGAAGGCCGCCGTCGGCACCAGCCTCCTGGTCATCATCATCAACTCGCTCGCCGCGCTCGCCACCCGCACCGGCACCGCCGAAGGCCTCGAATGGGCCGTCATCGCCCCCTTCACCGGAGCCGCGCTACTCGGCGCCTGGGACGGCAAACGCCTCGCCGCGAAGCTCACCGGCAACCGCCTGCAGCACATCTTCGCCTACGTACTGCTCGCAGTGGCCGCCTTCATGCTCCTCGACACCCTCATCTGACCACCCCGACCGAAGGACACAGCCCATGAGCTCGACCGTCACCACCAGCGCCGTCCGTGAGCGCCTCCACACCCTCGTCGTCATCGACGTACGTTCCCCCGGCGAATACGCTGGCGGTCACCTGCCCGGCGCCCACAACATCCCCCTCGACGACCTCGCGCAGGCCCTGCCGACGCTCCGCGAGACCGCGGACCGCCGCGACCTCCTCGTGGTCTGCGCCTCCGGCGCACGCTCGCAGAAGGCAGGCGACACACTGACGTCGAACGGCATACCGGCGGCCAGCCTCGAAGGCGGAACCGCTGCCTGGGCCTCGGAAGGCGGGGAACTGCACCGCCCGGCAACCCCTGCGGCGGCCAAGTGGGCCATGGACCGCCAGGTCCGTTTCACCGCAGGCTCCCTCGTCCTGCTCGGGCTGCTCCTGGGCGTGCTGATCCACCCCGCCTTCCAGCTGATTTCCGCCGGCGTTGCCGCGGGCCTCGTCTACTCCGCCCTGTCCAACAGCTGTGCCATGGCCGCGCTGCTCGGGAAGCTCCCCTACAACCGAACCAACCGCGCCAACCTGAACAACACCCTCGCCGTCCTGGGAGAGCATCGGGTGCCGGCCCCGGACACCGTACGAAGCCCAGCCGGCGGCGGCCGGCTGGACGCGGAACATGGACCGCGGGGGAGGAGCTGATGGCGGTGAGGAAGTCGAACGCGGCCGGGTCGACGAACACGGCGCGCGCGGACGTGCTGCGCGTCCTCGGGGTGCTGAAGGTCGCCACGACGGATCAGATCCAGCGGATCGCGATGCCGCACCTGAATCACCGTCACACGGAGAAGCCGACGGCGGCGAAGCGGAAGGCGGCCCGCACCGCGACGCGCACACCACCGCCCTGGCCGACCTGCGCACCCACCGCCTCGTCACGACCGGCGGCCCGACGAGCGCGGGCGAGGTTCTGCGTCACCTGACCCTCAAGGGCCTGGAGGCCGCCGCCACCGAGCTTCAGCGCCCGCTGTCCGAGATGGGCGCGACCGCGCGCGGCGCGGGCGCGGCCGGCGCCTCCCACCCGATGACCGTGAACAAGACCGTGATCGGCCTGCTGCGCCCGAAGCCGGACCTGGCCAAGCTCGCCACCGACCCGCCTGCGGTACGGGCGGCCGCCCAGGCCGTCGTCGACGCCCCCGGCGGGGTGGGGAGCATCGGCTCGTACTTGCCCGAGGTCGCGTTGCCGGTTGCGGGGTCGTGGAGCACGCCGGGCCGGGGCGGCGCCCAGGCCGACATCGTCCTGACCGCGCCCCAGGACAACATCCCGCTGCTGTTCGTGGAGGTCGACAACTGCCACGAGACCGCGGAGGAGTTCGCGGACAAGCAGGAGAAGTACGCCCGCTTCTACCGCCGCAAGGTGAAGGACACGGTGGGCAAGGCGCAGCCGATGTGGCGCACACGCTGGAACACGCCACCCGGCACGGGGCTTGAGAACCCGTACCCGCCGGTGCTGTTCGTGTTCAACCCGCTCGGTGCCCGCAACCCCGAGCGCACCATCGCGCGCCTGGCTGCTCTCACCCGGCACCCGGGGACAAGGACTACGAGGAGGACTTCCACCACTACGGCAGGAAGATCCCCGTCATCGCGACCACCCTGGCCGACCTCCGGGAGCACGGTCCGCATGGTCAGGTCTTCCGTCGCTTCGGCCGCCCCGGTCCGCAGATGCTGTTCGACGCGATCGGTAGCCCCCGCCGTCAGGCCGCCCTGGAACGCCACTGGGCCCAGCAGCGGGCCCGTGAGCGCGAGGCCCAGGAGCGTGAGCGCCAGGAGGCCGAACAGCGCACGGTGGAGCGGGAAGCGCAGCGCCCGGCGTGTGCGCGGTGCGGGACGAAGTTCACCGACCAACGGTGGAAGACGGCCCAGGCCACCGACTGGGGAACTCCGGCGGACACCACCCACGCTCTGCGACCGGTGCAAGCACCGCGCCCTCGTCGCCGTGCAGCTGGCCCAGACCCTCCAACACCGTTCGGAGCGCCACGACCAGGAGGACCATCAGGAGCTGGCGCGGATGCCCGGCCGGTGGTTCTCACGTCGGCGGACCTGAGGAGGCGGCGGAGGCCGGGTGACCTCTGGCTTCTTCCAGCGGTTAGAGGAGGGTGACGATCTCTCACTTGCCCTCCGGGTCTCCTGAATGTTCCGTGCGAGCTGTGGGAGGGGGGAGGAGGCCCTGGCCGCTGCCGCGGCTGCCGGGCAGCCGCGTAGGTCCGCTCCTTGCCCGGTGCGCCGACGGCCTGCCCGGTCGGGGCCTGGCTCGCCGGGGAGCTGCCGGAGGCGATCGAGACGGCGACGGCCTCCCTGACTCTGGAGGAGTGCGACCGCATGGACGCCTACGGTGTGATGAGCGACGGGACGGGCGGCCTTGACGAAGTGACTCGTAGCGAGCTGACCGCCGTGCCGTGCGTCGTCCAGGACGCGCCGTGGCTCACCCCGGAGCAGCAGATCCGGCTGGTGGCGGTGGCCTCGCTGGTCGCAGGGGCGGCACGGCTGCTCGCGCAGGATCCGGGTACAGCGATCGACGGGCAGCTGGATCGGATGTGGGCTTTGCTGGACCACGCCATCGTCTGACGTGCTGACGCCCGGCCGACCGGATCGAAGAGGAGAGCCTTGTGGCAGCGGATCGGCGCCCTATGGACCTGGACGCGTACGAGGCCAGGGTGCGTAACAGTCCATGCTTCATTTGCGCGTTCGTGGCGGGTGAGCCCGGGCATGTGACGGTGTACGAGGACGACCAGCACATCGCCTTTCTCGACCGGTATCCCACCGTGCCGGGGAAGGTGCTCGTGGCTCCCAAGACCCACATCGAGCATGCTGTCCGCGAACTTGAGGAGCCCGCCTACCTTGCCCTGATGTCGGTGGTCCGCAAGGTGGCGCTTGCGGTGGAAGCGGTCGTCGAACCCGAGCGCACCTACCTGCTGTCCCTGGGCAGCCAGCAGGGCAACGCGCACCTTCACTGGCACATCGCCGGCCTGCCCCCGGGAACGCCGTACAGGAAACAGCAGTTCCACGCCCTGATGACCGAGAACGGCATGCTGTCCTACACCGACGCGGAAGCAGCGGCCCTGGGGGAACGTCTACGCGCCGCCCTCGCCGAAGGGTGAGCTCCCAAGCCACTCGCGCTCGTTGTGGAGGCCCGAGTGAACCGGGCGTGAGTTGACCGTTTACGCCCCCAGGGGATTACGGAGTCGGAGGAAGCCAGCCGGGAGCTGTTCCAGCATTGAAGATCACCGTGCCGCCGGAGAAGACGGCGCGGTCGAAGGACACCCTGCCACTGGAGAAGCGCGCCGGCCCCGGCTACCACCCCGAAGGACAGCTTCACCAAGTCGAAGAGCGTCTTCGCGTCGAGCCTGGCGGAGGTGTCGATCCTCTGGAAGCCGAGCAGGACCACCAGGCCGTAGCAGATGCCGCCTGCGACCAGGATCGCAGCGACGAAGGCGATGGTCAGGGGGCCCGGCCGACCTTCCACAGGCGTAGCTCCGGGTCATCTGAGGCTGGTCTCGGCCGTCGATTGGCTGTCATGAAGACGGAGACAAGGATCAGAGGTCCATGGTTGCAGCGGGACCTGGGGCGGCGATCTGTCGGACGACCGTGGCTGTCAGCAGCCCGGTCTCTTCGGCGACCTCGGCGGCGCACGGTCCTGATAGACCGAAGAGAAACGGGCCGCCGGAAATTCCGACGGCCCGTCACGAAAAGTCGAGGGTTTATGCGGGTCTGGGTGAGGGTTATTCGGAGGGCTGCTCGCCCTGTGCGGCCTCGATGCCCCGGTGCAGCCACGCGGCGCCGCCCAGCGACGACGCGGCTGCAGTGGTGCACAGTAGCGCCATCACCAGCAGCGCTGGCACCATGCGACGGGCCGGCGCCGGGGCCAGCAGGGCTCGGACGCGGGCGGGCACGGGTCCCGTCGTGACGCCCGGTGCGAGGGTGGAGGCTTTGGCTGCCGCCGTCGCACGGCTCGCAGCGAGCGCGGCATGCCCGACGGCCTGCGCGGCGAGAGCGCGGTCACCACAGCCGCGGGCGGCGGCCTCGTCGGCCGCTCGTTCTGCGGCGAATGACACGTGGGCGGTGACCGTCCCCAGTGCCGGGTGGCACCACCCGGCCAGGTGCGCGACGGAGAGGAACAGGTGGTGTTTCGAGGCAAGGTGGGCACGCTCGTGGGCCAGCAGCGCCTCGCGCTCGACCGGTCCCAGGGCTCGCAGCATGCCGGAGGTCACCACGATCCGGTTCGTGCGGCCCCGTCCGCCGGGCAGCGCGTAGGCGTCGGGCCGCGGGTCGTCGAGTACGCACAGACCGCCGGCATCCGGCAGATGGGCGACGCGTGCGTGCGCGGCCCGCAGCCGTGCCGTCTCCGAAGCCGCCCGGCGCAGGACGCGGTACACCGCCAGGGTGAGCGCGCCGGTGGCGAGGGCGGAGAGGCTCAGCACGAGCAGCTCGGGGCCGGCGGCCAGTGGCCGCACCAGGTCGGCGAGCGCGCTCACCGGCGGGAGGGTGAGGCTCAGCGGCAGCAGCAGTGCCCCCAGGCAGGCCACGACGCCGACGGCCAGAGCGGCCGTGGCGCTGGTGATCGCCCATAGGGCGATCTCCGGCCGCACCTTGTTCGCCGTACGCCGGGCCAGTGGTGGCAGGGCCCACGGCAGGATCAGCGGGATCAGGAGCAGGGCGATCAATGGGAGCCTCCGCCCAGTAGGCGCTTCAGCTCCGCCTCGTCAGCCGGGTCGAGCCCTTCGACGAACCGGGCCAGCACCACGCTGCGGTCCTCGTCCTGGTCCAGCTCCTGATGCATCCGCCGCGCGGTCAGGCCGTGCGAATCCGCCACCGCGCAATACAGGAAGCCGCGCCGTCCGGGCGTACGTTCCACCACGCCCTTCTCGTGCAGCCGCGTCAGCAGCGTCGCCACCGTCGTGCGCGCCAGATCCTGCGGTATCGCCGCTCTCACCTCGGCCGCCGACAGCGGCCGGCCTGCCGCGCACAGGGCGGCCAGCACGCTGGCCTCCAGTTCGCCCGCGGGTCTGCGCTCGCCCACCGTGTCGGTCATGGAAATGCCCTCTCCATCGAATCGTCTACAGTAAAGTAGACCGACTACTTGCCTGTAGACGCAAGGCCTTTGTGCCCGCGTGTCACGGCAGCGGTCCTTGCTCGTGTCCGGTATACCCGACAGCCCATGATCGAAGGGGCCGCGCCGATGACGCCCGTGCACCAAGCCGTACCCCCGCTCCAGCTCGCCGTGAACATCCTCGACGCCCAGTCGCTGCTCGCCGCCTTCGGCACGGTCGGCATCGCCGTCGTGATGTTCGCGGAGACCGGGCTGCTCATCGGGTTCTTCCTCCCCGGCGACTCGCTCCTGTTCACCGCGGGTCTGCTGTGTGCGGGAGGCACCGCGGCCGCCCCGGGACACCTGTCCCTGCCGTGGGTGCTCCTCGCCGCGGTCGTCGGCGCGCTGGCCGGAGCCCAGACCGGATACCTGCTCGGGCGCCGCGCCGGACCGGCCGTGCTGGCCCGGACGAAATCCCGCAAGATCACCGAAGGCGCCGCCCGCGCCTCCGACATCCTTGAGAAGTACGGCCATGCCAAGGCCATCGTGCTGGCCCGCTTCCTGCCCATCGTGCGCACCGTACTCAACCCCGTCGCCGGCGCGCTCGCCGTCCCCGCACGGACCTTCACCCTCTGGCAGGTACTCGGCGGACTCGTGTGGACCGTCGGCCTGGTGCTGGCCGGTTACGGCCTGGGAGCGTCGGTCCCCAACGTCGACCGCTACCTGCTGCCCATCATTGCCGTCATCGTCATCGTCTCCCTCATCCCCGTCGCCGTGGAACTGCTGCGCTCCCGGCGCGCCCACAACACCGACGGAGGCGAAGCCTGATGTACACGGCCACGACCACGACAACGATCGCTGCTGCCTCGGGTTACAACGGCTCGGGTATCGACGGCAACGTGTACAGGGACGTCGTTGATGCCGCGCACGGAGCCCCGTCCTGGCTGGACAGCCTCGTCTCGGCGTTCTCCACGTACGGGCTGGTCCTGTTCGCCGTCCTGATGCTGTTCGGATGGTGGCAGGCCCGCGCCCAGGACGCGCAGCAGGCGGTGAAGGCACTGGCCGCCCCGGTCCTGACCGTCATCGCGTTCGCCGTCAGCACCGTGCTGAAGCAGGCGGTGCACGAGAACCGGCCGTGCCAGTCCCTGCACGTCATCACCCTGGAAGCCTGCCCTCAGCCCGGGGACTGGTCCTTCCCCAGCAACCACGCCACGCTGGCCGCCGCCGCGGCTGTCGCCCTGTGGTTCGTCTCGACCCGCCTCGGTGCCGTCGCTACCGGCATCGCTCTGGCGATGGCAGCCTCCCGGGTCTGGGTCGGAGCGCACTACCCCCACGACGCTCTCGCTGGTCTAGCTGTTGGAGGGGTTGTCGCGCTGCCCCTGGCACTTCTGCTCTCGCGCCGCACCCAGGAGTTGGCGGGCCTGTTCAGCCGTACCCGTCTGCGTCTGCTGATCACCTCATGAGCCCGGCCGAGGCACCGACGTCCACCTCGGTCGCGGTGCGCCGGGACCGAGGTGCGCGGTGTGGTGGTACGTGCTCGCCGCTTTGGCCTTCGGGGGAGTGTCGGGTGCGGTGCTCGCCGCAGACGGCGGGCAGACCGTCCCCGCTCACACGCGTTCCTTGACTGGCGATCTTGACCGGTTGCCAGGTCAGTTTCACGGCGCTCGCCCGGCCGAAAGACGGCGAAGTGGCCGTGGCGGTGAAGTCGGCGAAGGGGGAAGCCCCCAGTGCTGGGCGTCTGAGGTTCCCATGCGAAGCTTCTCCTCTTCGCCCTGGTCAGGAAGGCTATTGGTTCATGTCTAGGGCGGCGGCGACCACCTCGCGCACCTTCACCGCCGCGAGCTCCTGCGCCCGCTGCGCCCCCGGAGCGGCCCTCAGCGTCACGTCCCGGGCGGTCGGCAGGAACGGGGCGAGGGAGTCCTCGGTGCCCTCACCGGCCGCCAGGTACGCGCTGACGAACAGTTCCGCGAACCCGCCCGGTCCCGTCGACTGACCGACCGCGGCGGGCTGCTCCTGGCGGACCGGAGCCACCGGAGCGGGCCGCGAGACCATCGACAACACGCCCAGCACGGGCCCAGCGACGATCAGCGCCCATGTCGTACGACGCGGCACCGTCACCGTATTGGCGGCGGCGCCGAGGGAACCCAGCGCCCACCCGCCCGCCTCACCCGGCAGCACGTCCTTCACACCCTCGGTGCGCCGCCTCACGACCGCCCCCGCAGCGCCTGGTCGTCCTGACCGGTGCGGCTCTGCTCCGGCAGCCCGAGCCAGCGGGCGAAAGCAGAACTCGCCCGCGTGGCTTCCTCATCGAGGTAGGCGTGCATCGACGCCGCCGTCGCATCGGCGAACGGCGCCGTCTCCAGCTGCACCACCAGCGCGCGCAACAGCCCGTGTGCCCGCACCAATACGGCGAGATCCGACTCACCGCCGGCGTCGCTTTCCGTCTTCGTGAGCCCGGGGTCCGTCATGACCCGCCCACCCCTTCCCAACCCGCAACCGGCAGTACCTCCGCCGCCACCCACCCCAAGGAGCCGCCGACGCCCGAACGTGACCGCGCATCCCGAGAAATCTGAAAACGAGGCCGTCATGCCGCCTGCACCCACCGCTCCGCGACGACCCGCATCTGCCGCACCGTCCGGCTCCGCCGCTTCCGCCACGCCACCGCGGACACCCCCGCCCCGGCCTGCGCGCCGACCCGGGTCTCGTCCGCGATCACCCGCGCCCGGTCGGCGTCCATCCGGCCCGCGCCCACGGCCCACACCAGCAGCTCGACCAGCTCACCCCGAGCCCCGTCGACGCCCTCGCCGTCCCGCAGCAACCCCGCCCTCGCGGCCTGCCGCTCCAGGACCCTCGCCCACGCGGACCGGGCCGGGTCGTCGTCCGCCGGCTCACCGGACAGCACCTCGTCGAGGTACGGGTACTTCACGACGCCTCCCTCGGCGCCCTCGGCCTTCAGCTCGCGACCGGCCAGGTGCAGCGTCTCCAAAGCAAGTTCGCCGCGGCCCCGCTCGTACGCCCGAGCGCCGCCCTCGACCTCCCCGTCCCCGAAGTGCACGCCGCCCTCGCGCAGCCATCCGAGCACCATCTGGGTGTGGCCCGGCTCGGCGCACACAACCGACCACTCGGCATTCAGCGACTCAAAAACACGCGTTCCGTTCACGGCAACTCCTTCAGGTGATGCCGTGAATGCTTCTCAGGCCCTCCGACCCAATCGCTGACCCAAACCCCCGAATGCGCAGGTCAGGAGGTTGCCCAAATGCTGACCCAGGCCGTGCGGAGGGACTGGGTCAGCGAGCCGGCGGCCCGGAGACATCCCCCGAACCGCGCCGATCGAAGCCGGGCGGAGCCAGCTGACCGAAGCGGGGCAGCACGCCCCCTTTGCCCGTGGCGACCGGCTGACCGCACCGGCTGACCAAACCCTGCCGCTGACCCCGCCGTCGCAGACCGAGGACTACCTCAAAGCACCCGCAGCCCCGCCCGGGACCGCGCCGTACAGGGCGACCTCGTGACCCCGCCCAGCGTCATCGGCGCCGTGGCCGAGTTGCACAACGGGTCGCGGCCGTGTTGAGAGGGCGGCACACAGCTGCGTAGCGTCGGTTGCACCGACGAAGCACCGGCCGGACAAGCAGGGGATGGCGCCTGATGCACGCCCAACAGGATCCCAGCTTCGGCCCGTACGGAGTGCCGTCGGCGGCACTCCTTGCCTGCCCGAGGTGCTGCTGGAGGTGTTCTCCTGGACTGGCGCTGACCAGTTCGTCGTCCCGGTTCCCTCGGTGTACGCGCGGCGGAACCCGAAGTGCTTCGGCCGCCGGGGCGGCGCCACCTGGCTCAACATGATCAACGACCAGGCCGCCGGGCTGGGCGGGAAGGTCGTGGCCGGCATCCCGCGCGACTCCCTGTACGTGCTGGACGTCCCCTACGGCCGCGACGGCGGACGGCGCCCAGAGATGATCGTCACCGACACCGCCTCGTACTCCGACATCGCCTTCGGCTTGCTCACCCTCGCGGGGTTCGCGTACGCGCTGCAGCTCGCCGACCTGCCCGACCAGAAGATGTGGCGCATTGACCGGACGGCCGACTTCGGCGCCTTCCAGGACGCGGCCCGCGGCCGGGTTGACCTCGTACGCATTGAGCGGCACTGGGAGGACATCCTGCGCATCATCGGCTCCATCCACACCGGGGCCGTCCGCGCGTACGACGTGATTCGGATGCTCTCCCGCGACGGGCGCCCGACCCCGCTCGGGGACGCGATCGCGCACTACGGGCGGATCGCGGAGACCCTGCACATTCTGCGTCTGGCCGAAGAGCCCGGTTACCGCCGCCAGATCAAGGTGCAGGCCAACCTTCAGGAAGGCAGGCACGCGCTCGCCCGGAAGATCTTCCACGGCCGCGCCGGGCAGCTTTCCCAGCGCTACCAGGATGGTATGGAGGAGCAGATCGGCGCCCTCGGCCTCGTCCTCAACGCCTTGGTCCTGTTCAACACCCGGTACATGGACGCCGCCCTCGCCCAGCTCCGCGCCGACGGCTTCGATGTCCGGGACGAGGATTCGCCGTTCGTGAGGCACCACGTCAACATGCTCGGCCGGTACTCCTTCCAGCTTCCCGACCTGCCCGGTGGCCTACGGCCCCTGCGCGACAAGAACGCGGCTGACGGCGAGTAGGCTCCAGCAAGGATGAGCCGCGCTGCGGTCGGCCGAGGTGCGCTGGCGGTGCGAGGGCTTCAGGCCCCTTCTTCCGATGCGCGGGCGGTACTGCCGGCCGGGGTAAGGCAGCGGCGCACGAGTGCGAGAGTGCGCTGCGTGACCGTATCGAGGGGGGTGCCGTTCTCGACGGCGGCCAGGGCGGTGTGGAGCATTCCGGCGATCAGGTCGGCCGTGAGCGAGGGCTCAGGAGCGCCGAGTTCCCGGACAGCGGCGCGGAACGGTTCGACCTGTTCCAGGTGGAGCTCCATCAGCCGCTGCTGGCAGGCCGGGGGAAGGCCGGCACTCATGAGGGCGACGGCAGGACGGTGTGCGCCTTCGGCGCCCAGGCGGAGGCTTTCCGCGAAGAACGCCTCGACGCGTTCCAGTGGGCCGTTCGCGGTGGCCATGGCCCGGGTGAGAGCCTCGTTGGAGCGCCGGAAGGCTTCCTCCGTGATGGTGGCCAGGAGGGCGGCGGAGGAGTCGAAGTACTGGTAGACGCTGGAGCGGGCCAGGCCCGCGCGGGCGCCGACCACCGCCGGTGTGACGGCGGCGGCGCCCTCGTCGACCAGGATGTCGATCGCCGCCCTGATCAGCGCTTCGCGTTGCTGGGCACGGTGCTCGGCGACGGTGGAGGCGTTGATCTTCGGCATGCGGTACGGGCTCCTGGAGGGGTGGGCGGGGCCGAGAATGCGGTACCGGCCCACGGCCGCCGGTCAGGACAGGCGGCCGTCGACCATTTCGTACACCCGGTCGGCAGCGTCCATTATCGCCGTGTCGTGGGTGACCATGACCGTGGCCGTGTTGCGTTCGTGGGTCTGCTCGGCGATCAGCCGCACCGCCTCGGCGGACCGTACCCGGTCCAGTGCCGACGTGGGTTCGTCCACCAGCAGGACGGCGGGGGAGGTCATCAGGGCGCGGGCCAGGCCCGCGCGCTGGCGCTCGCCGCCCGACAGCTGGTGCGGGCGGGAGCCGGCGCGGTGGGTCAGTCCGACGGCTTCGATGAGTTCGTCGGCGCGGGTCCGGGCAGTGGTGTCGAGGCGTCCGTCGATGTGCAGTGGCAGCAGGAGCTGTTCCCTGACGGTGAGGGAGGCCAGCAGGTTCGACTGCTGGAAGACGAAGCCGATGTGGCGAAGCCGGGTGGCGGTGCGTTCCTTGTCCGAAAGGGTGGTCAGCTCGGTGCCGGCGATGTGCACGGTGCCCGAGGTGGGCCGCTGGAGGCCGCCGGCGACGGCGAGGAGGCTGGACTTGCCGGACCCGGAGGGGCCGACGACGGCGACGAACTCACCGGGGACGACGGTCAGGCTGACGTGGTCGAGGGCGGTGACGGCGGAATCGCCGTCGCCGAGGGTGAGGGTGACGTCGTTCAGGCGCAGCCCGTCGGAGCGGTCGGTGTCCGCGGCGGTCTGGTGGTCGGTGGCGGGTGTGGTCATCGGGTGGCTCCCAGAGCGGTCAGGGGGTCGACGGCGGTGATGCGGCGGACGGCGACGACGGCGCCCACGGTGCCCAGGACGATGAGGAGGCCGGAGGAGGTGGCGATGGCCGGGGCGGACAGCGAGAAGGGGGCCTTGCCGATCATCGCGCTGCCCAGGGCCAGACCGACGGCGGTGCCGAGGGCCGTGGCGCCGACGAGTACGGCGACGACCTGGGCGAGCGCGTCGCGCAGGATGTAGCGGGTGGGGGCGCCCAGCGCCTTCATCAGGGCGATCTCCGGCTTGCGCTGGACGGTCCAGACGGTGAAGAACGCACCGACGACCAGGGCGGAGATGACGTACAGGAATCCCTTGATCAGGGCCATGGTGCTCGACTCGGCCTCGTAGCCGGGGGACGCGTTGAACGTCTCTTCCTTGGTCTCGGCGAGGGTCCCGGTTGCCTTTTCCACCGCGGCGACGTCGGCGCCCGGCTTCAGGGTCAGGGCGACGGCGGTGGCCTGCCGGCTCGCGGCCTCGGGCAGGTCGCCGGGCAGGCCGTAGTGCAGGTGCCGCCACGTGTCGAGGTCGGCGTAGGCGACGCCGATGTGGCCGTAGGAGATGGTCTCGTCGACCAGCCCCACGACCTTCAGCGGCACCCCGCTCTTGTCCGCGGTCAGCACATCACCGACCTTCACGCCCAGGTCGGCGATCTCCCGGGTGATCACGATGCCCGCACTGCCCTCCTTCAGGCCCTCACCGTCGCCGGGACGGGGTGCCAGGGGGGAGTCCGGTGCCATGCCGAAGACGGCGAGGTTGACCTGCTCGCCCTTCTTGTCGCCCTCGGTCACCTGGGCATTGGCCAGGGTGTTCCCGAACGGCTCCGCGCGCTCCACCCCCGGAGCCTTGGACCACGCCTGCCAGTCCTCCTGCTCCACGGTCGAGCGGGAGAACTGCTCGCTGGTCGCCTTCTCATCGAAGGCCAAATGGGTCACAGGCAGCGCGCGCAGCCCGGATATGCCGGCATCCGCCAGACCAGAGGCAAGCCCCGACAGCAGGACACCGAGTACGGCGATGAGCGCGACCACCGCACCCATCAGGGCGAAGCGACCGCGGGCGAAGCGCAGATCGCGTAGGGCAAGGAACACGGAGTTCTCCGAAGGAAAGGGAAATGAGGGCATGACAGGCTGGCCACATCGCCTCTTTGCCTAAAGTTGACGACGCAGGTGTCGGCATCCTATCGGGTGTTGCCGACACGACCGTCGGTATGTCGCGTGCGTCACCCGCTCCCTCCCCGCCAGGCCGCCAGCGGCGACGGAGGCTTGGCGCACGATCGATCCCGATGTTCCTCAGACCCCATGTCTCTCTGGCACCCGGCAGCGTCGACGTCGTGGTGACATCGCCGCCGTACTGGAAGAAGCGCGACCACGGGGTGAAGGGGCAGCTCGGTCAGGAGGGAAACCCCGAGGCGTACGCACGTGCGCCGGCCGACTGCCTGGCGGACTGGCGACGAACGCTGCCTGCGCGCGGCAGCGTGTTCCTGAATGTCGGCGATACCTATCACCGACGGTCGCTGGCGAATGTGCCGGCACTCGTGGAGCTGGAAGCGGCACGTGCCGGGTGGAAGATCCGTAACCGGGTCGTCTGGACGAAGACGCGGGGAATGCCCGACCCCGTCCGAGACCGGCTCACCTCTCGCCACGAGTACATCATCCAAATGACCCCTCGCCGCAGTTACTACTACGACCTGCACGGCTACGTCGTCGACCACGGCACGGGCCCCGGAGACGTCTGGGCCATCGAACCGGAACGCGGGGGGGACGAAACACCTGGCTCCGTTCCCCGTGGAAGTCGCGCGGCGCGGCATCCGTCTCGGATGCCCACCACGGGTGTGCGTCACCTGCCGGACCCCCGCGCGGCGGTTGCTGAGACGGTCGACGTCGCTCGACCGGTCCCGACCCCATCACGGAGGAAGCCTTCCGGCGCTCCAACGAGGCTCTCACCCGGGCCATGGCCACCGCGAACGGCCCACTGGAACGCGTCGAGGCGTTCTTCGAGCATTGAAGATCACCGTGCCGCCGGAGAAGGTGGCGTTGTCGAAGGACACTGGGCCGTCCGCGCGTACGACGTGATTCGGATGCTCTCCCGCGACGGGACCGCCGTCCGCACCTTCACCTGTGCTCCGCAGGGGTTGATCCGCCTTGCCGCGGACAGCCACTGTCGCCCGATGGCCTTCGTCATCACGCCCGGCCAGGCCGGTGACGCACCCGCGTTCCCCGAAGTCATCAGCCGCCTGCGGGTGCCCCGGTCGACCGGCCGTCCAAGGGCCACAGCGGACGTGGTCCTTGCCAGCCATCGGCCGCGCTCTCCAGCTCACCGCACTTGAGGCCGCGTAACTGGGCCCACGCCCACCGCGGACATGGGGTCGTCCCGGTGGGGTGCTGGCCGGCCGGTGACACGGAACCTCGGGCGGTGGCACCACCCATCCCGGCCCGTTGACCACTCCCTGGTGTCGACGACGGGTAAACCGACCGTAGATCTTGGTGCGAAACGTACTGATGGGGCGTCAAGGTCTTCTGTGGTCATCTTCCTGGATGGAATACAGACAACTCCGGATGTTCTGCGACGTTGCTGGTGCGGGGGCGCGATGATTTTGCTGACTTCGCGGGGGAGTGGGTTGGCTGCTGTCCGGTCGGAGGAGGCTGCCGCTGCTCCGGTTCCTGCCGCGGCGGTGGGTTGTGTGCGCCGTGCCCATAAGAGGTTGAGCCCGCAGGGGTGCGGTGCGCGATGTACGCAGTAGTGCCAAAGCTCCGCCGCCCACGGCTCAGAGGCCTTGGGTGGGGAGTCGCGCGGCCGCGCGGCCGCCGGTTGCCGGGTCCTTCGGGCCCGCCGTCGGCGTGCGGACTGATGAAGGGAAGCCCTTTGCTTTCTGCACCTGCCCGTATACGCCGGCCCTTCTCCGTCTGGAGACGCCGTCTGACTTCCTTGACCACGGGCGGCGCCCTGGTGCTCACGGGAGTAGTGGCGCTGAGCGCGCCTGCACATGCCGCTACCGGCCCGCTCGCCTATGTGGCCAACATAGGTGGCAACACCGTCTCGGTGATCGACACCAGCACCAACGCCGTCACCGCCAGCGTCACGGTCGGCAGCAGCCCCGCCAACGTGGCGGTCTCTCCCGCCGGCACCCAGGCATACGTCACCAATCTGGGAAGCAACAGCGTCTCGGTGTTCGACACCGCTACCAACGCGGTGACCGGGACAGTCCCCGTCGGCAGCAACCCGCTCTCGGTGGCACTGACCCCGTCCGGAGCACTCGCCTACGTCACGAACAACGGCACGAACACCGTCTCGGTCATCGACACCGCGACCATCACGGCCAGCGCCACCGTCACTGTCGGAAGCGGCCCGAACGGCGTGGCGGTAAACCCGTCGGGCGCCACCGCGTACGTCACCAACAACTACGCGGACACGGTCTCGGCCATCGACACCGCCACCAACACGGTCACCGCGACCATCCCGGTCGGCAGCGCCCCCTCGGGCGTGGCCGTCAGCCCCACCGGAACCTTCGCCTACGTCACGAACAACGGAGGCTCCACCGTCTCCGTCATCGATACGGCCACCAACACGGTCAGTGCCACCGTCCCGGTTGGGACCGCTCCCAACGGCGTGTCGTTCAACGCGGCCGGCACGCGGGCCTACGTCGCCGACTACGGCAGCTCCACCGTGTCCGTCGTCGACACCGCGACCAGCACCGTCACCGCGACCGTCCCGGTCGGCAACAACCCGGCTCAGGCCAGGATCAATCCGTCCGGCACGGCCGTCTACGCCACCAACCAGTCCGGCAATACCATCTCGGTGATCGACACCGCCACCAATACGGTCACCACGACGATCGCCGGGTTGACCGGCCCCTACGGCCTTGCCTTCAAGCCTGCGCCCCCCACCTCGGACATCGACGTCGACCTCACCGCCCAGCCGCACCTGGGCGTCCTGACGCCCTACCTCAACTACACCCTCACCGCCCGCAACACCGGCCCCGCCACCCTCACCTCAGCTGCCCTCACCGCCACACTTCCCGCCGGCGCCTCGGCCACCAACCTCGCCACCGGATGTACCTCCGCGACCATCACGGTGACCTGTGTCTTCGGCTCCATCGCCGCCGACGCGAGCGCGAGCAAGACCTTCCGCATCCGCCTGAGCCTGCTGAAACTCGGCCCGGTCACCGTCACCGGCGTGCGGACCGCCTCCGCGCCCATCGACCCCAACCCGGCCAACGACAGCGCGGCTGTCACCTGCACCGCCCTCTCCATCGTCCTCGTCAGCTGCCCCTGACCTCCCGCACCTGGTAGTCCGCTCGTCCCGCCATCGCTGCCTTCCACCGGCCCGATCCGGTGGAAGGCAGCGATGGCGTACTTGATACGGCCGCCCCAGGCCCCTGACGGCCAGCACCCTGACGACATGGCGCGGTGTGGCCACCGGCGCTGTACGGATCCCCCGGCAGGCGGGCAGCCTTCCTCCGCTGTCACGCCGTTTTCCGAGCTTTTCTCCTTTGTAGTGGCTTGAACATTCATTCCAGACTTTCCAGGAATAAATCCGGTCATGTGAAGAACTCCCCGTTACTTTGTGCGGACTCTGCGTATAAGTTCTGTCGTGGCCCGGGCGTCCCATCACTGGCTCGGACCGCAGGTTCATCGACCGGATCTGAAGGGGGAAGTCACATGGCTGACATCGATCTCGGAGTGGCGTCGGACTGGGACGAGGGGGACACCCACGGCCGTATCAAACTGCGCGAGAACCAGGTGTATCCGGGATCGCCGAAGAAGGACGTGCTCATCAGCTCCCCGGTGAGCATCGAGCTGTCCGTGAATACGAACTACTCCAGCTCGCAGGAGGCCGACAAGATCTACTTCACGACCCACCACGGCTCGACGAAGAAGATCATCGCGGTCCTCGACTCCGACGGCAACCTGCACATCGCGGGACGCCTGATCACCGACCAGAAGGACCTCAGCTACTAAGAGGCTGCCGGGGCAGCCCCTGGCGAGCGGCCGGACGCGTCATCAATGCGTCGGCCCTTCGCCCACGCAGCACAAGGGCCCGCACGACCGAGCAGGTCGGCGGGCCCTTCTCGTTGCTGAAATCACCGCACGGCTGCGCAACGACGCCTGGTCCGCGCACTGCCCGCCGGGGCGCGCGTGCCGGTGGGCCCGGACGACCGTCGGATGGGAGTGGGCCCAACGCGTGCGGAAGCGCGAACTGACGGCCATCCACCGTGTGCGGGAGGGCGCCGGCAAAGAGGTCACGGGCACCTTCACCGACCTTGTCACGGGCGCCCCGGTCATCACGAAGAAGGGCCACTACATGTTCCGGCCCGCAGACGAGATGACCTTCCACTCCTACGCCCCCCGCGGTCAGGCTCTCCCGCCTTCGCCCAGCCGGACCCGGCGGTGGGGCTGTTGCCGAGCGGCCCGAGCTCATCGAAGGCGAAGGTGCGATTGGGCTGCTCACGCCTCTTCCGCAGCAGCCGCCCCAGTGTCTTCAGGGCCTCTCCCCTTGCCCACTGCACCCCGATGGCGAGTCTCGGGTCATGCGCGTGTTGGGCAGTTTCCCTCGCGAGAGCTCTCGCTCACCTGTGGCCTTGAATCCGTAGCGCTCGTAGAAGCGGACTGCCCACTCGTTGTAGTCAGTGACCCAGAGCCGCATCGGTGTGCTTCCCGCCCAGGCGAGGAACTCACTCATCAATCGGCCACCGACCCCTTGGCCCTGGGCTTCGTTCAGCAGATACATCGGCCCGAGGGACACCACCTTGTCCCGGCGCCCGCAGAGGAAGCCGACCATCTCGGTCTCGGAGCGGACGACACGGCAGAACAACCAATCCGGTTGCTGCTTCACCGCCTCGACGAACTCCCGCCTCTGGGCGCGACCCCTTGCTCGGTCGCGGCGCCGCGCTGTTCACGGATCCATGTCTCATCGATCCCTGCCTCGTCGTTGGGATACGTCTGCAGCCAGGCTCTGTCGGCGTACGGACTTTTCTCCCCAGATGCGTACGGACGAACGTCCCAACGGGCCCATGCCCCATGAGTCGATCAGATCCCACATCGCCGCCAACCCGCGTGTATCCGGCATGAACAGCCCACTGCGGGACCCCTGCGACGGCACTGGGACACGGACCGGGACAGCTATCTGGAGCCTCCGCCGCGGGGCCTCCGGTAGGGGAGGGCGACAACATGGCCGGGCCGCCGCCACCGGTACCGACGGACCGGCAGTCTCCGCGGCCCCCGCTGGACGCCGGGGCGCCCCGGAATCCCCCGGCGGGCACGGTGCGGGTCACCGGGTCCGGCCACCGCGTGCGGAACGTCGCGGCCGCCCGTGCGGGCGGCAACGGTTCGGCGCGCAGGGCGTCGTCCCGCCGCTGTACGTACGGGCCCGGACGGCAACCCGGCTGTTCAGCGGTGTTCGGGGATCCGGGCCGCGGTGATGGCCACCCGGCGGTCGCCGAGGACGGTCACCTGGGCCGTGACATCGGTGAAGCCGTGGCCGACGGCCCAGTCGACGGCGTCCTCGGGGCCGGCCGGGAGCGGCACGTCCGCGGCGAGCAGGGCGGCGAAGCGGCTGGAGGGACGGAAGTGCCCGGCCAGCGGCAGGGAGTACGCGACCCGGCCGCCGGGACGCAGGACGCGCCGCCAGTCGGCGAGGGCCCGGCAGCCCAGGAAGTGCAGCGAGGACGCGCAGAACACCGCGTCGAGCGAACCGTCGGGCTCAGGCAGCGGCACAGCGTCCGCCACCCGCCAGTCGACGGCCCCTCCAACCGCCCGGCCGCGCCCCGCCTCGATCATGCGCGGCGAGATATCGACCGCGAGCACGGGCGGAGCGCTGTCCGGCCGGGCACGGGCCAGACGCAGGGCGACCGCCCCGGCTCCACAGGCCACATCGGCGACGGCATCGTAAGTACCCCGGCCAGGCACGAGCGAGAAGAGCGTCCGCGATCCTCTCGTGGTGATCGTGGTCATAGCTGTCGGCCAGATCGTCGAACAGTCCGGCAAGGATCGCGGCACGGGTCACCCGGCGATCCTATGCCGGACCCACCGGGAACTTCCGGGGCGGCAGTGGGTCTGCCGGGCCGCACCCGCCCACACACGGCAACAAGGACACCGTCGGCCGGGCGGCCCAGGCCGAGAACGCCACGCACGCGGCGGCCGCCCGGATGCCGGCGTCGCGCATCAGCCACCTACTGAGGTTGCACTCGTGGAGTCGTAGGGGCTGACGGCTCGTCGCTCATGCGGTATCACCGGTGCATGCGGTATCCACAAGGGGGCGGGTTGGCCGCCGAACGGCAGCAGTTCCGCGAGGAGTTACGCCTCCAGGCGGCCGGGAGGTTCGCCAAGGGCGAGGCGAGCTCGGTGATCGCCAAGGATCTGCGGGTCAGTGTCCGCTCGGTGCAGCGATGGCGGCAGGCGTGGGAGGAGGACGGGCCGCGCACTCTGCGGTCGCAGGGACCTGCGTCGCTGCCGAGACTGAGCGAGAAGCAGTTCGCGCAACTGGAGGCGGAGCTGGCCAAGGGGCCGGCCGCGCACGGCTGGCAGGATCAGCGCTGGACCCTGAGCCGGATCAAGACCGTGATCGGCCGGCGCTTCTACCTGACCTACACCATTCAGGGTGTGCGCAAGCTGCTGGTGCGCAACGGCTGGTCCCGCCAGGTCCCCGCCCGCCGGGCCATGGAACGCGACGACGAGGCCGTGGCCGGCTGGGTGAAGGAGACCTGGCCCTGCGCGGAAGACTTGCGGCGGCCTGTGGAGCCTGGCTCGTCTTCGAGGACGAAGCCGGCTTCTCCATGACGCCGCCGCAGGCGAAGACCTGGTCACAGCGCGGTCGAACCCCGGCGGTACGGGTCCGCGGCCGCTCCCACAGACGCATCTCCATCGCAGCGGTGACCTGCTACAAACCCGGTCACCGCTCGAGGCCGATCTATCGACCCCGCCGCGACGACGGCAACCGCGACGGACGCAAGAGTTTCTCCTGGCGCGACTACCGCGACCTGCTCATCGCCGCACACCAGCAGCTCGGCGGCCCGATCGTGCTGGTCTGGGACAATCTCAACGTCCACAAGGCCGCCGACCTGCGGAAATGGGCGGCAGGCCAGGACTGGCTGACCATCTACCACCTGCCGCCCTACGCACCTGACCTCAACCCCGTCGAAGGCATCTGGTCGCTGCTGCGGCGCGGCTGGCTCTCCAACGTCGCCTTCAGCACCCCTGAACACCTCGTCCAGACCGTCCGACGCGGCCTCCGCCACATCCAGCACCGCGGCCACCTCATAGACGGCTGCCTCACCGAGACAGGACTGACCAACAGGCCCTGATCACCGAAGACGACATCACGAGTTCAACCTCAGTAGCTCATGACAGGAGGCTCTCACACAGCTCTGACAGCCATAAGAAACGACGTCTTATGGCTTGGCCGGGTCAGGCAACGGGATCTTCCGGGCGCCGTGGGACCAGGCGACCAGCACCATCAGGGCAGCGGTTGTGCCAGCGAGCGTCATGACCAAGGATGGGGCGGAGTGGTCAACCACGACGCCTCCGACCAGCGCCCCGATGGAAATGGTGGCCTGGAACGAGGCCGTGAAGAGCACGGATGAGGCTTCGGGTGAATTGGGTGAGGCCTTGGCGAACCAGGTCTGCGAGCAGACAGGCACGGCACCGTAGGCAACACCCCACAAAACCAGCAGGGCCACGGCGCCGAGATCATCTTTGCCGAGCACCGGGAGCAGCACAGTCGCGCCGGCGATCATCAGGGCGGCGGCTGCGAAGGTGCCCATCGGATACCGTGCCACAGCCGATCCGCCCAGGAAGTTCCCGGCAATTCCTGCAACTCCGTACACGAGCAGATAGACCGTGATGAGCCCGGCGCTCACATGAGTCACCTGCTCCAGGAACGGTGTGACATAGGTGTAGGCACCGAAGTGGGCGAGCACTACTAGGAACGTCATCACCAGGGCGAACCGAGTATTGACACTCCTGAGCATGCCCGTGAGCGCACTCAGACGAGTCGGCTCATCGGTCGGCAGCGGCGGGACCACCAGGAGCAACATGGCGAAGACACAGAGGGTCAGAATTCCCATGGTAAGAAACGTGGTACGCCATCCCGCAATGTCTCCGATGAGCGTACCCAGCGGGACTCCGAGCACGGACCCGAGAGGCACCGCGGAGAAAATCACGGCTGTCGCCCGGCCGACCGATTCGGCAGGTACCAGCCGGCTTGCCAGCCCCGCGCCGATGGACCAGAAACCACCGATGGTGACCCCGACCAATACACGTGAGAATAGGACCAGCCAGTAGCTCGGCGCAACCGCGGCCAGGAAATTCGCCAATGCGAGCAGCAGAATTAGAGTACCCAGCATGAGCCGACGATCGATGCGCCCCGTGGCGACAGTTACCACGGGCGCCGATACCGCGGCCAGGAAACCAGGCATGGTCATCATCAGACCAGCCATTCCGTCGGAAATTGTGAAACTCGAGCCAATCGACGTCAAAAGGCCGATCGGCAGGATCTCGGTGGTGATGATCGAGAAGATCCCCAACATCACCGAAATCACCGCCAGCCACGATACCAATGGTGATCGAGCCGGCAGTGAAGGTGAGTCGATGGAAGTGGTGGTTGCTGTGGACATGAATCCCGTCCTGTGCTGGGCATCACATGGAGTGTGACACTATTTGAGCAGGATCAGGAGCTGCCTTCTGGCAGTTTCGCGACGTCAACAATGGCTTCCGCGTTCGGCGCGTCCGAGGAATACCGTAGTTCCGGTTCGGGCGGTCGGCGGCGTTGTCGTGCACATGTGTCAATCACGTGATGGAGCTGCCGAGTTGAACTGCACGGGCTCGAGGGTGCCTTCGCGCATCTGCACTGGTTCCGTCGCCTGCGCATCCGCTGGGAGATACGTGACGACATCCACGAAGCCTTCCGCGCCCTCCGATGCGCACTGATCTGCTCGCGACGCCTGACGAAGCTCTAGCCGCAGCCGCGGCTGTCCAAGGTGGCGCTGAAGCCATGGTCCTGAAGCACTGGGAACGTCTGCACTGAGCCGCACAGCCATGCGCCGATCTCTTCGTGGGACGCCCTGATGGCGCTGACCAGCTCCACGGCGACCTCCGGCTTCTGCTGGCCGACATTCAGGCGCAGTTCCGCAACCGAAACCTCCCGATACGGCATGCTCAGCTGCCACCAGAAGCGCATGAGATACCGGCACCCCTGCGGCTCGCGATCATCCGCCAGGCGACTGGCGATCATCGCCTGAACACGCTGCCGCTGCTCAACGTCGCGGAATCCGTCTCGAAGGCCCGTCAGAGTCACGGCCGGACCGTACCAACCGTGCTCACCTGCAAACCCAGCGAGGTCATTCCGTTAGGAGTTCTCAGGGCTGGGGTCAAGCTCTTGGTCGACGGTCCAGCGGTCGATTCCTTGCCGATGCCGGCTACCAAGGAAAGCTCGCCACGGACTCGCCCGCGGTGCGGGTAGCCGCCCAGGCCGTCGGGTGTCCGGCAAGGCGATGCCCCCCCGACGATCCCTTGGGCGCCGAGGCCTGCACTTGATCATGATTCGATACGCGCCCCAGCGGCTCCACTCGACCATCGGCTACATCACGCCGCACCAGGCGAGGGTCCGCTGCCGTCAACGGCTGGACCTCGCGGCACAATACGAAAGCGTCGGACCCAAAGGGGTCCTTGGCGGCGCTGAGGGTGGCCGTGCGGGCGTCGTGGAAGTCGGTCGTGGAAACCATGTAGCTCGTCAGGGCGGTGTAGAAGATGTTCAGCGCCTTCGCCCGCCCGATGCCGGTGACGGCGGAGCCGTCGTAGGTGGCGGAGTTGTACGTGACGTTGCCGATGGTCTTCTGGCCGCTGCCTTCGGCGCGCAGGTAGAAGGCATGGGAGGAAATGCCGGAGCCCGCGTGCACCTCTGTGTCGTACGCCTTCGAGGACCAGTAGTCGACGGTGCCTTCGAGCTTGTCGAGGGAGGGCTGGTCCAGGCGGCGCAGGAAGCCCTGCGCCAGGCCGAGCTTCTCGCCGAGCAGGTAATTGGGCGAGTTGGTGGAGTTGTTCGTAGCGAACTCCATGCCGCTGCCGAAGATGTCGGCCAGCGACTCGTTGAGAGCTCCGGGCTCGCCGAACTGATTGCCCCTGCTGTCGATGCGGGTGGGCTCGAGGCCGGCGGTGGCCCCGACCACTCCGTGCGACAGCTCATGACCCGTGACGTCCAGAACGACCAAGGGGTTCTTGAAGGTGGAGCCGTCGCCGTCGCCGTATTGCATGCAGCCGCAGTCGGGGTTCCAGAAGGCATTGCCGACCTTCGAGCCCCAGTGGACCATGCCGTAGGCGCCGCCGCCGCCGACGGGCACCTGCCTGGCGCCCTCAACATCCCCCTGAACCAGATTCAACAGGCGCTGCCCGACATCCGCCACGCTGCCGAGCGCGGTGACGTCCTGGTGGTCTGTGCGTCCGGCGTCCGCTAGGAGAACGTCTGCCGCATCCTCGCCGACCACCACATCGCCGCCGTCACCCTCTCCGGTGGCACCGGCGCCTGGGCCGCCGACGGCCACGACCTCCACCATCCCCAGGACGCCGTCGGCGCCACCTGGGGCATGGAACGTCAGGTCCGTTTCACCGCCGGCACGGTCGTCCTGACCGGTCTCCCTTTCGGACTCCTCGTCCACCCGGCCTTCCAGATCCTCTCGGCCGGCCTCGCCGCCGGACTGGTCTTCTCCGCCCTCACCATCACCTGCGGCATGGCCGGCCGCCATGCTCGCCAAGCTCCCCCACAACCGCTCCCGCGCCGCTGGCCTCCGTAAAGCTCGGGCCGGGCTCCGCAACCGCTGACAGGGGTGGGGGAGGGAAGAGGGCGGGGATCCGGTTCTCCGGCTCCTCGCCCGCTTTGAGGCTGACGCGAACAAGGCTGCTGGAGTCGACGGTCTTCGCGACCGCTCACCTGATGTCGGGCGGGACGTGCGGAGACCACGCCGAGCGGATGGCTGCCTTCGGCGATGACGCAAGCGGCGGTGATGTCGAACGCGCAGCAGATCGGCGTCGCCGCGCGGCCTCATGACGGGTGACTCCTCGTCGTGGCCGCGATGGTCTGCCTCACCTGGTCTGTGAGGGCAGTCAGACGAGGCGATGCGGCGCCGTTTCCGCGTCGGGCATCCCGCGTTCCTCGAACAGTAGCCGGAAGCCCGCCCGGCGCCCCTCCAAGTCCGGTAGTTCAGTACTCGCCGAGGACGCCTGAGACCGGCAGGCAATGAAAGCGCGACATCAGCGCATCCTGCTGGGCCAGGGTGCGGGGCCGGTGATGGCGGGCGCAGCGGCAGAGCGGCAACCGGAGTTCCATCGGCCTAAGGTCGGGTCCACCTCACGCTCCGTATTGACTGAACCCGGACGTCTGCCAAGTTCGGCCGTTCGGCATGACAGCGAATGCCTCGTAGCCGTCGAGGGTTTCCAGCCAGTCCCGTCCGCCCGGGCCCCTGGCGAAGGCTGCGGTGGCGTAGGCGTCGGTCATGGTCAGTGTGGGCCCTATGACGGTGAGGGCAGCGAACTCCGTGGCGGGTGTACCGGTGTGCGGGTCGAGGATGTGGGCGCCTCGTTCAGCGGTGCCCGAGGTGGCGATGGCCATGGTGCGGTCGGCGGTGATGACGGTGGCCAGTTCGCCTGGGCGCAGTGGGTGGGCGATGCCGACGCGCCAGGGGCTGCTGGTGGTCGCTCGGCTGCGGAGCTGGAGGTCACCGCCGCCGTTGGTACAGGTGTTGTGTGCGCCTGCAGCGTGGAGAATAAGGGATGCGGCTTCGGTGGCCCAGCCCTTCACGAGCCCCGAGGGGTCGAGGATGCCGCCCGAGGTCGTGCTGAACCAGCCGTCGGTGGCACGGGTGGCCTGTGCGCAGAGGGCCAGCACTTCATGGACTTCGGGCGGGCAGTCGCCGAGCCGGATCTCGCCGCGGTCGAGGCGGCTGATGTAGCTGTCGGCGCGGTAGGTGGAGAACACGGCGTCGACCCGGTGGAGCAGTTGTACGGCCCCCTGGACGGCGTCGTGGATGGCCGGGGTGGGCTTGTCCCGGATATCGAAGGAGAAGACCGTGCCCATCACGTGCTCGACGTGACGCAGTTCGGTTGCGGTGTCAGGCATGGGCCTGATCCAGTGCGCTCTGCAGGGACTGGATGTAGCCCTGGCTGGTGTAGCTGGCGCCGGAGACGGCGTCGATGTGCGCGCTCTGTGTACCAAGGGCTTCCTGGGTGAGGCGGGGCAGGGCGTAGGCGGCGAGCTGCTGGTCGCGGCCGTTGCTGTCCGGGGCCTGAAGCACCTTGACCGCGGTGATCTTCCCCTGGGAGAGAGTCGCCGCGACCTGCACGGTCCCGTACTGGGTGTCGATGGGATCGCCGGTGAACGTTCCGGTGCCTGTGGATGCGCCCGGCGAAGTGCTTGGGGAGGTGTGCGGAGACGACGAGGGCGTTGACGGCGGGCTGCCGGCGACGACGGGGAGATGGTGGGGTTTGAGGGAGAGCAGCGCGATGACCAGGGCGCTGATCCCGGTGGTGGCGAGGACGGCTCTGCGCATGGTTGCTCCTCAGAACGCGAAAGACTCGTGGTGGATGCGTCGTGCGGGTACCCCGGCTTCCCGTAGGGCGCTCTTGGCGGTCTGTGTCATACCTGGCGGGCCGCAGACATAGACGTCGTGCGAGGCCAGGTCCGGAACCAGCGCGCTCAGCCCGGGGGCGGTGAGAGGGGATGGGCGTCCGGCGGGCTCGTCGACCAAGTAGTGCACGGTGGCCTGTCGGCGTGCGGCTATGGCGTCGATTTCATCGCGCAGGGCGAGGTCGTCGGGCCGACGGGCCCTGTAGACGAGGGTTACCTGTCCCGGCAGCGTCTCGAAGAGGGTGCGCAGGGGTGTGATGCCGACGCCGCCGGCCAGGAGCAGGACCTTGGGTGTGGTGCGCCGCTTGGCGGTGAAGGCGCCGTAGGGCCCCTCGGCCCAGACCCGGGTGCCCGGAGTCAGGTGGGCCAGTGCGGCGCTGTGCCCGCCTGCGGTCTTGACCGTGATGCGCAGGTGGCGGGGGTGAGCGGGGGCAGAGAGGGAGTAGGGGTTCGCTGTCCACCACAGACCGCGGGCCATGAAGCGCCAGCGCAGGAACTGTCCCGGCTCACCCCCCAACTCGTCCAGATGTTCGCCAGTGAGGTGAACGGACACCACACCCGGTGCTTCGGGGCGTACCGCGCTGACGCGCATCCGGTGGCGCAGTCCCCGCCGGACGGGGGCGACGAACCGGTACCAGGCGAGAAGGGCGGCGACGCCGAGGAACAGCGTGTACCAGGCGATCTGGACGGGGCGGTTGCCGACGAAGTCGGCTCCGTTGGAGAGCTGATGTCCGAAGGCGAGAAAGACGGCGAGGTAGGTGGCGAAGTGCAGGTAGTGCCAGGTCTCGTAGCTCATGCGGCGGCGCGCGGCGCGCGCCGACAGGATCCCGGTGGCCAGGAAGAGCAGGAAGGCCGCCGTGGCTTTGAGGAGGTCGGGGTAGTGCAGGACGAGGGTGGAGGTCTGGCTGACCACGCTGGTGTGTGAGGTCAGGGAGTAGCCCCAGATGATCAGCAGGGTGTGGGCGAGGACCAGGGAGATGGTGCAGCGCCCGCCCAGTGCGTGCCAGCGGGCGAGCCGATCGGTGCCGATCGTGTGGTCCAGCATGGGAACGCGGGCCATCAGGGCAAGCAGTACCGCACAGGCGTAGCCGGCCAGGAGCCCTGTGATGCGTCCCGCCCCGGTGAGCCACCCCGCCGGCCCAATGACCGAACCTGTGTCGCTCCACCACAGCGCCAGCACCCCTGCGGCGCCGGCCCAGATCACCAAAGTCGCGAGGAACGGCACAGGACTGCGGTGCGGACGCCGGTGGCGCGTCCCGCGGCTCACAGGGGGAGTGGTGAGGGTGCTGGCCATGAGGTTCCTCCGGCAGGGACTTGCTCCGGCGATGGGCGGCCAGCATCACAGCCCAACCTCTGCGTACCTTCTGAATCGGACCTGCCCTGCGGCTCTCGGCACCGATTCAGAGGAAACTCAGAGGTACGCCTCACGCGGACACGGCCCGTGCCGGGGGATGCTGGAAGGACCATGAACGAGCCGCTTACGACATCCCTTCTGCACCGCCCCGACGGCACCCCCGTGCGAGTCCTTGTCGTCGACGACGAACCCGACGTCACGGACGTGCTGTCCGGGGTCATGACGGCGGAGGGCTGGCAGGTCCGTACGGCAGCGGACGGCGCGAGCGCGCTCGCGACGGCCCGTGATTTCCGGCCCGACGCAGTGGTCCTGGACTGGATGCTGCCCGATCTCGACGGCCTGCAGGTCCTGCGCGCGCTCAGACGCGAGGCGCCCCGTGTGTGCGTGCTGTTCCTGACCGCCCGTGATGCGGTCGAGGACCGCATCACGGGAATCACGGCAGGCGGAGACGACTACGTCACCAAGCCCTACAGCCTGGAAGAGGTCCTGGCAAGGTTGCGCGGGCTGCTCCGACGGGCGGGCGTGACCGCCGAGCCGGGAGCACACCGGCTGACGGTGGGGGACCTGAGCATGGATGAGGAGGCCAGGGAGGTCAGGCGTGGTGAGGTCACCGTCGACTTGTCCCGCACCGAGTTCGAACTCCTGCGTTTCCTCATGCGCAACCCACGCCGGGTGCTCTCCAAAGACCAGATCCTCGACCGGGTCTGGGCCTACGACTTCGGCGGCCGCGCCCACATCGTCGAGCTCTACATCAGCTACCTGCGCAAAAAGATCGACGCCGGACGCGCCCCCATGATCCACACCGTTCGCGGCGTCGGATACGTCCTCAAGCCGGGCACCCCATGAGGCGTCCGCTGCCCCGCACCCTGCGTGTCCAGCTCACCGCCGGCCTCGTCACCCTGCTCGCGCTCGCCTGCCTCGCCGTCGGAATCTCCACCGCCCTGGCCCTCCGAGGCTTCCTGATGGGACGCCTGGACGAACAACTCGCCACCTCGGGAGGCAGGTTCGCCGCCAGCCTGGAACACGAGGCCGAGCCCGACAACGACAACCCTCCCGACACCCGAGGCCAAGCCGAATCGACCTTCGGCGCACGGATCCTGCACGGCACCGTCACCCAGGCCGCCGTCGTCGATGACGCCGGCGACCGACCACTCCGGCTCACACCAGGGGACCGCAGTGCTCTGGCGAGGCTCCCCGTTGACGGAAACGGACACAGCATCCGCCTCTCTGCTCTGGGTGCCTACCGCGTCACGGCCCTCCACGGCGACGACCAGGACATCTTGATCACCGGCTTGCCCCTGCACCCGGTGGAGGAGACAGTGCACCGCCTGGAAGCGGTTGAAGCCGTGCTGTTCGGAGCGGCCCTCGTGGTCACCGGCATCGCCGGAGCCCTGTGGGTGCGGCTCTCTCTGCGTCCCCTCCAACGGGTGACCGCCAGAGCCGTGGAGGTCGCCGGACTACCGCTCGCCAGCGGCGAGATCGCCATGCCGGGACCGCTTCCGGACACAGACCCGCGCACCGAGGTCGGCCAGGTCGGCACGGCCCTCAACCACATGCTCCGCCACGTCGAGGACGCCCTCACCCGCCGCCAGGCAAGCGAGGAACGCCTTCGCCACTTCGCCGCCGACGCCAGCCACGAACTACGCACCCCTGTCGCCAACATTCGAGGCCACGCCGAACTCGCCCTGCGCCATCGCGGCCCGGTGCCCGGCGAAGTCCGACACGCTCTGGAGCGAATCAACGGCGAGTCTCAGCGCATGACACGCCTCGTCGACGACCTGCTCCTTCTCGCCCGTTTGGACGCCGGACGCCCCCTCGAACACCAGCCGGTCGACCTGACGCTGCTGATCCTGAACGCAACGGACGACGCACGCGCCGCCGGCCCCGACCACCGCTGGTTCCTCGAACTCCCCGAAGAGCCGGTCACCGTCACCGGTGACGCCCACCGGCTTCAGCAGGCCATCGGCAACCTCCTCGCCAACGCCCGCACCCACACACCCCCCGGCACCGTGGTGACAGTTACCGTCACCACCGACACCACCGGCGTCTGCGTGAGTGTCAGTGACAACGGGCCGGGAATTCCCGAAGAATTGCAACCCGAGGTGTTCGGACGCTTCGTCCGTGCTGACCAGGCACGATCCCGCAGTACCGGGAGCACGGGGCTGGGCCTGGCCATCGTCCATGCCGTTATCACCGCCCACGGGGGCAGCGCCACCGTAACCAGCAGGCCGGGACGCACCACCTTCCGGCTGATCCTTCCCGGCTGACACCGTCCGGCCGTGCCGGGGGCGGCACTGCGTCTCCAGGGGAAGAGGTCGACGACCTCCCCGGCCCTCTCAAGGGTTTCACCAGACTGGTTCCGCTGCAGTCACTGCGCGGGGTTCTCCGATGACGATGACAACGACGAGGCGGCGGCATGTCAGTCTCGTTGAGATCACCGGCCATCGGATGGCACACGGGTGTCCGAGATGAGCAGCAGCCGTGCGCGGGATTCTGTCACCGCGCCGGTCGTGTCCTCGTCCAGCGAGTTTGGCCTCCCACGCCTCCCCGCCGTGCGCCCAGAGCATCCCGGCCTCCGGCGCGTTAAGACCGTGTCCTATGTGGTGAGACGGGCGAGTCGTTTGTAGCAGCAGAGGGTGGCGGCGAGGCCGAGTAAGGCCAGGTAGTTGCGGGAATCGCGTTCGTAGCGGTGGTTGAGTCTGCGGTAGCTGGTCAGCCAGGACATCGTGCGTTCGATGACCCATCGTCGGCGCCCCAATCGTTCGCTGGACTCGATGCTCTTGCGGGCGATGCGGACGCCGATGTGCTTGCCCCATAACCATTTCCGCAGGTGAGGGACGTCGTATGCCTTGTCTGCGTGGAGGCGCCGGGGCTTGAAGTAGCGGCCGCGGTGGGGGTCGTGTCTCGTTTGGTGACCTGTGATCATGGGCTTCAGGGCGAGGCTGTCGTGGGTGTTTGCCGCGGAGAGGCCGACAAGGAGGGGCAGTCCGTTCGCGTCCGACAGGACGTGCATCTTGGAACCCGGCTTGCCCCGGTCCACGGGGCTCGGTCCTGTGAGTTCGCCCCTTTCTTAGCCCTCACGTGCGCGGAGTCCAGGACCGCGCGGGACAGGTCGAGGAGGGCTGCATCGTCCAGGCGGTGCAGGATCTCCTTGTGGAGCCGGCCCCAGACGCCGGCTCTTGACCAGATCAGGAACCTGCGGTGGGCCGTCGACTTCGATATCCCGAAGCACGGCGGCAGCGCCCGCCAGGCACACCCGCTGACCAGCACGTAGACGATCGCGGCGAACAGCGTCTCATCAGGCATGTCCTGCGTCCCGCCGCCCTGCGGCCGCACCTTCGACGGCAGGATCAGCGGCTCCGCGAACTCCCACAGCCCGTCCGGAACAATCCAACTCCACGTACCCCGCCCCATGACGAGCCCAACGAGCCAGCGCCGCATAGGACGCGGTCTTAACCGTGCAGCACTTCCCCGGGTGGCTCGTCGGCCTGATCACCACAGCCACCGGTGCAGCGGGGACGTGGTGGGTACAGCGCTAGCGAGCTCGTGCATGGTTGGCGGTAGCGGGTCGAGGACTGCGGGCCAGCCGGTTGTGTTCACGTTCGCGTACCGTTGGCGATGGTGGCAACCTGCTGGTGGGAGAGCAGTCCGGCGACGGCCTTGATGGTGTCGCTCATGTGTTCTCGGCGGCCGTGGTGCCGCGCGAGGGGTCGCCAGTTCTTCAGGTGGCTGATGCCGTGCTCGACCTGGATGCGGCGTGAAGAGTGTGCCTTGCGCTGCCGGTGGTGCATCTCCTCGTACCACTCGGGCGGGTTCTTTGTGAACTTGCGGTGCGGTGGCGTCACCACGCGCCCGCCGGTCTGTGCACCCAGTACCTGGTAGCCGCCATCGGCCAGGATCTCCACGGGGGCCCGTCGGCCAGTAGCCCGACCAGGCCCAACTTCCGGCGCGCGTGATGTCCGTGCAGCTGGCCGGCTCGGCCGGACTGCGAAACAGCAACCGCCCTATGGTGTCCGTGACGACCATCGACTTCACGGCGTTCCGCCTGTTCTTGCCGGAAATGAACTTCTCCCGGCCCTTGCGCCCGGTTGCTGGACAACACACCCGGACCTCTGAGCCGTCGATGATCCCGGTCTGTCCGCTCGCGCCGAGATGGTCGATGACTTCGGCGAGTGTGCGTAGCCGGATGCCGGGCGCGACGGTGCAGCCCCGCTCGGCGAGCAGGGGCCGCACTTCAGATCGCACGCGTAATGGTGGAGCGATCGCCACCGAACCAGCAGGCCAGCATGTCGTGCGTGGCGCCATGACGGAGGTGCGCCAGCGTGGCCAACAGTCGGTCGACGAAGACGAGCTTGTGCTTGGCCCCGGCACCGACGGTCCGGCGGCGGGGTCGTGACGTCGGCACGGCCTGGTGTCGCTCATGCCACAACGGGCCAAGTTCAGCAACGAGTTCTGCGATCACGTCGGGCGTCAGCCCGGTGATCCGCTGGCTACGGATGAACCCCGCACACGTCCGGTTTCCCACCCAGGGATCATGATCAACGATCAAGGTCTCGACACGCTACCGCCAACCATGCACGAGCTCGTTAGAGCAACCACGAGCTGTTCAAAGGCGCGAGTTCCAAGGCGTGCTCGGACCGTACGCCTATACCTGTCGTGGATCGACGGACGGCGGTCACGGCCACAGGGGAGTCCTCCTCGGGTGCGTGCAGTGTGGAAGCGACCTGGATCCTGGTACCATGCATTGCATGGAACCCGGCAAGGCAAGTGAAAAGCCGAGCGACCGGACCCCGGGCAGGATCGAGAGCCAGTTGCTCAAGGGCGTCCTGGAGTACTGCGTGCTCGCGCTCATGCGGGACGAGGCGAAGTACGGGGTCCAGCTGCTGCACGAACTGGAGGAGACGGGGGCGCTGGCGACGGGCCAGGGCACGGTCTATCCGCTGCTGTCGCGGCTGCGGCGGGAGGAACTCGTCGTCACCACCTGGCGCGAGTCGGCGTCCGGGCCACCGCGGCGCTACTACGAGCTGTCCGAGGCGGGTCATGCCGCCCTTGCCCGGTTCGCCGCCGTCTGGCCGGGGTTCCGGAACGCAGTCGACGGCCTCGTCATCCCGGGCAAGGGGCCCGGGATGCGTAAGGAAGGGCGCCACCTTGAAGACGAAGACCGATGAAACGCTGACGCGTGAGTACTTGTCGGCAGTCGAACGCGAGACGTCGATGCTGCCGGCCGCTGCTCGTCAGGAGCTCATCGCCGACCTCGGTGAACACATCGCGGTCGCGCTCGCCGAACGGCCCGGCAGCGTGCACGAAATCCTGCGCGAGATGGGCGATCCGCGCGCGATAGCAGAGACCGCCCGCCAGGAACTCGGCGGGATCCCGGCCGCACCGGCCACGGCCCCCGGTCGCCGCCGCTCCCCGGTATGGCTGCCGCTTGCCCTTCTGGTGGCGAGCGAGGTGCTGCCGTACCTCGAGAACATCGTCCTCTCCTTGCTCAGCATCGCCGCCATGATTGCCGCGGTCGTGATCGTGTGCCGGGCCCGCTACTGGACGGCGGCCCAGAAAGGGACCGGACTGGCCCTGACCGTCATCGTCCCGGTCCTCGCGAAAATCGTGTGGTACGTCTCCCCGGTTCCCCACCACGGCAGTTCTGCGGAACCCGTGGCGCGCTGGACGCTCATCACCGTGGTTTTCCTTCTGACGCTGGCCGGCACCGGATGGCTGTGGCGGAACCGCCGCCGCTGAGCGTCCTGGCCGTCAACGGAATGTGCTGGCGGTGCCCGACTCGGCCGGCAACCGGTGTGGTGCCATTTCGGGCGAACTTCGGTGTGACGCTGCGGCCCCGGAGAAGCCGACGGTTCTCGTCGCAGTCATTGCCGCGGTCGGCGAACAGCCGGCCTGGTCGGTGACGTGGCCGGCCGCGAACGCCCCGAATGCGGGGTACCGCGTCCAGCAGGGGCATCAGCTGCGTGACATCGTGCCGATTTCCGCTGGTCAGCGAGACGACCAGCGGACTGCCATGCGGGTCGGCATCAAGTGGTGCTTGCTGGCAGGACGAGCCCGGTCGCCCGGCGAAGGTCCGGTGTGACCTTGGTGGTCAGCCCGCCGCGGGACCGGCCGGGCGCCTGGTCAGCCGCCGCGCGTGCCGGATCTTCCAGTGCGTCCCCCGCCGGTGCCCCTATTTTCGGGCGCCGGCGGCGTGCTGGTGAGCACGGTTGGCCGTGGAGTCGACCGACACGGTCCACTCCACCGCTCCGATCCAGTCGTCGTCGACCTGGACCTCCTCGAGTAGACGGGCCCAGGTCCCGTCCACCTCCCAGCGGGAGAACCGCTCATAGATCGTCTGCCGCGGCCCGAAGCGTTCTGGCAGGTCACGCCACGGAGCACCCGTGCGCAATCGCCACAGCACCCCATTGATCACCTGCGGGTGATCCCGCCACGGACGACCCCGCCCGTCAACACCTGGCAGCAGCGGCGATATCCGCTGCCACGTCGCATCCGTCAGCTCTCCGCGCCCCACCTCAGGCTGAGGCGTCGTGAAGGACGATGAACCTTCCCCTTGGTCGTGGACACCTGGAGACTGGGACCTGAGGTTCCAGAGGAAGTAGCACCAGGTGGGAAGCAAGTACACGAAGCGGTACACCGCGGAGTTCAAGAGGGACGCCATTGCGCTCGTCGACTCCACGGGCAAGACGGTCACCGCCGTCGCCCGGGAGCTCGGCATCAGCTCGGAGTCCCTGCGCGGCTGGTACCGCCAGGCCAAGGCCGACCGTGGCGAGGGCGCCCCGGGAGAACTCACGACCGCCGAGCGCGAGGAGCTCAAGCGCCTGCGTCGGCAGAACGCCGAGCAGGCCAAGACGATCGAGGTCCTGCGAAAAGCCGCGGTCTTCTTCGCGAAGGAGAGCGATCGGTGAACGACACGTACGCGTTCATCGAGGCGGAGAAGACCACCCACGGCGTCGCTTTCCTCTGCCGCCTGCTCAAGGTGGCCCGTTCCTCGTTCTATGCCTGGCTCGCCGCGGCAAAGCCCCGGGCCGCCCGCCGGGCCGCCGACCAGGCCCTGGTGCACGAGATCACCGTGATCCACGTCGGCTCGCGCCAGACTTATGGCGTCCCGCGCGTCCATGCCGAACTGCGGCGTCTGGGACGGGCAGTGAACCGTAAGCGGGTCGCCCGTCTCATGCGCGAGCACGACATCCAGGGCGTGACCCGCCGCAAGCGCCGTTCGCTGACACGAGCGGACAGGAAGGCCAGGCCGGCACCGGACCTGATCGGCCGCGAATTCCACGCCGAGACGCCCGGCACGAAACTGGTCGGCGACATCACCGCCCTGCCCACCGGCGAGGGTTGGCTCTACCTCGCCTGCTGGCTCGACCTGGCCACCCGCGAGGTCGTCGGTTACTCGATGGCCGATCACCACCGGGCCGATCTCGTCGTCGATGCACTCGGCATGGCCCACGGCCGCGGTGGACTGCAACCCGGCTGCGTGATCCACAGCGACCGCGGCAGCGAGTACACCTCGACCCGATTCCAGAACCGAATAAGGGAGTTGGAACTCCGCCAGAGCTGCGGACGCACCGGGTCCTGCTTCGACAACGCCGCCGCGGAGAGTTTCTGGGCCCTGCTCAAAGAAGAGATCGGCACCCGCGTCTGGCCTGACCGGGCCACCGCCCGTGCCGACGTTTTCGATTTCATCGAGACGTTCTACAACCGGCGCCGACTGCGCAGACACAAGTTCTTCGGCTACCTCACCCCGGCCGAGACCCGCCAACGGCACCGACACACCCTCGCGGCATAGCCATCGAGTGTCCAAGATCACGGGGAAGCTTCACGAGGGCAGTCTTCACGATGTCGGCTATTTGATTGGTCGCCTACACCGCCACCCGGTTCACCGTCATCCTCCACAGCCTTGACGCCGACTGCGACCACGAACAAGACCTTCAGCGAGTGGGGCCAGGCCTTCGGCGACGAGGTCCTGGCCACCGCCATCGACCGACTCCTCCACCACTGCGACGTCACGGAAAAGGCTCGTTGCTCATTGGTTTGCCCCAATCCACCTCGTCTCTCCCGTAGCGTGCAACCGCGGGAACTTGTGACGGCGTACATACATGGGTGGGTTGCGGAGCGAAGGGGAGGGACCAGTGGCGGAGGCCGTGCTGTCAGGGCGCTACCGGCTGACCGAGCGGCTCGGCGAGGGCGGGATGGGTGTCGTGTGGCTGGCCGAGGACCTTGTGCTGCACCGGGAGGTCGCGGTCAAGACCGTCGCCGGGCCTGGCGTCACCGAGCAGGCCGCCGCCCGGCTCGAGCGCGAGGCGCGAGCTGCGGCGGGGCTGTCAGACAGTCAACACGTTGTTACCGTGCACGACTTCGGCCAGGATGGTGACACGCTCTTCATTGTCATGGCCCTCGCTCCGGGCCGCGCTCTCGACCGGGTCCTGGCCGCCGAGGGCCCGCCCGCTATTGTGCATGCCGTGGACTGGGCCCGGCAGATTTGCGTTGCCCTGGAGGCAGCGCACGGCGCGGGCATCGTCCACCGCGACATCAAGCCCGCGAATGCCGTCCTCGGCCCGGATGGCACGGTCCGTGTCCTCGACTTCGGCATCGCCTGGTTCCACCGCGATCTCGGCCTGGACCGGCTCAGCCAGGCAGGTGGCGTACTGGGCAGCGCGCCCTGGATGTCACCAGAACAGGCGCGAGGGGAGGAGGTGGGGCCGGCCTCCGATCTGTACTCGTTGGGCTGTCTGCTCCACCAGCTCCTGGCCGGAAAGCCGCCTTTCGGCGACCGGGACGCATTGGCCCAGATCGTCGCCCATGCCCAGGAAGTCCCCGACCCGCCCTCCGCGCACCGGCCCGGAGTGCCAGTCGACCTGGACCTCCTGGTCGCCGAACTGCTCTCCAAGTCCCCGGAGCACCGCCCCGACTCTGCCGCCGCAACTGTGGCGCGGCTCGGGGCGATCGCGCGGGAGCTGGGGGCGGAGGAGACGACGGGGCGGCCCCTGGCACCCCCGATACCGGCTGCCCTGCCGCGCGCCGCCAGCCCCGCGGAGCGTCCGGTGTCCCGGCGGACATTGCTGGTCGGGGCAGTTGGCCTCGTGGCTGTTTCCACGACTGCGATCGTCGTAGTACCGAATGTCCTTGACGGGGATTCCGGCAACGGTAATGGCGGCGGGGAGGCGACATATCGCTGGCGCAAGCAGACGCTCCGGATACCGACCGCCGTGGCCGACTCGGCAGTGATCACGGGGCAGAACGGTGACGACTCCCTCGTCGCGTACGACGTCAGGACCGGGGAGGAGCGCTGGCGGGGCTCGGACGACATCGACGCGACGTACCCGATGACCAAGGACACCTTGTACGTCACCGCGAACGGTGGAGAGCTGCGCTGCCTCGAGCCCGATACGGGGGAGGTCCGCTGGTCTTTCGAGCCGCTCGGCGACGACGACGTATCGGGTGGTGTGTTTCCGGTCCTGGTTCCAGAGTGCGTCTACGTGGGCCTGGGGCCGTACGTCTACTCGCTTGACCACTCCACGGGCGAAGAGCGCTGGCGCTACATGCTGGAGGAAGACCTTGCACTGGTCACCTCGTTGGAGTCGGGGGGCGGGCTGCTGTTCGTACGGGACAAGGAGCGCGCCTGGATCGCACTCGATCCGGTGGCCGGGAGCAAGCTGTGGACCTGGCAGCACGCCTCGTCCGAAGGCGGGAGCGACGAGCGCTCGTTCGTCGGCGCGGTGGACGGCCGGGCCTTCTTCAGCGGCGGCTCCGGACTGACCGTCCTCGACACCTCGGACGGAAGGTTCGTTACGACGTATAGGGACCTTGGTGACGTCCGGGTCGTGCCGGAACACCGGCTGCTGCTTGGGGCGCAGGGTGCGTGGTCGGCCACGGACGGCAGGAGGATGTGGTCCGCGCCAAAGGACTTTTTCGGCGGTGTCCTCATGGGCGGCGCCGTGGTGGGCAACGCGTACGACGCGAAGGCCAAGGAGGGCTACCTTGTGGGCCTCGACCCACGAGACGGCAAGGAACGCTGGCGGCACAAGGACCTGTACGAGTTCGTCTCGACCACCGGCACGGCGGCCGCGGCGGCCACCGACTCGCCGCTGATTGCCAAAGTCCTTACCGCCGGCGTGAAGCTGCTGCGTATCGACCCCGCGACAGGCCGGCGGGGCCCGGTCCGCACCGTGCCGGAGAGCTACCTCCTGTGGACCGGCTGCCTGGGCAATCTAGTCTTCGCCGTATGCGCCGACAGTCGGGTGGACCCCAAGACCGGCACCTGGCCCAAGAAGCGGCGCCTGTACACGATCGAACTGGCGCAGTTCGACGAGGACTGACGGCCGTCGCTGGCCCCTGTACCCGCCTGCCTGGATGAAAGCCCACCCGGCGATGCGCCGGGGCGAGGTGGACATGAACACGACGACCAGGTATTCGTACGCACCAGCTTCCGAAGCACTCCGCAGCGCGGAACAGCGGCCGGGGCCGGCGCGGGGTCACTCGTGCCAGCCCCGGCCGCTGTGGTCACCGCCGCAGGCGCGGCGGGTCCGGTGCCCAGGGCCCGGCGCCCGGCGGGCCGTGACAACGGCCCGTCGTCGGCAACTGGGATGGTCGGCAGGCGTTCCGCAGCGAGGCCGGCGCGCGGCGCCGCTCGCGTGCGAGGCGGTGAACTTCGCCGGGCGGCGTCGGGCAGCAGCTCGTGCTCCTGGCCGTCGTCGTCGGGCGGGTCCGGCGCAGCATTTGCACGGCCGGCGCGGCGGGCTCCACGGACCCGGCTTCTCCAGGGACTTCTACCTGCGTAAGCGCTCCGAGGGGCTCCGTCACGTCCAGGCCGTCCTCGCTCTGGCCCGCCGCCGCGTCGACGTGTTGTGGGCCATGTTCCTCGATGGCCGCCTCTACACCCCGGCCCCGCCCCCACCAGCAGCCATCGCTGCGAGGGGGAAGCGGGGTGGTGTGAAGGGCGGCGCCGTTAGTCAGTGCTGGTCGGCTCGCACGCCGTGCTTCCAGAAGTTGAAGGTCCACGTGTCGTTCGCGACCGGGCGGGCGAAGGCCACCCTGCCGTCGCCGTCGAGGTTCTCCCCCTGGTAGAAGTCGTAGCTGTCGAAGTCGGCGACCATGGCCTTGGCCGCTTCCTGCGCACTCTTCTTGAACTCCTCCACCTCGCCCGGTGCGTTCTCCCTCAGGTGGCTCTCGACCTGCGACAGGTAGCCCTTCAGGTAGGTCAGGTAGCTCTTCCTGTCGAACGCAGTCCGCTGTAACCGGTGGGAATCGACCAGGGTGATCACCTGGATCGTGCCGGCTCCGTACTCGCTGTCATCCTCCCCCTCCGCGCTCCTGGTAGACCCGTTACCGATCTTGACCGAGAGGTCACTGGTGACCATCTTGGCGGTCACCGCGTACAGAGCGGGGAGTTCCTCGATGGGGAACGCATCACTGAACAGTTCGTCCTTGTTGTAGCCGAGGACATCCTTGTAGATCTTCACGGGATCACTGACTTTCATCACGACCGGGGATGCAGGACAGGTGATCATTCGGGCCCGGGTCGATTCCGACGCCCTGCCCTCGTGGGACTGTCACCCGAACGTGGTGCCCTCGCACCATGGCAGCTCCCGGTCCTCAGGGCCGCCGCAGAAGCTCCTCAACTCCCAAGCCAGCCCAGCGGTCCCGAGCAGTTGACAAGTCATCGAGATTCAACGTGCGACCACCAGGTTCGTACGAATCGGGGTCGGGCGTCCGTTCAATGCGCTGGCAGGGCACCGGTCGCTGCGCGGTTCGCTCGTAGGTGGCGTCGGTGTGGGTCACGTCCCACCAGCGAAGGCATGAACGTCCAGGTGTCCTCACCGAACCGTCCGGACGGCTGACAGGGCGCGCAGCGTTCCTTGATGGCTGAGCCAGCCAAGAGGTCTGCCGCTCTGGTCGTCCAGCACCGGTAGCCCCGTGCCGGACACGTCGACGAGCTTCTTCATCGCGGAGGCGAGTGAGTCGTTCGTGGTGACGCGGGGCGCCGGTTCCACTATCTGGCGTACGACGGTCGGGGCGTCCGACGGCTGCTGGGCGAGGGCCTCGGCCGCCGCCCGGGCCGTGACCACCCCGAGGTAGGCGCCCGTCTCGTCGAGGACCGGGAGAGCCCCGTGGCCCGATAGGCTGAGCAGTCCTGACGCCTCGTTCAGTGGGCTGTTCGCCTGCACGGTTCGGGGGAGTGCCTCCATGACGTCGGCGACCTGCTGCCCACCGATCTGCGCTCCTTGTGCGGGGCGGGTCAGGTCTATGCCGCGTCGGAGTAGTTTGAGGGTGTAGATCGTCTCGTGCGAGAGGACTCGGCTGGTGGCCGTGGCCAGCACGATGGCGAGCATCATCGGCAGGATGATCGTGTACTCACCGGTGAGCTCGAACAGGATGACCACCGCCGTGATCGGTGCCCGCGAGGAGCCGGCGAATACGGCGCCCATGCCGACGAGGGCGTAGGCGCCGACCGCGCCGGCGGTCGTGGGCATGACGTCGCCGGCCGCTGCTCCGAAGGCGGCCCCGAGCATGGCCCCGATGAACAGACTCGGTGCGAAGACCCCACCCGAACCGCCGATTCCGATCGTCACGCTGGTTGCCACCATCTTCCCGGCCATCAGCAGGAGCAGGAAGCCGAGGGCATATCCACCTTCAGTGGCCCGCTGGAGCACGGGGTATCCGACGCCGTACATCTCGGGCAGGGCGAGAAGGACCAGTCCGAGGGCCAGGCCGCCCACGGCCGGGCGCAGCCATTCCGGCCCGCGCCATGCCCAGTCGCACGCGTCCTCGATCGCGTACAGGATGCGGGCGAAGCCGACACCTACCGCACCCGCGATGACACCGAGCACCGCGAACAGTCCGTACTGGCCCAGGTGCTCGACGTGGAACGCGGGGAGGTCGAGGAAGGCGGTGTCGCCGAAGGCCGCGCGTCCGATCACGCTGGCGGTGACGCTCGCGAGGACCGCCGCGCCGAACGCCTCCGCGCTGAAGGCGCCGAGGATGAGCTCCATGGCGAAGAAGACACCGGCCAAGGGGGCGTTGAACGTCGCCGCGATGCCACCGGCCGCGCCGCAGGCGACCAGCAGCTTCATCCGGCCCTCCGTCACCTTCGTCACGCGTCCGAGGGTCGAGCCGAGCGCGGAACCGATCTGGACGATCGGCCCCTCCCGGCCCACCGATCCCCCCGAGCCGATGGTGAGTGCGGAGGCGAGCGTCTTGACGACGGCGACCTTGGGGCTGATGCGCCCGCCCCGCTGGGCGACCGCCACCATGACCTCGGGGACGCCGTGGCCCCGCGCTTCCTTGGCGAACCGGTTCACCAGTGGTCCGTACAGCAGACCGCCGACCACCGGGGCCAGCACCACGAAGCCCGGGCCCAGCCAGGCCAGATGTGGATGTGGGCTGCCGGGGTCGGAGGCGTAGTCCGTGTGACCGGAGAAGAAGCGTGTGAAGGTCTCGATGCACCAACGGAACACGATGGATCCGGCACCGGCGCCCGCACCGACGGCTACGGCCAGCACCATCAGACCCAGTGGAGCGCTCCCCAGCATCCCGCGAAGGGGGGACCGAGACATTGCGGTGTCCGTACTCGTGGTCGCGAAAGAACTGGTCACGGGCTCCCTCTCTTCCTCTGCGTCGGCGCGCGAGTGTGCGGTCATAGGCGAGCACTCAAAAATTTGGGCTATGCAATCTTTGCACAGTCCAAATTTGTGCCTCGCCGGGCCCTAAGAGGAAGGCCGGGGGAACCGTCACTATCGCTGAGCGTGGTTCGCCCAGGGAGATCGTGATTCCGGTGGGCTGCCGGAGGCACTCGTGGGCGACAAGGGCTTACGCCCTCCGGGCTGGGCAACGGCGGGACTTTCCGGACACGGCTTAGGACTGCCCTTGCCGGGGACTGGGTGATCCGCCCATCATGCTCAGCATGTCCCTGCCGCCGGTGCGCAGGAAGCGGGCGATCAGGAGCGCGGCCAGCAGGAGGAAGGCGATGTTGAGCCAGGTGGGGGTGACGGCTTCCCCGGTGCGCCCGGCTTCCGCAAGCAGCCCAGCGAAGGGTTCCGCCGCGTATCAAGTAGTGCCTTGCGGGGGCCCGGGCTTGTTCGACCGCGTCGTCGACCCCACTGCAGTAGGCGGGTCACAGTAGGGATCGACGTGGCCCAGCGGATCGCCGCCCGGCCAGAACCCGCGGTCCGAACGCCTCACCGAACTGTCAAGCTGGGTCACCGGGGTGACATGTGAAGACCTGGTCCAGGCCGGTCAGGGTGAAGATGCGTATCAGGTGCGTCGGCACAGCCTCCAAGATCAGGGTGGCGCCCGCCGCTTGCACGTGCTGGCGGGCAGCAAGGAGGGCGGTGATGCCGGTGGAGTCGCAGAAGTTCACACCTGACAGGTCGACGATCAGGCGCTGCCCTGGGGAGAGATGAAGAGCCTCGGTCCTAAGGCTCAGGGCGGCGGAACTTGCGTAGTCGAGTTCGCCAGCCACGTGCAGTGCGGGGCCGGCGGGGGTTTCGTCCGGTGTGATGTTAAGCGGGCTCATGCAGAATGATTCGTTGCCGACCGGGTGTGTGGATTGGTGGCGGGGATGACGAGAGTCCAGCCGGGTGGCCTCGTCTGCCTCCGCCAGGCCAGCAGAGTATCGAGAACCCGTCGGGCGCCATGTCGAAAGGCGCCTGCTTCATACAGCCATTGACCTGCGCGGCCCCCGGGGGCGCAATGCCTGGTCTTCCAGGGTCCGTCGTTTCAGGTGCCCCGCGGGTGCGGGAACCAGCGGCCTGGCCTGGGCACTGCCACCGTCTCGTCCTGCTCCAGGTCGTGAGGCTCGCAGCGGTGCGGCGATGACCCGGGGCACGTCGATGCCCCAGTGCCGCGTCTCGTCGATCATGTCGAGGGCCAGCTGCCACTTTTCGACGTGGCCCACCTGGGCAGGAATGGCGCACTTGTCGCGGCGGGCGACCTTGGCCGGATCGGCTTTCGGCGAGGCGGGATCCCAGCTCCCGGGCAGGAACAGGCGCCAGTTCACCGCGGCCGAGGCGCCATTGGAAGCCAGGTGAAGCGATACGCCGGCCTGGCAGTTGGTGACCTTGCCCGCGGTGCCGGTGTACTGCCGGGTCACGCACGCGGACGCGTCTCCGTCCCTGAGGAACCCGGTGTCATCCATGACCAGCGCGGTGGGTTTGATGACCGGCTGCATGCGCCAGGCCAGCCGGGCCCGCACATGCGCCGCATCCCAGGGGCTGGAGGTAACGAAGTGGGCCAGTGCCTGCCGGTTACCCTCCTCGCCCAGGCGGGCGGCCATCGGCTCCACCGACTTGCGCCCGCCGTCCAGCAGCAGACCCCGCAGATAGACCCCGCCCCACCGCCGTTGATCCGCCCGCGCGAACGGCTCGAACATCTCCGCCGCGAAGTCCTCCAGATCACATCGGACCGCAGCCAACTCCTTACTCTGCAAAACAGGCTCTCCGACAAGCGCGACGACATCGCCATGATCGCCTTTCGAGCCGATCCGCCCGGCTGAGCAGTCGAACAACGGTAAGCGTTTGGCGCCTGGCCGGTGCGGGACCCCGGTGTTCAGCGGTTCTGCTCGCGGCCTGCGGGCCGCCCGGTAAGCCCCGGCACCCGACGCGGTGCCGTGCGAGGTGGAGGGACGCCCGCATACCGCCCGGCGGGCGGACGGGCCCTCAGGCCAGCGCACTTCCCAGCAAGGTCACCCCACCCGCACAGGAGACTGCCAGGACCCCGGCCCGTACCGCGCGCGCGGGCAGCCGGGGCGCAGACACCATGCCGGCGGCCGCGCCGAAGGCGAGGGCGGCCACGGTCGTCCAGGGCGGGAGGACGAACCCCAGCACCGCTGCGGTGACCAGGTTCTGCACGAGGAAGAAGGCGTGCAGCGTGGCCCGGGTGTCCCTGACGGCCCAGCCCGCGTTGGCGGCGTAGAGACCGATCGGTGGTCCGCCCACTCCACCGATAACGTTGAGTCCGGCGCTGCCCAAACCCGCCAGCCAGGCGCCCTTCGGACTGCTGAGGAACGACGAGCGCACCCCCCGAGCCAGCAGCACCACTCCGATCAGCACCCCGCATCCGGCGGCGAGGGCCAGCAGCCTCGTGTCGACGGCGCGCAGCGCCCACGCCGCCACCGGCGTACCCAGGATCGCCGGCAACAGCAGCCGCCCCACGTCGCGCTGGCGGGCGTGCCGCCAGTCGCGCGAAAGTGGCAGGAGGGAGGACACCACGGCGAGGACCAGAACCATCGGTACCCCCCGATGGGGCCCGAAGACGGCGATCAGAACCGGCGCCGCGATCAGGGAGAAACCCATCCCCGTCGCCGCCTGGGCGAACGCACCGAGCGCGACCGCCGCTACGGCCAAGAGCTCCGGCAGCGTCATGCGGCACCGTCCAGGACGCAGCGTCTCTGGAACCACAGTGCGATGCCCATGAGCCCTGCCGGCACACATGTGAAACCGACGAGCAGCGCGGTCAGTGCCGTGCTGGACTGGGCGGCGGGCGCGCCCGCCGTGCTGGAGACGAATCCGCCCATGGCCAGCACCGCCGAGTACACGTACGGGCCGACGGCGGTCCCGGTCGCCTCGGTCGCGGTCCACACCCCGGTGTAGGCCCCGGCCTTCGCCGCCCCGGCCGCCGCGATCGCGTCGGGGAGCATGGAGAACGCGAACAACTGGAGCCCCGCGAACGCCACCCCCATCACCATCACCACACCCGCGGTCACCACGACACCGGGCGTTCCGTCGAGCGTCGCACCCGGAAGCAGGGTCACGGACCCCGCCGCGAACACGCCCTGGGACAGGAGGAGTCCCCGCTGCTTGCCGTGCCGCCGGGACCAGGCCGTCCACGCGGGAGCCGCGAACAGGGCCGGTCCGAGGAAGAGCCCCATGAACAGCGCGGTCAGGCGCGGGGCGTCGAAGACGTACTCGGTCACGTACGGCAACGAGGCGAGGAACAGATGCGTGGTCGTGCCGGTGAACAGGTACGACAGCACCAGCGTCCGGTAGTCGTGGTCCCGCAGCGCGATGCGCAGGTCGGCCAGGGAGGAGTGGCCGGACCGCACGCCGGGAGTGCGGAATCCGCACGCGTCGGTGAGCCGCCGTACGCCGATGACCGCTACGACCGCCGACACGGCCATGACCGATGCCAGCAGCACGGCCATGCGGGCGTAGTCGCCCCGCGTGCCGGCCGAGGTGAGTGCCGGCGCGGTGACGCCGGCACCCAGGAGCCCGATGGTCAGCAGGACCATGCGGAACATGAAGACCCGGGTCCGCTCGTGGTATCCGACCGGCAGATCGGACGGGGTGGTGAGGTACGGCACCTGGAAACCGGCGAACAACAGGTTGCCGACCACGAACCAGCAGCCGACCCACAGCGCGGCCGTACCGCCGTCCAGCCCCGGCGGCACGCTGAACATGGCCACCATGGCCGGGCCGAGCAGTGTGCCGGCCCACATCATCCGGCGCCGGTGCCCGAACCGGTGCGCTTCCCGGTCCGAACGGGACCCCAGCAGCGGGTGGACGACGATGTCGATCACCTTGGGCAGCAGCAGCGTCAGACCCGCCGCGAACGCGGGCACACCGAGGACGTCCGTCAGGAAGTAGAGCAGCAGCAGCCCCGGCACCGTGACCCACACGCCCATGCCGACGGACCCGGTCGCGTACGCCGACAGCGAGCCCCGGCTCGCCTGCGGCGAGCCCGCACGGATCGCCGTCACCTTCCGCTCCGGTGCCGCTCGACGACGCCCGCGGCCGGCTCGGCGCCGTCGAAGACACCGGTGCGCGCCCGCACGGCGAGTGTGCGGGCCACGACGCGGTCGGTGAGGGCGGGCAGGTGTCGCGCCAGGAAGAACTCCAGCGCACCGCGGCGGGTCGTGGTCACATCCCGCCGGGGCCTGGCGGCCACCAGCGTACGGACGAGCGTGTCGACCACACCGTCCAGCGGTTCGTACACGCTCATGCCTTCCAGCGACAGACCCGCCGCCTTCGTCGAGTCGTGGATCGGGCTGCGCACCGCCGACGGGTACACGCAACTGACCGAGACGTGGGTGCCCAGTTCGAGGCGCAGCGCGTCGGCGTACGCGACCATGGCCCGCTTGGACGCCCCGTACGCCGCGGCCAGCGGGAGTTGCATGACCGCCATCCGGGAGGCCACCATCACCACCCGCCCGCGCGTCTCGACCAGCGCGTCGACACAGGCGGCCGTCACCCGCCACGTACCGAGCAGATTGAGCTCCAGCTGGCGGCGCACCTCGGTGCCGGGCGCGTACTCGGCAGGTGCGGGCCCGCCCCTGCCCGCGTTGTTCACCAGGACGTCGAGGCCGCCGAGTGCCGCGAGGGCGTCCGCGACGGCCTTCGCCGTACTGGCGTCGTCGGTGACGTCGCAGGGGATCACGTCGAACGGCTCGTCGCCGCGGGGCCGCAGATCGAGGCCGACCACATGCGCTCCCGCGCGCGTCAGCCGCTCGCCGAGCGCCCGTCCGATGGTGCCGGACGCGCCGGTGATGAGGATGCGCCGTCCGCGGACATCGTGCCGGCGGGCGAGGAAGGAAGGAGTCATGAGGCGTCGGCTTTCGCGTTCGGGGTGTGGACAGTGGCTCCGCGGGCCGCCCGGCGGACGCCGGCGCGGAGCTCTCGGGGCAGGGCGGTGACGTACCGGTCGAAGTCGATCCGCATGGCCGGGCGGCGGTCGCCCCATCGGGCAACCGCCGCGGCGCGGGCGCGCCGGACCGCGGCGAGCTGTTCGTCCGGGGGCGGTAGGGCGTACCGGCCGGCTAGATGCGCGGCGACGAGTTCGGCCTGTGCCTCGACGACGGGAAGGGCCGCCCCGGTGGACTGCATGAGGCCGACGAAGGTCAGTGTGGGGTCGGCGAGGTGGAAGACCCGCTGGTACAGCGGCATCTCCTCCGGGTCCTCGCCGAGCCAGGTGCCGTCCAGGAACGGAACGGTCACGTGGTAGCCGGTTGCCCACACCACCACGTCGACGTCTTCGGCGGTGCCGTCCGTGAAGACCGCCCGGCCGCCGTCGAGTCGCTCGATGCCGGGGCGGGAGACCACCTCACCGTGCGTGAGCCGGTGCAGGATCGTGTCGCTGATCGTCGGATGGTTCTGGAAGAGCCCACCCGCCGGACGCGGCAGCCCGTACTTCTCCGGTCTGCCGACAGCGAGGCGCAGCACCGCCTCTGCCACCTTCTGCCGGAGCCGCCAGGGAAGCACGGCCAGGGCTCCACCGGTGGCGTCCGCGGGGCGGCCGAGCAGGTACTTCGGGACGATGTGGGTGCCGTGCCGTGCCGACAGCAGCACGGGCCCGGCGGAGACGTACGAGGCGTCCACGGCGATGTCCATCGCGCTGTTGCCCATCCCGACGACGAGAACCCGCCGTCCGGTGAAGATCTCCGGACTGCGGTAGTCGTGAGCGTGCATCTGCATACCGTCGAACACGCCCGGGTAGGCGGGCTCCGGCCACTTCGGCTCGCGATTGTGTCCGTTGGCGACGACCACGGCGTCGTAGACATCCGTCGTCGGTTCCGTTCCCCGCCGGGACGTCACCTCCCACCCGGTGTGACACCGGCGTACGGCGGTGACCTCGGACCCGAACCGGATGCGATCGGTGACCCCGAAGGCGTCCGCGTAGGCGGCGAGGTATCCGCCCACCAGCGCGGCGGACGGGAAGTCCGGCCAGTGCTCCGGCATCGGGTAGGCCGTGAACTCCGTGCGGCCCTTACTGGTGTTGAGATGCAGGCTGCTGTACGCCGGGGTCGCCTCGTCGCCGTCGGGCGCCCACAGCCCTCCGGCGCGACGACCTCGCTCCAGGACCGTGACGTCCACCCCTTCACCGAGCAGCGCCTTCGCGGACGCGAGCCCCGCCGCGCCGGCACCGATCACCGCCACCTTTGTCGAACCCATCGCGTGCTCCTCGTCGTAGGGGCGCTCATTCAATCGAATGATGGAGAGGGGCGCAATGGGTCTGAACTGCGGTGCAGTACTCCAGCAGCTGATTGAAGCGGTCCCCGGGCGTCGGGTAGCCTCGGGGCCATGAGCACCCGATCCGACGAGGGAACGAGCCGAGAGCGCATCGTGGAAGCGGCCACCCGACTCTTCGCGGAGCGGGGGTACGACGCGACAAGCACCCGGGCGATCGGCGAAGCCGTCGGTCTCAACATCGCGACGGTCGCCTACCACGTGGGTGGGAAACTGGAGCTGTACCGCGCGGTCATGCGCCGCGCGCACCTCGCCCAGCGGGAGGTCGCGACGACCGCGCTGGATCAGCTGCGCTCCTGCGGCCCCTCGGCCGACGAGACCCGGACCGCGCTGCTCGGCTTCGTCGACACGTATCTCTCCTTCTGTCTGAACAACCCCGAGGTCCCCGCGCTCTGGATGCGCCGTTGGCTTTCGGAGGGGGCCGAACTGGCCGAGATCGAAGCGGAGTTCGCCGGGCCGCTCGTCGCCGAGGTGGCCGACGGCGTGCGCACGGTGGTCGACCGCGCCGGTATCGGAGCGGGAGTCGACATCGAGATGCTGGTCTTCACGATCGTCTGGACCACGCATTCCTTCGGTCAGGCCGGGGTGATCGACGCCGCCGGCCACCGGCTCGGTCCGCGTGACCTGCCCGCACTCGACCGCTTCCGGCGCCACCTGCACACCCTCGTGACCGGAGTGCTGGGCAGCGGAGCGAAGGCCGCGGGCGGACCCCGCTCCTGAACGACGGAACCATGCGGCGACCGGTCCTTCCGCCCCGTGCCGGGCGCGCGTGAGTAGGGAGTGTCGGTACGCAGTCCGGCCTTCCGGCGAGCGATGACGGCCCCGGGGAGGCCCGGGGCGACTGCTGCGTATGCCGCGACCCGTCTCCCAGCCATGCCGGTAGATCCTCTGCACGGCCCCGCCCTCGCCGCATGGCCGATCCCTCCGCTGCGCTCAGATCGCGCTCCTGCCGGACTACGAGGTGGACACCGGCGAGGTCTCCGGCAAGCCGGGGCTCCGCATCCGCCAGATCACCGAGCGCGGCCTCGAACCCCACCTCGACGGCCGGCGGACATCGCTGTGGCTGACGGGGGTTCCCCGAAACGCCTGGCGCTGGATCGTAGAGGACCGGGCCGCCGAACACTTCCCCGGCTGGCGCCAGCTGTGGACGGAGACAAAGGCATGGACAGCCGAGGAACTCGCCTACGACGCCCAATGGCACACCGACCAGTGGAGCAAAGGCTTCTACGACGGGGCATGGTGCGCGAGCGCCCTCCTGCGCCGCGTCGCCGTCCTTCGCACGATCGCTCCCGTCTACGCGGTCTCGGGCTGGCAAGGCCTGGGCACTGACCCCGTCCGATGGTGCATGGAGATCGGTTTCCGACCTGGAACACCCCAGTACCGAAACCATCTCGTCGCAGCGCTGACGGACCCGGTTTTCGGGCTTCCTGTCGCACCGACCTCGGCGCGAACGGGGGCCCGCTCCCCGCGCACATCATGCAATTCGCCGACGCGAGGCGAACGGCCCTCATCGAGTTCCGGGTTCTCCACCGGCATGTTCCGCTCCTACGGGAAGGAGCATCCTGACCTGCACGCCCGGATCGAGAGCCGGATCGAGCGCATCCTTGCCCACCACGGGACTTGGCACGCATGATGCGCGGCAGCCCTCTCCCACCGCGCGCCTGCGGAATTGCCGGGCCGCGGTGATTGGCCGGGCCAGCGGGCCCGTGCCACCCCAGGCTCGGGGTGCGAAGGTTCGCACCCCGAGCCTTCCAGCCCGCACATGTACACGCGGACCGGGTCCGAGCATCGGCCGCGGTGTAGCGGGTCGCGGAAACCAACGCGGATCAGATGATCCGAAGGAAACGCCCTAGTGACCTGTCTCAGGGAAGTTCGACCGGTCTCACTGAACTCTGGCCACCGGCCGTTTCGTCTCATCGGAGTTTGACCGGCGCTGGCAATAGGCCTTCTGCCGGCAGCGTTGTGAGCACGTCCGGCGTCGTTTCCGGAAAGCCCTGGTGACAGCGGCCCCACGCAGACTTCGCATGGTACGGCCGCGAGAGGCTGAACCGCTCCGGGTCTGTTGGAGGCTCGATTCCCTGAGAGAGGATCGAGTTCATGGCCCGTCCTTCCCCTTACCCTGCCGAGCTTCGTGAGCGTGCGGTGCGCATGGTCGCGGAGATCCGCCCCAACTACCCGACTGAGTGGGCCGCGATGAAGGCGGTCGCCGCGAAGCTGGGCATCGGTGCCGCCGAGACGGTGCGGACCTGGGTCCGCAAGGCTCAGGTCGACGCCGGCCATCGCCGGGGTGTGACCTCGGAGGAGGTCGCGGAGATCAAGCGGCTGAAGGCCGAGAACGCCGAGCTGCGGAGGGCGAACGAGATCCTCAGGGCGGCCTCGGCTTTCTTCGCGGCCGAGCTCGACCGGCCGTCGAAGCGCTCGTAGCGTTTATCGACGAGCACCGGCAGGTGTTCGGGGTCGAGCCGATCTGCAGAGTCCTCACCAGCCACGGACTGAAGATCGCGACGAGCACCTACTACGCCGCCAGGAAGCGGGCGCCCAGTGCACGGTCGGTGCGGGATGCGGAGCTGAAGACGCAGATCAGCCGGGTCCACGCCGACAATTTCAGCGTCTATGGGGTGCGGAAGGTCTGGAGACAGCTGCACCGCGAAGGCATACCGGTGGCACGCTGCACGGTTGCCCGGCTGATGCGCGACCTCGGTCTGCAGGGCGTCCGCCGGGGCCGTGGCATCCGTACCACCGTTCGTGACGACGGCCACGACAGGGCAGATGACCTGCTGGGACGCGACTTCACCGCCTTGCGTCCGAACGAGCGGTGGGTCGCTGATTTCACCTACGTGGCCACCTGGTCCGGGATCGTCTACGTCGCCTTCGTCGTCGACGTGTTCTCCCGGGCGATCGTCGGCTGGTCCGCGGCCACCAGCAAGCGGGCCAAGCTTGTCCTGGACGCTCTCGACATGGCGTTATGGCTCCGCGACCGAGCCGGGAACACGGCCGGACCTGGGCTGATACATCATTCCGATGCGGGCAGTCAGTACACGTCGTTCGCCTTCACCGCCCACCTCCTAGAGGCCGGCATCGACGCCTCGATCGGCACCGTCGGCGATGCCCTGGACAATGCCCTCATGGAGTCCCAGATCGGCCTCTACAAGACCGAGCTGATCAAGCCTCGCAAGCCCTGGCACGGCCTGCCCGACGTCGAGCTCGCGACTGCCGAATGGGTCGAATGGTTCAACAACCAGCGTCTCCACACCGCGATTGGGAGCATCCCGCCCCACGAGCACGAGACCAACTACTACGCTCAACACCAGCCCCAACCGGCGGCTGGAGCCAACGCATAGAGCCTCCACCGATCCCGGAGCGGTTCAGGCTGAGCTGGGCCACGGTCAAGGGTCGGCGACTCGCTGGGGCGGGTGGGCATGCCATCGGGTTGGCCCCTACCAATACCACGCATTGGGTGCTCGGTTCTGTACGTCGCACGTGGCGGGCCTGGGTGGCGTGCACGGCGTGCGACTTGCGCCTGTGAAGCATGGGTGGAGTGCCTCGGCGACGGGGCGGGAGGTGCTCACCGCGCGAAGCGGCGATGTGAGTCCCTCGCATGTTCAACTGTTCAACTCGCTTGGGCCGTGGGAGCATTGACCACATGAGTGACCTTGGCACAAGGTCTTGGCGGTCGGTGGCGTGGCGGCTGGCGGTCCCGGTCCTAGTCTTCGCGGGCAGCACGACGGTAGTTATGACGCTCAGGTTCTCCTGGACCCCGCGAGACGACAGTGATCGGTGGACCGTGGCGATGGTGGTTGCCGTGTTCCTCAGCGGCTTGGCAGCCAGCGCCTTCGAGTGGGTCCGCGGCAGCAGCACGCCCGGGACCGACCCGACCTCGACCGACAGGCAGGAGGTCACCGCGGGCCGGGACAGCGAGAACATTGTGGCCCGCGGGGACATCAGCGCCGCCGGCACAGGCGCGCCGGGGCCGGCCGGGCGAAACAGGCCGGCGGCGCCCCTCGATCAGCGTGTGAAGTCCGGCCGACGCAGCCGGAACATCGTGGCCGGCGGAAACGTCGCGCTCTCTCCGGAGGAGAGGGAGTAGCAGTTGGTGGGTGATGGGGACCGCCGATCGGTGCATCAGCAGGTCCGCTCTGGCAAGGGGAGTGTCAACACCCTGGCTGGGCGCGATGCACATGTCACGAACAACTACAACCAGAAGAACATCTCCCTCAAGGTGAAATGGTCCGGTGCGATAGCGTTCGCCATGGTCGTCGCCTTCGGCGCGGTCTACCTCCCCGGGAACCCGGATGTCAGGGACACGTTTGCCAGTGGCCCGCCGCTGCGTGTCACGGTCCAAACCAAAGACAGCGTCGTGAACCACAACGGGGCGTGGTACTTCCCTGAAAGGCTGCTGAGCGCCGGACAGACGCTCTACTTCGACCAGATGGCCGAGCTCATGTCGAAGCGGTCCGGCAAGGTGGACACCCACGAGACGACCACGCTGGTGACTCTGGAGGGCAACCGCAGCCACACCGTCGACATCACGGGCATCCACATCAAGGTCCGCAGCAAGGTCACCCCGACGCAGGGCGGGAGCCTGCTCGTCTATCCGTCCCAGGGCGAGGACACCAACATCAAGATCGGGTTCAACCTCGACGAACCAGTCCCCGTCCCCCGGAACGCCGATCCCGAGGAGAAAGCGTTCGGCGCCCGCTACTTCGACGACCACTCGGTCTCCGTCAAGGAGGGGGAGATCGTGAACTTCGGCTTCACCCTGCAGACCGTCAAGTGGGATGTCACCTACGATCTCGCGCTCGACCTGGTCATTGACGGCGAGCACACCACACAGACAGTGACCAACGGATCCCAGCCGTTTCACACCAGGGGATTCGCCTCTGCTTACGACCAGGCAGTCGCCCCGAACAGTCAGGACGGTGCCTTCGCCGTCACCAGCCGCGCGAAGGCGATGGACGCGATGTGCGGCACGCCCTGCACGGTCACGCTGGCCCAGGGCACCGCGGCCACGGCGCAGTAGGTGGGAAGTGGATGAAGCTGGCCAGGATGAGCACGAACCGCAGAATGGCGCTGGTGCTGGTCGTCGCCGTGATCGTGGCCGGGCTCGCCGGGTACCTGGCGAGACAATGGGATGCCGGGACTCCGGACTCGGCCACCCCGCACGCCGTCGCGACCACCCACACCCCGGCGAGATCCACGGCCGCACCGAGCCCCAGCCCGACCAGCGACAAGCCGTCCGCCTGGTGCGCCGCCGCACCGAACGTGGTCACCGTCCCCCCGCCGAAGGTCGAGCTCCTGTTTTCCACCGCCACCTGGCGCATCTGCACCACCCAGGTCACGCGTAGTGGAACCGGAAGGGAAGGCGTCCAGTACAAGGTCGACGCGTCCCTGCCGGTCTTCTGGTCGGCGAACCCGGCCGTCGATGCGCTCAACTCGGAGATCAAGAGTCGCCTCGACCATGAAGTCAAGGGCTTCCTCGCCGCCGTCGACGAGACCAGGTCTGACGTGGCCGGCGCGGCCTTCACCCTCTCCGAGCTGCCCAGGATCAACCAGGTCGGTCGGCTGGCCGTGATCCAGTTTACCGGCGAGGAATTTGTGGGCGGCAACCACGGTGGAGTGATCGACGACTGGATCAACATCGACACGGACACCTGGACAATCCTGGACAGGGACCAGATCCTTCTTCCCGCCGCCCGGCAGACCGCAGGTGCCACCAGGCTGGCCAGGCTGATCGCCCCGAAGATCAGGGACATGAACAGCGGCTCCTGCACCACGGACGCGAAAACCCTCCTCGCTGGCGGCCAGACGTCCCAAGGAACGGTCACGCCCAGCAGCTATCAGAAGCACATGGAGATGGGCTTCCAGTACGGCGGTCAACTCGTTGTCGACTTTCCCCCGTACTACCTCTTCGCCTACGGCTGCGGCATCGGCACCGCCACGCTCGATCTCCGCGATCTCAGCGGTCTAATCAACCCGGACCTGGCCGCCCTGGCCACAGCAACCGTCCCACCCGAGGTGGATCCTTCTCCCTTCGATGGCTGAACCGAGGATGCTGCGGTCCTGTTAAATCTGGGCGGGTGGTTCGTCGTGTCGTCTGGCGGCCTGTCAGACAAGCAGTTTCGTTGACATTCAACCTGGTCGTTCCAGGTCAGCGGGCTGCACACGACTAACTTCACTGTCGAAGGACAGTTTGACGTCCGCACACCCGTGACTAGGACTTGTCCGGCCGATCATGGTTCCGGTTGCTGGGGCACGGCGGGGTTTGAGTCTGTCGAGGGCATGGTCGGCCCACGATGTCGTGTGCCAGGGTGACGGTATGGACTGGCAGTCGGAGAGCCCGGAACTCTGGGCATTTTTGGAGACCTTGCACAGCGGCGACATCTTGTCTGGGACCGTTGCGGCGATCGAGCGGTTCGGGGTCTTCGTGGCCCTGGACGACGGACCTGCCCATCCCCTCTTCCCCGGTGTCGGGCTCATCGTCATCCCCGAACTGTCCTGGCGGCACATCGACGCCCCCACCGATGTCGTTCACGCAGGCCAGCGGGTCTCGTGCGAGTTCCTCCAGTTCGACACCTACCACGCGGAGGCCAGACTGTCCTTGAAGGCGCTGGAGCCCGAGCCCCTGCGGGCTTTCGCCGACCGCACGGTGGGTCAGGAAATCCGCGGGACGGTGAAGAAGACCGCTCCCATCGGCGTCTTCGTCGAGCTCGGAGACGGGTTCGTCGGGCTGCTCCCCTCCATAGAGATCGACGGTCGGCCCGCAGCGAGTCCAGTGGAGGACTTGGAGGCCGGAGAGGAGATCACCGTCATCGTCACGGAAATCGACCTGCCGACCCGCCGAATCTGTCTTTCCAGGCCGAAGAACGCCCAGCGCGAAGGTGTCGTGCCGACCGCGTGACGGCCGGCGTGCTCCAGCCGTTGAATGGAGCATGGCGCGGGGTGATTTGAGTGATGCCGAGTGGGAACGGCTGCGGCCGCTCCTGCCGGCCAGCAACCGGCGCTGCGGCAGGTGGCGGGATCACCGGCAGGTGATCGACGGGATCCTGCACCGGGTGCGGACCGGCGTGCAGTGGCGTGACCTGCCTGAACGGTTCGGTCCGTGGAAGACCGTCTATGAACGCCACCGCCTGTGGTCGGCGGACGGTACCTGGGAACGTCTCCTCCAGCAGGTCCAGGCCGCAGCCGATGCAGCAGGCGAGATCGACTGGGACATCTCGGTCGACTCCACCGTCGTGCGGGCGCATCAGCATGCGGCGGGCGCTCGCATCGACCCACCGCCGACGCCCGGCTCAAAGGGGGCCGAGGAGCCAGAACACCAGGACGAAGCGCCGTGGCAGAGTCTGCACGCCCGCCTGGTGGAGGTGGTGCTGGAGGCGAGAGTCTGGGCCGCTCGCGCGGCGGGTTCACCAGCAAGCTTCACCTGAGCGCGGACGGCCGCTGCCGTCTGCTGTCCCTGATCGTCACACCAGGTCAGCGAGCTGACTGCACCCAGTTCGTCGCGGTGCTGGAGAAGGTCCGAGTCCCTAGACCGGGCCTGGGGCGACCACGCAAGAAGCCCGACAGTCGTGCGGCCGACAGGGCCTACAGCAACGGCCCCGTCCGCGAGTACCTGCGACGGCGGGGCATCCGCCACACGATTTCGGAGAAGAGTGACAGCCAGGCAGGCCGACTGCGCAAAGGCGCACGCGGTGGACGGCCGCCCAGCTTCGACGAGGACCGCTACAAAAAGCGCAACACCGTCGAGCGGGCAATCAATCGCATGAAGCAGTTCCGGGCGGTCGCCACTCGCTACGACAAGCGCGGCTACGTCTTCCTCGGCACCGCCACCGCGGCGGCCGTCGCGATCTGGCTCCGTACATGATCGGCCGGACAAGTCCTAGGTGTATTGATCACGAGCGTTGTTGACACGGGGGTCTTGATCAAAGGCGAAGACCTCCGGTGTGGTGGAGCTGTCTAGGAACGCACCACACCGGAGGTCTTCGTGTCCCACCGTAATGCCCGGCTGACGGTCTTCGGGAGGCGTCTGCTGGTCGAGCGTGTCGCGTCCGGCCGTCCGGTCGCCCATGTCGCTGCCGAGATGGGGATCTCGCGGGCGACCGCACATAAATGGGTTCGGCGGTGGCGGACCGAGGGCGAGGCGGGCCTGGCCGACCGCTCCAGCAGGCCATTCACGACGCCGCACCGCACAGCGGCCGCGATCGAGGTCCGCGTCTGCGATCTGCGCCGGTCCCGCAAACTCGGACCCGCGCGGATCGGCCCCGTTCTCGGCCTGCCGGCCTCGACCGTCCACCGGATTCTGGTCCGTCACGGGCTGAACCGTCTGGCCTGGCTGGACCGGCCCACCGGCTCGGTGATCCGCCGCTACGAACGCGAGCACCCCGGCGAGCTCGTCCACGTCGACGTCAAGAAACTGGGCCGGATACCCGACGGCGGCGGCCACAAGGTGCACGGCCGCGAAGCCGGCCGGCCGATCCGCGGCATGGGCTTCGACTACCTCCACTCCGCCGTCGACGACCACACCCGCCTCGCCTACACCGAGATCCACGCCGACGAGAAAGTCGCGACCTGCGCAGCCTTCCTGACCCGGGCCGCCGCGTTCTTCGCCGACCTGGGCATCACCCGTATCGAGCGTGTCCTGACGGACAACGCGTGGGCCTACCGCAAGGGCCTGGCCTGGAAGCAAGCCCTGGCCGACATCGGCGCGACCGGCAAACTCACCCGCCCCTACCGGCCGCAGACCAACGGCAAAGTCGAACGCTTCAACCGCACCCTCGCAGACGAATGGGCCTACCTCCGGCCCTACACCAGCAACGACGAGCGCACAGCGGCCCTGGCAGACTTCCTCCACACTTACAACCACCACCGCTGCCACACCGCACTCGGAGGCAAACCCCCGATCACCCGAGTCAACAACCCTGCGGGTCGCCAGCGGGCTGCGGCCGTCGACCTGGACATGCCGTACGAGCAGGGACAGCCCGTAGGGCAGTCCGAGGGCGAGCACGTAGTTGAGGAGCCCGAAGTGTGCCCACAGCGCCCGGGTCAGCAGCAGCAGGGTCAGTGACCCGGCCAGCACGACCATCTGCGGCACCGTGTAGGGGCCGCCCCAGATCCGGCCCCTTCCACCGGGCCACCGGCCGATCATCAGCGGATGCCGCCTACCTTCGCGTGCCGGGCCCAGACCCTCGTACTGGACGTACTTGGGTCTGGGCCCGGCGCGGCGAGAGTGCGTGCATGGCGTCGCACGGCAGACGGGAATGTGACGACAGGGTCTAGCCACCAGCGCTCAACGCCGCGTCCAAGGCCCGCTCGTACTCGTTTCCTCTGTCCCGCAGACTCTCCCGAATCCAGTGCCGGGCGTCGGCACCCGAGCACGAGTATCTCCAGGCCAGAGCGTGCGCGGCTCGGCGTTTCCGCATCGTTCGAGATCCATCGGCAGTTACCGGAAAGCTGTGGACAGACCTCTGAAATCATCAGGACACGCGCCAGCACGGCTCCCTCGTCGGGCAGCCCGTTCTCGGCGGGCGCGTGCTTCGCCAGAGTCCGGATCTCCAGCAATCCCGCCGCCAGAAGCACAGCCACGGCGTCAGCCGCGTCGACCGAAGCAGCAGCGCCGGAGGGCTTGAACAGTCGCCAGTTCAGCCGAGCCAATGCTCCCACCCTCTGATGTAGATGGGGGTTTGCCAGGTGATTCTACCTTCTCCGGGGTAAGGGCATGCCTCATCGCAGCCTCGATGAGGAGGCTTGCCCGGTGGTTGCCGTTCTCCATCCTCTTCCTCACCTTCCCCACCGTCAGCACGTCCTCAAGTCCCGAGGCCGGACTGAACACTGACTTGAGCAGTTCGTCGTCGGTGAGCCCCTGAAGGCGCGATAGCTGGTTCCTGCTGCCGGCCGTTCCTCCGACATCCTCGATGGCGATCGCGCGGAGGTCGGCGACCGTCGCATTCGGCGCAGGAGGCACCTGCCGGGTGAAGAGGCGGGAGAAGAAGCCTCCGCCACCCGAAGGGCAGTTGTGCACGAGAAGCGGCGTGGGGCCTGCGGCCGCGAAATACGTATGGAGGTCATCGACGGTGAGGTTGTAGACCGTTGTTGACTGCGTCCTGTGCTGGGTGGCGGTGAGCTGGACCCAGGTGCCGGCGCTGGTCTGGAGCCATTGTCCGGGCTGTAGTTCGCCAGCCTCTACCCATTGGTGCAGGGCGGGGATCCAGAAAGGGTGGCCGTCGGTGGCTGTGATACTGCCGGTCTTCCTGCCCTTGGTTCCGTCGGTGTCGACGATGAGGTCGACGAGTCGCTTCTCACCTTGGCCCTTGATGAGTGCGGTGACGGTGCGAGGGCCGGCTTCGCCGCTCTCCGGGTCGGCGGCCTGGACTCTGTCGCCGATCTTGACGTCCTTGATCAGCTTCCTGGTGCCGTCTGCCATTAGGACAGGGGTGTCGGCGGTGAAGCTGTTGGAGGCCAGGCAGCTCCCTGTTCGGCCTGCCCCTCTGGTCGCCAGAACCAGGCTCAGGGCCTCACCGGCCTGTCCGAGCACGCATCCCATCAGAGCCGCGTTGACGACGTCGCCCCATTTGACCTTACGGCCGGACAGTCTCTGTAGCGCCCAGTTGACGCCTCCGTCGATCGCCCCGTTGACGGCACAGGCGGCGATCATGGGGTTGTTGCCGGTGGGGTCGGTATGGGTGGTGGGTGAGGACAGGGCGTACTGGTAGAGGTTGGTGCCGCCGGCCTGGCCGATGGGGTCCTGGGAGATGAAGCGGCCGGTGTCGGGGTCGTAGTAGCGGTTGCGGTAGTACAGCAGGCCGGTGCCGTCGTTCTCGCGTCCGGTAAAGGTGTAGGGGTTGGATGAGGCGGCACCGGTGGTCTTGGCCGTCCCGTTGGGGTCGTAGGCGTAGGTGGTGGCGATGGTGCCGTCGCTGTTGGCGAGTCCGATGACCGAGCCGAGGGCGTCGGTCAGGTAGACCTGAGTGCTGCCGTTCTCGGTCCTGGTGAGGAACTGGTCGACGCCGGAGGTGGTGACGGTCGCGGTGGTGTCGCCCGAGCCGTTCTGCTCGACGAGTGGGTTGCTGCCGTCGGTGAGGAACTTGTCCGTCGCCCGTCCGATGGTCTTCGCGGAGCGAATGCCCAGGGCGTCGTAGCCGAAGGTACTGTTCTGGCCGGCCTTGGTCAGGCTGGAGAGCCGGCCGCGTGCGTTCCAGGTGTATTCGCGGATGCCGTCGGTGGTGAGCTGGCCGTCCGCGTCGTAGGTGAAGGAGCGGCCGGCGAAGGTGGTGATGCGGTTGTCCTTGCCGAAGACCGTACCCGTCTCGGCGGCAGGTAGGGCGACGTTGGCAAGGGTGCCGCTCAGGCCGGTCTGCAGGGAGCGGATGTCGCGGGTGTAATTCAGGTCGCCGATGCCGGTGGCGCCCTTGGCATAGGCGATGGATTTGATGGTGCCGGTCTTGTCGTAGCCGGTGGTGCGGGTGATACCCCCGGGCATTGTGGCGGTCTTCTCCCGTCCCACCGCGTCCAGCCCGAACTCGATTTCCTGGGTGCCGGTGGTGACGGATGTGAGGATGTTGGTCTTGTCGAAGCCGTAGGTGGTGGTCTGGCCGCCTGCGGTCATCGTTTCGCGACGGTCGGCCGCGTCGTAGGTGTAGGCGATGGTGCCGGTGGGGCCGGTGTTGGTCTGGGGCCGGTCGTAGGCGTCGTAGGTGAAGGTCTGGTTGCCGGTCTGACTGTCGGTGATCTGCTTGAGGAGATCGTGGCCGTCGTAGTAGTAGCTGACGGTTGATTCAGCCTGGCCGGCGATACCGACCCCGCACAGGACCGTCTTGGATCGGCCAAGCAGGTCGTAGGTGGCAGTCGCGACCTTCCCTGAGCGGCTGGTGACTTTCTTCAGGAGCCCGGCTGTGTCGTACTCGAACGTGGCCTGTGCGCCCACGGCGTCGGTGGCAGACTTGGGGCGGTCGGCGTTGTCGTAGTCCCAGCTGACGAGGTTGTTGCGGGCATCGGTGAGCGTGAGCAGGTTGCCGTTGTCGTCGTAGTCGAAACTCGTCGACTGCCCCAACGGGTCGGTGACCTTGCGGGTGAACCTTCCCCTTGGTCGTGGACACCTGGAGACTGGGACCTGAGGTTCCAGAGGAAGTAGCACCAGGTGGGAAGCAAGTACACGAAGCGGTACACCGCGGAGTTCAAGAGGGACGCCATTGCGCTCGTCGACTCCACGGGCAAGACGGTCACCGCCGTCGCCCGGGAGCTCGGCATCAGCTCGGAGTCCCTGCGCGGCTGGTACCGCCAGGCCAAGGCCGACCGTGGCGAGGGCGCCCCGGGAGAACTCACGACCGCCGAGCGCGAGGAGCTCAAGCGCCTGCGTCGGCAGAACGCCGAGCAGGCCAAGACGATCGAGGTCCTGCGAAAAGCCGCGGTCTTCTTCGCGAAGGAGAGCGATCGGTGAACGACACGTACGCGTTCATCGAGGCGGAGAAGACCACCCACGGCGTCGCTTTCCTCTGCCGCCTGCTCAAGGTGGCCCGTTCCTCGTTCTATGCCTGGCTCGCCGCGGCAAAGCCCCGGGCCGCCCGCCGGGCCGCCGACCAGGCCCTGGTGCACGAGATCACCGTGATCCACGTCGGCTCGCGCCAGACTTATGGCGTCCCGCGCGTCCATGCCGAACTGCGGCGTCTGGGACGGGCAGTGAACCGTAAGCGGGTCGCCCGTCTCATGCGCGAGCACGACATCCAGGGCGTGACCCGCCGCAAGCGCCGTTCGCTGACACGAGCGGACAGGAAGGCCAGGCCGGCACCGGACCTGATCGGCCGCGAATTCCACGCCGAGACGCCCGGCACGAAACTGGTCGGCGACATCACCGCCCTGCCCACCGGCGAGGGTTGGCTCTACCTCGCCTGCTGGCTCGACCTGGCCACCCGCGAGGTCGTCGGTTACTCGATGGCCGATCACCACCGGGCCGATCTCGTCGTCGATGCACTCGGCATGGCCCACGGCCGCGGTGGACTGCAACCCGGCTGCGTGATCCACAGCGACCGCGGCAGCGAGTACACCTCGACCCGATTCCAGAACCGAATAAGGGAGTTGGAACTCCGCCAGAGCTGCGGACGCACCGGGTCCTGCTTCGACAACGCCGCCGCGGAGAGTTTCTGGGCCCTGCTCAAAGAAGAGATCGGCACCCGCGTCTGGCCTGACCGGGCCACCGCCCGTGCCGACGTTTTCGATTTCATCGAGACGTTCTACAACCGGCGCCGACTGCGCAGACACAAGTTCTTCGGCTACCTCACCCCGGCCGAGACCCGCCAACGGCACCGACACACCCTCGCGGCATAGCCATCGAGTGTCCAAGATCACGGGGAAGCTTCACACGCACCGCTACCGGCTCGTCGGACGCGACCGGCTTGCCGTAGGCCCGCTCACAGTCGGCTGTGATCGATGCCCGCACGTCTGCCGGATACCGGGAGTGAAGCAGTCGCAGTCCACCGGGGCGGGCGGCAAGATCCGGGAAGGCCGCCCGGAGGTCCCTGTACGTCTGCTGAGCCTCGGCCACGGTCGTGCAGCACACCAGCGCCGTACCGCCCACGTCAGCGACGGGTGCCAGCACCTCGCGCAGCGCCGCCCGCCGCCCGCCCGCGCGGACCGGCGAGCCAGTCGGCTCCGCCGTGTCCCACACCACCGCCCTGCGCGACACCATCAGAGTGCGGGCCCTGTTGCTCAGCGTGCTCCGGACAGCCGAGACCTCGCCCGACCCTCCACTCGCGAACAGCCAGCCCGGATACCGCGGAGCCACCGCGGACGGCTCGTAAAACCCGGCGCCGCGCCGGTAGGCATCCACCAGAGAGCCGGCCGAACGCCCCGTCAGCGTGGCCGACAACAGCACGACCGGTGCGCGCATCGCTCCCAGCCATTCGAGCAACCGAAGGAGCAGCTGATGCATCCACGGCCCGTAGGCGTGGGCCTCGTCCACGACGAACACCTTGTCCGACAGGCCGAACAGCCGCAGAGCGTTGTAGCGCAGGGGCAGGACCGCGCTCAGAGCCTGGTCGATGGTGCCGACGCCCAGCGGAGCGAGCAGGCCGCGCTTCGGGCCGCGCAACCACGCATCCGCCTCCACAACCGTCGACGCGCCCGCACTCACAACATCCGCCTGCCCGACAGCATCGCCGGGCACGTCCCGCTCCCCGCTTCCCGGCGAACTCAGCCAGGCCATGGAGTGCAGCAGCATCAACGCCCGCTCACCGGACAACGCCTGGGAAGCAAACGCCTCCACCCGCGGCAGCATCGCATCCGCCGTACCCATCGTCGGCAGCGCAAAGTACAGCCCCCGACACCCTGCCGCGCGCCCCAACACCGAAGCGGCGAACAACGCCCCCTCAGTCTTCCCGTCACCGGTCGGAGCAGTCACCAGCACCAGCCCAGGCCCGTGCTCACGCACCAAACCGGGAAGATGCTCCGCGAGATCCCGCTGCAGACTGTTCGGCTCAAAGGGGAACATCGCCGCAAAATCCTGCGAAGAAAACCGCGCCCGGCCCAGCCGCGCCGAACCCACCAGCTTCGGCGCAGCCCGCACCGCGCCTTGCCAGTGCGCATCCAACTGCGCCGGCGTGCCCGACCAGCCAGAAGCCGGCAGGCGAGCCTCGATCGCCGAAGTCTGGCTCGCCAGCCAGTCGGCCACCACCACCAACCCGGCCACGACCACAGCCAGCCCGGCAGGAAGCCCTCCGGCAGGAACCGCAGATGCTCCCATCACCCGCCGCACTTCCGTAAAGTGCGTCTGCCGCTGATCCGCCCACCCAGACCCGCCCAGACCAGCATTGTATGCACTGGCCTGCGCCGCCTCCTTGGACTTCAGCACCGCCCCGAACGAACCATGGTGACCGCCCAGGAGCTGCGCGACCTGGTGACTCACTGCTCGGTGCATCCGACGCCTGTCACCCGGATAGCCAGCTTCTTCGAGCAACTGGAACAGGGACCAATGGGAAGCGATCTCGTGACGGAACTGGCTCTCGTGCTCCGCGCCAGGCGCACTCGCGTAGGCGGGATCCTCGCGCAACAGTCCGTAGCAACTGGGAACCTGCGCCTGGAACGGGGGAGTGATCTTGCCGATGTCGTGCAACGCGGCCCAGAAGGAAACCACCGCGCGTGCCTCCGACAGACTCAGACCAAGCGCGCTTGCCACTGCCTCTTGGGTCTCCTGACTCAGGACGGCATCCCAGAGCTCTCCGAACACGGCACCCGTATCGAGAAGATGACAGATCACTGGATACGGTCGAGTCAGCCCGCACTCCTTCCCCCACATCCGCGCATCCAGAAGACAGCCCTCCAGGGCACCTGCAGTCTCGGTCTTTTCCACGAGCACAGAGATAGCACCCTCTACTGACAGCGGCCCCAAATCCACCGAACTGGAGGCGTCGTGAGGGATGGGCCATACACTCGCTGCGCGATGTCTACGAGAGAGAGTATGACGCGCCGTCATCCCTGGCAAAGGAACTGCAAAGGGCTTCCGTAAGGGCAGGTGGCAGAGTGCTCTCCGCGCGAGCGGAGGTGAGCCGCGGTCCGCGACAACCACGGCTTCACCCCGCACGTGCTCTCCGCGCGAACGGAGGTGAGCCGCCGGCCCGATACGGCATCAGTTGTCCTCCCCGGTGCTCTCCGCGCGAGCGGAGGTGAGCCGCGGGTGGGCCGCTCGCCGTTGTGGCGCCCGGGGTGCTCTTCGCGCGAGCGGAGGTGAGCCGGGCACGGCCACGCTGCCTGCCTCGTGGCGGAGGTGCTCTCCGCGCGAGCGGAGGTGAGCCGGAGGGCAGCGATGCCGAAGACGACTGAGCGCCGGTGCTCTCCGCGCGAGCGGAGGTGAGCCGCTGTGGGAGGCCCTGATCCCGTCGATGGGCAATACACCTAGGGCGCGGGGTGCCTCCCGGTTTTTCTTCGGGTGGAACGCGGTGCGGGTCACTCCGGACTCGGCGGCCAGCGTCTTCAGGTCACATCCCCCGCCGGGCGGGAGGTCGCCCTGAGGATCCGGTCCATCGCGGCCCTGATTGCGTCTTTGTTGCGGGCGCGGTCTCTGCGCTGATGCGGGGCATGGGGCGCCGTGGGCCCGGCCCGCGCACCCCTGGCGGCGGGGTGCGGTGCTGCCAGCTCGGACCTGACGGAGACGCCCCGCTCGATCGTGGAACACGAGCGGTGCGTCTTCGTGCTCGTTGTCAGGATTTGGCGGGCCAACCGCAGGGGCGGATCATCACGGCGAGGAGCGGCGACGCGGGTGACGGCTGGCTGTGGCCGATGTCCTGGTACCCCCACTCTCGGTAGAGCGCGTGGACCTTTCCGTCTCCGGCCGCTTCGTTGACCATGAGGGTCACGTATTTCTCCGGGGATGATAGGAGGAGGGCGTCGTGGATGCGCCGGGCGGTGCCCGTCTTGCGCCAACTCGGCCGTACACCGATCTCTTTGATGGCCAGCGCCGGACTCCTGGTGTACTCGACATCGGGTTCCGGGCTTGTGCGTTGCCAGTACCGGTCCCCGTGCTCGATGCGGTTGCCGTAGGCGTACCCGACCGGGTGCCCGTCCGCGTACGCGAGGACGGCGACGAACCCGGGCTCGGTGCCGTGCTTGTCCAGGCGCTCGCCGAACACGGTGATTGCGTAGTTCGGCAGGTGCAGTAGGGGTGCGCGCACTTCGGCGTAGACGTCGATCAGGTCGCCGCGGGCGGCGTCGAGCTGGGTGAACTGACGTAGTTCGATGGCTGGTGCCGTGGTCATGCGCTGGTCCTCCAGGCGGCTGAGTGCTCGGTCCAGGTCTGCACGTTGAGACTGCCCGGCGCGGTCGCGCGGAGGGCGGCCCCGAACTCATCCAGCATCCGTGACACGCGGGCATGTTGTGTAGCCGCTGCGGCGGGAACCTTCATCGCCGCGGCTACGGCGGCCTCGGCTTCTCCCTGCGCGAGCTGGGCGTGCGCAAGCCGGGTCAGCGTGATGGTGCGGGACCTCTGCAAGTGCGGGCGGAGGCTGGCGAGGCAGCGGTGGGCGTGGGCCTCCGCCGTCTGGTACTCCCCGAGCGCCAGGTATGCGGAGAGGGCAAGCGAGTCGAGTTCGGCCTGGTCATAGAAGGCGACCAGCCAGACCGGGCGGGGTGCCCGCGGGTCGGCGCGGTCCATCGCCTCCTGCGCTTGGTCAAAAGCACGCCGGGTGCCCGTGCGCTCTTGAGCCGCGCCGTGAATAGCGGCCTGGCGCGCCAGGCCGAGGGACGCGAACATGGGGTCGCGGCGCGTGATGTGCAGACCGCGCGCAACGTCGTTTGCGGCGAAAGCATCGGACGGCCGGCCCATGTGCCGGTACATGCTCCCGGCGTGACTCCAGATGCGGAATTTGATTGCCTGGTCGCCCGACATCTCGGCGAGGGCCTGGGCCTCGCGCATGTGGCGCTGGGCATCGATGTAGCGGCGGCCGTCGATCGCGGCCCACATCGCGGAGGAGCGGAACGCGGCAGCGGCGGCGTAGAGGTTGCTTCGCACGCGCTGGGTGGCGCTGCCGGCGTTCTGGAGGTTCAGCGCCTCGTCGGCAAGGGCGGCGGCCCGCTGCTCGATGGTGAGCTGTCCACCGTGGCGGTGATCTCTGGCGATGATCTCGGTGAACCGGCTCTGGAGCCGGTTGATGTCGCTGATCCCGATACGGCGTGGTGCGCTGCCGGGGGCTGCGGCTGCCGCGGCGGCAGTAGCGGCCAAACCGCCGATGAGGGTACGGCGCTTCATGTCGGGGTCCTCCTGATTCAGGCCGGGGTTGGACTTGGCCCCGCCCCGTGCAACGAACCCTAAATCGGTGCTGGAGAGGCCCGTAACGGCTTCCAGCCCCTTGCGGGTAGCCGTGTTGGGCCACCGGGTGCGGCCGGATTTCCAGGCTCGGACCGACGATCCATCGTGCCCGCCGGCGCGTCCGGTCACCCTCTCCATGGCCAGGTTCACGGCCTCGGCCAGGCTTGCGGAGCTGTGACCGTGCTCCTCCATCCACGCCGCAAGCAGAACATTCCGCGTGGCTTCCATGAGCGCACCGTAACGCTGCGAACCCGCCCAGTCAGGTAAACAGCAAGTCAATTCCTCCTAGGTGGCGTCGCCTGATACTCGGCTCATCGCCCTAAGCGGGTTGCCGGAGACTGGAGTTACCTGGATGTGGACCACCCGTTCCGGGGTGGACGGAATGGCGCTTCGCAGCAGTAGCGCGTCGCCGTTGCCCATCGATCCGCCTGGGAGTGCAGAGCAATGCCGAGCACACACGCACGAGATGACGGAGCGTCCAGGGGGCGCCTACTCCCGCCGCTTCCTGCAACAGCGGTGACGACTCAAGCCGAGCGGCAGCTCGCCGCCGGGCACTGGCTGCTGTCGGCCGCCCCGAACCTGCGCAAGAGCCGCGACGACTGGAAGGTCAAGGGGTCGACGTGGCTGCGGCCCGGGGTGCTGTTCGGCGCGATCGTGATCCCGGCCGACTTGGTGCATCGCGCCCTGGACGTGGATAGCCCGAACCAGTGCCGGCGGTTGCTCGCGACGCACTTGGAGGGCGGCCCCGTCTTCTACAGCCCCGAGCATTTCCGCCGGGAGGGCTCGTACACCGTGCTGGTCACCGCGTCCACGGCTATGGCGTGGCGCTCGCGCGGATCGGTGGCGCACAGCTACAGGGCGCTACTGCAAGTCCCGAGCCCGCGCGCAAGCGAGCCTCAGGCCGGCGACTGTCCGTGGTGGGTAGTGCCCCTCGATGGCCCGGGGCTGCATTGCAGAGCCCGCCCTCTTGCTGCGCTCATCACTGCGGGCCGGCTTGCTGATGACCGCACGAGAGGTAGCCGCCATGCCTGAGCCCGCTTTCGCGGCAGGCACGGCGACCTCCGCAAGGCCCTTGATGAACAGGGTTGGCCTGGCCATCGCAGAGGCCACGGCCGACGATGGCCGTCCCGCTTACAGCATGTCGTTGCCGAGAATTGCCGAGTCAGCTTGCGATGCGCGGCTCTTGACGTCTTCCGCCCTCGGCGTCTGGGGCCTCGGTGGCGTCGAGGACGAGGCGCGACTCGTCATCACTGAGCTGATGTCGAACGCTGTCACTCATGCCCGGCGGGACTACGTCCGCGTAAGCGTGATGCGGCGGGACCTCCTGGTCGTGCGCCTTGCGGTTGCGGACTTCTCGCGAGACCTGCCCCGGCTGCGGGCTGCCGGCGCAGAAGAAGAGCGCGGTCGCGGTCTCGCGATCGTTGAGGCAGTGACCGCCGGTCGATGGGGAGCAGAGCCCCGGCGGTGGGGGAAGCAGGTTTGGGCCGACTTGGAGATGTCCGATGAGTGACTGGTCGATGCAGGCCCTGTACTTCGTGGTGCTGGCCGTCCTGGGGGCCGCCCTGTGCCTCGGGATTTCCCTCGGATAGGTCCGCATGATCAGGGACTGGACTACCGGTTGGTGCTGGCGTTGCGAGGCGACCGACGTGTCCGTGCTGTGGGTCGGCCCCGTCTACAGCCCGGAAGTTGGGGAGGCACCCCTCTATATCTGCCTGCCGTGCATCCGCCGGATCGAAGAGTTGATTGCCGCCCACAACCGGGCCTGACCCCGCCTCTCGTCACTGCGGCGGCCGAGCACCCTCGGCGCCCGCACGAAGACGGCGAGTGCTTCAAGACCAGAGAAGCGCGATCACAAGGAGACGGCAGTGACCATCACTACGGAGACCAGAACGTTAGACGCGGCTGCGCTGTCCGCCGCCACGCAGGAGATCATCACGCGCGCCGCCACGAAGAGGTGGCCGGAGAAGGAAGTCGTCCTCGGGGCGCAGTGCCCGAGCGTCACGTCGTACGTCTGCCGCGTCGTGGTCGACGGCGAGGTGCTGATCGCGAAGTACAGTTGGCTGGGCATGTCCCTGGTCTCGATCCTGCGGGGTGGGGCCGGTACGTGGGAGAACGTGCTGGATGCGCAGCCGGCCTACGCGGCGAGCGACGATCTGCTGACCGCCCGCGAGGCAAAGAACCTGTGGTGCCTGCGGAAACTGGCCGGGCTCGGGGATTCCCGGGACTGCCCGGCTGGCGTCCGGGCAGCGCACCCCACTCCATCCCGGTCGAGGTCACCCAGCGGGACGGGATGTACGTGCTGCGCGCCGAGCTGCCCGGGATGGACCCCGAGGACATCCACGTCGGCGTCGATGACAACCTCATCACCGTGAGCGCGGAGCACGACGAGACGGACCGGGACAGGGAGCACTCGGAGTTCCGCTACGGGTCGTTCCGCCGCACCGTCCGCCTCCCGGAGGCGGTACCGGCGGACCGCATCGACGCCGTGTACGCGGACGGACTGCTGACCGTCCGCGTCCCGGTGCCCGGCAGCGCGCCGAAGGCCGTACAGACCGTACCCGTCCGGCGCGGCGGTACGGAGAACGGCCGAGGGGCGCCATGACGACGGGCCCGAGCGGTCCCGCACCGGGGCCGACCGGCCCAAGCGCCGCCCGGGGGCGACGGCCGAATCTGGAAGCGGGGGAACCCGTACGCCACGCAGGAGGAAGGTGGACAGCATGAGGGCCGCTGTCTTTCAGGGACCGGGCGGCATCGCCTGGCAGGACGTACCCGACCCGGACATCATGGAGCAGGGCGACGTCGTGGTGCGGGTCGATCTCGTCACCATCTGCGGGACCGACCTGCACATACTCAAGGGCGACGTACCCGAGGTCACACCGGGCCGCGTCCTCGGCCACGAAGCGGTCGGCACCGTGGTCGAGGCCGGCCGGGACGTGCGTACGGTACGGCCCGGCGACCGGGTCCTCATCTCGTGCATCACCGCCTGCGGGCGCTGCCGGTACTGCCGGGAGGGCCGCTACGGGCAGTGCCTCGGCGGAGGCGGCTGGATCCTCGGGCACACGATCGACGGGACACAGGCCGAGTACGTCCGGGTCCCGTTCGCCGACCTGTCGGTCCACCCGCTCCCCAGCGCCGTGGACAGCGCGGACGCCGTCCTGCTCGCCGACATCTTTCCCACGTCCTACGAGGTGGGAGTCCTCAACGGCCACGTGCGGCCGGCCGACACGGTCGTCGTGGTGGGCGCCGGGCCGATCGGACTCGCCGCGATCACCACGGCACGCCTGTACAGCCCCGGCCGGATCGTCGCCGTCGACTTCGCCGCCTCGCGGCTGGAAGCGGCACGGACGCTCGGTGCCGACGCCACCGTGGGCGCCGACGAGGAGCCGGAACAGCTCGTCGCCGACCTGACGGACGGCCTGGGCGCCGATGTCGTCATGGAGGCGGTGGGCGTGCCCGAGGCCTTCGAGAGCTGCACCCGCATGGTCCGGCCGGGAGGCCATGTCGCCAACATCGGGGTGCACGGCAAGCCCGCCACTCTCCACCTCGAAGAGCTGTGGATCAAGGACGTCACCCTCACCACCGGCCTCGTGGACACCGCGTCCACCCCCATGCTGCTGAGCATGCTGGCGGCCGGCCGACTGTCCACGTCGGAGCTGGTCACCCACCGCTTCGAACTCGGGCAGATGGCGGAGGCGTACGACGTGTTCGGCCGCGCGGCCGACACCGGGGCCATCAAGGTCGTGCTCGGCGCCCCGCAGCACACCGCCGTGCAGGTCCCCGCCCCTCCGGCCGCCGCATGAACGACGTTCGGACACCGCGCTCTTCCCGGACCCCCTGCGGGGAGGGCGCCGGCCCGGCCGACCCCGGCCTCCCGACCATGATGCGGAACGTCTGGAGCGAGCAACGGTGAGCACCGGGTGGACATGGGGCTACGACCGCTACGAACCCGAACGCGAGCGGCTGGTCGAGTCGTTGTGCGCACTCGGCAACGGGCGGTTCGTCACCCGGGGCTCCGCACCCGAATGCCCCGCCGGACCCGTCCACTACCCGGGCACCTACCTCGCCGGCTGCTACGACCGGCGCGGCTCGGCCGTCGCGGGCCGCACGGTAACGAACGAGGACATGGTCAACCTTCCCAACTGGACGGTGGTGCGCTACCGCTGCCTCCCGGACGACGGGCCGCCCGGCGACTGGCTGACCCCCGACTCCCCGGACCTGCGCCACCATCATGTGCGGCTGGACCTGCGCACGGGCACACTCACCCGGCAGCTGTTCTTCCGGGACGCCGAGGGACGCTCGCTGCGCGTCGTCCATACGCGGATCGTGCACATGGGGGACCCGTACCTGGCCGCCCAGCGCAGCACCTTCCGCGCCTACGGATGGCGCGGCACCATCGAGGTGGAGTCCGTCCTCGACGGGGCGGTCACCAACGCCGGGGTGGACCGGTACCGGAATCTGGAGGGCCGCCATCTCACCGGCCACCGCAGCGGTTTCGATCCCGGCGGCACCGCCTGGCTGACCTGCCGCACCCACGACCCCGGCACCCGCCTCGCCCTGGCTGTCCGCACGGTCACCACACCCCCGGCGCCCGCCGCGCGGACGGCCACACCGACCGCCCCCGTGCAGACCTACCGCCTGCCCGTCGCCCCGCGTCACGCGGTGAGCCTCGTGAAGACCCTGGCGCTGCGCACCTCGGCCGACCGCCCGGCCGGCGACCCGCGCGCGGAGGCATGCGCAGCGGCCGCCGGCGCCTCCGCCTTCCCCCGCCTCCTGGCCACGCACAAGGCGGCCTGGCGGCGCCTCTGGGAACAGGGCGAGCTCCACGTACCGGGCGAGGCCGGCCGCATCCTGCGCCTGCACGTCTTCCACGTACTCCAGACGCTGTCCCCGCACACCGCCGACCTCGACGCCGGCGTCCCCGCGAGGGGGCTGCACGGCGAGGCGTACCGGGGCCACGTCTTCTGGGACGAGCTGTTCGTCCTGCCCTACCTGAACCTGCACTTCCCCGAGGTGGCGAAAGCTCTGCTCATGTACCGCCACCGCCGGCTCCCAGCCGCGCGCACAGCGGCCCGGGACATCGGGGCCACGGGCGCCGTCTACCCGTGGCAGAGCGCCGGTTCCGGGCGCGAGGAGACCCAGGAGCTCCACCTCAATCCGCGCTCCGGGCGGTGGCTGCCCGACCACTCACGGCTCCAGCGGCACGTCGGCTCTGCCGTCGCCCACGACGTGTGGCGGTACGCGCAGACCACCGGCGACCGCGCCTTCCTCCACTCGGCGGGGGCCGAGATCCTCCTGGAGGTGGCCCGCTACTGGGCGGGCGCCGCCCGGTACGACCCGGACCTGCGCGGATACCGCATCCGGGGCGTGGTCGGCCCCGACGAGTACCACGACGCCTACCCCGGAGCGGCCGCGCCGGGCGTCGACGACAACGCGTACACGAATGCCACCGCGGCCTGGGTCCTCGCCCGCGGCCTCGACCTCCTGGCCGAACTGCCCGCCGCGCGGCGCGCCGAACTGGCGGACCAACTGTCTCTCGACGGCGAGGAACTGACGCGGTGGGAGGACGTCTCGCGCCATCTGTACATTCCGTTCCACCACGGCGTGATCAGCCAGTTCGAGGGCTACGGGAGCCTGGAGGAACTGGACTGGGACGGCTACCGGGCCCGCTACGGCGACATCCGCCGGCTCGACCGCATCCTGGAGGCCGAGGGTGACAGCGTCAACCGCTACCAGGCCACCAAACAGGCCGACACGCTCATGCTCGGCTACCTCTTCCGGCCCCGGGAACTCCGCGAGCTGTTTGCCCGCCTCGGCCACCCGCTGGACGACGACACCTGGCGCGCGACGGAGGCGTACCACCTGCGCCGCACCAGCCACGGTTCGACGCTCAGCAGCCTCGTCCACGGCTGGCTGCGCACGCGCACCATGGGTGCGGACGCCTGGCGTTACTGCGAGGAGGCCCTGCTCGGGGACGTGGCCGATCTGCAGGGCGGTACGACCGGCGAGGGCATCCACCTCGGGGCGATGGCGGGGACCGTCGACCTGGTCGAGCGCGGCATCACCGGCCTGGAGGCCGGCCCCGAAGGACTGCGCGTCCAGCCCGTCCCCCTGGCGCAGATCCCCCGGTTCTCCTTCACGATCTGCTTCCAGGGCCACCGGGGAGTCCGGGTCCGCGTCCTGCCCGGACGGCTCGCCGTCCGCGTACCCGAGTCGCCCCGGGGCCCCGTTCCCGTCCTGCTGCCCGACGGGCGGAAGGTCTGCGTCGCACCGGGGGAGGAGCGCTGGTTCCTGCTGTGAACGGCGTACGGGTTCCTGCTGTGAACGGCGTACGGGCGACTGCTCAGACGAAGGACAGGACGTCGGAGACCGGCCGCCGCGGGGTCGCCCGCCCGTGCGGCCCGTATCCCAGGCGCAGCAGCATCTGCACGAAGCCCGACGCCGAACGCGGGTCCCGCGACAGCGCACGCAGCTCCGGCCACTCCAGCGGCTGGGACATGAGCGAGGTGGACAGGCCGTCCGCCGTGGCCTGCAACAGCACCCGGTGCAGGGCCTGCCCCGCGACCAGCCAGTCACGGGGCGTGTCGTCCCGCGTGCCGAGCAGGGCGAACCCGGGACGCCTCTCGAAGCGGGCGGAGGCGCGGGAAGGTCCAGGATGCGGAGGCTCGAAATCCCGTACCGGCGACGTCACGTCGAACTGCCGGGGTCCGAAGGCGTACGCGGGAATCCCCTGCGCCCCTGGGTCCTCGCCCTCCGTACGCGTCCACGCGGCGACCTCCGCGCGGATCAGCGGGTCGGCCGCCTCCAGCCTCGCAGCGTCGCGTACGAGCTCCATGAGGGCGTCGGTGAACCAGTCGCCGGGCACATCCAGCCGGCAGCCCTCGCGCGCCGCCGCAGCGCTCAGCCCTGCCATGATCTCGGGCGGAACCGGCTCGTCCGTGAACGGGAAGCGGCTGGTGTGCCGCTCCCGCAGCGCCGGATGGAGCGCGGCGAGCTCCGCCTCTCCGGCGGGGGCGGACAGGTGTACGTCGGCGAGGTGCCAGGGGTCGCCGGGCGCGGGCAGCAGTTCCGCCTCCGCGTTCAGGTCCCGGTGCGCGGCGGCCACCCGCAGACCGAACAGGGCCGCGCCGCACCCCAGATGGAGGGCCCGGCGGACCGGATCCGCGTGCGGCATCTCGCAGGACCGGTCACCGTGCAGCTCGATGGTGTCCGTGGCCGTCCGGTGGAGGAATCGCCAGGGTTGCGCGTTGTGCATGGACGGGGCGCGGATCGCGTCCTCGACCAGCGACGCGACGAGGGTCCGGGGCAGAGCGTTGGCGGTCACGGCTTGTCCTGTCCGCCGGCCACGGTGCCGGGGCCGGCCTGTGCGAGGAGGAGGGCACGTGTGCCCGTATCACCACGGTCCCCGAATTCCGGGGCGGGCGGCGAGGGCCGTACGGGCCACGCCCCGGGCCGGTCGGGCTCGTCCGCCGGGGGCCGTTGGGACGTTTGGCCCCCGTCCCGCCCCTGGGCGGCCCTTCGGGCGCCGCGTCCCGGGTGCCACGGTGGAGGGAGACCGAGCAAGGCGGCCGTGGCGGGCCTCGTCCCCGGGACAGGAGCGGATCATGAGCAGCACGACGGAACACCGTGAGATCGTCGTCGGCATCGACCCGTCGAGGGACTGGCGCCTCACCGTGGCCTGGGCGGCCGACGAGGCCCACCGGCGCCACCGCGCCCTCCGGCTGGTCGTGGCCGTACCCCCGCAGCACGACACCCACCACGTGGACGACACCCCCCGGCACACGGTCCGGGCCCTGGAGGGCAAGGACGCCGTGAGCGCGGCGGCGGAGTGGGCCCGTGAGCGGCGGCCGGGCACCGGGATCGCCACCGCGGTGGTCGACGGCTTCCCGGCGCAGGTCATGGCGCGCCTCGCGCAGGACGCGGCCATGGTCGTCCTCGGCTCCCGGCATCTCAGCCGGACCGAGGAATACCTCAGCGCGGGCGCGCTCGTCGTCCCCGTCACCGCACAGGCCCGCTGCCCGGTCGTGGTGGTGGGCGAGGCCGAGCACAGCACCCAGGAGCCGCCGTATCTCGTCGTGGGCGTCGACGGCAGCGAGTCCTCCCTCGCGGCCCTCGCGTTCGCCGCCCAGGAGGCGGACCTCCGCCGGGCGGAGCTGCGCGCCGTCGCGGTCTGGCAGCCGCCCGTCTTCTCCCTCCGCTCCAGCGACACCATGTTCGAGGCCGAGCGCAGACAGCTCTCGGAGATCACCGCGGGCTGGTCCGAGAAGTACCCCGGTCTCCGGCTGACGCACGAGGTCCGCGTCGGCTCGCCCGTCGAGATCCTGGCGGAGGCGGGCGAGCACGCCCTCGCCCTGGTCGTCGGCCGCCGGGGCCGGGGCGGCTACACCGGCATGCGCGTCGGCTCCGTCGTCCACGGCCTCCTGCACCGCGCCCGCTGCCCGGTTGTCACCGTCCCGGTCCGGTGACCCCCGCCCCGGTGACCGGTCCGACAGGAAGGCGCGAGGCATCGGGGCTACGGTGAAACGGGACGGACGGGACCGGCACTCGGCGGGTCCGACGCAGCCGGAGGTGCCGATGGGTCCGGAGGAGACCCGAAGCGGCGGAGCGCGGTCTCCGCGCCTGGGACTCGATGAACTCCTGGGTGAACTCCAGGCACGGCTGGACGAGGTCCGGAGTACCCGGGAAAAGCTCGGCGAACTACTGAAAGCCGTCATGTCCGTCGGCCAGGACCTCGACCTCTCCCAGGTACTGCGCACCATCGTGGAGTCCGCCGTGACGCTCGTCGACGCGGAATACGGCGCCCTCGGCGTCATCGGCGACGACCAACGGCTCTCCCAGTTCCTCACCACCGGCATCGATGACGAACTCCACGCGCGGATCGGCGCGCTGCCCTCCGGCCACGGCATCCTCGGAGAGCTCATCCGGCACCCCGAACCACTGCGCCTGGACGAGCTGGCCGACCACCCCGCCTCGTACGGCTTTCCGCCCCACCACCCGCCGATGCACTCGTTCCTCGGCGTACCGATCCGGGTCAGGGACGAGGTGTTCGGCAACCTCTACCTGACGGAGAAGCGCGGCCGGGGCAGCTTCGACGACGAGGACGAGGCCGTGGTGACGACGCTGGCCGTCGCCGCCGGCATCGCGATCGAGAACGCCCGGCTGTACGAGCAGGGGCGCATGCGCCAGCTCTGGCTCGCCGCCGGTGCCGACTTCACCAGCGCGCTGCTCTCCGGCTCACGGGAGCGGGAAGTCCTCGACGGCATGCTCGACCGGGCCGTGGACATCGCCGACGCCGACCTGGGCGTGTACTACCTGGTCGGCCCCGACGGTTCGCTGCGCGGGTCGATGGCGAGCGGCGAGGGCGCCGACCGGCACCGGGGGGTCGTGCTGCCCAGCATCGAGGGCACCCTGGCGGCCGCGGCACTCGCCGCGGGCGGGCTCGTCCTCCTCGCGGACATCGAACGGGACGAACGGATCACGGTCCAGCCCGAGCGCTGGACGGGCTTCGGCCCGGCGATCGCCGCGACGGTGGGCACGAAGGACCGGCTGAGCGGTGTGCTCATCCTGCTGCGGCGCAGGGGGCGGCCCGAGTTCACCGGCACCGAGACCGCCGCGCTGCCCGCCTTCACCGGATCGGCGGCCCTGGCCCTGGAACTGGCCGAACGGCGTCGTGACGCCGAGCAGGTGAGCCTGCTGGAGGACCGCGACCGTATCGCGCGGGACCTGCACGACCTCGCGATCCAGCGCCTCTTCGCCACCGGCATGACGCTCCAGAGCGCCCGGCGTTTCGTGGAGCATCCGGTGGCCAGGGACCGGGTGACCCGTGCCATCGACGACCTCGACACCACCATCAAGATCATCCGCTCGACCATCTTCGGCCTCCGCGAGCACTCCGAGCCCGGAACGGCTCCCAAGTTGCGGAGCCGTGTCGTCGGTGCGGTCGACGCCGCCACGCCGACGCTCGGCTTCGCACCCGCGCTGCGCATGGAGGGCCTGCTCGACACCGACGTACCGGCCGGTGTGGGCGACGAGGCGATCGCGGTGGTGACCGAAGCGCTGACCAATGTGACCCGTCACGCGAAGGCCAGGGCCGCGGAGGTGGCGGTCGTCGCGCACGGCGGCGCCTTGACCGTCACGGTCGGCGACGACGGGGTGGGCATGCGGGACGGCGGCAGACGAAGCGGCCTCCGCAACCTGAGCGAGCGCGCGGAGCGGCTGGGCGGCGGCCTCGACGCACACACCCGGCAGCCCCCCGAGCACGGGACGACGCTCACGTGGTGGGTCCCGCTGGAAGAGCCGGAGAACTGACGGCTATCCGGAGTTCGCGTCGTTCTCGTGCACATGCGCGGCGATGACCGCGGCCTGGACACGCCGCTCCACACCCAGCTTCCCCAGAAGCCGGGAGATGTGGTTCTTGACCGTCTTCTCCGAGAGGTACAGCCGCTGTGCGATCTGCCGGTTGGTGAGCCCCTCGCCGATCAGCTCCAGAACGGAGTGCTCCCGCTCCGAGAGACCCGCGAGCCGCTCGTCCTCCGGGGACTTCCGCTCCTCGGGCCCGCGCAGCGAACGCATCAGCCGGGCCGTGGTCGCCGGATCGAGCATCGACTGCCCCGTCGCCACCGTGCGGATCGCCGACACCAGGTCGGACCCGTTGATCTGCTTCAGCACGTATCCCGCCGCCCCCGCCATGATGGCGTCGAGCAGCGCGTCCTCGTCGTCGAACGAGGTGAGCATCAGACAGGCCAGCCCCGGCAGCCCGGAGCGCAGTTCCCGGCACACCCCGATCCCGTCGCCGTCGGGCAGGCGCACATCGAGGACCGCCACATCGGGCCGCAGAGCCAGCCCTCTGGCGAGACCCTGCTCCGCCGTCGCGGCCTCTCCCACCACTTCCATGTCGGGCTCGTCATCGATCAGGTCGCGCAGCCCCCGGCGTACGACTTCATGATCGTCCACGAGGAAGACCCGCGTCGGCGCTCCGGGAACCGGCGGACCGGACATGGTGACCTCTCTGCTCGGCGGACACACAACCGCCCCCACTCGAATTGTCCGCCATCACGCCCCTTCCGGACACCGGTGGGGCCGTGACCCGGTTCCACGGCACACGGTCGCGGGGCCGTGTCAGTGGGCCCGGTTACGGTGCACGGCATGACGCATTGGATACACCGCGCGCTCCCGCACCACGAGGAGACCAACGTCGTCTTCTTCCGGGGGTTGTCCCTGGACACGCTCGTGCGAGGGCTCCTCGACCAGCAGCGCATGCCACTCGCGTACGGCGGGGGAGCCGACTGGGGACTGGTGATGCACGACATGTCCAGCTGGGAGTGCGGCGAGTACGACCTCGCCGATTACGGACGGCTGTGCCCGGACGGCGGCGAACTCGGTGTTTTCGTGACCGAGCCGTGCTGGGCCAAGGCTCACGGGCCCTCGTTCCAGTACTACCGCGAGGGGCGCCTGATCACGGGCTTCAGCTTCGAGACCCCGTACTTCCGCGCGGGTGAGGAGCCCGATCTGCTGCTGCCCGCCCTCACGGCGGCCCGTCCTACGGGGCCGGCGGCGGATCACGACCGGGAGGACGACGAGGAACGTACGGTGCGGGCCGTCAGCGGCTTTTTCTCCTTTCCCGAACTCGAAATGCCTTGACCGGGGCGCCCGGAGGGAGATCGCTAATCTGAACGAGTGCTTTCTTACGACGAATTGACTTCACCGGAGCGCGAGCTGTGGGACGCGTTCCCCGAGGGACGCCGCGTGGACCTGCGCACGGGTGCGCCCGAGGACGACCGGGTCACCGAAGGCGGCGCGTGGGGGCCCGGGCGGACGGTTCGTGCCGCCGTGATCGCGGCGCTGCTCTCGGGCGGGAATGCCGTGCGGCCCGGCGCCGTCGCCTGCGTGGAACTCGTCGGCGCGCGCATCAGCGGCCGTCTGGACCTCTCGGACGTGGAGATCGGGCAGGCGCTCCGGATCGAGGAGTGCTGGTTCGAGCGGGCACCGAAGCTCGTCGGGGCGTCCGCCCGGACGATCCGTGTCGTGGACAGCCGACTGCCGGGCCTCGAAGCCGCCCTCGTACGGGTCGAAGGGCACCTCGATCTGTCCCGGTCGCGCGTGGAGGGATGCCTGGACCTGCTGAACGCCTCGGTGGCGGGCGAGTTGATTCTGAACGGTACGCGGGTGTGCGTGTCCGAGGGCTGGGGCGTGATCGCGGACGGCCTGCACACGGGCGGCGGCATCTTCTGCATGCACGGGTTCACCGCCCGGGGCGGGATACGCATGCTGGGCGCGCAGCTGTCCGGCGGACTGTTCATGCAGGGCGCGCACCTGGAGCGCCCCGTGCCGTTGGGGCGCCCGGGTCCGGGCGGAGTGGCCCTGGCCCTGGACAACGTCGGGGCGCCGACGCTCAACTTCTCCGGCGGTTTCACCTCCCACGGGACCGTGCGGCTGCGGGGCGCCCGGGTCTCGGACCTCCTGACCTTCGAGGGGGCTTTCCTGAGCGCGGCACCCGGCGGCGACGGCAGGGCCGTGGTCGGACGCGCCATGCAGGTGTCCGACTTCGACCTCGCCCTCACCCGACGACCGCACGGCACCGTGGACCTGCGCGGCGCGCAGGTGGCCTCCCTCCACGACAACGAGCACAGCTGGCCGGACGTGGTGGAGCTGGAGGGCCTCGTCTACGACTCCCTCCGGGCACCCGGGCCGAACGGCCGCCGGGGGTCCGTGCCCGGCCGGGTGGCGTGGATCCGGCGCGGTCCCGGCTACAGCCCGCAGCCGTACGAGCAGTTGGCGAACTGGTACCGGAAGGCGGGCCACGACGACGACGCCCGCCGCGTACTCCTGGCCAAACAGCGCCACCGGCGCCGTACGCTGTCACCGGCCGCGCGGGCCTGGGGGTATCTGCTCGACGGGTCCATCGGCTACGGCTACCGCCCCTGGCTGGCCGGTGTCTGGCTCCTCGCGCTGACGCTCCTGGGCACCCTGGCGTTCGCCGCGCACCCTCCCGTCCCCGCCAAGGAGGGCGAGGGCGCCCCGTTCCAGCCCCTCGTCTACACACTCGACCTGCTGATCCCCATCGGCGGCCTGGGGCAGCGCACGGCCTGGTACTGGGCGGACGGCGGGCTCCAGTGGCTGGCCTACCTCCTGATCGCGCTCGGCTGGGTGCTGGCGACCGCCGTCATCGCGGGTGTCACGCGCACCTTGCAGAAGAACTAGCCGGTGCAAGCGCGGCGGCCGCGGTCACACCGTGGAGGAGCCGCGCGCCAGGCGAAGGTTTCCCCCTCGGGTACGCGGAAATGCCTTCGACCGGTCACCACTGGTGCGGCACCCTCTGCGGTATGACCACGCCCTCCTTCATTCCCGGACTGGAACTCTCGCGCCGCTTCTACCTCGAAGCCGTACTGCCGCTGCTGGACGAGACCGTCCCCGGGCTGGCGCACTCCGCCGCCCGGCTCGGCAGCGGTTCGGAAGTCCTCGGGTTCGACACCGCCCGCTCCGCCGACCACGAGTGGGGACCCCGGTTGGAGGTCTTCCTGCACCCGCGCGACGCCGCCCGTCACGCGGCGGACATCACGGCGCTGCTCGCCGAGCGCCTGCCCAAGACGTTCTGCGGCTACCCGACGCACTTCGCCGAGGCGGGCGACGACGGCATCGGGGTCATGCGGGAGACCGGGGGACCGGTGCACCACCGGGTGACGGTCACCGACCCCGGCACCTGGTTCACCGAGCGGCTGGGATTCGACCCGGGCCAGGGCGTCGCTCTGGCGGACTGGCTGGCCACCCCCGCCCAGCGCCTCGCCGAGGTTACGGCCGGTGCGGTCTTCCACGACGGCCTCGGCGACCTCGTACCGGCCCGGACCGCCGTCGGCTGGTACCCCGATGACCTCTGGCGGTACCTCCTCGCCTGCCAGTGGCGGCGTATCTCCCAGGAGGAGGCCTTCGTCGGACGCTGCGGCGAGGTGGGTGACGAACTCGGCTCCGCCGTTGTCGCCGCCCGGCTGGTCCGCGACCTGATGCGGCTCTGCCTGCTCATGGACCGGCGCTACCCGCCGTACGGCAAATGGCTCGGCAGCGCCTTCGCGCTCAACGCCCAGGGGCCCGCCCTGACGCCGGTGCTCACCGCCGCCCTGGCCGCGACCGACTGGCACACCCGCGAGCAGCACCTCGCCCGTGCGTACGAGACCGTCGCGGCGGCGCACAACGGCCTGGGCCTCTGCGACCCCGTCGACCCCACGACACGGCCGTACCACAACAGGCCGTTCCAGGTCCTGCACGCCGAACGCTTCGCCGGAGCCCTGACCGCCCGGATCACCGACCCGGCCGTCCTCGCCCTGCCACCGGCCGGCACCGTGGACCAGTTGATCGACAGCACCGAGGTCCTCAGCCGCCCGGACCTCGCCCGCGCCGCCACCCGCGCGACGGTCTTGCCGTAGGGCCTTGCCGGCAGACCAACGACAGGGCCAGGACCGTCAGGTGCCCACCGTCCGCGCCCCCAGCACCGGCAGCAGCCGCAGCTTCTCGTCGTCCGGCGAACCCGGCGTGGCGGTGTACACCAGCAGCGTCTGGTTCTGCTCCGGGTCCAGCAGGACCTGGCACTGAAGGGTGAGGACGCCCAGCTCGGGATGGCGTACCAGCTTGGGGTCCACCCGCGGTACGTCGATCTCGTGCGCGCTCCACAGGGCCGCGAACTCCTCGCTGCGTTCCAGCAGGAGGTCGCGCAGGTGCTCGGCGCGGCCGCCCGCACCCTGCCGCGAGTACGCGTCCCGCAAGCCCGAGGTGAAGAAGCGGCTGTGCAGCGGGTGGTCCTCCTCCGGGTACAGCAACCGGGCGGCGGGATCGGTGAACCAGCGGTAGGTGAGGCTGCGTTCAGGTCCGGTGAACCGCGTCTGGTCGCCGAGGAGCGCGATCGCCGCCGGGGTCTGGGCCAGGGTCTCCGCCACATCGCTGACGACCTGCGCCGGGGTGTCGTCCAGCCGCCCGAGGATGCGCATCAGGCCGGGCGTGATGTGGTCGGAGCGCAGATTGCCGGGGCGCGAGGGGGTGTTGTGCCCGGCGATCCGGAACAGGTGGTCCCGCTCGGCGAGCGAGAGGCGCAGACCGCGGGCGATGGCGGCGAGCATCGGCTCCGACGGCTGCGGCCCGCGCTGCTGCTCCAGGCGGCTGTAGTAGTCGGTCGACATGCCGCTCAGCGCCGCCGCCTCCTCCCGGCGCAGGCCCTGGGTGCGGCGGCGCGGCCCGCGGGGCAGCCCCACGTCCTCCGGTTGCAGGGCTTCGCGTCGGGTGCGGAGGAAGTCCGCGAGTTGTGCTCGGTCCACGGTTCCAGTCTCCCTCGTGGCCCCGGTGCCTGACATCCGGGGCGCGGTCGTCAAGGCGTACGGGCCCGGCCGGGCCCGGTCCCTCAGAGCAGCATGCCGCCGGACGCCTCGATGCGCTGTCCCGTGACCCAGGAGGTGCCCTCGGCGAGCAGCGCGGCAGCGGCGGCACCGATGTCGTCGGGCTCACCGGGGCGGCCCATCGCGGTGACACCGCTCAGCATGGAGCGCATGCCCTCGTCGTCGCGGACCCCGCCGCCACCGAAGTCGGTACCGGTGGCACCCGGTGCGAGGGCGTTGACGGCGATGCCGCGCGGCCCCAGCTCCTTGGCGAGGTACCGGGTGAGGATCTCCACGGCGCCCTTGGCCGCGGCATACGCGGCGGTCGGCGCGGCGATGAAGCGGGTCAGGCCGGTGGAGACGTTGAGGATGCGGCCGCCGTCCTGGATCACGGGCAGCAGGGCCTGGGTGAGGAAGAAGACGCCCTTGACGTGGACGTCCATCAGCCCGTCGAACTGCTCCTCGGTCGTCTCCGCGAACGGCGCGTGCACGCCGTGTCCGGCGTTGTTGACGAGGACGTCGAGGTGGTCGCGGCCCCACTCCCGGTCCAGGGCCTCACGCACCTGTGCGGTGAAGGCGGGGAACCCGGCGGTGTCCCCGGTGTCCAGCCGCAGGGCGACCACCGTGCGGCCCAGCTTCCTGGCCGCCTCCGCGACGGCCTCCGCCTCCTCGGCGTGCGAGCGGTAGGTGAGGATCAGGTCGGTACCGGCCTCGGCGAGATGCAGGGCGGTGCTGCGGCCGAGGCCCCGGTTGGCGCCGGTGATCAGGGCGATGCGGGTCATGGTGGCTCCGTTCGGATCGTGGTGCGGGCGGACCGGCCGGTCCGTCGCCGCCTACTCCTCAACGATCGCGCGGCCGGAAGGTTGGATGAAGGCCGCGGTTATCCAGGGATCGCGGATCCCCCCTTCCGGGATACGCGCGCGCGGACCGCGCCGCGCACGCGAGCCCGGTACGGCCACGGGGCCCGGACACCTCGCACACACACCGCCACATAAGCTCGTGCGGGCGAGGGACCTCGCATGTGGGTGTGCATCGACTTTCGAGGAGCCCAAGGTGACCGGAACCGGCGTGCGGTGGCTTGCGGGGGCGCTGGTCATGGCCTGCCTGCTGCTCGCCGGCCCCAGCGCGTCGAACAGCGTCTACACGGCCCAGCCGCTGCCGGCCAGTGCCCCCGAAAAGGTCGTGCCGAACCGGGTCATGACCTGGAACATCTGCAACCCCTGCAGGGGGAGCGGGCAGAACGCCGGCCGCGCGGCGGAGATCGCCACGTACGCGCCTCAGGTCATCGGCTTGCAGGAAGCGTGCGTGGGTGATGTCGAGAGGATCCGGGACTATCTGCGGTACCGGTACGGGCTGGTCTACCACGTCGCGTACGGATCGGTGCTGCCGAGTTGGAGCCGGTGCGGGGGACTGCCGTGGAGCCCGGGAGGCTTCGGCCAGGCGATCCTCTCGGCCGCCCCGATGACGGACCGGGTGAACGTGGAGTACCCCGACGGCGGTTCCGAGGACCGCGGGTACGTGGCCGTCACGACCCTCGTGGACGGCCGGCCCGTCCGGGTCTTCAACACACACCTGGCCGAGCGGAGACAGGCACCGGTCCGCGCGAAGCAGACCCCCGTGCTGGCGAAAGCGATCGCCCGGTACGACCGGACGATCGTTCTCGGCGACTTCAACGCGGTGCCCGACGCCCCCGAACTCATCGCGATGTGGGGCGTGGCCCAGGACGCGGCCCCCGGGTGCGGCCCCTCCGGGACGGGCGCCTGCGAGCCCACCACCGACTGGCGCAGCAAGTTCGACTACATCTTTCTTCGCGGCTTCGACTCGTTGAAGCAGCAGGTGCACCTCACGCCCTGGTCGGACCACGATCTCGTGCAGGCCGACCTGAGCCGGACGTAACCACGACGACGGCTATCCGCTCCGGGCCAGCAACCCGGTATCGATGACCTCGGCGACCAGCGCGGCGCCGCGGCTGTTCTGGTGGATGTGGTCCGTCGTGAGCACGAGACCCCGCCGCCGCGCGATCGCGTCGAGGCTGCGGCGCAGCACCGCGTGCTGGACCAGGACGCCGATGGTCGCCGCGGGCGTCGCCTCCTTGTACGGCACCGGCGGCGGGTCCGCCCGGCGCAGCTCCTCGATCTGGCGTTCGTGGAGCGGCAGGTAGGCCACCTCGCTGTGGGCGGCGACCTCGGAGATCAGACTGCTGTACGCCTGCGAGGCCTGTGCCGCCGGTCCGTCGAGCCGCTGGCCGAGTATCGGGAGCGACAGCAGTCCGATCGTCGCGTCGGTCTCCGCCCGCAGCCGCGCGAGAACGGCTTCCAGGCACTCCTGGAACCAGCCGGCCGACGGGCGAGCGGGGAGCCTCTTCCGCTTCATGGCCTGTTCGACCGGGTAGCCGGCAAGGCTCGCCCGGGCGTCGTTGGTCCCGATCAGCACGGTGATCACATCGGGCGGGTTCGCGACGACGGTGTCGAGGCGCTGCAAGAGGTTGTACGCGAAGTCGCCGTTGACGCCGAAACGGGCGGTCCGCACCTCACCGGGAGGCCGCCGTCGTGCGAGAAGATCCAGGTAGTCGACGCTGAACTGCGCGCGGGTGAGGCTGTCTCCGAGGCACGCGACGCGTGTCGTCACGACGCGTCCTCCGGCCCGGACGTGCCGACGCCTTCGGCCGGGCGGCTGTCGGTCCGGGGGCGGTGGTCGGTGCCGAGGGTCGCGGTGACGGACAGGAGGGACGTCGGCCCCTCCATGTCGACCGTGTGCCATACCCCGGCCGGATTGATGGTGGCCTCGCCCGGCCCGAGCCGAACGTGATCGTGGACCCCGATCACGTCGCGCGTGATCGTGACGGACCCGCTGAGGCAGACGACCAGCTCGTCGCCCGCCGGGTGGCTCTCCCAGTGCTCGCCGGGGCCGTTGCCGTCGAAGATCATCACCATCCGGCCCTCGGCGCCGTCCGCCGCGACCGCGGTGCTGTACGCGCGGAGCACCTCCGGGTCCCAGGCGAAGCCCTCGACGGATCGCGCTCTCGATCCCAGCCCGAGGTGGACGGGGGTGGTCCGCAGGTCCACGGCCTTGTGTTCGTTGTTGACGAGTCTCATGCCGACGATCGTCCACGCGGACGATCGGGCGGTCTTGAAGAAATGGGAAGAGCGGCCGACGGCTGCCCGGTCCCGAGGAGGACTTCGCCGTGACGCCAGGCCGTCGGTGACCGGCCGGTGAACTCGCGCCAGTCCCGTACGAGATGGGCCTGGTCCGCGTAGCCGGCGACGGCTGCCACATCGCCCCACGGGAGCGGGTCCCGCGCCGCCGCCAGCTCGTGTGCGTGCTCGAAACGCAGGACCCGGGCGACGGTCTTCGGCGAGAGGCCCACCTCACCGCGAAACCGCTCGGTGAGGTATCGGCGGCTCCAGCCCAGCTCCGCGGCGACCACGCCCACCTGCACGCACCCGCGCGCGGCGACGAGGCGGCGCCACGCCTCGGCCACCTCGGGGCGCACCCGGCGCACGGGCCCGACAGCCCGCAGCAGCAATTCGTCCAGCACGGCGAACCGCGCCGCCCAGGTCCTCGCCGACCGGAGCCGGTCGACCAGCTCGACGGCGAGCGCCCCGAGAAGTTCGTCCAGCGGGACCAGCCGGTGGGCGAGCTCGGCGGCGGGCATGCCGTAGACGGCCCGGGCCCCGAGCGGTGTCAGCGCGATCTGGACCCCGCGCTGGCGTCCGTCGTGGTGAATCGCGACGGACCGGCACATCAGACCACCGGCCACACCGCCGAACCGGGCGACCGGCGACCCGTCGTCAACACCAGCCGCGACCTCCAGAGGATCCGACAGGCTGATCACCGCGGTGAGCGCACGGCCCGGCGGTCCGCAGTGCACTCCTGCGGGGAGGGCGCGGAGGTCGAAGCCGACGTACGAGTCGACGTACGCGCGCAGGGCGGGCGCCGGACGCGCACTGAGCCCGGTGGCCGTGTGGTCCTCCATTCTCCCGAGCTTACGAGCCGCCCGGCCGCGTACGGCGACCGGTCAGCGGGTGCGTTCGTAGTGACGGCGGGCCTTCTCGCGGTTGCCGCAGAGGGCCATCGAGCACCAGCGGGCGCGGTTGGCGCGGCTGCGGTCGATCAGGAACAGCCTGCACGCGTCGTTGGCGCAGGGGCGCAGCCGGCCGGGTAGCTGCTCCTCGGTGGCCGCCCAGCCGAGAACGGCCTCGACGGCCAGGCGGGCGTGCGGGGGAGTCCTGACCGACCACCGCAGGCCGTCGGAGCTGATCTCCGGAACCTGGTGGACGCCTTCGAGCAGCGGGCTCAACGCGGACGGCGGGCTGTCCCCGCGTACGACATCCCGCAGGACGTCCCGCGCCTCGCGCAGCAGCGCCAGTTCCGCGAGGGTGCCGTCGCCGCCGTGCTCCCGCGCCCAGCGGCGGCCCTCGGCGGGGTCGCGGAGGGCGTCCTGTTCCTCGCCGTTGACCAGGGGCCTGCTGTTGAGCAGGTCCAGCAGGGTGTCCATCGGTCACCGCTCTCTCTAACCGGATCGATTCGTTTGACAGGTTAGCTCGCTCGCCGCATGCTTGCACCACGACGCACTAACCAGATCAATGACTCAAAGGGGTTAGGTATGAGCTCCGTACACCACCGGACCGCCACCATCGACGGCCACGAGATCTTCTACCGTGAGGCAGGCCCCGCCGACGCCCCCGCGATCGTCCTGCTGCACGGCTTCCCGACCAGCTCGTTCATGTTCCGCGAGCTCATCCCGCTCCTGGCCGACCGCTACCACGTCATCGCGCCGGACCACCTCGGCTTCGGCCACTCCGACGCCCCCCTCGCCACGGAGTTCACCTATACCTTCGACGCCCTCGCCGAAATCACCTCCCAACTCCTCGACCACCTCGGCCTGGACCGCTACGCCCTCTACGTCCAGGACTACGGCGCCCCCCTCGGATGGCGTCTCGCGCTCAAGCACCCCGAACGGATCTCCGCCCTCGTCACCCAGAACGGCAACGGCTACGAGGACGGCTTCGTCGAAGCGTTCTGGACCGACGTCTGGGCGTACGGGGCAAACCCCGGCCCCGACACCGAACCCGCGGCCCGCGTCGCGCTGAGCATCGACGCCATCCGCTGGCAGTACGTGCACGGCGTACCCGACCCCGGCCTGGTCAGCCCGGACACCTGGGAACACGACTACGCCCTCGTCTCACGCCCGGGCAACGACGAGATCCAGCTCGCACTGTTCCGCGACTACCGGAACAACCGCCCGCTCTACCCGCTGCTGCACGAATACCTCCGCACCAGCGGGGTCCCGGTACTCGCCGTCTGGGGCCGCAACGACGAAATCTTCGCCCCGGCCGGTGCGCAAGCCTTCGCCCGCGACGCCAAGGGCGCGGAAGTGCACCTGATCGACGGCGGCCACTTCCTCCTGGAAAGCCACCTGCACGTTGTCGCGGGTTACATGCGCGGCTTCCTCGGCCGGGTGCTGGGGTAACCCGCATTCCGCCCTCAGGACGCGCTGAGGGTGACTCCGTCAACGGTCCAGAACCAGTTGTTCCCGCCGGTGTAGCGGAAGCGGACGCGGGCGCTGGTGGCGCCGGACGGGACCCGGAGCGTGACGGCCTCGGCTCGGGACGGCGTGTCGGCGGTGTAGGTCTTCACCGTGACCGGGGCACCTCCGTCCCAGGACACCGACACCTCGCCCTTCTGCGGTGCCTCCTGGCGGTAGAGGGTGGTGTAGCGCAGGACGGCGGTGGACCCGCCGGTGACCGCCCAGGCCGGGCCGACGAGCGTGGAGTCGAACGTGCCGCTGGAGGACTTGTCGACCCACTCGTCCCCGTCGGCCACGGCGAAGACATTGCGGGCGCGGATGTTGGACTCCCGCTGCCGGCCGCGCTCGGCGGCGGTCCAGAACTCGTCGGTGGTGAAGGACCAGCCGCGCCACTCCGTCATGCCGCCGGTGCCCATCGCGCCGTTCTCGACGGACCAGCCGGCGGGCGGGGTGTGCGTGAAGCCGGTGAGGGCGGCGGGGATGCCCGTCTCGTCCACGCGGGCGGTCAGTCGCGGGCGCAGGGTGTCGAACGCGTCGGGCACGGGCGTCTGGAGCGGTCGGCCGTCCAGGCCCCACGAGGCGTCGATCGCGATACCGAGATGGGCGAGTGCGGAGGCGGCGACGTCCGGCATCTTGATGTCGAAGCGCGTGGTGCCGGCCGCGATCGCGCCGCCCCTGGCGATGAGGAAAGACAGCCGGCGGCGGAGCCCGCCGCGAGCCAGACCGTGGTGACAAGCGCCGAGCGGAAGGACGCGGAGCCGAAGACCCCGGCGTACGGCGCGAACGAGAGGCCGCCCCCGTCCGGGCTGACGGACTGCCGGACCACGAGGAACAGCGGATAAAGGAAGACCAGCGCCAGCGCGACGACCGGGGGCAGCGCCCAGAGGAACGCCGGCGCGCGACGCGGCTCACGCGGGCCGGGCCGGGTGGCGGGCAGCGAGGGCCGGGGGCCGGCCGGCACCGTGGCGGACTCCGGTACGCGGGTGGGCGCGGCGCTAGGTGTTCTGTCCCGGGAGGTTGTGGACGGGGTGAGTGAGATCTCGGCTGAGGGATCTTGAACGGGTGAGGGCCTTCCGGGTTCGGTGTGGATTGCGACGTCGACACCGACCGAAAGGCCCTCGTGCCCCACCGTAATGCACCCCTGACCGAGACGGGACGCCTGCGTCTGGCCCGCTGCGTGGTCGAGGACGGCTGGCCCCTGCGCCGGGCCGCCGAACGCTTCCAGGTCGCACCCACCACGGCCCAGCGCTGGGCACACCGTTACCGCCTCCTCGGCGAGGCCGGCATGAGCGACCGTTCGAGCCGCCCGCACCACAGCCCGCGCCAGACCCCCACCCGCACCGAACGACGGATCATCAAGGTCCGGGTCCTGCGCCGGTGGGGCCCGGCCCGCATCGCCCACCTGCTGGGTCTGGCGCCCTCCACCGTCCACCGCGTCCTGACCCGCTACCGGCTTGCCCGCCTCACGCATCTGGACCGGGCAACCGGCCGGGTCATACGCCGTTACGAACGCGACCAGCCCGGCGAACTGGTCCACGTCGACATCAAGAAGCTCGGCAACATCCCCGACGGCGGCGGCCACAAGACCCTCGGCCGGCAAGCAGGCCGCAGAACCCGCTCCGGGGCCGGCTACAGCTACATCCACACCGCCGTCGACGACCACTCCGCCTCGCCTACAGCGAGATCCACTCCGACGAACGCAAGGAAACCGCCATCGCCTTCTGGACCAGGGCCCAGGCGTTCTTCACTTCCTGCGGCATCACCGTCGAACGCGTACTGACCGACGACGGCGCCTGCTACAAGTCCCACGCCTGGCGCGACACACTGACAGCGGCCGGGATCACCCACAAGCGAACCCGGCCCTACCGGCCCCAGACCAACGGCAAGGTCGAACGCCTCAACCGCACCCCGCTCGACGAATGGGCCTACGCCCGCCCCTACCGCTCAGAAGCCGAACGCCGCGACGCCTTCCCGCACTGGCTGCACACCTACAATCACCACCGCGGACACACCGCGCTGAAAGGCCAACCACCCGCCAGCCGCGTCCCCAACCTCACAGGGCAATACACCTAGGCCAGCCGGAACACCGGGCCGCGCGGGGTGAACGGCAGTGACGCGCCCTGCGGGATCAGGTAGGCGTGCTCGCGCCGGATGCGGAGGACATCGCACCAGCCGTCGGTGATGACGAGGACCGGCGCGCCCGGCGGGAAGTCGTCCGCCCGTTGCAACAGGTCCACGCCGGGCTGGAGTTCGGTGCCGCCGCGGCCGCGTACCCGCACCCGTCCGGCGATCTCGGTGGGCGGCAGGTAGCCGGCGTCGTAGGGGGCGGCGTCGCAGAAGACGACGCGTGCGGCGGGTACGTCGCGGGCCTCGGCGTACGAGGCGATGGAGCCGAGAGCCTTGCCGAGCAGGGTGCTGTTCATCGAGCCGGAGGTGTCCAGCACGACGCCGAAGGTGCAGCGGGCCGTCTCATCGGGCGGGAAGTACCGTCCGGCGCGCGGGATGTCGGGGGTCGATGCCTGCCGCCGCGCCGGGCGCGCGTACGTCCGTACGGGCTCCGGACGGGGAACGTACTCGTCGAACCAGCGGGCCAGCCGCGCGTCCCACGGTACGGGCGGGTGCGCCAGGGCGCGGATCTCCTGGATCAGCCCGGCGGGCAGGAGGCCGCGCTCCCCGTACTGGTGGAGGTCGAAGCCCTGCACCAGTCCGCGCCGGTAGAACTCGTCCAGGTCGGTGTACGGACCGGCACCGGCATGCGGCAGCGGCTCGCCGAGGATGTCCCCGGCGCCCTTGCCCCGCAGCGTCGCGAGCCTGCGGCGGCGGCGCAGGTCGTGCGCGATGCGGTCGTACACCTCCTCGGCGGACAGGCCCCGCAGCTCCGGGTCGTACAGCAGCCCTTCGGGCATGTCGCCGACGCGCATCTGGACCAGCCAGTCGTTGACGACGTAGTCGGCGGCGACGTTGAAGAGGAACGGGTCGCGGCCCCCTCTGCGTTCGCCGTGCCGCAGCGCGGCGTGCAGCATCTCGTGCGCGAGGACGAAGCGCCATTCCTCGTCGGTGAACGCGCGCAGCGGGTTGATGTAGATCTCGCCCGCGACCGGACTGACCGCCGCGATGGAGATGTCCTGCGTCCGGGCGAGTTCGGCGTCGGCCACGATCTTCAGGCCCGCGGCGAGCCCGCCCAGCAGGGGGTAGGAGGAGACGAACCAGTTCAGGGCACGGTCCCAGGGCCGCTGGGGTTTGCGCTCTCCGGTGACCCGGTCGCGGCGGCCGCCGGCCACGTCCATCGCGGCGGACACACTGCGGGTCAGCGCGTGTGCGAAGGCGGTCTCCCAGTCCGGGACCGCGGAGTTGTCCCAGGCGTTCCAGGTGGTGAGGACCTGGTCGGGGTGTTCACCCGCGGTGCCGCAGTGCTCGTGGGCGGCGGGGATGCCATCGCGGCGCCACCGCGCGGCGAGCATCTCCTCGTCGCCGCCCGGGAACGACTCCGGCAGGGCGAAGGGCGCCCGGCCCATCGGATGGCTGACCAGGAAGCGGTTGACGACCGCGCAGCGCGCCGCGACGTCGAAGCGGTCGGGCTGTTCGCGCGACGCGGCCGCCGAGGCGGGCACATGACCGAAACCGAGGTGCAGCAGACAGTGGGCGAGCGCCCATGCCCATTCCGCCGGATCGGCCCGTTTGGTGGGGTGTACGTGGACGGTGCCGTTCGACGTGACGGCGGCCAGTCCGCCGGCCGGGGTCAGCGCGCACTTCTCCTGGCGGCACACGGACGCCTCCACGGCCGCGAACGCCGGGTTGCGCTTGACGAGCGCGAGCCCGGCGGCGAAGGCCTCGGTGGCCGGGTCGACCGTGTTCTTGTTCTTCCCGTCCTTGCCCCCGCCCCCGCGCCCGCCGGACCCCTTCATCGCCGGGCCTCGACCAGCCGGGGCATGTCCCGCGCGGCGTCCACGAGGAACCACGCGGGCAGCACGGGCAGCCCGTCGGCGTCGTCCGCGATGACGGTCTGCGCGACCTCGACCGAGATCTCGGCCAGCTGGACGAGCAGCGACTTGGCCCGGTAGGCGGTCTGCCGCAGGGACGGCGAGACGTGCTTCTTCTCACGCGGCAGCTCCTTGACCAGGCGTCCCCGGAACGCGTCGGCCAGGTAGTAGAGCAGGTCGCGGTCCTCGGGCCGCTTCGGCCAGGAGGCGTCACCCTTGAGGATCGCCTCGATGCCGAAGGCGTGACGGACGATCTTCGCGTAGCCGCAGAAGGAGACGGCGTGAGCGGGCGTCAGCGTGCCGTGCACCACGACCTTCAGGGTCTCCTCGTCGATCTCCGGCCCGAAGGAGTGCAGGGCGTCCGAGAGCATGTGCCAGGAGCGGGGCGTGGAGAACGGCTCCTCGGTCTTGGGCGGCTGCGACCACAGGTGGTCCGGGCGGTCCACGAGGTAGTCCGTCACCCACGGGTGGACCCCGTTCTCGCCCGCCCACACCAGCCAGTCCGCCGCCGAGGCCCGGAGGTGGACATGGGTGAGCCGGTTGACCAGGGCGGAGGCGATGGGCCGCGCCAGCGCGTTGTCCGTGGCACGGTTGCCGGCCCCGATGACGATCGAACCGGCGGGCAGTTCGTAGGACCCGATACGCCGGTCCAGGATCAGCGAGTAGAACGCCTTCTGCACATCGGGGGTCGCCGCGTTGAGCTCGTCCAGGAACAGGCAGTACGGCTCGTCACGGGCGATGGACTCCGGGGGGCAGAACACGGACCGGCCGTCGCGGATCCGGGGCACCCCGATGAGGTCCTCCGGTGCGAGCTGCGTCCCGAGCAGGCTGACGCACTCCAGCCCCAGGGACTCCGCGAACTTCCGTACGAGCGACGACTTGCCGATCCCGGGCGCGCCCCACAGAAACACGGGCCGCACGGTGGCGAGGCCCAGCAGCAGTTCGGGGATCTGAGCGGGGGTGACGGTGACGGCAGCCTGCACGCGGGAACGTTCCTTCGGATTCCGGGAGTCGGAGACCGCCAGTATGCGGAGGCGCAAAGGCACGCGCAGCCCAATTTAGCCCTGCGGAGAGCCTGAGCGTTCTGCCCTCCCCCCGTATGCCGGACGCGTCGAAGCAACCCGGACTAGCACTGGGCATCGATCTGCCGGGAGAGCCCCTGGAAGAACTCCTGAAGACTGGCCGCGGCAAGGTCGAACTGATCGAACCAAGAGGCGGTGGCAGACCTCCAGACGCGTCCCGAGCCCGCCAGCGCGAACAGATGCCCGCCCCCGTCACTGGCGAACACCAGGGCGGCCTCCTCCCCGTCGATCGAGACGGCCCCGTAAGCGCGGAAGTGGTCCGCGACCAGCGAGGCAGGGTGGACGAAGCAGCCGTTGTCGACATCGGGCAGGGAGACCTCGTCGATCACCCAGTACATCGTCGTCAGGTCCGACGGGATCGGCGTCAGCTCCACGAGCGCGCCGGTGGCTCGGTGGCTCGCATCCGAAGCGCGCACGACCACGTTGCTGCCCGGCTCGAAGCCGAACCGTGCCTGGAACGATGTCATGAGCTCCGAGAGCGCCGCATCCGTCCGCTCGCACCAGACGCGAAGCCACTCGGCATCAAGCCGTTCGTCGGCCACAGCCACCATCTCTCCTTGCCCTGGCCGTGATCTTGCCGGTGGCCGGCCACTGGTCTCACGGTCTACTGACCGGTATACAGGCGGGGTTCGGATTGTGAGAACTTTCGGGGAGGGCATCATGATGCAGCGGAATCGTCCGGGCAGGGCTGTATCCAAGCGACGCACCGCCATCGCGCTGGCCGCGTTGAGCAGCTGCGCGCTCACGGCCGGCTTCACCGGCACGGCCTCGGCCGCGACGGGCGGCGCGCACGGTTCGCCCCGCACCTCCTACGTGGCGCTGGGCGACTCGTACACGTCCGGTCCTCTGATACCCACGCAGGTCGACGCGAACTGTGCCCGTTCCGACCACAACTATCCCTCGGTCACCGCGCGCGAGCGCCACATCACCTCGTTCACCGACGTGAGCTGCGGCGGGGCGACGACCGTCGAGATGTGGGAGGCGCAGGGCACCAACGGGCCTCAACTGGACGCGGTGAAGAAGGACACGGACCTCGTGACCCTTCAGATCGGCGGCAACGACGTCGGCTTCGGCTCCATCATCGGCACCTGTGCCACCCTCAGCGCCAAGGACCTCGCCGGCAACCCCTGCCAGCAGTACTACGGGGCCAAGGGCTATGACCAGTTGACGCTGAAGATCCTCCAGACGGCGCCCAAGGTCGCCCGCGTGCTGCGGGAAGTGCACCACAAGGCGCCCCACGCACGCGTGGTCGTCGTCGGCTACCCGGACCTCCTTCCCGACGACGGCACCGGCTGCTTCCCTCAAGTCCCGTTCGCCGCGAAGGACTTCCCGTACCTGCGGGACACGGAGAAGCGCCTCAACCTGATGCTGCGCGCGGTGGCGCTGCTGAACCGGGCCGACTACGTGGACACGTACGGGCCGACCGTGGGCCACGACATGTGCAAGGCACCCGCCGACCGGTGGATAGAGCCGTTGAGCCCGGCTGCGCCCGCCGCTCCCGCCCATCCCAACGCGAAGGGCGAAGAGGTCATGGCACAGGCCCTCCTGAAGACCCTCGGCAGGGGTGCGGGGCGCCACTGACTCATTCCGTGGGGACGCGGGAGAAGTGGAAAGCGGCCTGGACCACGAGCACCACGGGCAGGGCGAGGAGCAGGGACCACGGCACCGCGCCGGCCGCGGCCAGGAGGCAGATGACGGGAAGGGCGAGGAGGGTGGGGATCGTTGAGATCAGCGCGATGCGCGCACGGATCCGTCGGTTCATCAGCAGGCTCCTTGGGGCGGACGGGAACGCGGGGGCGACCCCGGCGGGTGCGGGTCAGGAGGAGCTGTGGCGAGCGCGGTCCAGATACTCGGCCAGCTCTCGCCAGTCGTCGGCCGGAGCATCGGGGTCTCCCGACATGGCGGCCGGATCGTCGTGCCAGGCAGTCCTGACTCCGGCGGAGATACCGGCATCGCCTCCGCTGAACAACGCGCTCAGCTCATCCATCCGGGCCACCAGGAGGCGGACCTTCCGATCCGTGGCGGGGGTGCCGGCCGTACGGAGTCGTTCGGCTCTCCGGTACAACTCGGGCCACTCGACGTCGAGCAGGTAGTGCATGGCGGGCCCCAAGGCGGCGGCCCGGGTCCGCAGGACCTGCATCTCGTCGGAGTCCAGATGGCGGCGCAGCGTGTGCTCGCCCTCCGGACCGGTGCCGCCGATCGCCCGCAGCGCGTCGAGCAGCGCCGCGGCCGCCGGAGCCTCGTCGGCCGACAGCTCCTCACCGAGCTGTACGAGCCGCTGACGCAGGGCACCGAGCGCCTTGATGGACGCCTCCACCCCCGCCAGATGATCCCGGACCAGGTGCAGCGGATCGACACCCGCGTCGAGGCAGACAGCGATGGAATCCAGCGCCAGCCCGAGGCTGCGCAGCGCCAGCACCTGATAGAGACGGGCGAGGTCGTCCTCGGTGTACTCCCGGTGTCCTCCCGCGGTGCGCCGGGAGGGAGTGAGCAGCCCGATGGTGTCCCAGTGGTGCAGCGTGCGCACGGTCAGACCGCTGGCCTCCGCGAGCCGGCCCACTCTCCAGGTTGCAGAAGTGGTCATGGAGCCACCATGCATCCTCACGCCACGTGAGGTTCAAGCTCTGGTGGCTCTTTTTCGTCAGGCGCCGTTTCGTCAGACGTTCGGTGGCTAGGCCGCCCGGCGCCCCGTCCGCAGCTCCCGGCCGTTGGCCAGGTCCTCCGGGTCCAGCGCCAGCGACACGGCGGCCGTCGCGCCGACGTCCGCCAGGCTCTCCGCGTCGGGCAGCAGCTCCACGCCGTCCGCGCCGGGCCGGTGGATGAGCACGGGGACGTACTCACGGGTGTGGAAGGCGTGCCCGGCCGTCGGGTCGTTGCCGTGGTCACCGGTCACGATGAGGCGGTCGCCCGGCGCGTCGAGCAGGGCGACGAGCGCGGCCAGGCCCGCGTCCGCCTGTTCCAGGAGGCGTCCGTAGCGCTCGGTGTCCTGCTGGTGCCCGGCCAGGTCCGTCTCCTGGATGTTGGCGACCACCAGGCCGTCGCCGCAGGCGCGTACCGCTTCGAGGGTGTGCGTGAGGACGTCGGCGGTGTCCACGGCCGGGTGCCGGGCCGCACGCTCGCAGGCCAGGATGTCGGCGGCCTTCCCCACCAGGGTGACCGGGATGCCCGCGCGGGCGGCCAGGTCGGGGAGCTGGCGGGTGTGGTCGATCCGGGCGCCCAGGTGCTGCACTTCGAGACCGCCGTTGCGGTAGAAGCCGGTGGCGGGGGTGTCGAGGCCCACCGTGCCCTCCTCACCGGCCCGTACGAAGCGGTCGAGCGGGCCGTCCGCGTGCCCGCCCACCGCGATGACCCGCGCGACGGGAGCGACGGCGCGCACCGTGCGGGCCACGGCGAGGATGCCGCCCGGCCCGTCGAACGGCAGGTCCTCCAGCCGCCCGGAGGCGTTCCAGTTGATGCCCGGGTCGGCCTCCAGGTTGTCGTGGACCAGCACCGCGCCGTCCACGACCAGGAGCGGCCTGCCGTCCAGTCGGCCGACCCGGTGGCCCGCCGCTTCGAGGGCGGCGGTCACCTCGTCCAGGTGGTCGGCGAGCCGCGCCACGGTCACCCGGCTGAAGTCGGCCCCCATCATGGTCTGGTGCCCGGCGAAGGTGTCGGCGCCCGGATAGCCGAGCGCGGCCCGGCCCGCGGCGACGGGCAGATGGGTGCGCCGGGCGAGATCGGGATGCGGGTGGACCAGGCCGAGGCCGAGTGAACCCAGCACGGGCAGCCGCAGCGGGCGGCCGAACGCCTCCCGGCAGTGGTCCAGCACATGCCCGCAGGTGTCGGCGGTCAGATCGCCGGGGCGCGTGGTGCCCGCGTCGGGCATGGCGCCGATGCCGAATCCGTCGATCACGACGATGACGGTCTTGGCCATGGGGTGCCTCCTCAGCTCAGGGACCGGCCCTGGGCGTCGTACAGACCGTTGAGACGGGGCGTCCCGGAGGAGAGTCCGGAGACGACGGCGACGGTCGAGCGGGTGACGAAGATCTGGGTGCGGAAGGCCAGCAGCGCGGTGTCGCCGATGCGGACGTCCTGTCCGGGGGCGGGCGCGTCGAGCAGCCGGTAGTAGTCGATGTTCTCGGCGGGCGCGTCCAGCACGTTCAGACGTGCCCCGGTGCGCGGCAGCAGGGCGCTCCTGATGTGGGAGCGGGCGTAGAACCCGCCGCCGAAGACGGCGGGGCGGCCGTCGCCCAGGGTGTGGGCGACCTCGGTGACGTACACGTAGGCCGGGGTCTCGGGCTGCGCCGGGTCGAGCGCGTGCAGCGGGGTCGTGCCGGTCAGCGCGTGGCCCGGCTCTCCGTGGGTGGCGCCGAGGTCCGCGAGCAGCGGCAGGGAGGCCATCGAGGTGGCGCTGGGGGCGCTCAGCAGGAGGTCCGTGTGGCCGCGTCCGGCGAGCGTCTCGCGGGCCTTGAGAGCGAGGGCGAAGTTGGCCGTGGCGTATGGGGCACCCGTCGCCGGGTCGCACAGCACGCACGGGAAGGCGGTGACCCCCGCGATCCGGATGCCGGGAAGGCGTTCGGCGGCGTCGGCGAAGGCGTCGAGCCGGTTGAGCGGGACGCCGCCCTCCTGGCCCGGGTAGACGCTCCCCTCGGCGCCTTCGAGACGGATCAGGACGTCCTGGACGAACCCCAGCCGCCTCGCGGTGTCGGAGACCGCGCGGGCGTTGTCCAGGTCGTAGACGGTGACGGTCTCGGGACGCCACGCCAGCATCTCGGGCAGGGCGCGGCGCGGGATCTGGACGAGGTGGCCGAGGTTGCCGGCACGGGCCCCGGAGGCGTGCAGGGTGCGCGCCTCGGGCGGGTCGATGGCGGCGTAGCGGGGGATGTGCCGGGCGACGGCCCGGATCAGCTCCGGGTTGCGGCCGAGCTGTTTGACGACGAACCAGAGCGAGAGGCCCAGCCGTTCGGCCTCGGCGGCCAGCAGCGCGGCGTTGGCCTCGACGGCGTCCAGGTCCATCACATAGGTGTCCGGCGGGATCGCGCCCTCGTCGTGCAGTGCGGCCGCGGCCTCGACGAGCCCGGGATTGCGGGTCAGTACGGTGTCGAGAAACACGGTCAGTCGCCCTTCCGGTCGTTCAGCGCGGCCAGCGAGCGGCGCAGGATCTCGATGACGAGGTCCGCGCCCGCCCGCATCGGGTTGATGCGCACGGTCCAGTCGGCCAGTTCGGGGGAGTCGTCCAGGGCGGAGCTGGACATCCGGTAGAAGAGCGGCGTGATCTCGTAGCGCGAGTTGGAACCCACCGGGTACGGGGCCGCGCCGAAGCGGGCGGCGACGGCGGGCAGCTCCCTGGCCACGGGCCGGTCGAGCCGGACGAGCAGGCACCGGTCCTGCGCGTTGGCGAGCCGGACCTCGGCGACCCCGGGCACCTCGCCCGCGGTCAGCCGCTCGGCGACCTCGGCACCGACCTGGGACTGCACGGACCACATGAGCGGTACGTGGGTGAGCGCGCGCAGTGCGTCGAGCGCCTGGTGCCCCTGGACCTGGCCGCCGCCGGAGTAGTTGTCGCGGCGGATGTGCTCGATCAGGTCCCCGGCGCCGACGACGATGCCGACGCCCTCCGGGCCGTGCAGCTTGAACAGCGAGAAGCAGGAGGCGTCGGCGCCCAGTTCGACCCCGGCGGCCGGGGTGCGCATCACGGCGTAGTTGTCGTCCACGACCGTGCGGACGCCGGCGGCCCGGCAGGCGGCGAGGACCGCGCCGGGGTCGTAGGAGTCGGCGAGCCGCTGCCGGGTGTGCTGGACGTAGGCCCAGCGGAACCGCCCGGATTCCAGGGCCTCGCGCAGCTCGTCGGGATCGTTGAAGTCGGCCTCGACGGTCTGGACCCCGAGGCCGCGCAGTGTGACCTCGGTGGTGCGGTAGACGGGCGCCCGGTGGATGAGGAGGGGGTCGTCCGGCCGGACGGCGGCGGTGAGGGCGGCCCGGATCGCGCCGGTGCCCGCGCCCTGGACGAAGGCGGCGCCCTCGGCACCGAAGAAGTCGGCGAGGACGGACTCGACGCGTGCGGTGGTGGCGGGGCGCCCGAGGCCGGGCACGACCCCGGCGTCGGAGGCGAACAGCTGCGGGCCCTCGAAGTGGCGGGCGGTGGCCTCGATGAGCCGGAACTGCCGGGCGACGGCGTCGGCCGGGGCCACGGTCGCCAGCGGGAACGTCCGGGGGAGTACGGGGTGCATGGTCAGCTCTCTTCCACGTTCACGCCGCTGAGGAAGCGCAGCGGATTGCGGCGGGTCAGCAGGTCGATCAGGTCGTCGTCCACGCCCGCCGCACGGGCCTCGGGCAGGAAGCTCCCGAAGAGGTGCCCGTAGCCCTGGCCCCCCTCGGAGGTGAGGTAGCCGTGGCGGGAGACGTCGCAGCTGAGCAGGACCCGGTCGGCGTGCCCCGCCTCCAGGAGGGCGAGCAGGAGCCGCAGCCGGGTGTCGTCGCTCTGGTAGCCGTCCTTGCCGACGGTGTCGAAGGCGACGTAAGCGCCGCTCGCGGCCAGCTCCCGGTGCACCGCCGGATCGTCCAGCAGGTCCTGATGGCCGATCGAGATCCGGTGCGGAGGCAGCCCCTCGCCGGTGAGCAGTTCCAGCTGGGCGAGGCCGCCGCGGCCGAGCTGGGCGTGGGTGGCGACGGAGAGCCCGGTGGCGAGGGCGGCCCGCGCCGAAGCACGGAGCACCTTGCTCTCGGGCGGCGTCGGGACGTCCCCGTGGCTGCCGATCTCGCCGAGGACGCCGGGGCGGATGCCGGTGGTGCCGATGCCGTCCTCGATCTCGCGGACGAGGGTGGCGGTGAGGTCCCCGAGGCCGCCGCGGTCGATCTCGGGGGTGTGGAACGGCTCGTAGTACCAGCCGGTCGCGGCGACGACGGCGACCCGGGCGTCCCGGGAGATCCGGGCCAGGGTGCGCACGTCGCGGCCCATGCCGCGACAGGTCAGCTCGATGACCAGGGCGAGTCCGTACTCCTCGCGGAGTGCGGCCAGTTCGGCGGTGACGGCGGCGGCGTGCCGGCCGGCGGCGAGCACGGCGCCGCCGTCACCCCGGTGGTCGAGGTCGAGGACGAGGTGTTCATGGGCCAGGGCGGGGCCGCGTACCGCATCGGGGGCGATGTCTCCGAGAACGGTACGCAGCACGGGGGCGGGGCTGTTCATCGTGGGGGGTCCTTCTTGGGTCGGCCTGCGTGATCAGGGGCGTGGGGCTATCCCTTGATCGGCGTGAACAGGTCCATCCAGTACAGGAGGTTGAGGAGGATGCCGCCGACGATCACCGCGGCCGGTGCCGCGGCCATCCGGACGACCGGCCGGCCCATCGCCTCGTTCAGCAGGTAGAGCCCGCCGACGACGAGGATGCCCAGGCCGCCGCCCATGGCGTTGGCCGCCATCAGCGAACCGAAGAGGATCGCCAGCTGCAGCGTCTCGCTGATCGCGCTGCGCAGGTGCTCCGAGGAGTCGCGGACGCTGGGCAGCCGCCCGAGGAGCTTGCCGATGTAGGACAGGGCCAGCACCTCGGCCGCGAAGACCAGGGCGCCGACGATCGCGGCGAGGAACGGGTTCGGCATCAGGTACCCGATGGGGTACACGAGGGTGAAGCCCGCGATGCCGTACGCGCCGGAGGCCAGCGCGGTGGTCGCGATCAGCGGGATGAAACCGAAGACGCGGTAGAAGTCGACCTGAGCCGCCTCCGAGTACTGCCCCTTCGCGATCAGGAAGCTGGTCGCCTCGCCGCCGCCGAATATGTGCATCTGGGCGAGCACACAGACCCCGGCGCCCAGCACCATGAACAGGGGCAGGTACCGGCGCAGCCGGGCCGCGCTGGCGCTGAAGAGGGAGGCCATCGGGTCGTCACCCTCGATGACGGGTTCGCTCACGCCCGCGGCCCTGTCCGCCTTGCGCTGGGCGAGGTCCTTGGCGACGGCGAGACCGATGAGCATCAGCACACCGACGGCCATCGCCAGCGCGCCGGCGAACATGTTGGGCCACAGCTTCATGGTCATGACGACCAGGGCGAACTCCAGGACCCCTGCGATGCCGCCCCACTTGCGGCCGAACTGCTTGGTGATGGCCAGCACCGGGAACAGCGTGAAGAGGAAGAGGATCGGGGTCGACATCTGCTGCATGGCGGTGATGAAGTCGACCGGCAGGTCATGGGCCACGTTGTTGGCGCCGTTGAGCCCGAAGACGACGACCGCGCCCCAGGCGCCGCCGAGGATCGGCGCGAGCCACTTCTTCGGCGACAGCATGCCGAGGATGTCGGTGGGCAGGAAGAGGAGCCACGGGTTCAGCACACCGGTGGACAGGGCCATCGGGGCGCCGAGCCCGAAGATGAACCCGGCCGAGAGGCCGAACGAGACCGCCGTCGTCGCGCTGCGCGTGGTGCGCCCCTGGATGAAGTCCAGGAGGAACGGGCGTACGCCGTCGTTGAAGACGGCCAGCGCCATGTGGGAGATGTACGCGGTCAGCGCACAGAGGGCTATGACGGTCAGTTGCTGGGCCAGCGAGAAGTCGAGGCTCGTACCGGCTGCGAGTGTCGTACTCACGGGGTCACTCCTTCGTGCCCGGGGTGATTCAGAGTGGGGTGGCTGGGGTCAGCCGCGGGCGGCGATGGCGCGCGCCATGAGGGGAGCGATGGTGTCGATCTGGTCCATCGAGAAGCCGAAGACCTTCTTGCCCTCGTCCAGCAGGGCGGTGATCTGCTCCACGGTGGGGACGTTGCGGCCGAAGGTGTGGCAGACGGCGCTGCCCATCAGGCCGACGAGGACGCCGAGCGAGGCACCGGCGCCCGTGTGACAGGTGCCCAGGTAGTAGTCGGCCTGGGCGACGCGCAGCTTCATCGCGGCGTCCATGTCGCTGGAGGCGGTGACCTCCAGGCCCTCGATGCCGAGCTGCTTGATGGTCTGGGTGACCTCGGTCTTGCCGACGCCGCCGGCGAGGATCTTCGTCATGTCCTGCTTCTTTCCAGAGGGTGGGGACGGGGTGGTTCAGGAGGAGGGGGCGGCGGGTGTCTGCTGCGCCAGCACCGCGAGGTGCATGCCGAGGAAGTTCACCTCGGACTCCGGGAGGGCGGCCCCGAGCTCGTGCCGGGCGCGCTCGGCGACGGCACGGGCGCGGCCGACGGCCTCGGGGTGCCCGGCCAGTTCGGCGGCGACCTGGTCGTCGGTGAGGAACTGCTCGATGGCCTCGCCGTTCAGCAGCCGGGTGAGCGCCATCATCAGGTGGCTGGTGAGCATGCCCGCGGTCGCCTCGGTCACGGTGTTGCCCTCCGCCTCCAGGGCGGCGAGCTCGGCCGTGACGAAGTCGGCCACCTCGGGCTTGATCTGTCCGCCTTCGCGGAAGAGCTGAAGCCGCAGGGCCAGCTGGTCGTCCATGGCGGTCCTCCTAAAATCGACAGTAACCAGGATTTTGTATTTTGGTGAGGCCGAAGGTCCCGTCACGGGCAGGACCTTCGGCCCGATCCGGCCCGGGGCTCAGTACGAGGGCAGGCGTGTGCCCTCCAGTACCTCGCGCTGGAGCGAGGTGATCAGGGGGAGATCCAGGGAGTCCCGGACGGCGGTCAGGGCCTTGGTCCCGTCGGTCCGCCCGATGATCGCCGCGCTCGAGTTGCGCAGCGACAGCTCGCGGGTGACCTCGTCGCCCAGCGGCAGCACGTCGACGCCGAACCCGAGCCGGTCCTGCACCTCGTCCAGGTTCCAGACGGTGGCGTCAACCTCGGCGCGGGCGAAGAGGTCGGGCAGCTGCATGTACGAGGCCTCCAGCAGCTCGACGTCCCGGCGCCCGGCGAAGACCCGGTCGACCAGCATGCGCAGGTCCTCCGACGCGTGGTCGACCGCGACCCGCAGGCCCGGGGTGTCCAGGTCCACGCCGTGGCGCAGGAGCATGCCGTGCGCGCCGACGTAGGTGGCCGGCCCCAGGTCCGCCACCAGTTCCACCGGATGCTCGGCGATCAGCTCGTCGGCGGCGAAGCGGGACAGGACGACGAGGTCGACCTTGCCTTCGAGCAGGGCGGCGGTACGGGCACCGGCGCCCCGCATGAACGTGATCGCGAAGGGTGCGCCCGCCTTCTCGAAGGCGCCGCGCAGTCCGGTGGCCAGGCCCTCGTACCGGCGGGAGTACGGCAGGGGCATCGCGGCCAGCAGCGTCCCGAGCCCGGAGAGCCGCCAGAGTATGGAGCGGTCCGAGTGGGCGAGGAAGGTGCCGAGGTGCCCCCGCGCGGTCGTCCTGATGGCGCCGGACTCCTCCAGCAGCTGCAGGGCCGCCTGGACCGTGCCGTTTCCGCAGCCCAGCTCCTCCGCGTAGTCCCGCACCCGGGGCAGCCGCGTGTCCGGCTCATGGTTGAGCAGCAGGACCGCGAGCTGGCGGGCGGCCAGTCCGTTGCGCGTAAGGAAGCGCTCATCGAAGGCGTTCACAAAGGGAACAGTAAACAGGATTCTGGATATTGACAAGGATCCTCACCGAGGCATCCCGGAGGGCGCACGGGCGCGGGCCAGAACGCCGCCGCCCCGATGCCCGCGGCACCGGGGCGGCAGCCCACGCGTCCCGGCGTCAGCCGCGCGTCAAACGCAGCGTCACCAGCTCGAACGGGCGCAGCGACAACCGCACGCCCTCGCCGTCCCTCTCGGGCACCGGGGCATCGGTCAGCGGCCGCTCCAGCAGGTCGGTCGCCACGACGCCCGCGGCCCGGAAGCCGGTGGCCAGGCTCACCTTCGCGCGGCCGCCCGTCGACTCGTAGAGCCGCACGACGACGTCGCCGCTCCCGTCGTCCGCCAGCTTGACCGCGCTGACCACGACCGCGTCGTTGTCGACACCCACCAGCGGGGCCACCTCGCGCTCACCGGTGACCCGGCGCTCCGGCAGGTTCACGCGGAACCCCTCGCGGACCGCGTCACCGATCGCCGCTCCGGGCACCAGCGCGTGCCGGAAGCGGTGCACGCCCTGGTCGGTCTCCGGGTCGGGGAAGCGCGGCGCGCGCAGCAGCGAGACCCGCACGGTGGTGGTCGTCCCCGCGTCCGCGTCCCGGACGGTGCGCGTGACGTCGTGGCCGTACGTCGAGTCGTTGACGAGCGCGACGCCCCAGCCCGGCTCCTCCAGGTGGACGAAGCGGTGGTTGCACGCCTCGAACTTGGCCGCCTCCCAGCTGGTGTTCGTGTGGGTGGGCCGGTAGAAGTGCCCGAACTGCGTTTCGGAGGCGTACCGCTCGGCGTGCACGTCCAGCGGGAACGCGGCCTTCAGGAACTTCTCCGTCTCGTGCCAGTCGACCTCCGTGTCGATGTCGAGCCGCTTGGCTCCCGGCTCCAGCGTGAGCAGCTGGGTCACCTTCGATGCCCCGAAGCTGCGGACGATCCGCACACCGTCCGTCACCGGGGTCAGTTCGTCGACGTCCGTCAGGTCCGTGACCGTGTTGCGGTAGAACGCGTCGACGTCCCACGCGTCCCACATGTTCGGGAAGTCGGGGTGGATCTGGAGCAGGTTCGCGGCCGCGTCCGGCGCCACGGTCTCGCGGTCCGCGGCGATGTCGTACGCCGAGACGACGAGGCCCCGGCCGTCGATCTCCACCCGGAGCAGGCCGTTGTCGAGCACATGGCCGCCGCCCTCGCGCGGAGTGGACCGGGTGCTCTCGGCCGTCGCGGCGGTGGCCGCCGCTCCGGAGGGGACGCCGCCGCGGGCGTGCGGCGCGGCGTTGAACACGAGGGCGCGTCCGCCCGCCGGGTCACCGGCGAGCGCGCGCTGCGCGGCGTCGATGACGCCGGTCAGCTCCTCGGCGACGGCCGCGTACGTCTTCTCGGCCTCGCGGTGCACCCAGGCGATCGAGGAGCCCGGCAGGATGTCGTGGAACTGGTGCAGCAGCACCGTCTTCCAGATCCGGTCCAGCTGCTCGTACGGGTACGTGAAGCCGGTTCGCACGGCGGCGGTGGCGGCCCAGAGTTCGGCCTCGCGGAGCAGGTGCTCGCTGCGGCGGTTGCCCTGCTTCGTCTTCGCCTGGCTGGTGAGCGTGGCGCGGTGCAGCTCCAGGTAGAGCTCGCCGACCCACACCGGCGCGTTCGGGTACTCGGCCTCGGCCTTCGTGAAGAAGTCCGCGGGCGTCTCCCAGCTGACCGTCGCGGAGCCCTCCAGGCTGCTCAGCCGGGCCGCCTTGGCGATCATCTCGCGGGTGGTGCCGCCGCCCCCGTCGCCCCAGCCGGTGGGTGCGAGGGAGTGCTGGGCCACCCCCTTGTCCTTGAAGTTCGTCGCCGCGTGGGCGATCTCGCTGCCCTTCATCGAGCAGTTGTACGTGTCGACCGGCGGGAAGTGCGTGAAGATCCGGGTGCCGTCGATGCCCTCCCAGTTGAACGTGTGGTGCGGGAACTTGTTGGTCTGGCTCCACGAGATCTTCTGCGTCAGCAGCCACTTGGAGCCCGCGGCCTTGATGATCTGGGGCAGCCCGGCCGCGAATCCGAAGGTGTCGGGCAACCACGCCTCGTCGTTCTCGATGCCGAATTCATCGAGGAAGAACCGCTTGCCGTGCACGAACTGCCGGGCCATCGCCTCGGAGCCCGGCATGTTGGTGTCGGACTCCACCCACATGCCGCCGGACGGCACGAACCGGCCCTCCGCGACGGCGGCCTTGACCTTCGCGTAGACCTCGGGGCGGTGCTCCTTGATCCAGGCGAACTGCTGGGCCTGCGACATCGCGAACACGAAGTCCGGCTCGTCCTCCAGGAGCGCGGTCATGTTCGACGTCGTACGGGCCACCTTGCGGACCGTCTCGCGCAGCGGCCACAGCCAGGCGGAGTCGATGTGCGCGTGGCCGACCGCGCTGATGCGGTGGGCGGAGGGCACGGCGGGCGTCGCGAGGACGTCGGCCAGCTCCGCGCGGGCGGCGGCCGCCGTCCCGCCCACGTCCTGGAGGTCGACCGCGTCCAGCGCCCGGCCGACGGCACGCAGGAGGTCCCAGCGGCGGGCGCCCTCCACGGGCAGCTCCTGCATCAGCTCGCCCAGCACCTCCAGGTCCTGGACCAGGTTCCACACGTCCTCGTCGAAGACGGCGAGGTCCATCCGGGCCAGCGTGTACTGCGGCTCGCTGCCGGCGGTCTCCTTGTCACCCAGCTGCGTGGGCAGGAAGGGGTGGTAGTCGAGGATCACCGGGTTGGACGCCGCCTCGATGTGCAGCAGCACCTCCTCGCCGCCCGCCACCGGGGCGCCCACCCGCACCCACTGGTTGCGCGGGTTGAGGCCCTTCACCGGGGTGCCGTCGGGGCGGTAGACCAGGCCCTCGCACTGGAAGCCCGGCATGTTCTCGTCGAAGCCGAGGTCGAGCAGCGCCTCCACGGTCCGGCCCGCCCACGCCTCCGGCACCGTGCCGGAGACCTTGAACCAGGAGGTGCCCCACGGAGCACCCCACCGGTCGCCGACCGCGATCGGCTCGGTGGGCCCGGCCAGGCCCTCGGCGACGGGGACGGGCTCGCCCGGCGCGTTCCAGACGGCGACGTTCAGCGGGACGGACTCCCGGTATACGGCGGGCCGGATGCGCTCGTCCAGGACGCGCTTGAGGCGGGCTTCGACCAGGCTGCGGTCGTCGTGCATGAGGGGGACTCCGTTGTGAGTGGGTGGGTCGGGTGGGGGGTTACCAGCGGTGCGCGGTGGAGGCGCTGCCGGAGGTCGTGTACAGCTCGCCAACTGCCCTGACCTGGAAACGAGCGGCTTTCTCGCCCGGTTCCCGGCGCAGGCCGGGCACGAAGAACGCGGTGGAGGCGGTGGCGCCCAGGAAGCGCCGGGTGCCGTCGGACAGCACGCGGTGCAGCTCGTAGTGGCGCGGGGTACCGGGGGAGCGGTGCCAGCGCAGCCGGAGGTCCGTGCCGTCGGTGCCCCGGGACGCTCCGGTGACCCGCAGTCCGGTCGGCGCGGCGGGCGTCTCGGCCCGGTCCCGTACGGCCACGGCGCCGAGCCGCCAGCGCACCGGACCGGACGCGGTGAGGCGCACCCCGAGCGCGTGGACCGTACCGGCCCTACCGGAGAGGGAGTTCAGCCGCAGCGTGGAAGTGGTCCATCCGCCGCCGCCCGCCCGGAGTTCGCCCGCCGGTACGTAGGTGTACGCCACCGGCTCGCCCGGCCGGTCCGGCTCGTGCAGGGCGACGGCCAGCTCGACGGTGACCGGGCCCGAGCCCGCGTCGGTGCGGTGGGTCAGCTCCACGACCGTGCGCCGGGACAGCGGCAGCCGGGTGCGGTGGAGGTCGACGGTGACCGGGGCGTCGAACTCCCCGGCGACCAGGAGGCTGCTGCCCCCGCGCCAGGCGTCCTCGAAGTCGAAGCCCACGGACGGGAGCCGGCCCTCGGTGCGGACGACCCAGCGGCGGCCCGGCAGCCGGTCCTGGACCCCGAGGTGGTTCCACTCGGCGTCCGAGGCGACCCGGCCGTTCTCGTACCAGCGCAGGCCGTGGCCGGTGTTGAAGGTGGTGGCGAACGGCAGCCGGTTCACCGTCGAGCGGTCGGCCACCGCCGTCGCGGGCGCGCGCCAGCTGTCCGTACCGTCCGGCCGGGCCGGGTCCAGGGACCGCCCGGTCCAGAACCGCTGGTCGGCGGCGTGGAACTGAGCGGGCGTACGGTCATCCGGAAGATGGCTGCGGGTCCACTCCGGCCGGTAGAAGCCGTAGCCGACCGTGTGCGGCCGGTCGGCCGGAATGATCGCGTCCCAGTCGACGGAGGCGTTCCAGCCGGTCGACTCGACATCGACACCCGCCCAGAGGGCGTACCGGCTGCGTCCGGCGGCCTCGGCGTTCGCCGCGGAGGAGGTGAGCGACGCGGGCGTCCAGCGGAAGTCCACGAACATCGAGTCCGCCTCCCGGAACAGCGCGGTGTTCTCGGAGTTGAGCGCGCCCTGCCAGCCGACCTCGCCCTTCACCGTCATCGCGTCGTACCAGGTGATGCGCAGCCCCGCCGCGTCGCTGCGCGCCCGGAGCTCGGTGACGAAGGCCAGCATCTCGGCGCCGAGCGCGGCGTCCCCGCCCTCGGTCTCGGCGTTGAGGAACCAGCCGTCGAAGCCGTGCGCGACGGCCGCCTCCACCAGCTTGGCGGCCAGCGGGAAGCGCCCGGCCGCGTCGCGCTGCACGAGGTCGCGGGTCCACCGGAGGTCGCCGCCGTGGTGCACGGGCGGCAGGAACACGGTCCCGAGGACGGGCACGCCGTGGCGATGGGCCGCGTCCACGACCGGGGCGTTCGGCGCGAGGATCAGGCCCTCGCCCGCCGAGCCGCCCCAGAAGACCAGCTCATCTATGTACGCCCAGTGGTTCAACGCGTAGTAGTCGGCGGTGGCCGAGCCCTGTGACGGGTTGCCCGCGGTGTTCCCGAACGCCACCAGCGAGGTGATCCGCGCCTGGTCGGTCCGGGCCGTGGCGTTGGCCGGGACCGGGGTGAAGCGCTCGGCGAGCGGTACGGACGCGGTGTTGAACGGCAGGTCCGGGTCGGTCTCCGGGCGCCAGGCCTTCAGGCTCCGCCAGGTGATGCCGTCGCCGGGCGTGCCGGCGGGCAGCGAGTCGGGGAACCAGTACGAGGCGCAGGGCTGCGCCGCGGCAGGTGCGGCGGCGTGGGCGGTCGTGGCCGGGCCGGGAGTGAGCAGAGCGGCGGCGGTTCCGGCTCCGGCGAGGACCACGGTGCGGCGGCTGGGTGCGGACGGGCGTCGCGGGGACTGGGTCATGGTGTGCTCCGTATCGTGCGGGTTCGATTCCGGTGCGGTGCGGGGTGACGCGAGGTCAGCTGACCTCTTCGGGCGTGACGACCTTCGTGATGCCACGGGCGGCCAGGTGGTCCTGGTCGGCGGCCCTGCTCGCGAGGACGGTGGTGGGGCGGACGCCCTCGGCGGTGAGCCGGGCGAACGCCTCGAAGACCGCGCCGCCGGGGGCGCAGACGGAGCGGCGGGGCGCGGTCTCGTCGTCCCCGGTGTCCACGACGAGCGCCGTGGTCCGGGGCGCGGGGCGGTGGGCGCGGCCGCGCTGCTCCTGGACAATGCGGGCGATGGTCCGGCCGGCCGGCTTGACCCGGCGGTCGTTGGTCAGCAGCCCGAGGCTGTACTCCAGCTCCGGGAAGTCGGCCAGCGAGCGCGACACGTCGTGGGAGCACCACCAGGTGACGCCCCACACGTCCTCGCAGTCCAGGGCGTTGGCCACGGTCGCCTCGGTGAACGCGGCGGCGTGCTCGGCGGGGATCAGCGGGGCAGGAGCGCCGACCTCCTGGAGCCAGACCGGCCGGTGCGGGTCGAGCGCCCACGCCTTGGAGAGTTCGATGAGGTAGGCGGCGTGGTGCTCGGTGGCGGTGCCGGTACGGCCGTGGCGCTGGGCGGTGCCGTTGAAGACCCAGGAGTGCACGGCGGTGACGGCGCCCCTGCGTGCGGCCTGCGCCGGGGTGAAGGCGTGGTCGTCCTGGTACCAGGCGGCGTCGTACTCCGCGTGCAGGTGGAGCTTGCCCGGCGCCCCCTCCTCGCAGGCCGCCAGCATCCGGGTCAGCCAGGCGTCCGCCTGCGCGGGCGTGATGCGGTCGGGGTCGGGGTGCGGGTCGCCGGAGAACTGGTTGATCTCGTTGCCCAGGGTCATCCCGATGAAATGCGGCCGGTCGGCGAGGGCGGCGGCCAGGGTGCGCAGGTACTCGGCCTGCCCGGCGAGGACGTCCGGGTCGGTGAAGAGGTTGCGCCGGTGCCACGTACCGGTCCAGGCGGGCAGGAAGTCGAAGCTCGACAGGTGGCCCTGGAGCCCGTCCACGTTGACGTCGAGGCCGCGTTCGGCGGCGGCGTCGGCGAGCTGCACGAGCTGCTCGACGGCGCGCGGGCGGATCAGGGCGCGGTTGGGCTGGAAGAGCGGCCAGAGCGGGAAGACCCGGATGTGGTCGAGGCCGAGGCCGGCGATCGAGTCCAGGTCGGCGCGTACGGCGTCGAGGTCGAAGTCCAGCCAGTGGTGGAACCAGCCCTGGCTGGGCGTGTAGTTGGCGCCGAAACGCACGGGGGAGGTGCTCATACGGAACAGGAGTCCTGGTTCTAGTGGTGCGAGGGGGCGGTCCGGCTCAGCCCTTGACGGCGCCTTCGCCGACGCCCCGGAAGAAGAAGCGCTGCAGCCCCGCGAAGAGGATGATGAGCGGCAGCACGGCGATGATCGTGCCCGCCGCGACGAGCCGTTCGTCGTTGGCGAAGGTGCCGTGCAGGTAGTTCAGACCGATGGTCAGGGTGAAGTTCTCCGGGTCGCTGAGGACGATCAGCGGCCACAGGAAGTCGTCCCACGAGCCCATGAAGGCGAAGATCGCGACGACGGCGAGGGTGCCCTTGACGGAGGGCAGCGCGATCCGCAGGAAGCGCTGCCAGACGTTGGCACCGTCCACGAACGCCGCCTCCTCGATCTCCACGGGGAGGTTCAGGAACGCGTTCCGCATCAGGAGGACGTTCATCGCGCCGACCGACCCCGGCAGCAGCACACCGATCAGGGTGTTGTTCAGCCCCAGGTCACGCATGGTGGTGAACTGGGCGATGATGATGCCCTCCACGGGTACGAGCATGGCGAGGATGAACGCCAGCGTCGCGGCCCTGCGCCCCCGGTAGCGGAGCCTCGCCAGGGCGTACCCCGCGAGCGCCGAGCCGACGCAGTTGGTGACCACGTTGGCGGAGGCGACCTTGAGCGAGTTCAGCGCGTAGTCCCAGACAGGGATCGTGTCGGCGACCCGGCTGTAGTTGTCCAGGGTCGGATCGCTCGGGAAGAACTTCGGCGGGGAGCTGAAGATGTCCTCGTTCGGGCCCTTCAGCGAGGTGGACAGCTGCCACAGGAACGGCCCGACGGTCAGGGCCAGGACCGCCAGCAGCAGCACGTACCGCAGCACGAGCTGCCAGACGGGGACCCGCCGGCCCTCGGCGTCGGTGGTCTTCAGGAAGCTCACGCGTCCTCCTTGCGGTCGGCGCGGAGCACCAGCAGCATCAGGCCGACGGTGACGACGAAGATGACGACCGAGATGGCGGAGGCGTAACCGACCCGCCCGCTCAGCCCGGTGCCGACCCGCTGGACGAGCATCACCAGGGTGGTGTCCTCGCCCGCGGGGCCGCCGGAGGGGCCGGCCATCAGGTAGACCTCGGAGAACACCTTGAAGGCGGAGACCGAGGAGAGGGCCGCGACCAGCACCATCGTGGACCGGATGGCGGGCACGGTGACCGTGAAGAAGCGGCGTACGACACCGGCACCGTCCACGGACGCGGCCTCGTGCAGCTCCCTCGGTACGTTCGCGAGGGCGGCCAGGTAGATGATCATGTAGTAGCCGAGGCCCTTCCAGACCGTGACCGTCATCGCGCTGCCCAGCAGCAGCCACTGGTCGCTGAGGAAGCCGACCTTGCCGATGCCGACGGCTTCCAGGACCGCGTTGATCAGCCCGCGGTCGTCCAGCATCCACACCCAGATCAGGCCGACGACCACGATGGACGCGACGACCGGGGTGTAGAACGCCGACCGGAAGAAGGTGATGCCGGGGATGTGCCGCTGGACGAGCATCGCCAGCAGCAGCGGCAGGATGACGAGCGCGGGGACCACGCCGACGACGTACAGCACGCTGTTGCGCAGGCCGGTCCAGAACATCTCGTCGTGCAGCAGCTCCCGGAAGTTCGCCAGGCCGACGAACGAGCCGGGGACCAGCGTCCGCCGGTCGGTGAAGGAGTTCACCAGCGTGCTGAAGAACGGGTAGAGGCTGAAGGCGCCGACCACGATCAGACCGGGCGCCGCGAACAGCCAGGGGCTGAGGGGCAGATGGCGGCGGATCCGGCTGGTGGGCCGGCCCGCCGCGGCGGTGGGGGAGGGGGATTTCACGGGAGGGCTCAGCTCTGCTGCAACAGCCGGTCACACGCCTTGACAGCGTTGTCAAGGGCTTCCTTGGGGCTCTGCTTCCCTTGCAGCGCCTTGGCGATCTGGTTGCGCAGCTCGGTCTTCATCTGCTCGCTGAACAGCACCGGGGTGTAGTTGACGGCCGTCTTCAGGGACTTCGCGGCGGCGACGCGGACGCGGGTCTCGTCCGTCCCGTCCTCCTTGGTGAAGTACGGGTCGTCGAGCGAGCCGGCGGTGCTCGGGAAGATGGCGACCTGCTTGGCGAACTCCATCTGCCGGGTCGCGTCGGTCACGTAGTGGGCGAAGGCCACGGCGGCGGGCTTGCGCTTGGACTGCGCGTTCACCATGACGCCCATGACGTACATGTTGGCCTTGCCGGTACTGCTGACCTGGTCGGTGATCCCGATGCTCTTGTAGAGGCTCGGGGCCTGCTTCTTGAAGTTGGCCAGGTCCAGCGCGCTGCCCGGATTCATCGCCACGGACTCGGTGAGGAACTTGTGGCCCGAGGACTCCGGCGTCGCGGTCAGCGCCTGCGGGTCGAGCGCCTTGGCGTCGTACAACTCCTTGTAGTGCGTGAGCAGTTCGACGCCCTTCGCGTCGTTGAAGGCGAAGCCCGTGCCCTCCTTGTTCATCAGCTGCCCGCCGTACCGGCCGAAGTCCTCGATGGTGGGGACGTTGGCGAGGGTGGCGACCTTGCCGTGACTCTTCTCCGCCAGCTTCAGACCGTCCGCGAAGACCTCGTCGTACGTGGTCGGCGGCTTCTGCGGGTCGAGTCCGGCGTCCTTGAACAGCCGCTTGTTGTAGAACATCGGCCCGGTGTTGAGGTACCAGGGGAAGGCGTACGTGCCCTCCGTGCCGGGTATCTGGTGGCTCTTCCAGGCGCCGTCCAGGTACTCCTTGCGGTACTTCGGCGCGGCCTTGTCGAGGTCGAGGGCGAGACCGGCCTTGGCCAGCGGAGCCACCAGGTCCGGCGAGACGTTGACGACGTCGGGCAGGGTGCCGCCGGCCGCGTCCGCGCTGATCTTGTCCGCGTAGCCCTCGCCGGGGCGGTCGACCCACTTGACTTCGGTGCCCGGGTACTTCTTCTCGAAGTCCGCGATCACGCCGTTGAAGTAGTCCTTGAAGTTCGCCTGGAGGTTCCAGGTCTGGAAGGTGATCTTCCCTTCGACCTTGCCCGAGGCGTCGGACGAGTCCGAGCCGGATCCCCCGCCGCAGGCGCTCAGCGGCAGGACGGTGGCGAGGACGGCGGCAGCGGCGACTGCTCTGCGGGAGATGTGCACGGTGAACGGCTCCTTTGCTCGGACCAGGCGCGCGGACGGTGGTCCCGGGGTCCCTGACCCGGCGGGCCGCGTTCGCCCGACAGACCCTGCAATGCGCCTGTGCTCAAAGTCAATACATTCACCGGAAAATAATCTCCCGTTGTCACGTCTGTGCAGGTCAAGGACTTGTGACGAGCTATTGACGGCTGCTTACTAATGCGCTTTAGCTAGGTGCAGCTCAAGCGCATTAGTCGGTTGGGCGTCCTCTCTCGACCAAACGGCCGGGGAACCTCTACGATGCCCGGGGGTGAGCGGGCCCGACGGCCCGTCAGTACCCCCGGGCGAGGCAGGAAGTGAGGCACGGGTGGCTCCGAAGCGGCCGACCATGAAGGACATCGCCCAGCGGGCCGGTGTCTCGGAGAGCGCCGTCTCCTTCGCGCTCAACGACCGTCCGGGTGTCTCCGAGGTCACCCGCGCCCGGGTGCGGCGCGTCGCCGAACAGCTGGGCTGGCGCCCGAGCGCCGCCGCCCGCGCCCTGTCCGGCGAGGGATCGGCCACCGTCGGCCTGGTCGTGGCGCGCCCGGCGGCCAATCTCGGGGTGGACTCGTTCTTCCTCCAGCTGATCTCCGGCATCCAGGAGGTGCTGTCCGAGCGTCATCTGGGTCTGCTCTTCCAGGTGATGGACGACGTGGCGGACGAGTGCGGGGTCTACCGGCGCTGGTGGGCCGAACACCGGGTCGACGGCGTGCTCGTCGTGGATCCGCGTACGGATGACCCCCGCGTCTCCCTCCTCGATGAACTGGGCCTCCCCGGCGTCATCATCGGTGCCCTCCCCGGCACCGACACCGGCCCTCACCCCGGCCTCTCCCAGGTCCGCGCCGACGACGCGGGCGCGATGGCGGCGATCGTGGGCCGTCTGTACGAGCTCGGGCACCGGCGCATCGTGCACATCGCCGGTCTCCCCTCGCTCGCGCACACCGACCGCCGCATCCGCTCGCTCCGCCTGGAGGCGGACCGGCGCGGCCTGGCCGGGGTGCACTCGGTGACCACGGACTACTCCGACACCGAGGGCGCGGCCGCCACCCGCCGGGTCCTGGAGCGGACCGACCCGCCGACCGCGCTGATCTACGACAACGACGTGATGGCGGCGGCCGGGGTGGCCGTGGCGACCGGGCTGGGGGTCCGGGTCCCGGGCGATGTGTCGGTGGTGTCCTGGGAGGACTCCGCGCTGTGCCGGCTGACCGCACCCTGGCTGACCGCGCTCTCGCGCGACCCGGTCGCCTTCGGCCGGCTCGCGGCACGGGAGCTCACCACCCTGCTCGACGGGGGTCCGCCGCGCACCGTGCGGGTGGCCCTGCCCGACCTCATCGAACGCGGCAGCACGGCGAAGGCGCCCGAGATCGTCGGGACGCCCTGAGCCCGGCGCCTTCCGCCGGAGTCGCGACGAGGGGCCGGGGCCACCGACCGTACGGCCGCGTGCGGCGAGGCACGCGACCCGAACTCGGGTGTCACCGTCGTGGTGCCAGGAGCGCGGCCGCTCCCGGCCCGTCGAGCTCCTCCCGTACGACCTGCCGACCGGAGACGGCCAGCAGCAAGGAAAGGGCGGGCCCTCTGACCTCCGGACCGTTCCCTGCGGACAGCTCGGCGTCCGTCGCCGTGAGCCGGACACGGGCCGTCAGTTCCTTGGCCCCGCGGAAGGACGCGGGGGTGCGGAGCTGCAGGCGCAGTGACCGGGCGACGGCCACCGGCGGGTAGGGGTGGGCGAGCCCCAACGGCCTGCGGATGTCCTCACCGTGCACGACCTGCTCGACGAGCCGGCTGTCCAAGGGCGCCGGAGGCGTCGACGTCCGCGACGCCACCCGACGAAGCCGCTGCAACGTCTCCTGCGGGGAGGCGCCTCGCTCCCGCTCCACACCGCGTGCGTTCTGACGGTCGAAGTCGAACCGCTCCCTGGCAAGGCCGACCACGAAACCCGAGCCGTGTCGTCCGAGCGGTGTCGACCAGATGGGCAGCCACGTCATGCACGGTCCATCCCGCACACAGCGAAGGAAGCTCCCACTGCGCGTCATCGAGTCGCGCGAGGTCATCGATCAGCGCCGCAGGCTCCGCATGCACCATCGGCCAGACATCGCTACTCATGGGGTCTCCTCCACCCAGAACTGCCCTGTCCGCCCTGTAGGACCCCTGGCCCGGTGAAAACTCATCGCTCAGCGCGTGCGACCGGGCGCGGTCGGCAGACCCGGGCCCTGCGCGGTCGGTGTCCTCGGTGTGGGTCCGGCTACGGCAGCGGGGTGCTGTGAGCGATAACACCCCTCCATTGTGCGGGTTGTGGGGGCGCAGACTGCGGGGTGATCCAGGCGGGAAATGGCCCGGGTGGCCTTGACTGGGTCACGTCAAGTCTCCATAGTGATGCCCGCCCGTACGACAGGTCGCGCATCCCGCCCATGTCCAGTCGGTCAACTACCCCAACCGCTTCATACGTCACTACGCCTACACCGGCTACCTCGCGGGGGACGGGGTCGGCGGCAACACGTGGGACAGTGACGCCCTGTGGAGTGAGGACACCTCCTGGCTGACCGCCCAGCCCTGGTCCTGACCTCGTTCCGGTGGCACACGCCGCGCAGGCGGGTGTGTGCCACCGGTTCAGGAGCGGGCCCCCAGCACTTCGGCGAGGAAGCGGGCCTCGTTGCGCCCGAGTCGGGTCGCGATCACGACCTCGCTGCCCGTGATGCGGCCGATGACGGCGACCTTGGCGAGCAGCCGGCCCTCGCCCTGGACGATCGCCAGGGAGTTCGTGGGCTCGGTCCGCCCCGTCACCCTGCCGGTCAGAGTGGTGAACGCCTTGGCGTCCTTGTCCTCGAACGTCACCCGTACCGACCATCCGCCCGGAGCGCCTTCCTCCGTGTCCTCGAACGCCGAGACCTCCCTGAACCTGTTGACCGTCATACCGGGAGCGGTGGAGACGACCACGCACTGCTGCCGGTCGTCCGAGGTGAAGCCACGCCCCGAGGGCACTCCGGGCTGCGATGTCCCGAAGGGGGTGGCTTCGGACGTCCCGCTGCCGGGGCACGCCCCCTGCTGCTCGCGCTCCACTTCGAGGAAGCGCACGGGCCGGTCCGGGGCTCCGGCGCCACCCTTGGCGTCCCCGTCGCCGGACCCGTTCCAGGGGCTCAGCACCAACAGCGTCCCGGTCAACGCGCCGACCGCGACCAGCCCGCCGACGGCCGGCCGCACCCGTCGGCCCCGACCGGACGCGGCGGTGGGCGGCGGTCCGGGGAGACGTACGGTCCGGCCGGCCCCGGCCACGGCCTGCGTGGGCTCGTCCGGTCCGGCGGCGCCGACCTGGCGCAGCGCCGCACGCAGGGCATCGGTGCGCTCGGCACGGTGCCGCTCGATGGCCTCGGTCCACCGGGCTTCCAGTACACCCCCGTCGCTGCGGGCCGAAGGCTCCTCACCGAAGTGACCGGCACAGTGAGCGACCAGCTGGGCAGGGGTGGGCCGCGCTCGCGGATCCAGATCGAGACAGGGCAGAACGAGGGCGTCCAGAGCAGGCGGGAGGCCGGAGACGTCGGTCTCGCCGGTGGCCGCGCGCATCAGCAGCTCCAGGGCCGAGATCTCCTCGATGTCCCGGTACGGCGGCCTCCCCACCGCCAGGTAGTACAGCGTCGCCCCCAGGGAGAACACATCGGACGCCTCCGTGGTCGGCTCCCCCCGGGCCTGTTCCGGAGAGGCGTACGCCACGGTGCCGAGTGCCGACTGGGTCCGCGTCAGGTCGTGTGCCTGAGAGATGCCGAAGTCGATCACGCGCGGCCCCTCCACGGGCAGCAGTACGTTCGACGGCTTGATGTCCCGGTGCACCAGCCCTGCCGAGTGCAGGGACGCCAGCGCCTCCGCCATACCCGCGGCCACCCAGTGCAGCGCGTCCGTTCCCAACGTGCCGCAGTCCTCCACCAGCTCCTTCAACGAAGGCGCCGGCACGTACTCCTGAGCCATCCACGGGACCTCCGCCGTGGGATCGGCGTCGACGACGCTCGCCGTGTAGATCCCGCGTACCCGCTGCGCACATGCGACCTCCCGGGCGAACCGGCGCCGGTCGTCCGCGTTGTTCGTGATCAGCGTCTTCAGCGCGACCGTACGCCCCGCCGGTGACCGCGCCAGGTACACCCGCCCCATACCGCCGCTCGCCAGTTCGGCCAGCACGGTGAACCGTCCGACCCGTCGGCCCGGACGTACCGCTTCCGCCTCACCCCACCGCATGCCCCGTCCCCACCTGTCTCCCCGTCGCGGGGAAGCCGTAGCCCAAACGGTCGCACCGCACGCGACTCGACCGCTCTGCATCGTCACGTACGAACGCGAACGGTGCATGCGTTTCGCCGAGTTGGCTCACGATGCGGTGGGCGGCCCGTCGCGGCGTGCCCCGGCCGGGGAGCGGTGTAAGGTACCCCACCGGGGTATTTTGACCCGTACAGGCGCAAACGGGAACGAGGATGCGGGCATGAGCGGCGGAGCGGCAGGCGGGCGGGGCTTGCGCCGGCTGGTTGCCGTGTGCGCGCTGCTGCTCGGCCTCTTCCTGATGCACGGCGCTCCGGCCACCGCTGCCGAGGGCTGCCACGGTGCGGTGCCCTCCGTAGCCGCTCATACGCCGGACGGTCATACCGCGTCGGCGATGGACCCGGCGGAGACGCGGGCCACCTCGCAGACGCAGGCCACCGCGCACAGTGCCCCGGCCTTCCGGGCCGCGCCCAGTGCGGGGATGGGCGGCGAACGGTGCTTGTCCACCCCGGCCCAGGAGCGCAACCCGCTGCCGGCCCCGGCCCTTCTCGCCGCTGCAGCCGCCTTGTCGGCCGAGTGGTCGTCGGCTGCCCGGCAGGCGGCCATCGGCCGGCTGCGGCGGCGCGGTCCGCCGACCGGCGGGCGAGATCTGCTGACGCTGGTGTGTATCGCGCGGACGTGACAGGTGCCGCCGGTCCGGGCCCCCAGCCGTGACCGGCACCGTGTCCTGCCCTTTCCGCGCGCCACCGCTGTGGTGCGCCCGCCCCGAAAGTCATCGCGATCCCATGTTCTTCTCTTCCCGTCTCACCACGCACCGCCGCGCCCTGGCCACGGCCGGAACCGCTGTCGCCCTCGCGCTGACGGCGGTCTCCTGCGGCTCCTCCGACGACTCCGCGTCCATGTCCGGCATGGAGCACATGGCCACGGACAAGGGCCTGTCCGATGCCCAGGACGGCTACCGCCTCACCTCCTCCCAGCGGTCCCTCGCAGCAGGCAGGCAGGCCGACTACCGGTTCACGGTGACCGGCCCGGACGGCAAGCCGGTCACCGGCTTCGCCGTCGACCAGACCAAGCGGATGCACTTCTACGCCATCCGCTCGGACCTGACCGGCTTCCAGCACATCCACCCGGCCATGGCGGCCGACGGCACCTGGAGCGCCGGCCTCGCCGCCCTGACCCCGGGGGAGTGGCGCATGTTCGCCTCCTTCACCCCCAACAGCGGGGACGGCAAGGGCAAGGACTTCGTGCTCAGCCGCTCCGTCACCGCGCCGGGCCGGGCCACCAGGACGCCGCTGCCCGCGGCGGCCACCAGCACTCGGGTCGACGGGTACACCGTGACCGTCAAGGGCGAGCCGATGGCCGGTATGGCGCACCCGCTGACCGTCTCCGTCGCCAAGGACGGCGAGCCGGTCACCGATCTGCAGCCCTACCTGGACACCTACGCCCACCTGACCGCCTTCCACGAGGGCGACGCCGCGTTCGCCCACCTCCACCCCACGACGAAGCTCAACGGGAACCACGGCGGGCCGGACCTGTCCTTCCACGCAGAGTTGCCCACCGCGGGCAACTGGCGGCTGTTCCTGCAGTTCCGGACCGGCGGCACGCTGCACACGGCAGCCCTGACGCTGCGCGTCGGCTGAACCCCGGCGGGCGTCCCCTGGCCGGGGGGCGCCCGCACCGCCCGGGACCGGATCGCCGCACTCTCGGGTGACGCCGTTCCCGCTGATCGAATCTCCGAGCCCCGATGACCGCGGCACATCGGGGTACACGGGTGCGCATGGCACCGAAGAAGACCGAGCGCATCCAGTTCCTGCGGGCCGTGCGGCAGCTCCACCGCGCCCGTTCCTTCTACGCCGTCGGCGCACTGCTGTGGGCGGCGTCCGTCGTCTGGACCGGCTGGCAGGCCCCCGGAAGCCGTCAGATGTGGGTGTCAGCCCTCCTCCTGACCGTCTTCACCGGCCTCCTCATCACGGCCGCCGTGTCCCTGCGGCGCCTCGCGGCCCACACCACGTACCGGCCCGCACACCACGGCGTCTCGCACAAGGCATCGCACCCCCGCGGGGCGCACGCCTGACACGCGAGGAACGCGGCCTCCCGGGGCGGCGGTTCGCCACTGGACCCACGTATCGGCCTTGAAGACATGCCGTTTCGGGTCGGGCAGACTACGCACATGCGACTCCCCGCCGAAGCCGTTGACGGCACCGTACTGATCGAGGTCGTACGACTCTCCGGCCTGCCCGCCGGGCGGGAGGACCCTTATCCGGGCACGGTTGCGGCGCACTGGGCCGGGAGCGATGCCGCCGCCGCGCTGTCGCTGATGGCGAGTCTGCCCGGCAGCGAACAGCACCGCTGCGGGTTCTCGCCCGGCTGGAGCGTCCGGGCGTACGACGAACACCTCGGCGCGGCCCTGTTCGAGGCGGCGTTCTGCTTCACGTGCCACGAGGTCCGCATGCGGGGAACGGCCGTGCCGCCCGCCCTGGCCACGCAGTACTTCGACCCGGACTCGACTCCGGCACAGAACCTCTTGTCACTCTTCCGCGGGGCGCACGAGTAGCGACGGCGGGCTGTTCAGTCACCCTGCTGGGTTGCCGCGGGCGGTCGGAAGCAGGCGATCACCATCTTGCCGTCGTTGCAGGGGCGGGTCTCCCACTCGTCGGCCAGGGCGTCGACGAGGAACATGCCCCGGCCGCCCGGCCTGTCGGAACTCGGCGGGCGTGGTGTGGGCAACGCGGTCGAGGAATCGTGGACGGCCACGTGCAGACAGCACTCGTCCCAGGTCATGACCAACTGCGCGTTGCTGTCGGCGTGGACATGAGCATTGGTGACGAGCTCCGAGACGGTCAGAAGCACATCGTCGACCACGTCCGAGGCGTCGGCGGCCCACGGCAGCGTCTCCAGGTGCCCACGTGCCCATTCCCGCGCGATCCTGATTTCACTGTGCAGTGGCAGTGACCGGGCCCAACCCACGGCGCGCAGTGATTCCCCCATGGTGTTCCCTTCATCGGTCCGGTGCCTACGTCCCGCGTGTACCCCTCGCGGAAGCATTGACGCGACGTCCCGTTGCCGTCGGGTTCGAGGCGCCTACGCCTGCCCGTGGTCGCCGCTGCGCAGGGAATCGATCATGCTCTGCAGGATGCGGAACGCGCCCGTCTGTTCGGTCTCGGTCAAGTCGGACAACATCCTGACCTCGACAGCCCTGACCGCCGCGCTCGCCTCCTTCAGGCTCTCGCGGCCACGCGGAGTGAGTCGCGCGGGGAGAGCCTTTCCGACGCGCTCTTCGACGGGCCGGGTCACGTAGCCGTCCCGCTCCAGCGTCTGGAGCAGCACGTTCATGGACTGGCGTGTGACGAACGCACCGCGCGCGAGCTCGGAGTTCGACAGGCCGGGTCGCTGGGCCAGCAGTTCGAGGCAGGAGTAGTGCGTCACGGTCATCCCGAGTGGTCGCAGCACCTCCTCCATGCCCGCCCGCAGTGCGCTCGAAGCCTCCTTCAGCAGGTAGCCCAGTGATTTGTCGAGGTCCACACCGCCACTGTCTTTGCCCATGTCAGGATTCTGACATACGGTGGGTGTGTCAGGAATCTGACATGGGATTCCGGCGTGACGGAAGGAGCATCACCATGCCCGCCATCGGCCCCGACTTTCTCTCGCTCCAAGTGCGCGACCTCGGCGTCTCCCAGGCGTTCTACGAGCAGTACCTCGGCCTGGTGCGCTCGCAGGCCGGGCCTCCGCACGCCGTCGTCTTCGAGACGAATCCGATCGCGTTCGCGCTCCGCGACCTCGTTCCCGGTACCGACCTCGCATCCGTGGCCCAGCCCGGCGTCGGCGCCGCCATCTGGCTTCGCGCCACCGATGTCCAGGCCATCCACGACGCCCTCGTCGCCGACGGTCACACCATCGTCTCCGCACCGATCGACGGCCCCTTCGGCCGGACCTTCGCCTTCGCCGACCCCGACGGCTACCACATCACTCTCCACGACCGTGCCTGAACGGCCGGCCGGTTCACTCCGCAGGAGGGAGCGGAAGGGGCGCGAGCCCGAGCAGCCCCGCAGTCGCCTCGGCGGCGAGGCGCTGCCACTGGCGGGCACCGCGGATCATGGTGTGGCCCCCGCAGGGCATGCGGAAGCCGTGGGTCTCCGCCCCGGCGTCCCGGGCGCGCGAGAGGTAGGCCCAGGTGTCCCCGGCCCGGGTGACGCGGTCGCTCTCGTCGTGGAGGGCGACCACGGTGCGACCGCCCAGGTGCGCGGCGGACTCGCCGGGCGGACACCAGGGGGCCAGCGCCACCACACCCTTCACCTGCGGATCGACGGCCGCACGTAGCGCCGCACGAGCGCCCATGGAATGGCCGACGAGCACGACGGGCACCGGGCCGGCGACCTCGTACAGCTCGCTCAGCGCACGGCGGGCGTCGGCGACGGGATGGGCGTGGTGACCGTTCCAGCCGCGGTGCTGGTAGCGGACGTGGCCCACGAAGACGTCCTCCCGGGCCACGGCCCTCTGGATACGCGTGGCGAACGGCTTCATGCGCAGCGCGGGGAGGTTGAGCGCCGCAGGAGGTTCCAGCGCGTCGACGCGCCCGCCGTGCAGCAGGAGAACCGCGGCCCGCGCGCCCCGCATCGGGCGTCGACCGTCGGCGGGTCGCAGAGCGGCGCCTCCGGGGGCACCGTTCGAGCGATCGAGGAAAGGCATCTTCAGGTCCCTACGCGTCAGAGGTGGCGGGGCCACGCCCACCTCCGGCCCGGCGACGAGGCGTGCTCATACGCCCATCATGCCGTGGTGATGAGGGGACCACGGACGCGCGGCCCGAGGCGGAGCCACCACGACCGTACGGCGCTCGACGCGCAACCCGGCCCGGCCGCGTACCCGCCTCAGCGGCCCGGCGGGGCGAACTCCGGCTGGTCGAGCAGCCGCAGCCAACTCCCGTCCGGCTGGCGCCTGACGACCTGCGCCCGCGCACCGGCCCCGTCCTTCGGCGGGGTCGAGGTGAGCGCGATGTCGCCGCTGATCAGCGTGGGCAGCGGCTGTTCCGGCTCGAAACGGGGGCCGTTGGCCAGCACCTTCCCCCACAGCGCACGGATCGCGTCGCGCCCGACCGTCCGCTCGCCGGGCGGGTAGGCCATGACCGCGTCCTCCTCGTACAGCGCGGCGACCCCGGCCGCGTCACCGGCGTTGGACCGCTCGACGAACAGGCGGGTGATGTCCTCGGGGCGCATGGCCTTCTCGTACTCCGGCATGGGTTTCTCCTCACGTGGTGTTCCGGCACTTTCCAGCGTGATCGGCCACCAGTCAGAAATCCAACAGATGGTTCTTCTGCAAACTAGAATGCGCAGGCATGGAACTGAGGCAGCTGGAGTACTTCGTCGCCGTCGCCGAAGAGCAGAACTTCACCCGCGCGGCTGAGCGGGTACACATCAGCCAGTCCGGTGTCAGCGCCCAGATCCGCCGGCTCGAGCAGGAGCTCGGTGCCGAGCTGTTCGACCGGTCGGCCCGGACCGTCGTCCTCACCGTCGCGGGCAAGGCCGCGCTCGCACACGCCCGCGCCGCCCTCGCCGCAGCCGGAGCGGTCGGTCAGTCGGTGGACGAGGTGACCGAGCTGATACGGGGGCGGCTCACCGTCGGAATGGTCATCGGCTGCACCCTCACCCCGCTCTTCGAAGCCCTCGCCGCATTCCACGAGGCACACCCGGGCGTGGAGATCGCGCTCCTGGAGGACAACTCCGACCGCCTCACCGACGGCGTACGAACCGGAGCCGTCGACCTGGCACTCATCGGGACCGCGACGGCGGCCCCCGACGGGCTGCACGCGCTGACCGTCATCAGCGAACGGCTCGTCGCGGCGGTCCCGGCCCGGCACCCCCTGACGAGACGGCGGCGGGTCACCTTGCGGGACCTGGCCGCCCACCCCATCGTGTGCATGCCCACCGGCACCGGCCTGCGCGCCGTATTCGACCAGGCATGCGCCGCACAGCACCTCCAGCCCTCGATCGCGATGCAGGCCAGCGCCGCGGACGCCATCGCGGACCTCGCCGCCCGCGGCCTCGGCGTGGCCGTACTCAGCGACTCGATGGCCGCGGCCCACCGCGACCGGCTCACCGCCCGCACCATCGACGACGTCGAGACACCGGCACTGCTCGCCCTGGTCTGGAAGAGCGCACACAACCCGGCGGTACGCGAACTCCTCACGCACACCCGACGCGCCTTTCACGCGGAGGTCGAATCCGGACGCAATCACCCGATCGGAACGTTCCTTTCGACGGTCGGCATCGTTGGGGAGTCTGGAATCCCGTAAACGATCACGAGCGAACAACGCACCGCCGTCCCTGTACGGTCCGGGCCCCATCTGCCGTTTCGGCACGGTGGGCGCCGGCGGTGGGCGTGGCTACAGGAGGTATGGAATGTGCTCTCTGCTGGAGAGCTTCTTCGACACGATGGATGAGTTGCACGTCGACTTCTGCCGCCGCCTGGAGGACATCGAGCGGGAGGCGCGGACGGTACCGGTGCCGAGCGTCGGCACCGCAAGCGGCGACACTTCGCACGCGGACAAGTTCGAGGAGATCCGGTACCCGCTCGGGCTGCGACCGCTCTGGACCGATGATTACCTGCCGGCCGAATCCGCGAAGAGCAGAGAGGAGAAAGGGTTCCCCGGGCCGGTCACGGCACTCTCCGACCCATCACTCCACGCAGAAACGATCGTCCGCGTGATGAAGCGGCAGGCAGGAACGATTCGCCGCGACTAGACGCGGACCAAGTGGTCGGCGTTCCCGTCCGCAATGAGGAATACAGAGACTTTGACGAAGCTCATCGCAACCGTGCTGTTCACCACGGCCTTCGTGCTGGGTACAGCCATGGCCGCCCCCGCGAACCTGACCGACTCCGCCGCCCACTTGGTGAAGGGCGCCCCATGAGCCCGTGAGGCGAGGGCGGATACGACCCCGTCCTGCCGAGTCACCCCAACTCGGCAGGACCCGCGGTCGGATCGGACCGGCCCCCGACCCCGCGCTGCCTTCAGTGCGGGAACGTCCTCGGCGGACGCCGGCGGGGCAGCGTGGTGCGGAATTCCTCGATCGCGGAACTCACCTGCCGCATCAGCGAAGTCCGTTCCAGCCGACCGAGGTAGAGATTGCGGCGGGCCAGTCCGGGCAGGTCGACACAGAAGTACAGCGCCATCAGCGGGTTGATGAACAGCTCGGTGTCCTTGGTCCTTTCCGTGAACCGGACGTTGCCGAAGTCACCGCGCACGGCAGCGGCCACGGATCCTTGCACGATGCTCGGGTGGCTCGCGGTGTGGCGCTGGGCATGCGCCACCGCGTCGAGATAGAGCGCGCCCTCCCGCCCCGTCCCGAGCAGCGAGAACGCGCCGAGATAGGAGTCGTCCCGGTCCAGAGCGGCCAGGTTCTCCAGCACGAGCGAGTGGTTCACGCCGTGATACGCGTCCACCCCGAAGCCGAGGCAGGCCACCAGCCGGTGCTCGACCTCGTCGAGCCCGCTCACGGCGGCGAGGCTGGCCATGTCCTCCTCCGGGGTGCCGAGACCGTGCTCGTCGCCGCGCATCAGGATGTCGGTACCGCCGTCCACCAGCACGATCGCGTCAACACCGCCGAGATGCTCGACCAGCGTCCGGTAGGCCGCCCGAAGCGGCCCGACTCCGATGCCCGGGAAGGCGTACACGGTCGACGGCAGATCCTGTGTCACGAGCCACTGGGCAAGCGTCCGTTCAGGGAAGTAGTCGCCACGCACGGGAGTGTCGGGCCCGATGGCCGCGACGTCCTGGTCCACCCACACATCGAGGTCCAGGCCGTACAAGTCGGCGAAGGACAGATTGGCAAGGTGTACCTCCTTGCCCGCCGACCGCAGCGCGAAGGCGAGCGGCAGCCCTGCGTACACGTCGAAACCGCCGCCCGCACCGGCGATGAGCACACGTCGCGCGTCGCGCAGACGAGTGAAGAATGCGGGTTCCCCCAGAGAAATCACCGCATGAAGCTAGCAGGAGTGCGAGTCGGCACCGGATGTCGACAAGGCCGGTGGTCAATTCGCTTGGGTGGGCGGCCCTTGAGCGGGGGCGGGTGGGATGTGGACGGTCATGATCAGGTGACAGGTTCCGGTGCCCGCGCCGCGGTAGGCGTGGGCGACGTCGCCGTCGAACGTGGCGGTCTGTCCGGCCTCGACGGGATGCTCGACCCCGTCGGCGACGAGGACCATCTGTCCGGCCGTGACACTGACGGTCTCCACGACACCGGCCTGGTGGGGGTGGCTCGGGTACTCCTCGCCCGGTTCGAGTTTCCAGCGCCAGACCTCGACCGGGGCCGGTCCCGAGGTGGTCAGCATGAGCCGCGCCTCGCTGCCCTTCGCGCCGGCCCACAGGGGCATGACCGTGTCGGAGGACACGACCCGGACCCGGCCCTCGGACGGTCCCTCCATCAGTGCGGACACCGAGACGCCGAGGGTGTCGGCGAGGCGGACCAGGGTGGCGAAGTTCGGATTGCCCTGCGCCTTCTCCAGGGCGACGAGGGCTCCCTTGCTGACCTTGGCCCGGCGGCCGAGTTCGTCCAGGGACAGTCCGGCACGGGTGCGGGCCGCGCGGACGTTGCGTGCGAGCGTCCGCAGGGCGTCTTCGGTCTCGGTCATCACTGTCACCCCTCCAAGCAGGTCGGTCACTGCACTGGACCGTGTGGTCGTTCAGTTGACGGCGACCGGTCGGTGCGTTGTACGGTGTAGTCGTTCCATTGATGGTAAGGGATGTACTACCTGTGTTCGCTCTGCTGCTGGCCCTGGGCAGTTCTCTGGCCTACGGATGCGCCGACTTCCTCGGCGGTCTGGGCGCCCGCAAGGCCCACGTCCTGCGCACCGTGATGATCGCCGCCCCGGCCTCGCTCGGCGTCGAGCTGCTGCTGTGGCCCGTGCTCGGTGCCTCCTTCGACCCGGCGACACTGGCCTGGGGTGCCGCGTCCGGCGTGGCGTCGGCCGCCGCGTTCGCCCTGCTCTACAAGACCCTGGCGATCGGGCCGATGAACGTGCTGTCCCCGATCACCGCGCTGGTGTCGGCGATGCTGCCGGTCGGCGTCGGGCTGGTGCAGGGTGAGCACCTGGGGCCGGCCGGGCTGGTCGGCCTGCCGCTGGCGCTGGCGGCCGTGGTGCTGGTCAGCGCCGGGCCCGGAGCGAATGCGGCCCGCCCCTCGCGTACCGCGCTGCTGCTCGCCCTCGGCGCCGGCGCGGCCATCGCCCTGCAGCTGGTCTTCCTGCACCAGGCGCCGTCCGACAGCGGTGTCGGTCCCCTGATCATCGGTCGCGCCGTGTCCTCAACCGTCATCCTGGCCGCCGCCGCGGTGATGTTCGGACGCCTGGGCCCGGAGAAGCCCGCGTACGGGATCTCGGCGGCGGCCGGCGTACTGGACTCGGTGGCCAACCTGCTGTTCCTGCTCGCCGCCCGCAGCGGCGACCTGGCCGTCGTCGCCGTGATCACCGCGCTGTACCCGGCCGGCACCGTCCTGCTCGCCCGCGGCGTCCTCTCCGAACGCATCAGCCGGGGCCAGCTCGTGGGCCTGGGGACCGCAGCGGTCGCCGCCGGCCTGCTCGCCCTCACCTGAACCACCCCCCTTCCCGGAAGGAGCCCGGCATGTTCATCCAGCCCTGGGACGCCGCCCTCGACGACGCCGAGTGGCAGACCTGGATCGCGGACGGCCACGACTTCGGCATCCTGAGCGTCAACGGCCTGCCGGGACACGCACCGGCCGTCGTGCCCACCCATTTCACCGTCGATGACACGGCCCTGCTCGTGCATCTCGCCCGGCCCAACCCCGTCTGGGCGGCGATCGAGGCCGACCCGAACGTCACCTTCACCGTCGCCGGTGACTACGCCTTCATCCCCGGACCGTGGCGCGCCCAGCCCGGCACCCGGTCCACCGACGGCGTCCCCACCAGCTACTACGCCACGGTCCAGTTCACCTGCCGGGCCACCATCATCGATGAGCCCGAGGCCAAGGCCGCGCTTCTGCGCCGGCAGATGGCCCACTTCCAGCCCGACGGCGACCACGCGCCCATTGATCCCGGCCGGCCGCCCTACGGCCGGATGCTGCCCGGCATCCGCGGCCTGCGCCTCGATGTCGCCGAGGTCCGGGCGAAGTTCAAGTACGACGACCACAAGCCGGTCGAGCAGCGCACCGACACCGCACACCGGCTCACCGAACGCGGCACCGCCCTGGACGCACCCACTGCGGCCCAGCAGCTCCGCCGCCTGGACCGCGTCGGCACCTGGAAGCCCTGACCTTCCTAGGGCCTGTCTTCAAACTCCCCTCTGCCGTGCGACGACGCCTGGCACGCACTCTCGCTGCACCGGCCGAGATCCCTAGTACGTCCAGTACGAGGGATCGCGGCCGGCACACCGAGAGCACGCACCATGCGCCGCGCGGCCGCCCTCCGGGCGACGAGGGGAGTTTGAAGACAGGCCCTGGTCCCGCCCACAGAACGGAATCGCACCCACGATGACCACCTTCCGCATCAGCCCCGACGTCGCCGCCGCCTTCCCCGACACCCTGATCGCCGTCGTCACCGCCACCGGCCTGAACAGCCGCGAGCCCTGGCCCCATGCCACCGCTGCCATGGGAGACCTGGAGCAGGAGCTCGCCTCCGGCATCTGGGCCCCTGCCGACGAGAGCGACCCGCGCATCGAGGCCTGGCACACCGCCTATCGCTCCTTCGGCACCAACCCGCGCCGCATCCGCCCCAGCGTCGACGCCCTGGGGCGCCGCATGGCAAAGAAGGGAGCCCTGCCCCGTATCAACCCGGCCGTCGACTCCTACAACACCGTCTCCGTCCGCCACGGCCTGCCCGCCGGGGCCTTCGACCTCGACCACGTCACCGGCGACGTCGAGATCCGCTACGCCGACGGCAGCGAGACCTTCACCCCGCTCGGCGAACCCGACGCCACCGAGACCCCCAGGCCCGGCGAGATCATCTACACCGACACCACCGACGTTCTCACCCGCCACTGGAACCACCGCGACGCCCACCGCACCCGCGTCACCGAAACCTCCACCCACGTCGCGTTCGTGATCGAAACCCTGCACGGTCCCGACGACGGACACCTCCTCGAAGCAGCCGCCGAAGAACTGCGCAGCCTGCTCACCCCTCACGCCGAAGCGACCACCGTCCACTACCTCACCCGGAAGCAGCCCCAGGTCACCATCTGAGACCACGTCCGCCACTCAGGTGCAGTGCGTTCGTCGGCTCGCAACCGGGCTACCGCACGGTTCGGGATCGCTTGACCTTGCCCCAGGGGGAAGGACGACGGTGTCTTCGTGGATCACACGGGCGAGCGGTGTGCGCTTGCCGGCCGGACAGGACGAAGAGGGGGGAGTTCGAGTGAAGGCGACCTGCGTCATTCTTGACATCGGTGGCGTCCTGGAGATCACGCCGGAAACGGGGTCGACGCAGCGGTGGGAGGAACGGCTGGAGCTGCCGTTCGGCACCGTGGATGAGCGGATGCGCGACGTGTGGCAAGCCGGGTGCGTCGGAGGCATCAGTGAACGAGGGGTCCATGAGCAGCTGGCGGCACGCATGGGGCTCGACGCACCCCAGGTCGAAGCCTTCATGGCTGATCTCTGGGCGGAATACCTGGGAACGCCCAACGAGGAACTCATCGCCTATGTGCGGGGGCTGCGGGGGAGTTGCAGGCTCGGCATCCTGAGCAACAGCTTCGTCGGTGCCCGGGAGCGGGAGACGGCGCTGTATCACTTCGACGAACTGGTCGAGCACATCGTGTACTCGCACGAGATCGGCGTCGAGAAGCCGGACCCGCGTGCCTTCCAGGCCGTCTGCACCGGCCTGGAAGTGAGGCCGGAGAGCTGTCTGTTCATTGACGACCTCGCCGTCAATGTTGAGGCCGCTCGGGCAACGGGCATGCAGGCGCATCTGTTCGAGGACAACGCACGGACGATTGCGCGCATCGCGGCCCATCTGGCCTGACCGTTCTTCAACGGTTGCCGGCCGGCCGCCCGGGCGCTTCCACGGACGCAGTCACCACGAGCGGGTAGCCGCCCGTGGTGACGCTCACGGTCATGTCCATCGCATGCCGATGCCGGAGAGCAGGTCCACGCGCTCGGGGGTCAGTGCAGCGGCCCGGCTGCGTTGGTTGCTGACCCACGCCCCGAGCCGGAGTTCCCGTTCCTCTCGGTTCTCGCCGACGATCCGCTCGACGTGCTTCCTCGGTACGTGGAGGTGTCCTTCGCGTTCGTAGTACTGGCGGGCTGCGGCATAGTGCATCGCCCACTTGTCGGCCTGCGTACGGGGAGGGGGCGGCTTCTCGTCCTCGGCCGCCGGGGTGATCCCGAGGATCTGCTCGCACATCCACTGCTGTACGGGCGTCAGGTCGTCCCACCCGTACCGGACCGAGCGAACCCACCGTCCGAGGTCCTCGCCCTGGTCCCTCACGTCGCCCGGCCCGGTGGGCAGCGGGTGGCCGGCTCTCAGGTGGAGCCGGACGAGGTGGAAGCAGCGTTGCCATTCCACCGGCCAGCGCGGGCACCACGCCGGGTCGATCTCGTCCAGCTGTTCGCGCCGCTCGTCCGACAAGGCCCCGGCCGACGATCGGACCGGCAGCCCATCGGCCTGCCGCTGTTCATTCGCGGCCGCCTTGCGGGCCGCGGCCCGCGCGTTCTTCAACCAGATCCCGACCCGGTAGCCCTGGTGGACGGCGTCGGTGGGGGCGAGGAGGTGACCTGCCTCGGCCGCCCATCCGCGCGCTGCGGAGAGGCCTTCCTCCCAGGCGACGTCGTAGTGCGACCAGACCATGCCCAGCTTCTCCAGCTGCGCGACGCGGTCCTCGTCCATGTCCCCACGGGCGTAGAACCTCCGTGCGTCGGCCGTCCACTGCCCGAGCGGGAACCCGGCGAGCGATGCCGGCCACCCCTCGACCTCTTCGGCCTGGCCCTCCTCGGCCTCGGCCTCGCTGCTGTCGGCGGTGGGCACGCGGTAGGTGAACGGCACCTTCAGATCGCCGTGGAGCCGGTGGTAGATGCCGGCGGCCTCGATGCCGCGTCGCCAGTGCTCGTTCTCGGGGTTGAGGACACGGAGGCTGATGAACGCGGCCAGCTGCGCCGGATCGCGTGGCACGGAGAACTTCAGCAGCTCCCGCGCCGGCTCCGAGGGACCCTTCGCCCCGCCCGCCTCGATCTCGCCGGCCTGTCCCTGCACGGGCTTGGAGGCGCTGGGGGACTGCTGCTCGGCGAGGTGTTCCACGACGCGGGCGTCATGAGCCCTGAGCGCTTCCAGGAGCTTCGCGAGTCCGCCGTACGCCCGGCTGGTGAGCATGTTGTCGACCGTCTCACCCGGCCCGAGGAGGACCGGTACGACGAGCGAGGCGATCTTGCCTTCGCCGGGCTGCATCCGCAGCGCCCGGCCCACCGCCTGGACCAGGTCGGGCATCGCCCCGCGTACGTCCGCGAAGTACACGGAGTCGCAGTTCTTGGTGTCGACACCCTCGCCCAGGACCTTCACCGACCCCAGGAAGCTCTTCTCCACGACCGCGCCGTCCGTGGTGATCCCGGCCGCGAACTCGTCCAGCACCCGGCGCCGGTGGAGCGGCTTGTGCTCCCCGCACAGCCAGTCGGCCCAGATCGTGCGCGGGTAGAGCTCGGGTTCGGCAGCGCGCAGCCGCGCGGCGACGTGGGGGAGGCCGGCCGCGAACGCCTCGGCCTCGCGGACCTGGTGGTGGAAGGTCAGCGTGCGCCGGAAGCCTTCCTCCGAGGACGCCTTCACCAGGGCGGTCTGGAGGGCAGCGAGCCGGGCCCCGCGTACCTCGTCCGAGCGGCCCTCGACCCCGAGGAGCTGCGCGGCCTGGAGCTGGGTGTCCGTGATGTCGACGCACACGACCTGGTACGGGGCGCAGATACCCCGGTCCACCGCTGCCGAGAGGGTGAGCGTGTACGCCCTGCTGCCGAAGGGGCCCTCGGGGTCGTCCTCCATGCTTGCGACCAACTCGGGCGGTGCCCCGCGGCCGGCGTCCTCGTCCAGCTGCCACATACGCGGGGTGGCGGTCATGTAGAGGCGGCGCAGCGCGGGGATGCGGGTGTTGTCGTGGACGACGGCCCACGGCTTCCCGAGCCGGCCCGAAGTCCGGTGCGCCTCGTCCACGACGATCAGGTCCCAGCCCGGAAGGCCTGTGGCGTGCGCGCGCTCCATTGTGCCGAGGCCGAGCGAGGCGTACGTGGCGAACACGGTGACCTTGTCGAACGGCCGCACCCATGCGACCAGCTCCTCCACGTCCGTGGTGTTCGGAAACGAAGCGTCCTCACCCCGCAGGGACGAGACCCCGATCATCGGGCCCGTACGACCTGCCTCCCGCCACGCGGCCTCGGTCTGAGTCAGCAGATCCAGCGAGGGGACGAGCACGAGTACGCGCCCGGCGCGAAGCTTCTCCGCGCTACGCGCCGCGACCCGGGTCTTCCCGGACCCGGTCGCCATGACGACCTGAGTCCGCAGCCCTCGCTCCGGCACGAGCGACCGCGCAGGCAACTCGAGAGCACGAACAACCGCCTCGACAGCCTCCCGCTGCGCCGCCTCACGCGGGTCAATGCGGCCCGTACCCGACATATGCGCCTGCCCTTTCCTGACCTGATGCCCGATCGCTGTGCCCCGCCGGTCGGCCTGTATTCAACCGAATCCGGTGGAGCGTGTTGTAGCCGGCCGGAGTCACGTACCGACATCTACCACCCGATCCCACGGGTCCTGCGGGGGCGCGTGCGCAAGGCAGGCAGCCGGGCGGTGTCTTCCGCTTCAGCCAGGCTTTCGCCCAAGGCCAGCAGCGAGAGGAGCCGCACCGGCCGACCGGCGGTGGCGGCGGCCTCCAGTTTGTGGTGTCCGTCGAGGAGGAAGTGGGTCAGCCCCAGTGCGCGAAGTAGTCGTCTCCTCGGTCGATGGCGGGCTGGCACACGTCCAGGGTGGAGATCGCCACCGCCGTGGGGACCGTGCCCTGCTCCATCAGCGCGGCGTACTCCTCGACACTCCCGCTCGTTCCACGTCGGGGGAACCATGGGCACGACGAACTCGTAGAGGTGGGTGTCCGCGTCGACCGCGGTCTCGAAGGTCCGGTAGTACGGGGTGTGCGGGTACTCCGGAAGACTCCGTATCGAAGGTCAGTCGTGCCTCGGAGGCTGGGACGCCGAGACGGCGGGGGCCGCCCGTTCTGATCATCACGGGCCGACCGTACGGGACGCCCTCTGCCGGCGTAGCCGAACCCCCGACGAAGGGCACCCCATCGTCGGCGGCTCCGCCTGGGCCGTGAGGAGCGCGGATGTTCCAGGCCAGGCCGACCACGGCCACTGACGAAGCAGCAAGCGCGCCTCGCCGCGAGGGCCGCCTGTTCCGGGCGTGGCGTGCGGCGCACGAGCCCGCCACCGGGGAGCCGCGCTGGGCCCGCCGGGTCGCCTACGCGGCGCCGCTGGTGGTGCTCCCGTCCGGGGTCTGGCGCCTGGGCGTGCTGTTCGCCCCGGACAAGCGTGGTACCCGGCGCCCGCCCCATCCCGGCATCCAGCGCGGGAACACCTCGCCCCAGCGCGGGGCGAACGAGGACTGGGCGATGACGGCGACGTCGTCTTCCTCACCCTCATCCCGACGGCCGCCGCGGTTGTCCCGGCCACGATCGGAGCGACGAGCCTGGCCCTGGTCTTCACGGTCATCGCGATCATCACCACGGTCACCCAGGCCAAGACCAACGGCCGCTCCGCTGTCCGGCAAATCTTGCGTGATTCTGAACGAATTTTGCGCACCCCATGTACTGTGGCGTCATGACAATGAAGGTGGTGCAGGTAGCTGAGTTCGCGGGCGTGAGCCAGCTGACGGTCCGGCGGGTGCTGAACGGCAGCCCGAGTGTCGCCGCCGCGACCAGGGAGCGGGTGCTGCGGGCGCTGGACGTTCTGGGCCTCAAGCGGCCGCCGGGCGCGGCCGCGGAGCGTTCGCCTCTCGTGGGTGTTGTGGTCCCCGACCTCCAGAACCCGGTCTTCCCCTCGTTCGTGGAGGCGTTGGCGGGGCGCTTGAACAAGCGCGGCTATGTGCCGGTTCTTTGCACTCGTACAGCAGATGGGGTCTCCGAAGCCAACTACGTCGAGATGCTGCTGGCGCAGAACATAGGCGGGATCGTGTTCGTCGGGTCCAGCTACGCGGATGTCGGGGCGGAACAGGGGGCCGCGCTGAAGGAGCGGCAGGTGCCGATGGTGATGGTGAACGTCGCCGACGAGAACGCGGACCTGGTCCAGATCGCCGCCGACGACACACAGGCCGTTCAGCAGGCGATGCTTCATTTGGAAGGGATGGGGCACGAGCGCATCGGACTGCTGGTCGGCCCGAGCGGTCACGTGCCGTCCGTACGGAAGTTGCGCGGGTTCGCGCAGTTCTGGCAGTCCAGGGGAGTGGAGCAGGGGCGGTGGGCGCCCTGGGTGGGCCACAGCCTGTTCGCCCTGGAGGCGGGCGCCCGCACCATCTCCGATCTTCTCGACCAGGGGGTCACCGCGGTTGTTTGCGGAAGCGACACCCTTGCACTGGGGGCGGTCCGGGGGGCCCGAAGGCGCGGGCTCGGGGTGCCGGAGGACCTCTCGGTGGTGGGCTTCGACGACTCCGCGTTCATGAGCGCGGTCGACCCGCCGCTGACCACGTGCCGGCAGCCGGTGGCCGCCATGGCCGAGGCCGCGATCGAGGCTCTCGACGAGCAGATCCGCAGCCGACAGGTCGTGCCGGGCCTGACCCTCTTTCAGGCCGAGCTGATCGTCCGGTCCTCCACCGCGAGGCCGAGTTCCGGCAGGTCACAGCCGAAGTAATCAATGTTTTGCAACATGTCATTGACTTTTTACATGACTGACTTCTACCTTCTGCGTATCCGCCGGGGCTTCGGTTGACGGGGCGTCGGCGCAGTGCATCCACGGAAGGTAGATCAGTCATGGGCGGAATGCGCAGTCGCCGCAGGTTCATCGGCGCGGGGATAGCCTGCGTGCTTACCGGAGGGCTTGCCGCCTGCGGCGGCTCCCCTTCCTCGGGCAGCGAGGACGGCGTGGTCACCATCTCGGTGAACGGCATGCCGCCCAAGACCCAGCCGGTGGACCGGAAGTACTTCGAGGAGGACGTCAGGGCCTTCGAGAAGGAGCACCCGAAGATCAAGATCGATGCCCGCGAGGGCCAGATGGACCCCAAGACCTTCTCCGCGAAGCTCGCCGGGGGGCAGCTGGAGGACGTCTACTACGTCTACTTCACCGACCCCGCGGGTCTCATCCAGCGTCGCCAGGGTGCGGACATCACGAAGTACACCAAGGACCTGCCGCGCATCAAGGACATCAAGCCCGAGTACCTGAAGGTGTTCAGCGGGCCCGACGGCGGTCTGTACGGCCTGCCGAACGGCCAGTACTCCCTCGGTCTGGTCTACAACCGGGACCTGTTCAAGAAGGCCGGACTCGACCCCGACAAGCCGCCCACGACCTGGGACGAGGTCCGCAAGGCCGCCAAGAAGATCACCGCGCTGGGCGAGGGAACCGTCGGCTACGCCGACTACAGCAAGAACAACCAGGGCGGCTGGCACTTCACGTCATGGGTCTACTCGATGGGCGGCGACATCGCCGCCCAGGACGGGGACGGGAAGTGGAAGGCGGCTTTCGACAGCAAGGCCGGCCGCGACGCGCTCCAGATGCTGCACGACATGCGCTGGACCGACAACTCCATGGGTACGCGGCAGCTGCTGCAGATCGATGACGTGCAGAAGATGATGGGCTCCGGCAAGCTCGGCATGTACATGGCTGGGCCGGACAACATTCCCACCATCGTCAAGCAGTTCGAGCGCAAGTACAGCGAATTCGGCGTCGCCGCGATGCCCGGCAAGGCCACCCTCGGCGGCGGCAACGGCTTCATGTTCAACCCCAAGGCATCGCCGGAGAAGATCAGGGCCGGCATCGAGTGGGTCCTGTGGAAGTACCTCAACCCGGACCGCACCGAGTTCGAGGACAAGCGCGCCTCCGGCAACGACGTCCCGATCGGCCTCCCGCTGGACCGGCTCCTGAACGGCCTGGCCGAAGACAAGCAGGAACGCGCCCACCAGAAGTACGCCAACGTGCCGCAGAAGAACTACAAGCCGTTCACCGAGCGGAACGACCTCCTCGACCAGAAGGTCGAACCGCCGAACGCCCAGCAGATCTACACGGTGCTGGACGGCGTCATGCAGGCGGTCCTGACCAAGAAGGACGCCGACCTCGACCAGCTGCTCAAGGACGCGTCCAAGAAGGTCGACACCATCCTCGCGACGGTCAAGTGACATGGCGGCTCCGACTCTCACCCGGGAACCCGTATCCCCTCCCGAGCCGCAGAAGGCGAGCATGAACAACCCGAGCAGGCGTCGGCGCCGCCTCAGCGAGCACCTCGTCGCCTACGGCTTCCTCGGCGCGGGCGTGCTCTGCTTCGCACTCTTCTCCTGGTACCCGATCATCCGCGGCTGGCTGCTCGGCTTCCAGGAGGTCACCTTCTCCCAGCCCGCCACATGGGTGGGCTGGGACAACTACCGCCGGCTCTTCGACGACCCGCTCTTCGTGACCGCGTGGAAGAACACCGGCTACTTCACCCTCCTCGCCCTCGTCTTCGGATTCGCCGCCCCCTTCCTCACCGCGGTCGTCCTCAACGAGTTCCGCCACGCGCGTTCCTACCTGCGGATGACCGTCTACCTCCCGGTCATGCTGCCGCCGATCGTCACCATGCTGCTGTGGCGCTGGTTCTACGACCCGGGCCCGGGCCTGTTCAACAACGTCCTGGAGACCCTCCACCTGCCGGCCCAGCAGTGGCTCGAGTCGGAGAACCTCTCCATGATCTCCCTCGTCCTGGTCTCCACCTGGGCGAACATGGGCACCACCACCCTCATCTACCTCGCCGCACTCGGCTCCATCCCCGGCGAGGTCTACGAGGCAGCCGAACTCGACGGAGCCTCCATCCGGCAGCGGCTGTGGCACGTGACGATCCCGCAGATGCGGTTCATCCTGATGATCACCCTCCTGCTCCAGGTCATCGGCACCATGCAGGTCTTCATCGAGCCGTACGTGCTCACCGGCGGCGGACCCGACGACGCCACCGTGACCGTCCTGCTGCTGCTCTACCGCTATGCGTTCGTCTACAACGACTTCGGCATGGCCAGCGCCATGAGCACGGTGCTCTTCATCGTCCTCGGCCTCTTCGCGGCGGTGTACCTCCGGCTGACCCGCAGCAAGGGCTGAAAGGAACGACCATGTCCGACACCTCCGAACGCACCCTCATCGCCCCCGCGGAGATGAACCGGCGCACCGGCCGCTTCCTCTACTGGTTCGTGCTGTCCTCGACCGTCCTCGGTTTCACCCTCGCCTTCGTCTTCCCCCTCTACTGGATGGCCAGCGGGGCACTGAAGTCCTCCTCGGAACTGGCCGACCCGACCCCCACCCTCGTCCCGCACAGCTGGCACCCCGAGTCCTACTCCCAGGCATGGACGAACGTCGGACTGAGCCACTACTTCCTCAACACCCTGCTCCTGGCCGCAGGCGCCTGGCTCACCCAGCTCCTCGTCGACGTGTCCGCCGCCTACGCCCTGTCCAAGCTGCGCCCCGCACTGGGCAACATCGTCCTGGGCATGATGCTGGCCACCCTGATGCTGCCCGTATCCGCCCTGCTGGTACCGACGTACCTGACCGTCACCGACGTACCGCTGTTCGGCACCAACCTGATCAACACCCCCTGGGCGATCTGGCTGCCGGCCTGCGCGAACGCCTTCAACATCTTCATCCTGAAACGCTTCTTCGACCAGATTCCGGCCGAACTGCTCGACTCCGCGCGGATGGACGGAGCGGGACCCCTGCGCGTCCTGGTATCCGTCGTCCTGCCGTTGTCCCGGCCCGTACTGGCCGTGGTCTCCATCTTCGCCGTCGTCGGAGTGTGGAAGGACTTCCTCTGGCCCCTCCTGGTCCTCCCGGACCCGGCACGCCAGCCCATCACCGTCGCGCTCAACCGACTCGCCGAATTCATGCCCGCCAACCAGCTCCTGGCCGGCATGGTCATGGCCTCGATCCCCCTGCTGGTGATCTTCCTGATCTTCCAGCGGCACATCATCGCGGGCCTCACCGCCGGCAGCCTCAAGGGCTGACCCTCAGCCGGTGCCACCACGGGCGAGCCCGGCGTACCCACAGTGCCGCAGCCCATCACCCCCACGACGCCTGCGGCACTTCTCGACAGCGGCCATCACCGCAGCACAGCCCTGCCCCGGCCGCCATCTCGGTCACTGCCCGCCGCCACCACGATCGGGCTCCGTTCCTCCCACGTCGAACCCGCACCCAGGCCCCGCAGACCTGCCCGGCCACCCCCGTTCGCCCCAGCCACCGACCTTTCATGGGCGAGCCCCCTCCCGGAAGGACACACAGCCGTGTCGAAACTCCGCACCGTCAAGTCCCTCAAGCCCACCGCCGCCATATCCGCCGCCATGCTCCTGGCCCTCACCGGCGCCCTCTCCTACAGCCTGGCCACCCCCGCACCCGCCTACGCCGCCACCTCCACGCTGGAGGCGGAGTCGGCGACCCTGTCGGGTGGCGCGGTCAGCCAGCAGGAGCACGCGGGATACACCGGCAGCGCGTACGTCGGCGGACTGACCGACGCGAACAAGGGCCGCGCCACGATCGCGACCACCCTCCAGTCCGCCTACGCCGGCGCCGGAACGGTCGCCGTCCGCTACGCCAACGGAACCGGATCGTCCAAGACGCTCACCCTGACCGCGGGCGGCGCGGCCCAGCAGATCACCCTGCCCGCCACCGACGGCTGGGCGAGCTGGTCCACCATCGACGTGCCGGTCACCTTCACGCAGGGCGCCAACACCCTCACCCTCGCCTTCACCAGCAACGACAGCGGCAACGTCAACATCGACCACCTGAAGGCCACCACCCCGGCACAGCCGGACGACCCGACCCCCGCAGACCCCTCCACGCTGGAGGCGGAGTCGGCGACCCTGTCGGGTGGCGCGGTCAGCCAGCAGGAGCACGCGGGATACACCGGCAGCGGCTACGTCGGCGGACTGACCGACGCCAACAAGGGCCGCGCGTCCCTCACCACCAGCGTGCAGTCCGCCTACGGCGGGGCCGGCAGCCTCACCATCCGCTACGCCAACGGCACCGGGTCGAGCAAGACGCTGACCCTGATCGTGGGAAGCAGTACCGCGCAGGTCACCCTGCCCGCCACCAGCGGCTGGGCCTCCTGGTCGACCGTCGACGTCCCGGTTTCGTACGCCAAGGGCGCCAACACGGTCAAGCTCGCCTTCACCGACAACGACAGCGGCAACGTCAACATCGACCACCTGAAGGCCACCACCCCCACCACCCCGACCGACCCCGGCGATCCCACCGACCCGGACCCGAGTGGCGTAGGTGCCACCCTGCCGTTCACCACCTACGAGGCCGAAGCCGGCAGCTTCAAGGGGTCGGCCATCGGCCCCGACCGCACCTACCTCACCGTGGCCTCGGAGGCATCCGGTCGTCAGGCCGTCAAGCTGACCCAGACCGGCGACTACGTCGAGGTCAAGCTCACCGAGCCCGCGAACGCCATCAACCTGCGCTACTCACTGCCCGACAGCGGCGACGGCAAGGGCATCGACGCCACCCTCAGCGCATACGCCGACGGCAAGGCCCTGCCCGACCTCCACCTCACCTCCCGCTACGCCTGGGTCTACGGCGCCTACCCGTACACCAACAACCCGGGCGAGGGCCAGGGCCACCGCTTCTTCGACGAAACCCGCGCCACCTTCGGCCAGACCCTGCCCGCCGGCACCGTCCTGCGGCTGCAGAAGGACACCGGCGACACCGCCGCCTCCTACACCCTCGACCTGATCGAGGCCGAAGAGACCGGATCCGCCGCCACCCTGCCCAGCGGCTACGTCTCGGCCGCGGACCTCGGCGTCACACCGGGCAGCCAGGACGTCACCGCCGCCCTCAACAACGCACTCGACACGGCCAAGAACCAGGGCAAGGGCCTGTTCCTCCCGGCCGGCACCTACAAGATCTCCGACCACATCAACCTCTCCGGCGTGAAGCTGCGCGGCGCGGGCGTGTGGCACACCGTGCTGCGCGGCACCGGCCTCAAGGGAGGCCTGTTCGGGCAGGGTGGCACCAGCACCATCGAAAACCTCATGATCGACGGTGAGAACACCGTCCGTGACGACGCCGGCGGCCAGGCCGCCATCGAGGGCGACTTCGGCACCGGGTCCGTCATCAAGAACGTCTGGATCCAGCACACCAAGGTCGGCCTGTGGATCTCCGGCCCGACCACCGGCCTCAAGGCCGGCGATCTGCGCATCCGCAACACCTACGCCGACGGCGTCAACCTGCACGGCGCGGTGAAGGACACAGTCATCTCCAACAGCAGCATCCGCGGCACCGGGGACGACGCTCTGGCCATGTGGTCGGACGGCGCCGCGGTGACCAACAGCGCCTTCCGTAACAACACCGTTCAGCTGCCGTCCCTCGCCAACGGCGCCGCCGTCTACGGCGGAAACGGCAACAGCGTCGAGAACAACCTCATCTCCGACACCGTCGTCGCCGCCGCGGGCATCACCGTCTCCACCAGGTTCGGCGAACCGTTCAGCGGGACCACCACCGTCTCCGGCAACCTCCTGCGCCGCACCGGCAGCATGGAAGTGAACTGGAACACCAAGCTCGGCGCCCTGTGGGTGTACGCCGACCAGCACGACATCACCCAGCCCGTCGTCCTGCGGAACAACACCGTCGAGGACTCCACCTACAGCGGACTGCTCATCTCCTGGGAGAAGCAGGTCTCCGACCTGCGCGTGGACGGGCTGACCATCGACAGGACCGGAGCCAACGGCATCGAGGGGAACGCCGGAGGCAAGGGCACCTTCTCCAACACCAAGATCACCGCAACCGCCGAGGCACCCCTCAACATGACCGGCGGCTTCACCATCCAGCGCGGCAGCGGCAACTCCGGCTGGTAACCCCGAACCGACCGCGGGCCCGGCTTGCCTCCCTGGCCGGCCCGGCCCGCGGTTCGCCCTACTCCGAAGACCCGTGGGCCCGGCCCAAGTCCCCGCCGGCCGGGCCCGCGCACTGTTCGCACCACACACGAAGGCAGGCACCATGACCCCGCGCACCACCGACTGGTGGCGTCACGCAGCCATCTACCAGGTCTACCCGCGCAGCTTCGCCGACGGCAACGGCGACGGCATCGGCGACCTGGCGGGCGTGCGCTCCAGACTGGACTACCTCCAGCACCTCGGCATCGAAGCCATCTGGTTCTCTCCCTGGTACCTGACGCCCATGGCGGACGCCGGCTACGACGTCACCGACTTCCGCCGGATCGACCCCCGCTTCGGCACCCTGGCCGAAGCCGAGAAACTCATCAGCGAAGCCCACGAACGCGACATCCGGATCATCGTCGACGTCGTGCCCAACCACGTCTCCAACGAACACGCCTGGTTCACCGCCGCCCTCAACGCCGAGCCCGGCTCACCCGAACGCGAACTGTTCTGGTTCCGCGAAGGCCGCGGCGACGACGGCGAACTGCCCCCCAACGCATGGCAGTCCATCTTCGGCGGCTCCGCCTGGACCCGGGTGCCCGACGGTCAGTGGTACCTGCACCTGTTCGCCCCCGAACAGCCCGACCTCAACTGGCGCAACCCCCTCGTCCGGGCCGAGTACGAAGACATCCTCCGCTTCTGGTTCGACCGGGGAGTGGACGGCATCCGCGTCGACTCCGCCGCCATGTGCAGCAAGGACCCGGACCTGCCCGACTACGACCACAGCGTCTTCCCCGACCCCCACCCCTACGTCGATCTCGACGAGAACCACCACATCTACCGCGGCTGGCGCGCCGTCGCCGACTCCTACTCCGAGCCCCGCGCGCTGATCGGGGAGGTATGGCTCGCCGACCCCGACCGCTTCGCCCAGTACCTGCGCGCCGACGAACTCCACTCGGCCTTCAACTTCGACTTCCTCGGGTGCAGTTGGGACCCCACTGCTCTGCGTGCCGTCATCGACCAGACCCTGGCCGCCCACGTCGGCGTCGGGGCCCCCAGCACCTGGGTGCTCTCCAACCACGACGTCACCCGCCATGTCACCCGCTACGGCCGCCCCGACACCAGCACCGCCGCCGGTATCCGCCAGTACAACCCCGTCGTCGACGAAGACCTCGGCCGCCGCCGCGCCCGCGCCGCAGCCCTGCTCACCATGGCCCTGCCCGGTGCCGTCTACATCTACCAGGGCGAGGAACTGGGCCTGCCCGAGGTCGAGGACATCCCCGCCCACCGCCGCGACGACCCCATCTACCACCGTACGAACGGAGAGGATCCCGGCCGTGACGGCTGCCGCGTCCCGCTGCCCTGGAACGGCACCACCGAGCCCTACGGCTTCAGCCCCGACAGCGCCGCATCACCCTGGCTCCCGCAGCCAGCAGCCTGGGCGGGGCTGACCGCGGCCGCTCAGGACACCGACCCCCACTCCATGCTCACCCTCTACCGCCAGGCCCTCGCCCGCCGCGCGGCCGAGCCCGACCTGGGGGACGGGCCCATGCAGTGGCTCGACTACGCACCCGACGTCCTCGCCTTCACCCGCGGTGAGAACTTCACCTGCATCGTCAACCTCTCCGCCACCCCCGTACAACTCCCGGACGACGCCCAGGTCCTCGTCTCTTCCCAGCCGCTGAGCCAGGGCGTGCTGCCGGTCGACACCAGCGTCTGGCTGCGTACCGCCTGAACCCGCACACCGGGCTGTGGTGTCACACCTCGTGACACCACAGCCCGGTCGCGTCTGCGGCGGAGGTGCGGGGGGCTGCGGACCGCCGGGCCTGTCGGGCCGTGCCGAGGCCGAACGGGCGGGCTCAGGGGCAGGTTTCGGCCGTTTTCCCCTGATCCGGGCCGTGGGGTGTTTGAGCGGGGCCCACAGTAGTTTGGTCCAGACCATTGACCCGCCGTTCGGTCGCTCTCTAGCATTTGCGGCATCACGGCACCCTCCCGGGGCAGCTGTCCCTCCCTCCTCACGCGTCACCCGCACGGGCCGTGCATGCATACGGTTTCAGCCAGGCGGCCGGACCGCCACGACCCGGCCCCCAGGAGCGTCATGCCCGATTCCAGCCAGCGGCCTCACTTCCCGACGCCCGGGGCATCCGGCCCGGAGGCCCAGGCCCTCGCCGAGGCCGTCCTCTCTGTCGGGCAGGAACGCCTCTGGTTCCTGGGCCAGTTCGAGCCGGGGGACCCGGCGTACAACATTCCGCTCGTGCTCCGGTTCACCGGTGCGCTTTCGGCGGACGCCCTCGGCGCGGCGCTGGACGCGGTTGCGGGCCGGCACGAGGCGCTGCGCAGCCGCTTCCCCGCCCTCGACGGCCGCCCGTACGTCGTGGTGGACCCACCGGCCCCGGTCCCATGGGACAGCCATGATCTGCGGGGGTGCGCGGAGGCCGAAACCGCCGCAAGGATCGGGGAGTTCACCAATCGGCCGTTCGACCTGGCGGAAGGGCCGCTGCTGCGTGCCACGCTGCTGCGTACCGGGGAGGACACGTACACCTTCTGTCTGGTCGTGCACCACATCGTCGCCGACGGCTGGTCGCTCGGCCTGCTGCGCTCCGAACTCGCCACGCTGTACTCGGCGTTCCGCGCAGGCGACGGGGCCGCACTGGAGGATCCGCCCTCCTACCTGGCGCACGCCGCCGCGGAGCGCGCCTGGCTGGACGGCCCGGAGGCCGCCGCCGCCCTCGATCACTGGCGCCGGCTGCTCGACGGCACCCAGCCGCTGGCGCTCCCCGCCGAGCGCCCCCGGCCTTCCGTTCCGACCAGCCGGGGCGCCTATCGCACCCAAGTCCTGCGCGGTCTGGGCAGGACGGTGGAGGGCTTCGCCCGTGCCCGCCGGCTCACCCCCTTCATGGTGATCGCCGCGGCCTACCAACTCCTCCTCCACCGCTGCACGGGCCAGGACGACTTCTGCGTGGGCGTGCCCACCGCCGCGCGCACGACGGTCGACAGCGAGCGGACGGTCGGCTACTTCTCCTCGACCCTCGTCCTGCGCGCCGACTTCTCCGAAACCCGGTCCTTCGACGCCCTGCTGCGGCAGATCCGAGGCGACTGGCTCCGCGCCCTGACGCACGGCCGCGTCCCGTTCGAACGGCTCACCGAGGAATTGCGGCAGGACCGGGACACCGGACGTACGCCCGTCTTCCAGACGCTGCTTACTGTGCACACCCAGAGTGGCGGCGACCTGGGCGCGCACCGCTTCGCGGACCTCCTCTGCGCCGAGGCGGACGGCGGCCACACCGCCGCCAAGTTCGAACTGAGCCTGGACGTCCGCCCGGACGGTGACGACCTGCACGCGGTCTTCGGCTACCGCACCGATCTCCTGGACGCGCCGGAGGTGGCCCGGTTCGCCGCCCGCTTCGAGATCCTGCTGCGCGCCGCCCTGGAGGAGCCCGACACGCCCGTGCACCTGCTGCCCCTGCTGGACGAGGGGGAGTCGGCGCTGCTGCGGGACGAGGCGGCGGGGCCCGCGCTGCCGGAGTACCCCCCGACGGTCCTCGCCGCGATCGACCGGAGGATGGCCCGAGCCGCCGATGCCCCGGCCCTCGTCGGCCCAGGGGAAACCCTCACGCGCGGACAACTCGCCGACGCCTCCCGCGCCCTGGCCGCCCGGCTCATGGCGGCCGGGGTCCGCCGCGGCGACCTCGTCGCGTTCTGCCTGCCCCGGGGACCGCGGCCGGTCGTGGTGATGCTCGCCGCCTGGCGCGTCGGCGCGGGCTTTCTCGCGCTGGACCCGGAATACCCCGCCGGACGGCTCGACTTCATGCTGCGGGACAGCGGGGCGGCGGTCCTGCTGACCGGGGACGGCGCACCCGTCCCGGGCCTCATCGCCGATGTCCCCGTCCTGTCCGCCGCCCCCGGCAACCCGTCCGCCCCGCCTTCCGGCCCCGGCATCGAGGCCGGTCCGCTTCCCGGCCCAGGCACCGAGGCCGCCCCGGACGATCCCGCGTACGTCATCTACACCTCGGGGTCCACCGGCACGCCCAAGGGCGTCCTCGTGCCGCACCGCGCACTCGCCGCTCGGGTCGCCTGGATGCGTCAGGGCTACGGCCTCGGCGAGAGCGACCGGGTCCTGCACAGCGCCTCGCTCTCCTTCGACACCAGCGCCGAGGAGATCTTCCCGGCCCTGGCGTCCGGCGCGGTCCTCGTCACCGCCCGCCCCGGAGCGGCCCTCGGCGACCAGCTGGCCGAGCCCTACGCGGCGGGGGTCACCGTCCTGGACCTGCCGACCCCCTACTGGCACCACCTCGTCGCCGACCTCGCCGAAACCCCGTGGCCGGACACGCTGCGCCTGGTCGTCCTGGGCGCCGACCAACTCCGCGCCGAAGCGGTCGCCGCGTGGCGGGCCCGGTTCGGCGACACCGTGCGGCTGGTGAACTCCTACGGCCCGACGGAGACCACGGTCATCGCCACCACGGCGGAGCTCGGCGCGCCGGACGGGCTGCGCAGGCCGCCCATCGGCCGCCCGATCGGCGCGACCACCCTGGCCGTGCTGGACCGCCACGGCACGCCCGTCCCGCCCGGCACCCCCGGCGAACTCGTCATCGGCGGGGCCGGGGTCGCCGACGGCTACCTGGGCCGCCCCGGGGCCACCGCCCGCGCCTTTGTGCCCGACCCGGACGGACCGCCGGGGGCCCGTCGCTACCGGACCGGCGACCGGGTCCGGCGCCGGGCCGACGGGCAGCTGGAATTCCTGGGCCGGCTCGACGGCCAGGTGAAGGTGCGCGGCTTCCGGGTCGAGCCCGGCGAGGTCGAGGCCGCGCTCACCGCCCTGCCCGGCGTGGCCGATGCCGTGGTCCACGCCCGCGGCGACCGGCTCGTCGCCCACGTCGTCCCGGCCCCGGACGCGTCCGCGCCGGACCCGGCCCGGCTGCGCGCGGAACTGGCCGCCGTGCTGCCCCCGCACCTGGTCCCCGGCGCCTGGGCCGTGCTCGACCGCCTGCCGCTCACCCCCAACGGCAAGGTGGACCGGGCGGCCCTGCCGGACCCCGGCGGCGCGTCCCCCGTGCGGGCCGCCTTCGTGGAGCCCAGGACCGAGGCGGAGGAACTGGTCGCCGACATCTGGCGCCAGGTGCTGGGCTCGGGGCCGGTCGGCGCGGACGACGACTTCTTCGACCTGGGCGGCCACTCGCTCCTCGCGACGCGGGTCATCGCCCGGCTCCGCGCCTCCGTCGACCTCGCCGTCCCCCTGCGCACCCTGTTCACCCACCGCACCTGCGCCGCCTTCGCCGAAGCCGTGGAGGCCGCTCTGGCCGCCGAGATCGACGCCCTGTCGGACACGGACGCCGAAGAGCTGCTGGCCGCGCAGGACGCACTGGAAGGAAGCCGGCCCCGCTCATGAGCGCCGACACCGCCCACCCGGCGGAACCAGCCGCCGCCCGCCTCACGGCCGCGAAGCGGGAACTGCTGCGCCGCCGCCTGTCGGCGCGCCCCGCCGCCCGGGCCACCATCCCGCGCCGGGACCCGGACACGCCCGTGCCGCTCTCGTTCGCACAGGAACGCCTGTGGTTCATGGAGCAGTTCGCCCCCGGAACCGCCGCGTACAACATCCCGGTGGTCCGGCGGCTGCGCGGCCCGCTGGACACCGGCCTGCTGCGCGCCGCCCTGGACGCGGCGGTCGCCCGGCACGAGACGCTGCGCTCGCGCTACCCGGCCACCGACGACGGCCTCCCGCTGCTGGTCATCGACCCGCCCGGCCCGGCGGCCCTCACCGAGGCCGTGGCCGAGTCACCGGCCGAGGCCGAACGCCTGGTGGACGAGGCGTCCGCCGTCCCCTTCGACCTGGAGCGGGGCCCGCTGCTGCGGGCCCTGCTGATCCGGCTGGCCGCCGACGACCACGTCCTGCTCCTGGTCGTCCACCACAGCGTCAGCGACGGCTGGTCCAGCGAGGTCCTGCTCGGCGAAGTGCTGCGCCACTACGCCGCCGGCGTCGCGGGCGAACCCAATCCGCTGCCCGAACTGGCCGTGCAGTACGGGGACTTCGCGCTGTGGCAGCGCGAGCAGCTGAGCGGTGAACGGCTCGCGGCCGAGGTCGCCCACTGGTCCGGCGAACTCGCCGGGATCGAACCGCTGGAGCTCGCCTTCTCCCGCCCCCGCCCGCCCCGCCAGACCTTCGAAGGCGCCGGGTACGCGTTCTTCGTCGACCGCCCCCTGCTCGACCGGCTCGCGGCGCTCGGCCGGCTCCACGACGCGACCGTCCACATGGTGCTCCTGGCCGCCTTCCAGATCCTCCTCGCCCGCTTCAGCGGCCAGCGCGACTTCGCCGTCGGTTCCCCTGTCGCCGGACGCACCGAGCCGGAACTCGAAGACCTGGTCGGCATGTTCGTCAACGTCATCGCGCTGCCGGCCCGGCTGGAGGGCGATCCGTCATTCGCCGAGCTCCTGCGCCGCACCCGCGAAACCTGCCTGGACGCCTACGCGCACCAGGAGCTGCCGTTCGCGCAGCTGGTCAGCGAGCTGAAGGTGGCACGCGACGTCTCGCGCCCGCCCGTCTTCCAGGCCGTGCTCGCCGTACAGAACTACGCCACCCAGCGCGACGCCGCGGCGGCGGGCGGCCTGAGCGCCGAGCCCTTCGGGGTACGAGCCAGCGGCACCCGCTTCGATCTCGAACTCTTCCTCCAGGAGTGGCCCGACGGGCTGCACGGCTCCTTCAACTTCAACACCGACCTCTTCGACCCCGCCGACATCGGACGCCTCGCCGATCACCTCGGCAGGATCCTGCGCTCCGTGGCGGCCGCCCCCGAGACCCCGCTCTCCGGCCTCGCCGGGCCCACCCCGGAGGAGCGCGACACCGAGACCGAGCGGTACAACGACACCGCTGTGGACCGTCCGCCCACCACCCTCACCGCCCTGGTGGCCGAGCAGATCGCCCGGACCCCCGACGCGGTCGCCGTCGCCGTCGAGGGCCGGCCCGCCCTCACCTACCGGCAGCTCGACGAGCGGGCCGACCGGATCGCAGCCCGGCTGGCCGCCGAGGGCATCGGTCCGGGCGGCCTCGTCGCCATCTGCTCGGAACGCTCACCCGAACTCGTCGCCGGGCTGCTCGGCATCCTGCGCACGGGCGCGGCCTACGCCCCGCTGGAACCCGGCTACCCCGCCGAACGCCTCGCCTTCCTCCTCGCCGACAGCGACGCGCCCGTCCTGCTCACGCAGCGCGGACTGCCCACCCCGCACGGCTGCACCGCGCAGATCATGCTGCTGGACGACCCCGAGGAACCGCCCCGCTCGCGCCGCGGTCCTGCCGGGCCCACCCCCGACGACCCCGCCTACCTCATCTACACCTCCGGCTCCACCGGCCGCCCGAAGGGCGTGCCCAACACCCACCGGGCCATCGCCAACCGCCTCCAGTGGATGCAGGACACCTACCGGCTGGGCCACGACGACGCCGTCCTGCAGAAGACCCCCGTCGGCTTCGACGTATCGGTGTGGGAGTTCTTCTGGCCCCTGACCACCGGTGCGCGCATCGTCCTCGCCAAGCCCGGCGGCCAGAAGGACGCCGGCTATCTGCTCGACCTCATCGCCACCGCGGGCGTCACCGTGGCGCACTTCGTGCCCGCCATGCTGACCGTCTTCCTCGCCGAGGAGGGCGTCGAACGGTGCACGACACTGCGCCGCGTGATCAGCAGCGGCGAGGCCCTGCCGCCCGACACGGCCCGCGAACTGACCGGCCGACTGCCGCACTGCGCCCTCGCCAACCTGTACGGCCCGACGGAGGCGGCGGTCGACGTCTCCTCGTGGGAGTGCGCCGGGCCCCTGGAGACGGTGCCGATCGGACGGCCCATCGACAACACCCGGCTGTACGTGCTGGACGCCGCCCTGCGCCCCGTGCCGCCCGGGGCCCCCGGAGAACTGCACATCGGCGGCACCGCCGTGGCCCTCGGCTACCACCGCAGGCCCGGCGGGACCGCGGCCCGGTTCGTGCCCGACCCGTACGGTCCGCCCGGCTCCCGCCTCTACCGCACCGGGGACCTGGCCCGCCGCCTCCCGGACGGCACCCTCCAGCACCTCGGCCGCGTCGACGCGCAGATCAAGCTGCGCGGGCTGCGCATCGAGCCCGGCGAGACCGAGGCCGCGCTGCGCGCCCAGCCCCACGTCGCCGACGCGGCGGTCGTCCTGCGCGAGGACCGGCCCGGCGACCAGCGCCTCGTCGGATACGTCGTGCCCGCCGGCCCGGACGAGCCCGATCCGGCCCGGCTGCGTACGGCCCTCAAACGGGTGCTCCCCGAACACCAGGTGCCCTCGGTGGTCGCCGTCGTCCCCGCCCTGCCGCTCACCCCCAACGGAAAGCTCGACCGCCGCGCCCTGCCCGCACCGCAGCTGCGGCGGTCGACCGGCGCGACCCGGCCCGCCACCGAGGTGGAACGCCTGCTCGCCGGGATCTGGGGCGAGGTGCTCGGGCTGACGGAGGTCGGAACGGACGAGGACTTCTTCGACATCGGCGGCCACTCGCTCCTGGCCACCCAGGTCGTCGCGAGGGCCCGCGCCCGGCTGGCCGAGGCGGGCGCCCGGCCCGTCAGCGTCATGGACCTCTTCACCCACCGCACCGTCCGCGACCTGGCCGCCGTCGCCTCCCGGGACGAGAGCGACGACTCCCCGAGGCCGCTGCTGCACCGGCTCACCCCGCCCGTGTCCGCCGCCCACCGCACCCGCACCTTCGTCTGTGTGCCGTACGGCGGCGGCAGCCCCGTCGTCTACCAGCCCGTCGCCGACGCGCTGCCCGCCGACACCGAACTGTGGGCGGTCGCTGTACCGGGCCACGACGTCGGTGTCACCGAGGAGTCCGTGCCGTTCGACGAACTCGCCGAGCGCATCGCGGCGGAGGTACGGGAGCGGACCGAGGGGCCCGTCGTGGTCTACGGGCACTGCGCGGTCGGCACGGCCCTGGCGATCTCCGTCTCCCGGCTGCTGGAAGCCGCCGGGCACCCGCTGGAAGCGGTCTACGCCGGAGCCCAGTTCCCCTTCGCCCGGCCACGCAGCCGGGTGCTCAACGCGCTGAGCCGCGTCGCCTCACTCGAACCGCTGCTCGGCGACCGGGTCTACGCGAACTGGCTCATCGGGCTCGGGGTGAACACCTCCGACCTCGACAAGGAGCAGGCGGCCTTCATCATCGGCAACATGCGCCGGGACACCCAGGCCGCCGAGGACTACTTCACCCGCGCCATCGCCGACGTGGCCGCCGGCGCGCCCCGGCTGCGCGCCCCGCTCATCTGCCTGATCGGCGACCAGGACCCGGCGGCCGACTTCTACCAGGAGCGCTACCGCGAGTGGCTGCTGCTGGCCGAGCGCTCCGCCGTCGCCGTGCTCGACCAGGGCGGTCACTTCTTCCTCAAGTACCGGGCCACCGAGGTCGCCGAGGCGGTGACCACCGTGCACCTCGCGGTGCGCGACGGCGTGACCGACGAACTGCCCGTCCGCGATCCGCGGCACTCGTGGTGGTTCCACGGGGACACCGGGCCGGTGACGGCGGCAGTTGAGGAGTCCGGCACGGAAACCCCCGCCGAGGACGCGAAGTCCGACGCCGGGCCCGAACCCAGCATGCGACGGTTCCTCGCGGTCGCGAGCGGGCAGCTGGTCTCCATCACCGGCTCGGCGCTGACCGAGTTCGCGCTGCCGCTCTGGATCCTGCTGAACACCGGCTCCCTCACCCGGTACGCGCTCTACGCGGTGATCGCCATGGTCCCCGGCATCCTCGTCGGCCCGCTGGCGGGCGCCCTCGTCGACCGGCTGGACCGGCGCACCGTACTCCTCGCGGGCGACCTCACCGCCTGCACCACGCAGGCCGGGCTCCTGGCCCTGCTCCTCACCGGGAACCTGCACTCCTGGGAGGTGTACGTCCTGCTGGGCGTGCTCTCCCTCGCCCTGACCTTCCAACGGCTCGCCTACGCCTCGGCGGTCCCGCAGCTGGTACCCAAGCAGTACCTCGGCCACGCCAACGGCATCGTCCAACTCGCTTTCGGCACAGCCCAGTTCGTCGTGCCGCTGGTGGCCGTCGCGCTGATGGCCGCAATCGGTCTGGGCGGCATCCTCGTCATCGACGTGGCCAGCTACGTCCTGGCCATCGGCGTCCTGCTCGCGGTCAAGTTCCCCCGGACGCTGCCGTGGACCCGGCGCGAGTCCCTCGTCTCCGAGATCCGGCACGGCTTCGCCCATTCCTGGCGCAACCGGGGCTTCCGGGCGATGCTGCTGTGGTTCGCCGGGCTGAACCTCTTCCTCTCCCCGCTCTTCCTGCTCATCACCCCGCTGGTCCTCGCCTTCGACGACCTCCAGGGCGCGGCGCGGGTCGCGATGGCGGGCGGCGCGGGCGCGATCCTGGGCGGGGTCGTCATGGGGTTCTGGGGCGGCCCCCGGCGCCACCGGCTGCGCGGCATGCTCGGCCTCGCCGCACTGCTCGCCCTGGCCGGGGCCCTCACCGGGCTGCACGCCGGTCTCTGGGTGATCGCCGCCGGAGCGTTCGGCATGTCGTTCGCGCTCTCCCTCGTCAACGGCGTCTACTCCACGATCGTCCAGGTCAAGGTCCCGCAGCGCTTCCACGGCCGCGTCTTCGCCCTGAACACCCTCGTCGCCTGGTCCACCCTGCCGCTGGGCCACGGGATCATCGCCCCGCTCGGCTCCTCGGTGCTGGGGCCCCTGATGGAGCCCGGCGGGGCGCTCGCCCCCGTCTTCGGCCCCTTGATCGGCACCGGACCCGGTCGCGGCATCGCCCTGATGTACGTGCTGTTCGGGTGCGCCATGCTCGGCCTGGTCGCGCTCGGCCTGCGCCTTCCGGTGCTGGCGCGCTTCGACCGCGACGTTCCGGAGGCCGAGCCGGACGATCTGGTCGGTCTGCGCGAGCGTGCCCGGATCGCCGCCGCCCGCCGCGCGAAGGAGAGCCGGACATGACACCGACGGCGGCCACCACACTGCCCGCCCTGCTTGCCCACCGGGCCACCGCCCACGGCGAGCGCACCGCCCTGGTCACCAGCCGCGAACGGCTCGACTTCGCGTCCTGGCACGCCCGGTCGGGGGCGTACGCCCGCGCGCTGCGCTCCGCCGGGGTGCGGCCCGGAGACCGGGTGGTGCTGCACCACGGCACGGCCCGCTGGACCGAATACGCCGTCGCCTTCCTCGCGGTGCTGCGGGCGGGCGGGGTGGCCGTCCCGCTGTCCGACCGGACGGCGCCCGCCACCACCGCCCATGTGCTCGCGGACACGCGGGCCCGCTTCCTGCTGCACGGCACGGGGGACGGCCCGCCCGCGCTGCCGGAGGGCACCACCGTGCTGACGGAGGCCGACGCCGACGGCCACCCCTCCCGGCCCGACCTGCCCGAGCCCGCGCCCGGTGACCTCGCCCAGATCCTCTACACCTCCGGCACCACCGGCACCCCGAAGGCGGTCGGAGCCCGGCACGCCAACCTGGCGTACGGCTGCACCCTCGACGAGCGCAGGCGGCCGCTGCGTCACTCGTCCGCCTTCCTGCACGCCTTCCCGGTCGGCACGAACGCCGGGCAGACCATGCTGGTCAACGCGCTGAACGCGTACGCCACCTGTGTCACGGCCCCGCAGTTCACCCCGGCCCGCTTCCTGCGCCTGCTCTCGGAGCACGACATCGGCAGCGTGTTCCTCGTACCGGCCATGGCGATCGAACTGCTGGCGTCCGCCGCGCTCACCGACGCGGGGTCGTCGGGTGCGCGCGACGCCGTGCGCCTGGTGGGTTCCACGGCCGCCGCCCTCCCTCAGCCGGTCGCGCTCGGACTCGTCCGGGCCTTCCCGAAGGCGCAGGTCGTCAACTACTACACGTCCACCGAGGCCGCCCCCGCCCAGGTCACGTTGCTCTTCGACCCGGCCCGCCCGGACTCGCCCGGCCGTCCCGCCTCCCTGGCCGATCTGCGGGTGACCACACCCGGGGGAGAGCCGCTGCCCGCGGGGCGGCCGGGAGAGCTGTGGCTGCGATCGGCGGCGGCTCCGCGGGCGTACGTGGGTGAGACGGACGACGAGGTCTTCCAGGGACGCTGGATACGCATGGGCGACCTGGGCCGCGTGGACGAGGAGGGCTTCCTCCATCTGCTCGACCGGGAGCGGGACGTCGTCAAGTCGGGCGCCCACAAGGTTTCCACCCTCCAGGTCGAGAACGCCCTGCACGCCCATCCGCTGGTCCGGGACGCCGCCGCCCTCGGAGTGCCGCACCCGGTCCTGGGAAGCGTCGTCGCCGCCGTGGTCGTCGCCGACGACGGTCTGACCACCACCGCACTGCGGGCCTTCCTGCTCGACCTGCTGGCCGTCCACGAACTGCCGGCCACCGTGCTGTTCCACGACACCCTGCCGCGCAACGAGGCCGGCAAGGTCCTCAAACGCGAACTGCGCCGCATCCTCGCCCAAGACCACCCCGAGGCCATCCTGTGAACGCGACCCTCAGCTCCGCCCAGCACGGCGTCTGGCTCACCGAGCGCACCCTGGACACCGCTTCCGCCTATCACCTCACCCTGGCCCTATGTCTCGACGGCCCGCTCGACACCAGCCGCCTGAACCGGGCCTGCGCCGCCGTCGCCGCCCAGCACCCGGCCCTCACCACGGTGTTCGCCGCGGACGGCACCCCCCGGCCCGGTCCCGGACCCGGGCGCCCGCGCACGGTCGAGTGCACCGACGGCACACTCGACGCGCTGCTCGCCCGGGAACGGGCCCAGCCCTTCGACCTCGCCCACGGCCCGCTGCACCGCTTCGCACTCCTGCGGCTGTCCCCGGTCCGGCACGTCCTGGTCCTGACCGCCCATCACCTCGTCTTCGACGGCGAGTCCAAGGACCGGCTCGTCGACGACCTGGCCACCGCCTACCGGGGCGGGCCACCGGCTCCGGCCGCCCCGCAGCCGGCCGCCGCACCGTCCCCCGACGCCCTCGCGGACGCCGAAGCGTACTGGGCCACCCGCTGGCGCGATCCGGCCGCTCCCGCGCTCCCGGGCCTCACGGTCCCCCCGGTGGCCGGTACCGCTCCCGCGCCGGGCGCGGAGATCACGTGGAGCCTCGGCCCCGAGCGGGCCGCGCTGCTCGGTGCCACGGCCGAACGGCTCGGGCTCACCCGCTTCGAACTGCTCACCGCGTCCTGGCACGCCCTGCTCGCCCGCTACGGCGAGGCCGCCCCCGTCACGGCCATCGAGTTGTCGCTCCGCACGCCGGGCACGGCCACGGGCGTGGGGCTGGCCGTCAACGAGCTGCCCCTCTTCACCACCGCCGACCTCGACGCGCCCTTCGCGACCTGGTCCCGGACGGTGCGGGCCGAACTGCGCGCCCTGTACCGGCACCGGGCCGTCCCGCTCGGCCGTTCCGTACGCGGACTGACCCCGCGCACCGCGCTGACCCCCCTCTCCCTCAGCTACCGGCGGCGCCCGGAGCGACCGCGCCCCGACTTCGGTGCCGAGGTCCGCGCCGAGGTCCGCTGGCTCGGCTTCTGCGGCACCGCGCGCAACCTGGCGCACCTCCAGCTCGTCGACTCGGGTACGGAGGTGGAGGCGAGCCTCCAGTTCCGCGCGGCGGCGCTCACCGCCGACGGCGCGCGACGGATCGCGGACCACTGGACGACCCTCCTCGACGGCGTACTGGCCGGCCCCGACACCCCGGTCGGCGATCTGCCGCTGCTGACACCCGGTGAACGGGCCGCGCAACTGGCAGCGCCGAGTCCGCGGCCCGAACTCACCCGGCGCACGGTGCCCTCACTCTTCGCCGAGGCGGTGGCCGCCCGCCCCGACGCGACCGCGGTCGTCCGCGGCGACGAGACCCTGACCTACCGGGAGCTGTCCGCCCTGGTCGCACACGCGGCCGCCGCGCTGGCCCGGCACGGCGCGGGCCCCGGCACCCTCGTCGGCATCGAACTGCCGCGCGGCCGCGACCAGCTGGTGGTCCTCCTCGCCTCGCTGGCCCTCGGCTCCGTCCACCTGCCGCTCGACCCCGACCACCCGGCCGAGCGGCTGGCGTTCCTCAGGGCCGACTCGCGCCTCGCGCTGCGCGTCACCACACGCCCCGAGGGCCCCGGCGACCTCACCCCGGAGGCCCTGGCACCCGTCGGGCCGGACACCCCGGCGCTGCCCCCGGGCCCGACGCCCGCCCACCCCGCGTACGTGCTCTACACCTCCGGCTCGACCGGCCGCCCCAAGGGTGTCGAGGTGCCGCACTCGGCGCTCGCCAACGTCCTGGGCGCGCTGCGCGACCACCTGGGCTCCGGCCCCGACGACCGTTGGCTCGGGCTCACCTCGCTGTCCTTCGACATCTCGGCGGTCGAACTGCTGCTGCCCCTCATCAGCGGCGGGCGCGTCGTCCTGGTACCGGAGGGAGGTCACCGCGACGGGCCCGCGCTGCTCGGGCTCATCGATCACCACCGGGTCACGCACGTCCAGGCCACGCCCAGCGGGTGGAGGCTGCTGCTCGACGCGGGGCTCGGCGACGACGCGGCCGGACTCACCGCCCTGTCCGGCGGCGAGGCGCTGCCACCCGCGCTGGCCGCGGAGCTGGGCACCGTCAGCAAACGACTGGTGAACGTCTACGGTCCGACCGAGACCACCATCTGGTCCACCCTGGCGGAGCCCGCCGTGGGCGACGACGGCCAGGTCCTCATCGGCGAACCGCTCGCCAACACCCGTGCCTATGTCCTGGACGGCCGGCTGCGCCCGGTCCCGTACGGACTGCCCGGCGAGCTCTACCTCGGCGGCGCCGGTCTGGCGCACGGCTACCGGCACCGCCCCGGCCTGACGGCCACGCGTTTCGTCCCCGACCCGTACGGGCCTGCGGGCGCGCGCCTCTACCGCACCGGGGACCTCGTGCGGCGCCTGCCCGACGGCGGCCTCGTCTGCATCGGCCGCTCGGACAACCAGGTCAAGGTGCGCGGCCACCGGATCGAACTGGGCGAGATCGAGGCCCGGCTGGCTTCGCACCCCTCGGTCGCGCAGGCCGCCGCCGCGGTGCACGGCGCGGACGGCGAGCGCAGGCTGAGCGCCTATGTCGTCCCGGCCGGCCCGGCGCCCACGGCCCAGGAGCTGCACGCCCACCTCGCCGCCGCGCTTCCCGCCGCCGCCGTCCCCGCCACGTACACGGTGCTGGAGGCGTTCCCGCTCACCCCCAACGGCAAGCTGGACCGGGCCGCGCTTCCGGAGCCGGTCCCGGCGCGCGGACCCGCGCCGGGCGGCGGCGCGGGGACCGGGTCCGACCCCACCATCGACGCGGTGCTCGCGATCTGGCGCGAGGTCCTGGAGCTGGACGATCTCGGCTGCGACGAGGACCTGTTCGACCTCGGCGGCCACTCCCTGACCATCACCGCCATCGCCGCCCGTATCCACCGCACCCTCGGCGTGGACCTCCCGTTCGACGTCTTCTTCGACGCCCCCACCGTGCGCGGCATCGCCGCCGCCGTCACCGCACTGCGCAAGGAGTAGCACCATGACCGAACCCAGCCGCTACCTCGTGGCCGTCAACGACGAGGAGCAGCACGCCCTCTGGCCGGAGGGCGCCGAACTGCCCGCGGGCTGGCGGGCGGAGGGCTTCACCGGCACCGAGGAGGAATGCGTCGCGCACGTCGACCGGGTGTGGCCGGACATCCGCCCCCTGAGCCTGCGCCGCCGCCTGGCCGACGAGGCCGCCCGGTGACCGCGCCCGCCCCCACCCCGGAGAGTGTCGCCCGGCTCGTCGAACGGGCCACCGATGGCCGGCTCGCCGCCGCGGAGCTCATGGACTCCACCGAACCCCTGGCCGCGCTCGGCGTCAGCTCGCTGTCCCTGCTGCGGCTCGCCGACAGTCTGGAGTCGGAGTACGGCGTCCTCATCGACCTCGGCGACCGGGCGCTGTACACCGAAGGTCTCGCGGGCCTGACCGCCCGGGTGCGGGCTCTGGCCGCCGAGGGCACCGAGTGACGGCGACGACGGCGCAGACCACCGCGTCCTTCGCCTTCGCGGGCGGCCGGAGCGGCGATGCCCCGCTGACCTGGGGCCAGCGCGCGATCTGGAACGCGATCGGGCGTACCCGGCCCAACGACCACTACTTCAACATCGGCCGTGTCCTGCCGCTCGCCGACCGGGGCGCACCGGTGGACCTGCCCCGGCTGACGGACGCTCTCACGGCGCTCCTCGTCCGCCACGAAGCGCTGCGCACCCGGATCGCGGACGAGGACGGGGAGCCGCGCCAACGCCTGCACGGCGAAGGGCGGGTGGAGGTCCGTGTCGTCGAGGCGGACGATCCGCAGGAAGCGGCGACGGCCGCCGACGCCCTGTTGTCGTCGCTGACCGCCCACCGCTTCGCCTACGCGGGCGAGTGGCCCGTACGGTTCGGCGCCGTCCGGCACGCGGGGCGGATCACGCACGCCGTGCTGGCGCTGTGCCATCTGGCAGCCGACGGGCACGCCGCCGAGGTCCTGGTCCGCGACCTGCGGCTGCTCGCCCGCCGCGGGTCGGCCGGTCCGGCCTGCGCCGCGAACCCCCTCGACCTGGCGCGCCATCAGGCGTCCCCGGCCGGCCACCGCGCGGGCCGGGCCGCGCTCGCGCACTGGGAGAGGGGGCTGCGGGCGGCGTCCCCGACGATGTTCCCCGCACCGGTCGCCGAGCCGAGCACGCCCCGCTTCTGGACGGGCCGGCTGGTCTCCGCCGCGCTTCCCCGGGCCATCGACGCTCTGGCCGCCGCGCACCGGGTCAGCGGCTCGACCGTGCTGCTGACCGCCTCGGCCGCCCTGGTCGCCGCCGGTCAGGGCCACCAGGTCGCGGCGGTCATGCCGATCGCGGGCAACCGCGCGGCCGAGGGCCACCGCACCCTGGTCAGCACGCTGTCCCAGGACGCGTTGTTCATCCTGCGCATGGACGAGGCCGGTCCGGACGCCGACTTCACGGATCTGCTGGCGGGTGCCTGGCCGGCCGCGCTCGCCGGATACCGCGCCGCCTCCTACGACCCCGCCGACTTCGACGCCCTGCTGGACCGGATGTCCGCGGAGCGCGGCACCGAGGTCCATCCGTACTGCTGCTTCAACGACATGCGCCTGGTGGAGCGCCCGGCGGCGCCCCGGCCCGCGCCGTGCCCGGACCAGGACGCCGCGCTCAGCCGCCGCGGCGTCCTGGATTTCCCCGCGACCCAGGACCGGGTGGCCTGCCGGTACTGCCTGCACGTGAGCGGGGACGACAGCGCGCTCACCGTCACTCTGACCGCCGACACCGCGTATCTGCCACCGCACACCATCCATGCCCACCTGCGCGCCATCGAGGAGGTCGTCGTGACCGCGTCGGCCGGAAACCCGCCCCTTCTGACGGAGCTGCCCGCACTCCTCACGAAGACCGAGGAGGCCGCCCGGTGAGCGCCGAACCGGCCCCGAGACCCCTCGCCCGTGCCGGGACGACGTCCTGCGTACAGGGCGGGTTCATGCGCTTCGCTGTGACCTCCGGCGAGGGCGCCCCGCTCACCGGCCACGTCGTCGTCTCCGACGCCGTGCACGGGCGCCCGATGGCCCGCGCGTCCGTGCACGGCACCGAGTGGACCCTCGACATCCCGGACGACTGGCCCAGTTCGCTGTACGTGGCCCGGTTCCACGACGCCCGTCCGCAGACGCCGGAGCCGGAGCGGGACGCCGAACACGAGGTGTGGTTCGTCGTGCGCGCGGCCCGGCCCGCGACCACCTCGTCCGTGCTCGTCTCCATCCCCTTCGCCACCTGGCGCGCCTACCACCGCGCGGGGCAGCCGGGCCGGAGCCTCTACTACGCCGAGGAACCGGGCCGCGCCGCCCGGGTGTCCTTCACCGACCCGGGAGGGGGCCCGCCGCCCGAGCGCTGGGAGGAGCCGTTGCTGCGCTGGCTGCCCGGGGCCGGCTATCCGGTCGAGTTCTGTTCCGGTCTCGACCTGGACGACGGAGAAGAACTCCTCGCCCCCTATCGGCTGTTGGTCGTCAACGGGCACGACGAGTACTGGTCGGCCGGGATGCGCGACAGCGTCGAGACCTTCGCCCGCCGGGGCGGCAACCTCGCCTTCTTCGCCGGCAACACAGCCTGGTGGCAGATGCGCCTGGAGGACGGCGGCCGCACGATGGTCTGCCATCGCGACGCCGCGTCCGACCCCGTCCCCGACCCCCGCCTCACGACTGTCGAGTGGTCCAGTTCGCCCGTCGACCGCCCCGAGAACGCGATGACCGGCGTCAGCTTCCGCAATGGCGCCGGCTCCTGGGGCGCGGGCATGGGCCTCATCGGCCGCGAGTCCTACACGGTCCGGTTCGCCGGCCACTGGGTCTTCGAAGGAACCGGCCTCCGCGACGGGGACACCTTCGCCCGGGGCGCCCTCGGGTACGAGACGGACGCCGCCGATCTCGACTGGTCGGCCGGGGTGCCCCGCGCCACGGGCCGGGACGGCACCCCGCGCTCGTTCACCGTGCTCGCCACCGCCGACCTGCGGCACTGGCGTACGTACGGGCAGGGCGGCTGGGCCACCATGGGCGTCTTCCGGCTGGGCGCCGGTACGGTCTTCAACGCCGCCACCATCAACTGGGGCCGGGCGCTGGCCGATCCGGTGGTGGACCGGATCACCCGCAACGTGCTGGACCGGCTCGGCGGATGGACTCCGCAGCACGCCTGGCACGCCGTGGGGCAGGCACCGGGGCTGCGGGCGCTCGCCGCCTGCGAAGGGCGGCTCTTCGCCGTCTCCGAGGACGGCGAGACCCTGCTCCACCGTGAGCCGTCCGAGCAGAACCTGCCGTGGGCCGCCTGCCCTCCGGCCCCGGGGCCCGCGCCGCGGATCCGGTGCCTGGCCGCCCCGCGCGAGGCATGCCACCCCATGCCGCTGGCCCTGCTGGCCGTGGACACCGACGACCGGCTGCTCGTACGCGACCCAGTGCCCGGGCCGGCACCCTGGACCCCGGTGGGCGAGGTCCCCGTCGGCACGACGGCGCTGGCGATGTGCGACAACACGCTGTTCGCGGTGACCCCGCACGACGACACCCTGTACGGGCGGCCCGCACCGCACCCGGACGCGCCGTGGACGGTGCTGGGCCCCGCGGGCGGGGCGGTCTCGCTGACCGTGCTCAACGCGCGTCTCTACGCCACCGGCCCGGACGGGCTGCTCACCCGCCCGCCGGTCGTCACCAAAACCCCCTTCGAACCGGCGGGCCCCTTCCCGGTCACCAGGGCGCTCGCCTCGTACGCGGGACGACTGCTGGCGGCGACGCGGGACGGCCTCCTCGTCAGCCATGGACCGCCGCGCCGCTCATGACCCGGACAGGGGCCTAATGCGCGGCGTCCAGTTTCGCCCGCTGGTCCTGAGTGAGGTCGAGGTCCACCGCCGCCAGACTCTCCTCCAGCTGAGCCACCGAGGACGCGCCCACCAGGGGGATGACCGGGATCTGGCCCCCCATCAGCCAGGCGAGGACGACCTGGTTCCGCGTGGCTCCCGTCTCCGCCGCGACCTCGGCCAGGGCGGTGAGCCGGGCAGCCGTGCCCGCGTTCTGGTAGCCGGGGTCCAAGGGCTTGTCCGTACGGCCGTAGCTGCCGTTGAGGAGCGGGGAGTACGCGACCAGGCAGAGGGACGGGTCCTCACGGAGGTAGCTGAGGTGGTCGCCGGAGGCGACCCCCAGGTCGCCGTCGGGGGAGCGGAGCGTGGGCTCGTCGGTGCGGTGGCGGAGGTAGCTGTGGTGGTACTGCAGCACCTCGTAGCCGGGCAGACCCGCGGCCGCCGCGAGAGCCCGGGCACGCTCCAGGCGCCAGACACGATGGTTGCTCGCACCCAGCAGGCCCACCGTGCCGTCGGCGACGACGGCGGCGAAACCCTCCACCGTCTCCTGCAGGGCAACGCGGGGATCCTCGATGTGCGCGTACAGCAGGTCCAGCTTGTCCGTGCCGAGATTGTCCCGGCTGCGCTCGGCCGACTCCCGGATCGTCTTCGCCGTGAGGCTCTCGACGTCCTTCGTGAAGGTCGAGGTGGGGTGATTGGGGCGGCCGCCGAGCTTGGTGGCGATCGTGATCCCGTCGCCCACGCCCCGGCTGCGCCGCCACCGTCCCAGAAGCCGCTCGCTCTCACCGCCCTGGGTGCCGTTGACCCAGAACGCGTAGTTGTTGGCGGTGTCGATGAAGGTACCGCCGGCTTCGACGTACCGGTCGAGGATCGCGTACGAGGTCGCCTCGTCGGTGGTGGTGCCGAACCGCATGGCACCGAGGCTCAGAACGCTCACCTCACGGCGGGTGTCCGGATTTTGACCGATGGTGCGGTAGCGCATGCGGGTGCCTTTCGAAGGGTGCCTGGAGCTTCGGCGGCGAGTCTGCCTCCTGGAGTGCTCTCGAAGTCAAGGGGGGCCGGGACAGGTTCATGAGAGCCGGCAGGAAGCCCGGACGCTGCGCAGTTCGGTCCTCAGCACGGGCGTGCCGTCGACAGGGGCCGGGTCCTCCGCGGTCGGCTCGATTCCGCCGGCAGCGATCTTGTCGAGCGTCTTCAGACCGGCGGCGCCGACCGTGCCGAACACCGTGTAGTCCGGCCGCAGTGCGGAGTCACCGTAGACGACGAAGAACTGCGAACCGTTCGTGTTCGGCCCGGCATTGGCCATCGCCAGCAAGCCGCGCCCGTAGACGCGACGGGCGCCGGTCGGATCAGTCGGCGCCGGCGGCAAGTCCACCGGCAGCTCGTCCTTGTACGCGTACCCCGGTCCACCCTCGCCGGTGCCGGTCGGGTCGCCGCACTGCAGGACCTTCAGCGTCGGATACGCCGTCAGCCGATGACACACCGTACGGTCGTAGAACCGGTGGCGCGCCAGGTGCACGAAGCTCTGGACGGTGCAAGGCGCCTTCGCCCGGTCCAGACGCAGGGGCAGCGGCCCCTGGCTGGTCGGGACAGCCATATCGACCGTTCCGCGACTGGGGGTGTGCCGCGGGTCGGGCGGCAGGGGAACCGGCCGAGCCGCCGGGTCGTCCGGTGTCTGGGAGTACTGGCAAGGCCCGTGCGTGGTCCGCGGCGGGGCTTCGGAAGCGGAGGCGGTGACGCCGCCCCCGGACACGACCAACGTCAGTGCCGCCAGCGCGGTCATGAGGCCTCGGTTCATCCTGCACACCCTCCAGAAGATCGTCAGATTTCGGAGCGGTCGCAGTCTAGTCAGTCGGCGCTCCGCTCCGCAGGCGAGCCGAGGTTCTGGGTGGCGGCCCAGGAGGCGAGGAGGCGGAGTCCCTCTTCGTGGGGCGAGCAGGGTTCGGCGGTGTAGACGGTGAGGGTGAGACCGGGTGCGGCGGCCATCTCCAGGCCTTCGTAGGCGAGGGTGAGGTCGCCGACGGTGTGATGGTGGAAGCGTTTGGTGCCGGTGCCGTGGTGGCGGACGTTGTGGGCGCCCCAGCGGGTGCGGAACTCGTCGCTGCGGGTGGACAGCTCGCCGACGAGGTCGTGGAGGTCCTTGTCGTGGGGGTTGCGGCCGGCTTCGGTGCGCAGGATGGCCACGGCGACGTCGGCGGCCTGATCCCAGTCGGGGAAGAAGAGCCGGGAGGCGGGGTCGAGGAACTGGAACCGGGCCAGGTTGGCCTGGTTGCCGGCGGTGGCGTAGACGTCGCCGTAGAAGGCACGGGCGAGCTGGTTGGTGGCCAGCAGGTCCATGCGGCCGTTGCGGACGAAGGCCGGGCCGGCGGTGATGGCGTCCAGGACCCATTGCAGGCTGCGGTGCGCCTTCCACGGCGCGGCGCGGCGGCGGGGGCGGGTGAGGGCGTCGGAGCCGTCGGCGGCCTGCGCCAGGTTCAGCAGGTGGGCCCGCTCGGCGTCGTCGAGACGGAGGGCGCGTGCGACGGCTTCGAGGACGGCCGGGGAGACACCGGCGAGGTTGCCGCGCTCCAGCTTGGCGTAGTACTCCACGCTGACATCGGCGAGCGCGGCGACCTCGCTGCGAGGCAGGCCCGGTACCCGTCGGCGGCTCCCGGCGGGCAGGCCGGCCTGCCCGGGAGTGATCTTGGCTCGCCGCGAGGTCAGGAACTCGCGGACCTCTTCTCGGTTGTCCACGCCTCCGACGGTACGTCCCGCCCGCGTCCAAAGGGATGTACTGGCAGTACACCCCTTGATGGTGTCTCGCTCCCCGCGCGAAGAGCGGGTTATCTGGATGACGTGGTGCTTTCCCGGGGCGGCAGACCTCGCTCGGACGACACCGACGGCCACCGGCTTTCACCGGTCCCGGCGGACCTCGCGAGCCAAAGCGCAGACGGGGCGCACGACCGTCGGCAATCACAATGATCAAGGAGACACCCGACATGGCCGACCATGACTTCGAGCAGATCTTCCCGCTCGGGGACACCAATGACGCCTACGCCGAGAACTTCGTCGGGCAGAGCTACCTCGCCCCTTTGACCGGCGGGAGCGTCCCGGTCAGCAACGTGTCCTTCGAGCCGGGCTGCCGCAACAACTGGCACATCCACCACGGCACCGGTGGCGGCGGTGACCAGATCCTGCTGTGCACGGCCGGCAGCGGCTGGTACCAGGCCGAGGGCCAGGACCCGGTCAGCATGACCCCCGGCACGGTGATCCGCGTCCCGGCGGGCACGAAGCACTGGCACGGCGCGAAGGCCGACGCGTGGTTCTCCCACCTCGCCCTCATCACGCCGGGAGACGACGTCGGCAACGAATGGCTGGAGCCGGTCACCGACGAGGTGTACGGCCGGCTGCCCAAGAACGGAGAGAACGCATGAGCATCCTGAACGAGACCTACACCCTTTCCAACGGCGTCGAGATCCCCAAGCTCGGCCTGGGCACGTGGTTCATCGACGACGACCAGGCAGCCGCAGCCGTCCGCGCCGCAGTCGAGATCGGCTACCGCAACATCGACACCGCACAGGCGTACGGCAACGAACGCGGCGTCGGAGAAGGCATCCGCACCTCCGGCGTGGCGCGCGAGGACCTGTTCGTATCGACAAAGCTGGCCGCCGAGATCAAGGACCACGACACGGCGGCCGCTGCGATCGACGAGTCGCTGGCCAAGCTGGACATCGGCCACATCGACCTGATGCTGATCCACGCCCCTCAGCCGTGGGACGACTTCCGCGGCGGCGACTACGCCGAGGGCAACCGCCAGGCATGGCGCGCACTGGAGGACGCCCACAAGGCAGGGAAGGTCCGCGCCATCGGAGTGTCGAACTTCCTCCCGTCCGACCTGGAGAACATCCTCGCCCACGGAACGGTGGCACCGCAGGTGGACCAGGTGCTCCTGCACGCCGGGAACACCCCGGACGAGCTGCTGGCCTTCTGCGAGGAGCGCAACATCCTCGTACAGGCGTACTCGCCGATCGCCCACGGCACGCTCCTCGACAGCCGCCGGATCAAGACGATCGCCGAGAATTACCAGGTGAGCGTCCCGCAGCTCTGCATCCGCTACACCCTGCAACTGGGCACCCAGCCGCTGCCGAAGACCGCGAACCCCGAGCACATGCGCTCCAACGCCGACGTCGATTTCGAAATCTCCGAGGACGACATGGCCACCCTGCGCACCCTCGACGAGCGCGACTACGGCGAGCACGCCGCCTTCCCCGTCTACAGCGGCAAGTAGAACCGCACCCGCCGGCCGCCACGCACCACGTCCGGGGTACCCACTGTTGGCCGTCTTGGCGTGGTGCGGGGGCTCGACCGTGAGAGACGGACATTCAGTCATTCGACTGTCGTCCGCGGCGGGCCGCGCGGTGAAAGCCGTGACAGATACGTTGTCGTCGCCACCGTCCCGCACACCCACCCAGACCATGAGACCGGATCCCGACAAGGTGCCACGTCACGAAGTAGGGCCGACATCCGGACGCCTCACACGTGTGAACGGCGTGCCCACCGCATACGAAATGCTCTCCTCGGCCCTCACCAGCGGCTCTCCGGCACGGTCCGTCGGCGACCCACGGGCCGACGGACGGCCGCGGTGCCGCAGGCACCCCCGGGTGAGCGTGAAGAAGGCGAGTTCACGGATACTTCAACGGGCACGGTACGCAACAGAGCTTCCGCCGCCCCACGACAGGATGTCCCTCAGGAAGGCTGAACGCGGTGACGACCGTCGCATATCAGGGTGAACCCGGCTCCAACTCGGCGACCGCCGCACGCGCCCTGTACCCGGACGCCTCGGGACACCCGTGCACCGGCTTCGAGCAGGCCCTGGACGCCGTGGCCCTCGGCGACGCCGACCTTGCCGTGATCCCGGTGGACAACTCCGCGGCCGGACGCGTGGCCGACGTGCACCACCTGCTGCCGGAGTCCGGGCTGTTCATCGTCGGCGAGTACTTCCTCGCCATCCGTTTCGACCTGATGGGTGTCCCCGGCGCCACCCTGGACAGGGTCGAGTGCGTCCGCAGCCACGTGCACGCCCTGGGGCAGTGCCGCAAGCTCCTGCGGGAGGGCGACTGGCGGACCCTGGTCTGCGACGACACCGCCGGAGCGGCGCGTGAGGTGGCCGAACTGGGCGACCCGCGGCACGCGGCCCTCGCACCGCCTGCCGCGGCCGGGCTGCACGGCCTCGACGTCCTGCGCGCCGGCGTCGAGGACGACCCGGAGAACACCACGCGATTCGTGGTCCTCTCCCGCAGGCCCGCTCCCGCCCCGGACCCGGGACAGCCGACCATGACGAGCCTCTTCTTCAGCGTGCGCAACATCCCGAGCGCGCTTTACAAGGCACTCGGCGGCTTCGCCACCGGTGGGGTGAACCTCACCAAGATCGAGAGCTATCAGATCGGCGCGGGGCTCAACGCGAGCCGCTTCTACGTCGAGGCCGAGGGCCACCCCGACGAGCAGCGGGTCGCCCTCGCCCTGGAGGAACTGCGGTTCTTCTCCTCCGAGGTGCGTGTCCTGGGCGTCTACCCGGCTCATCCGCACCGGTTGAAGGACTGACCGGGGACCGCTCGTTCTCACCGGTTCGTACGGTAGTGGGAACGGCCACCCGACGACGGCGCGAGGCCCCGGCGTCGGCGGTTGGCCCGCGCCGCCGGCTCAGAGGTGGTCGGCGTCGACCACGGCCTGGGCGAAGGCGGCAAGGAGCGCGACCTCCTGGCTGAGGTCTTCCCGAACCGGATGGTCGAGGAGCACTACGTCGTCAGCTTGGCTGTCACCACCTGCTGACACGGCGCTGCGATACGTTGGCAACCGCCAGCGGACAGAGGTGCGGCTCTGGTCTCGCAGGCTGGCTCAGGATCGAAGGGTGGATTAGGCCCGTCGCTCAGGCGGCGTACGCGTTGGCGAAGGCCGGGAGCTGCCAGTCGCCGCCGCGGTCCTTCCTCGACATGCGGGCGACCACGTCGGGGATGTGGAGGAAGCAGGCCAGCGCGGTGACGCTCTGGAACGCGCTGATGGCGTGCTTGCTGAGGGGCATGCCCACGCGCAGGATGCGGGGGTTGACCTCTCCCTGGATCTCGTCGACGAAGGGCCGCAGGACCTGTTCGTAGTTCGCCAGCGCGGCCGGCAGGTCGGCCGGGTTCCGGTTGACCTCCCCGGCCAGGACGTAGGCGCCGACCAGGCCGCCGGAGATACCCATGCCGCTGTAAGGGGAGGCGCAGTGCGCGGCGTCCCCTGCCAGGACCACCCGCCCCTTGGACCAGCTGTCGATGCGGACCTGTGCGATCTCCTGGGAGTAGAAGAACGGGCTGTCCTTCATCCCCGTGACGAACCGCTCGGTCTGCCAGCCGGCGTCCTTGAACCGCTCGGCCCAGAACGCCTGCTGCTGCTCGACGGGAGCGCGATGGATCGCGGTCGCTTCCGCCGACTTCTCGCGCATCACGAAGTACACCTGGGTCTCGGTCGCGTTGTGGCTGCGCCGCATGATCTGCCGCCCGCCCGGGACCATGTAGGTGTCGCGAAGGTTGGTGTCGGAGGCAATCCGCGGCACGAACCAGTACGCCATGTGGGTACCCACACGCCAGTACGGATCGTAGCCCGGCGGCAGCAGCGCCCCGCGGGTACGCGAGCCCTGCCCGTCCGCGCCGATCAGCAGGTCGTACTCGCCCGAGGTCCCGTCAGAGAAGTGCGCGGTGACGCGGTCGGAGTGCTGGTCAAATCCGTCAACGCTCATTCCGAAGACGTGCTCGGCGTCGTCCTTCGTCGCCTCGTGCAGGATGCGCACCAGGTCACCGCGCATGATCTCGTATTCCGATGTCAGGGTCTGGCGGCCCTTGCCGGAGGTGTTGGCCATGATCGTTGCTCTCGGTTTCCCGCAGGAATCGACGAACGCCACGCCCGCCTCGTCCACCAGCCGACTGCGCACCTCCCGAAGCAGCCCCATGCGCTCCACCGCCTCGATGCCCTGCCCTCGCAGATCCACCTGCGCCCCCGAGGCGCGTAGCGCTGGGGACCGCTCGACGACCGTCACCGTGTGCCCATCGCGCGTGAGCCAGAAGGCCAGCGCCTGCCCCGCAACGCCGCCGCCGGCCACCAGGATCCGCAGGGAACGCTTCGCGATCTTGTTCGTCATGATCCACACTCCAAAATCTATCAGTGATCGGTTCTGGCTTTCCAGATTCTTCTATCACCGATAGATTGTCAACGTGACGAAGATGAACCGTGAGACCGCCGTCGCTGAGGCGCTGGACCTGCTGGACGACGTGGGCCTGGAAAACGTCAGTACTCGGCGACTGGCCAAACGCCTGGGTGTGGAGCAGCCTTCGCTCTACTACCACTTCAAGACCAAGAAGGACCTGCTGGCCGCAATGGCGGAGGTGGCCATGGCCCCGCACGCCCACGCCGCCCTGCCAGAGCTCGGGGACGACTGGCGCAGCTGGTTCCTGGACAACTCGCGCAGCTTCCGCCGCACCCTGCTGCTGCGCCGCGACGGCGCCCGCCTGCACGCCGGCAGCAGGCCGACCGGCGATCTGGACCGGATCCGTCGGAAGATGACCTTCCTGATGGCCTCCGGCGTACCCGAGCGGCACGCACAGATGGCGATGCTGGCCGCCGGCCGCTTCACCGTCGGATGTGTCCTGGAGGAGCAGGCCGACGCCGACGCGCCGGCCCCGGAGAACCTGCCGGACGATGTTCCCGCACTCGATCACGAGGCCGCCTTCGAGGCGGGCCTCGCGCTCATCCTCGGCGGCCTCGAGCAGCACACCGCTGCTCCCGACACCGCCCACTGACCGCCGACGGGTGAGGTCAGGACACCACACCTCGGGGCCCGTCTCATCGAGGGTGAGACATCCCAGTGGTCGCGCGGCCCACACGGCCGCCAGCACGAGAAGTTGAACCGCAGCCCCTGTCGGAAGCCGTCGGCCGAACGCGCCGCACGTCCACCACGAAGCTCGCGCCCAGCAGCCAGTTGTGGTCATCCGGTTGTGATCGACTTGGTCGACGAGCGTGACTGCCCCGCGAGCGGCGAGGTTGCTGAATATCAGCCCGTTGCGGCTGGCCGAGACAGAGCAGGCCGCATTGCTGAAGCGTCCGTGCGGACCGCTCGCGCGTCGGCATCGTTGCACGGCGGCTGGTTGCTCAAGCGGTTGCCCGAAGGGTGGACTTGCAAGGAGTCGAACTCATGCACTGCAGACCAGGGGCCTTGGGCCAGTCTTTCCTTCTGGCGACACCTCTTCCCCGCAGGGGAAGAGACGATCTCGCCGGGAGAAAGGAGAGCAGGAACGGTGAACCATCGGCATGTCTGATCGAGGCCCAGAGCGTGAAGACCTCCAACAGCATTCCGGCCTCGAGCCAGGCCATCGACGCCGGCAAGAAGAACGTCGGCAGGAAGCGGAGCATCGTCACCGAGACGCTCGGATTCCTCCTTGCCGTGCTGGTGACCGCGGCCGGCGTGCGGGACTCCATCGCCGGCGCCCACCTTCTGGACCAGGTCGCCGCCGAACACCCGGGCATCGGCAAGATCTGGGTCGACGGCGACTGCCGCCATCACCTCGTCGAGCAAGCCGCGACCCTCGGCGTCGACATGGAGAGTACCGCTCGCAAGCCCGAGACCAGGGGCTTTCCCCCGATACCGAACGATGGGCGGTGGAGCGGGCCTACGGCTGGCTCTGCTGAACCGTCGCCTGGCCCTCGACTACGAAGACCTCCCGCACGCTCCGAAGCCGTGATCCACCTCGCCATGACCAGCCTCGTGGCCCGCCGCCTCACCAGCGAGAGCACCATCTCCTGGCGCGACCCGGAGAACGCCGCATAATATCCGATATAGGGATGGGGATTGGGTGAAAACGACCTCTTTCTTCCAGCTTCCGTTGTCGGTGCTTGGTGACAGGATCACCCGCATGAGTTTCGTACGAACCACTCCGCCGCGGCCCGTCGACGTCACGGCGGTCTTCCCGGAACTGCTCCGTTGGCGCGTCTTGCGATACGTCTGCATCCGCGTCCGGGGTCACCTTCGGTCAGGGACAGCTCGGTCGGCGGGCCGTTGTTGTGGCCGACGGGGGAGCCCTGGCCGCACTGTGAGAGCGGGCACTTGCACGTGGACACCGGATTCCGCGAGTCACCGACCGCAGTACGCCTCCAGAGACTCCTGCAGTTCAGGCGGCGTCCTGACGTCCAGCCCATGCTCACGCCCGAGGAGGAAGCACTCAGGGAACAGGACGCCGCGCGGCTCGCCGAACGGCTTGCCGCGAGTTCTCCCGCGCCTGCCGAATCCCCGGCCCCGATGTTGCCCGTGGCGCAGCTGTACCTGCGTGACGTACCCCTTTTGAGGCCGCCCGGGCAGGCTGATCTGCTGCAGATTCTCTGGTGCCCGTACGAGCACGAACCCGATTACAAGCCGGCGACCGCGCTGTTTGGCGGTCGGCCGCGGAAGTCGGTGACGTTCTCGCCGCACCACCGGAACCGTACGAGGCGGACTGTCCGGGCTATGTACCGGAGCCATGCCTGCTGGCACCGGAGGAGACCACTGAGTACCCCAACAGCCTGGATCTGAGCCCGGAGCTCCAGCGGATGCTGGAGGACTGGACCAGGTGGCAGGCGGCCGGTGCCGACGTGGACAGTTCCTACGCGGAGTATCCGCTGGACTTCTATTTCACCCACCTGGGAAACGCACCCGGCTGGAAGGTCGGAGGGTGGCCCCCGTGGGGCCGCACCGACCCGTACCCCCGGTACTGCTCCGTGTGCGAGGCGCGGATGGTCCCGCTCTTGACGATCGCTTCCTGGGAGTGGGGCGGCGATGGAGGCTGGGTGCCGCAGGAGGACCAGGCCCAGGCAGCGCGATCTCACTGGGCAGGCCAGGATCCCTCTCAGCCGACGGGTGTAGAGGTGGGCAGCACGGACAACATGCAGATCTACGTCTGCCCGACCTCCCCCGAGCATCCGCACACCGACCTGATCCAATGAGGTACCCCTCACGCACCCGGTGACAGAAGTGCTGCCGAGCGTGGGCACGTGACAAGTCACTCCCCTCACTGGTGCCATTCAGACTGCTTCGCGCAACCCGTTCTCGCACCTCAACTGGCCCCGGCTGGTGACAACTACGGTGCTTCGGCACAGATCTGCGGGCCGCCGCACGGCGCTCTGGCGGTGGCCCGCACCGAATCCGCACGATGAATGCGAGACCGAAGATGACCCGGTTCTGGCCGCCCGGCGAGAGCACCCGCCGACCGCTCGCCCTGAGCGTCGCCGCGCCCCGCGAGCCAGTTGACCCGGCCCGGATCGGCGGCCGTGTCGTACGGCGCCGGGCCAAGGGTATGAGCGCCGGCGCCATCGCGGCGGCCCTCGATGACGCCCGCTTCGACGCCCGGCAGGCGTCCCGCCACGAGGACCTGGCCGACGACCTTCGGGGCCGGGCGGAGCTCGCGGAGTGGGAGCGCCTGGACCAGCTCCTCGCCGCGGTCGCGCCGGGCACGGGCCACGACCCGGACAGCGACGACGCCGCCCAGGCCGAGCTCGCCGCCGCCCGGGAAGCCGAACTGCGCGAAGCACTGCGGATCGCGGACCGCGCCGACGACCTCCAAGCGCTGCGTTTCGGCACCCTGGAGCAGACCGGGCCCCGCACTGGCGACGTAGCCGTACGCGACGAACTCACCCGGCGAGCCCCACGGCCTCCAGCAGCCGCCGCCCGGGCGCGGCGGCGAGGAAGGAGTGCACACACGGCTCCCCGTCATGGCCGTCATCGGCGGTGACGGGGATACACACGCGCGCGGCGACGTCCAGGAGCAGCCGAAACAGAATCCCCGGGCCGATGTCGGCGGCGACCGCGTCAGCGGTGTCGATGTCCCTGGCGTGCCACGCCTGGACGCAGGCGAAGGCGTTGGCGATGTCGGCCGGCTCCATCGGGGCGAGCGGCGTGATGACGGTGTTCTCGGGAATGGGCGGCTCCCTCATCTTCGGGCCGCCCTGCTGAACACGGCGGCCTCAACGACCCCCCCCCGAACCGCAGCCCGGATGGGTCTCCCTCTCGCCATGCTGCGCGACGATCAGGGAAAGGTGCTGCCGCCCGGGATTTGCCGCTGGGAGACTTTGGAGATGACCACGCAGCGCCTGCCTTTCCCGGTCCCGGATGACCGGGCCCACTACTTCGTCACCTGCTACGCCGACATGCACGACCTCGTGGAGGACCTGGTCGTGCCCGACGGCGTGCCCGAGGCCGCGGCGACGGTCCTGCGTACGGCGCGCGAGCTGCTGCGCCAGTCCTACTACTGCTACGAGTTCTCCACTGTGGCGGTCATGCACTCCCTGATCGCGGTGGAGATCGTGCTGCGCGACCGGATCCCGGACGCAGGCAAGAAGCCGCTGTACCAGCTCATCAAGCAGGGCGCGGCCGACGGGATCCTGACCGCCCGGCAGGCGGAGTACCTCGATGACGGGCGTAAGATCCGCAACCGTCTGATGCACGGCCACACCGCGCACGCGGTGATGCCGCCGGCCATGTCGGTGCCGATGGTGACGACGTCATTCACGATCGTCTCCGAACTCTGCGCGGCACCCGCCGGGTGATCATGGCTCAGTAACGGTGCTCAAGCGGAGCGCCCATTTCCGCAGCTCATTGAGGCCGGCGTCGTGAAGTGCGCCGACGATGCCATGGGCGCGGGCGGTGGTCAGGTCGTGGGTGGATCCGGGAAGCGCGGGTGAGGCCCACAGCAGGCGGCCGAAGGGATCGGTGAGGACCTGGACGTTCATGCCGTGGCGTTTGGGTCTGCCCGAGTCGTGCGGGGCGTCGGCGGCGATCCGGTCGATCGGCAGCAGGGCGCCGTCCAGGATCACGAACGCCTTGGTCCGCGCGACGCGCACCGCCTCGGCACCTCGACCGGTCCCGCGAAGCTGTGCGGGATCATGGCGATCAACGTGGTGCAGCGGAAGGCCAGGGCGAGCGCCGAGCCGGCGAGCGCAGGCACCGTGACCATCAGCGGTGACGCGACCGAGCCGGACACGTACGAGAAGGGCGACACGGTGACCGCCACCGCTCGTCCCGCGCGCGGGTTGCGGCGCACCGGCTGGACAGTCTGCGGCAGGAGACTGCCGCAGACCGGGAACACGGTCAGCATCATGGTGACGGGGGATCACCCGGTCGTCGCCGAGTTCAGCTGCTCCCTTGGTGCGCGGGGGCCGGGCGCACCGTGTCGCCGCGCTGCCGGGCCGACTGCCCCCACGGGCGTTGCAGGGGCCCGGGCCGCCGGCCGCTTCCGGAGTCAGGTGCCGTACACCTGGAGCTGCGCGAGTTGGCCCGCCGGCCAGCCCGTGTTGGCGGTGAAGACGAGCCGCAGATGGCGGGTGGTCGTGGAGGCGGGGAGGGTCAGAGTGGCGGTGTTCCCGGTGAGCGGGTCGAAGGAGCAGTCCGTGCTGCCGCGCAGCATGGAGAAGGAGGCGCCGTCGGTGCTGCCCTGGACGGTGACGGTCTGCGTGCGCGCGCCCCAGTTGGTGGACGGCGGCAGGGCGAGAACGATGCGACGGACGCCTGTGGCAGCGCCCAGGTCCACCTGGAGCCACTGGGGGAAGGCGTGGTTGGCGCTCTCCCAGTACGTGCCCGGATCGCCGTCCACGGCGTTGCCCGCGCCGTAGGTCTGGGTGTGACTGCTTTCGGAGACCGGCCGGCGCAGCGCCAGGTCGCCGGTGGGGGTGCCGCCGCCGGCCGCCGTGGTGACGGTGACCCGGGCCGAGGCCGCGGACACGGAGCCTGTGGAGTCGAGCGCCTGGACGTCGAAGGTGTACGAGGTCGACGGGGAGAGGCCGCTCACCGTGTACGTGGTGGTGTTCCCCGGAGCGGTGCCCACGGGGGTGACCGTGTCACCGGTGATCCGGCGCACACGGTACCCCGTCACACCGGAGTCGTCCGTCGAGGCGGTCCAGGCCAGCGCGACGGTGGTGTCGGTGACGGTGGTGGCGCGCGGATTACCGGGGGCGGTCGGCGGCTGGTTGTCGTTGCCACCGACGAGCGGCGGGGTCGGCCGGGTGGCGGTGACGGGGAACTGGCCCTTGAGCATGCGGCCGCCGTCGCCGGTCAGCCGGAGGTAGTAGTCGGACGAGCAGGCCGTGCCGTCCTCGTCGAGCGCGAGGAAGCCCGACCCGGCCGGTACCCAGTCCCGGGACTCCGCGGTCTTTGCGATCTGGTTGCCCTCGTTGTACTCGTCGAACATGGAGATGTAGACGCTGGACACCTGGGCCCGGCCCATGTTGTAGAACTGCCGCCACATGAAGTCACCATGAGCGCGCTGGCGTTCGGTGACCCCGCCGGGCAGGACACACGGCTGGTAGTCGATGCCGTGCGCGGCGCACTCGGCGAGGTCGGGCACGGTCGCGGCGTTGTAGAAGTTGTCGGCGTCGCCGGCGTTGCCGATCCGGCCGACCAGCCACGGCGAGAGCATGTCGAAGGCGTGGTAGACGCCGCTGAAGCCCGGCCGGGAGTCCCGGTCGCCCGTTCGCCACCATGTCGGGACCCCTCCGATGACGTAGCAGCCCTGGGCCTTGAACCAGTTCAGCACGTCCAGACAGGCTTCCGGGGTGAACGGCCGCTGGGCGTCGTTGAAGCCGAAGCCCCAGATACACACCACCGGTTTGCCGTTCTGCCGGGCATAGGCAGAAGACGCGGTGTGTGCACGCATCTTGAGGGTCCAGTCGGCCTTGATGGCCGTCTGCATGGACGTCCAGTCGGACACGTCGTACATGATGTAGAACTTGACGCCCTCGGCCTCGGCGGCGGCGCGTACCTTGCTCGCCATCGCGTCGCGCGTCGGCCCTTCGCCGCCGGTCGGGTTGAACCGCTGGAGGGCCGCCGCGTCGATGCCGTACTGCTTCATCCACCGGAAGTGGGTGTCGACGGTGGACTGGTCGTAGGACGAGAACAACGAGGCCGGCTGCCCGTTGCCGAGGTTGGCGAAGGCGGTCCGGTACGTGGCCGGGTACTCACGGACATCGGGCCAGGCGACGATGGCGTGGTTGGACGCGGAGGGGGTCTCTCCCCAGTTCCGCGCCCAGTGCCACCAGCCGTCGATCGGGGCGCCGTCGCCCTTGCAGGCGAACCAGCCCTGGTACCCCACGGTCACCTTGCCCACCACGTCCCCCGGGCCGCTGGCCGCGAACGAGGCGTCCGCGAGTGCGGCCTCCCCGCCCGCGATGACTCCTGTCAGTCCCGCCGCCGTCGCCGCTTGCAAGAACGTGCGCCGCGTGAATCCCACCGAGAGCTCCTTCGATCAGTTCTCCACTACGGCGCCCCGGGGGGTCGCGAACGAGCCGCCGGCAGCGCTGCAACTTCTCGCCGGGAACTGTATTGACGTGAACACGTCCTCGCAAGAGGTCGTCATAGAGATGAAAAAAACAGAGCTTCTGTGCGTGTGGGGCGGCCGACCGCTCCGGGGACGCCCTTCGCCCCGACTGGGCGCCGCTCCGGCGGCCTGCGCGCGGGTGAGGTAGGACCAGGTATCGCCGGCCCGGGTGATGCGGTCGCTCTCGTCGTGGAGGGCGATCACTGTGCGACCTCCGGGATGGGAGGCGGACTCGCCCGGCGGGCACCGGAGGGCCAGTGCGATCATGCCCCTCACCTGCGGATCGGCGGCCGCACGGAGAGCCGCCGGGCTCCCATGGAGTGACCGACGAGCACCACGGGCACGGGGCCCGCGACCTCGTACAGCTCGCTCGGCGTGCGGGCCCCCGTCGCGTTTCGTGATCAGAGGGTGTGGAACTCCCGCCTCAGCTCGGTGAATCCACGCTCCACGCGGCTGGGATGGACGCGGTTGGTGAGCAGGACCGCGTAGCGCCCGGCCGCAGGGTCGAGCCACAGGCTCGTGCCGGTGAATCCCGTGTGACCGTACGAAGCCGGGCCGAAGGTGTCGCCCACCGGGGAACCGGTCGAGTCCTGCCCCTGCCAGGCCAGGGCGCGGCGCAGGTTGAGGTGGTCCGTGCGCGGAGTGGTCATCAGCGTGAGGGTGTCCGGCTCCAGCAGCGGGGGGCCGCCGCCCAGGAGAGCGAGCGCGAGGCGTTCCAGGTCCGCGAGCGTGGAGAAGAGCCCCGCGTGTCCGGCGACGCCGCCGAGTACCACCGCGTTCTCGTCGTGCACCTCGCCGACGACGGTCCGGCCACGCCAGGGGCAGGCTTCCGTGGCCACCGCACGCCCCCGCTGGGCGGGCGCCGGCCGGAAGCAGGTGTCGGTGAGGCCGAGAGGTGCGCACACGAGCTCGCTCATCAGCTCGTCCAGGCTCCGGCCCGTGACCTGTTCGGCGATGAGGCCGAGCAGGATGAACCCCTGGGACGAGTACGTGACCCGGGTGCCGGGCGCGGCGGTGCGCGGCAGTGAGCCGAGCGCCGTCAGCAGGGACTCACGGGTCGGGTGGTCGCGGTAGAGCGGTACCCCGCCCGGCAGCCCCGAGGTGTGGTCGAGGAGTTGGGCGATCGTACGGGGGGCGTGCGGGCTGTCCGCGTAGCGGGCCAGATGCTGTCCGACGGTGTCGCCGAGGCGGAGCTCGCCCCGGTCGACCAGTGCCATGACGACCAGGCCCGCCAGCGGTTTGGTCACGGATGCGAGGTCCCACAGATCGTTGCCGTCCAGCGGGGGTCCCCCTTGCGCGCGGGTGCCCGTCCAGCCGCGGTCCCACGGCCCCTCCGTGCCGCCGAGCGACCAGGCGGCACCAGAGTAGAGACCGCGCGCCCGTCCGTCCTCCAGCAGCCGGCGCCGGGCGGCCGCCCGGGCCTCGGGGGGCACCGCGCCGCTCGGGCCGGGGGCAGCCCCCCGCGCGTCGGCGGGCGTCGGGCCGTTCGGGCCGGAGGCGGTCCCTCGCGCCCCGGCGGGCGTCGCCGAGTTCCTGTCCGCGCTCACCGGGACTCCTCCGCCCCGCCGCTTCCGGCGGTCCCCGCGCCGCGATCCGTATCGCGGTCGTGGCCCGGCACCAGACCGAGCCGTGCGCCGGGCTGCGCGGCCAGGCCCGCCGAGACCGCGGCGGCGGCCGACCGCACCACCGGCCCGTAAAGCCGCGCCGCCGCCTCGTCGAGCGTGAAGGCGAGACCGGTGAGCACGAGGGCCCCCACCGCGCGGCCGGTCGCATCGCGCACCGGGGCGGCGAGCGCACGGCGGTCGAGCCAGGCGTCGGAGCCGTCGAAGGCGTAGCCGTCCCGGGCCGCCGCGGACAGGACCGCGCGGGTCACCTCGTCGGCGGGCGCACCGTCGGGGCCGGCGGACAGCGGTTCGCGCTCCGCGGCCGGCAGGTCGGCGAGCAGGGCGAGGCCCGCTGCCCCCGAGGTGAGCGGTTCGCGGAAGCCGGGGCTCAGGCCGAGGCCGAAGTCCTGCGCCGGAGCGCGGACGTCCAGATGGATGACGGTGCGGTCGTCGCGGACCACGTACGAAGCGAACAGCCCGGTGCGCACGCGGAGTTCGTCCAGAACCGGCCCGACCCTGCGCAGCGCGGCGTCGTCGGCGAGCACACCCGCGGCCAGGCCGAGGAGCCGGGGTCCCGGCCGGTAGCTGCCCCCTGGGCCCGGCTCGGCGTAGCCCGACGCGGCGAGCGCGCGGAGCAGTCGGTGCACGGTCGGTTTGGCCAGTCCCGTACTCCGGGCGAGGTCCGCGAGGCGATGCGGGGCGCCCGCCTCGGCGAGGGCCGTCAGGACTTCCATCGCCTTGTCCACCGGGCCGGGGGCGGGCGGTGCGATATCCGCTCCGGAGGCGCCGACGGGCAGCGCGGCGGAGGTCTGCTTCTGCGAACGACTGTTGACCGGTTTCCCCATGTGGCCTACCTTACCCGAACTGCATTCCATTCACCGGAACGAGTGTGTTGTCCAATGGAACGAATACGTGAAGGGGGAGGCGGCCCGGGACTCGGGTTCTCCCGCCGTTCGGTGCTGCGCCTGAGTGGCCTCGCGGTGCCCGCTCTCGCCGCTCCCGCCCTGCTGACCGGGTGCGGAGCCCCCTCGGCGGCCTCGGCCGGCAATGTGCTGCGGGTCTCCCAGACCGGGGACCCGAAGACGATGGACCCGCACAAGCAGGGCGACATGACGTCGATGAACGCCCTGATCAACATGTTCGACACGCTCACCACGCGGGGCCGCGACAACTCGCTCCAGCCGCGGATCGCCCTGTCCTGGAAGGCCGTTGAGCCCAAGGCGTGGCGGTTCGAGCTGCGCCGGGGCGTCACCTTCCACAACGGGGAGCCGTGCGACGCCGAGGCCGTTCGCTTCAGCATCGAGCGGCTGCTCGACCCCGCGACGAAGTCGCCCATCGTGGAACTGCGTTACGTCGAAGGCGTCAAGGTGGTCGACCCGTACACGGTCGATGTCCGCACCTCGGTGCACGACCCGATCCTTCCCGCGAAGCTGTCCCTGTTCGGCGGCGTCGTCGTACCCCCGCGCTACCTCGCGAAGGTCGGCGACGAGGGCTTCGCCGCGCACCCGGTGGGCACCGGCCCGTTCACGTTCCGGCGCTGGCAGCGCGACCACGAACTGCGCCTCGCCGCCTACGACCACCACTGGCAGGGCCGCCCGCACGTCGACGAGCTCGTCTTCGTACCCGCCCCCAACTCCTCCTCCGCGCTGGCCGCGCTGCAGAGCGGGGGCGTCGACATCGTGGCGGGCATGACCCCCGACGCGGCGCAGCAACTGGCCGGCTACCCGGGCGTGGAGATCGGCCACCACACCGGCATCCGCACCTCGTATCTGTCGCTCGACACCCTCACCGAGGGACCGCTGCGTGACCGGCGCGTACGGCAGGCGCTCAACCACGCCATCGACGTGCCCCTGCTCATCAAGGCCGTGCTCGGCGGGAAGGCCACCGAGGTCCCGGCGATGATCCCGCGCGGCGCCTTCGGTTTCGACGCGTCCGTGAAGCCCTTCGAGCGTTCGCTCACCAAGGCCCGCGCACTGCTGGCCGAGGCTGGACACCCCGACGGCATCAGCACCTCGATCACCGCCTCCAACCTGGACGCCAACGTGGCCGAGGCCATCGCCGGCCTGCTGGCCCGCGCCGGTGTCCGGGCCAGGGTGAACCTGCTCGACCCGGGCACGTACTCCCAGCGCCTCACCTCCTCCAACCACGGCGCGCTCGGCCCCATCTATCTCGCCGCGTCCACCGTCTGGACCATGGACGGCGAGAGCATGCTCCAGTCGAACGTGCGCAGCGACCGGCGGCAGAGCCGCTGGCACCACAAGCGCGCCGACCAGCTCGTGGACCGCGAGGAACTGTCCGTCGATCCGGACGTGCGCCGCCGCGCCTTCTCCGAACTCCAGCAACTCATCAAGGACGAGGCGCCGTTCGTGCCCCTCTACCAGATCGACAACATCTACGTGCACAACACCCGGCCGAGCTGGACGCCCGGCGCCGCAGGGGTGCTGGACATGGCGAGCGCGAAGGTGGCCGTGTGATGAGCCAGACCCTGACCGCACCCGGCGTACAGGTCTCCGGGCCCAGTCGCGCCTGGGCCGTCCTGCGGCCCGCCGTCTCCCGCCTCGGCACCGCACTCCTGGTCCTGCTGTGCACCGCCACCGTCGTGTTCTTCCTGGTACGCCTGTCCGGCGACCCGGTGAAGGTGATGCTGCCCCCCGACGCCACCGCCCAGCAGGAGGCCGTGCTGCGGCACAGCCTGGGCCTGGACCGGCCGCTGCTCACGCAGTACCTGGACTACCTGTGGGGCCTGCCGCGCTTCGACTTCGGCAACTCCCTCTTCTACAACCAGCCGGTCCGCGCGGTCCTGGCCGACCGCATCCCCGCGACGCTGCTGCTCGCGGCCGGCGCCCTCGTGGTGACGCTGGTGATCGCTCTGCCCGCCGGGACCATCGCGGCGATGCGGCGCGGCAAGGCCGCCGACCGCGGAGTCATCACGGCCGTCCTGATCGGCCAGTCGACCCCCGCCTTCTGGGTGGGCATCCTGCTCATCCTCGTGTTCGCCGTCGGCCTGCACGCGCTGCCCGCCTCCGGATACGGCACCTTCGCCCACCTCGTACTGCCGTCGGTCACCCTGGCCGTCTACTCCGTCGCCGTCGTCGCACGGCTGCTGCGCTCCTCACTGATCGACGTGCTCGGCTCCGACCACATCCGTACGGCACGCGCCCGCGGCCTGGGACCGGTACGCACCGTGCTCCGGCACGGACTGCGCAACGCGTCGCTGCCCGTGGTGACGGTCGTCGGGCTGGAGATCGGCAGCCTGCTCGGCGGCGCGATCCTCACCGAGCAGGTCTTCTCCTGGCCCGGCGTCGGCCAGCTGACCGTCCAAGCCATCGCCAACCGCGACTTCCCCCTGGTCCAGGGCACCGTGCTGCTGTTCGCCGCCACCTTCGTCGTGGTGAACCTGCTCGTGGACCTGTCCTACGGCCTCCTCGACCCGAGGGTGAGGAACTCCCGATGACCACCACCGCCCCCGCCCCCACGGCCCCTTCCACCGCCCCCGCTCCCGTCTCCGCCCAGCCCTCCGTGCTGCGCTCACTGCTCCGCAACCGGCTGGCCGCCGTCGCGCTCGTCTTCCTCCTGCTGATCGTCGTGTGCGCGCTGTTCGCACCCCTGATCGCGCCCACCGACCCGGCCGCCCAGAACCTCCTCGGCAGGCTCCAGCCGCCCGCCTGGCAGTCCGGGGGCGACAGCGCCCATCTGCTCGGCACCGACCAGCTCGGCCGCGACCTGCTCTCCCGGGTCGTCTACGGCACCCGGGTCTCCCTGCTCGTCGGCGCGGGCGCGGCCCTGCTCGCCGGTGTGATCGGCACCCTCGCCGGCCTCGCCTCCGGGTACCTCGGCGGCTGGACCGACCGGGTCGTGATGCGGTTCGCCGACGTCCAGCTCGCCTTCCCCGCGATCCTGCTGGCGCTCGCCGTCGTCGGATTCGTCGGCTCGGGCCTGGGCTACGTGATCCTCGTGATCGGCGTCACCGGCTGGGTGTCGTACGCCCGGGTGGTGCGCTCCGAAGTCCTGTCGCTGCGCACCCGCGACTTCGTCACCGAGGCCCGCGCGATCGGCGTCGGCGACCTCGCCATCATGCGGCGCCACCTGCTGCCCAACGTCATGGCACCCCTGGCCACCATCGGCACGCTGCACATCGCGTCCGCCATCGTCGCCGAGGCGTCGCTCAGCTACCTGGGCCTCGGCGTCCCCAAGGAGACGGTGACCTGGGGCGGCATGCTCGCCGACGGACAGCTCTACCTCGGCACGTCCTGGTGGATCGCCGTCTTCCCCGGCATCGCCCTGATGCTCACCTCGCTCTCCATCAACATCCTGGGCGACGCGCTGCGCGACGTCGCGGACCCGAAGGCGTACCGCCGATGACCGACTCCGCACAGACCCCGCCCGCCGAGCCCGTCCTCGAATTCCGGGACCTCCGCGTCGACTTCGCGCTCGCCTCCTCCACCGTGCACGCCGTACGCGGAGTGAACCTCTCGGTCGCCGCCGGCGAGACGCTCGCCGTCGTCGGCGAGTCCGGCAGCGGCAAGTCCGCCACCGCCCTGTCCGCGATGCGCCTGAACCCGGAACCTCCGTGCGTGTACGCGGGCGGCCAGGTGCTCCTCGACGGCCGGGACGTACTCGCCCTGCGCGAGAAGGAACTCCGCAAGATCCGCGGCTCCCGGATATCCATGGTCTTCCAGGACCCGATGACCAGCCTCGACCCCCTGCAACGGGTGGGGGACCAGGTGTCCGAGGTGCTGCGGCTGCACGGCGACCACACCCGCGCCGAGGCCCGCCGGGCCGCGCTGACCGCGCTGGACGAGGTCGGCATCCCCGACCCCGAGCGGCGCTACCGCCAGTACCCGCACGAGCTCTCCGGCGGTCTGCGCCAACGCGTCATGATCGCCTCCGCGCTCGTCGCCCGCCCCCGCGTCCTCATCGCGGACGAGCCCACCACGGCGCTCGACGTGACGGTGCAGCGACAGATCCTGGAGCTGCTCGTACGGCTCCAGCGGCGCCACGGCATGGCCGTGCTGCTCATCACCCACGACCTGGGCGTCGTCGCCGAGACCGCCGACCGCGTCGTCGTCATGCGGCACGGCGAGGTCGTCGAGACCGGCGACGTCGAACAGGTCTTCACGCGCCCCGCCGCCCCGTACACACGCGAGCTGCTGGCCGCCACCCCCCGACTGGAGCCCGTCGCATGACCACGACCCCGCTGCTGGAGATCGAAGGACTGCGCAAGGAGTTCCCCGGCCGGCCGCCGAGCGTCGCCGTCGACGACGTCTCGCTCACCGTCCGGGAAGGCGAGACCTACGCCCTGGTCGGCGAGTCCGGCTGCGGCAAGACGACGCTCACCCGGCTGCTGCTGCGGCTGCTCGAACCCACCGCCGGCACCGTACGGTTCGACGGCACGGACCTCCTCGCCGTGAAGGGGGCGGCGCTGAGGCCACTGCGCCGGCAGATGCAGGTCGTGCTCCAGGACCCGTACTCCAGCATGAACCCGCGACTCCGGATCGCCGACATCGTCGGGGAGCCCCTGGTCACCCACGAGGAGTGGGCACGCGGGCGGCGCGGCCGGGCGAAGGTACGCGACCGGGCCGGGGAACTCCTCGACGCCGTCGGCCTGGACGCCGGCATCCTCGACCGGTATCCGCACGAGTTCTCCGGCGGGCAGCGCCAGCGCATCTCCATCGCCCGGGCCCTCGCGCTGGAACCGCGCCTGGTCGTGCTGGACGAGCCGACGAGCGCGCTCGACGTGTCCGTCCAGGCCCGCGTACTCGACCTGCTCGCCGATCTCCAGGAACGCCTCGGCCTGACCTACTTCTTCATCTCGCACAACCTGGCCGTGGTGCGGCAGATCGCTGACCGGGTGGCCGTGATGCGACAGGGCCGCATCGTCGAGTCCGGCACCGCGGACCAGGTGTTCACCTCGCCCGAGGACGCCTACACCCGGCGCCTCCTGGACGCCGTACCCGTCCCCGAAGCCGGCCGCCGGATCCTGGGAGGCGTCGGCGCGTGAGGGTGGCCCTAGCTCCCCGACAGCACCAGCCCCGCCGCCCCCAGCAGCGTGCCGGTGTCCGCGGCCTCGCCCAGGACCACGGTGGGCAGCTCGCCGCCGCCGAGCGCGTCGGCGCGCAGCCGCGACTCGACCAGGGCCCGGAACGGCTCGCCGCCGTCCAGGGCCTCGCCGTGCAGCACGAACAGGCCGCACGCGAACAGCTGCTGGACGGTGGCCAGGCCCAGCACCAGGTTCTCCGCGTACCGGTCGACAAGACGGGCGGCGGCCGGCGCGTCGGACGCCACCAGGGCCGCCAGCGTGGCCTCGCCCTGCGAGAAGCCGTGCTCGGCGGCGCGCTCACGCAGCCACCGGGTCGTCGCCACGGTCTTCCAGCAGCCACGCCGTCCGCAGGTACAGAACTCACCGCTCGCGGTGACCGTCATGTGGGCACCGCTGCGGCCGCCGGCCGGGGCGAGCACCTCCCCTTCGTAGAGGATGCCCACGCCGAGGACGTCGCCGGTCGCGACGGAGGCGAACGAGCGCCGGCCGCGCCCCGCACCGAACCAGCGGTCACCGAGCACCTGCACACGCGCCCGGTGCTCGACCCGCACCGGTGCGCCCGACAGGTCAGCGAGCCGGTCGGCCACCGGGTGGCCGCGCAGCGCCGGGGCGTCGTTCACCTCGATGATCCGGCCCGCCACGGGGTCCACCACACCGGCCGCCGCCACGCCCACCCCGAGCAGGGACTGCCCGTCGAAGACCGCAGCGGCCTCGCGCAGCGCCGCGTCCACCAGGGACGGGTCCGAGCCGGCCGGGTCGAAGCGGGCCTCCGTCCGCGCGCGCACGGCTCCGGCGCGGGTGAGCAGCGCGGCACGCACCAGACCGGGCAGCACCTCGACGGCGCCCAGCACACCGCCGTCCCGGCCGGCCGGCTCGTCCGGCCGCAGGTCGGGAACCAACCGCAAAGGAATACGTTCATGCGCCATGCGCCGACTCTGTCATGCCCCCGGACCGGGGAGACAGCGGCATGACCCACCGCAATCTCACCGAGACCACCTGGCGCGAGACACGGGCGGCGGCGCCCGAGGCGATCGCCGTCCTGCCGATCGGCTCCCAGGAGCAGCACGCCGAGCACCTGCCGATGGGCACCGACACGATGCTCGCCGACGCCGTGGTCTCCCGCGCCCTGGCCCTGCTCGACGAGCGCGCCGCCACCGGGGAGGCTGTGCCCGCCCTTGTACGCCTGCCGACCCTGCCGTACGGACACAGCCCGCACCATCTGTTCGCGGCGGCGCTCACCCTGTCGGCGCCGGTGCTCGGCATGGTGCTCGACGAGCTCCTCGACTCGCTGGCCGCCTGCGGCTACCGCCGGGTCCTCGTCGTCAACGGTCACGGGGGCAACGACGAGATCATGCGGCTCGCGGTCAAGCGGTTCGCGCTGCGCGCCGACGTGACGGCGGCCGCGTGCTCGTACTGGACGCTCACCGACACCGGTGAGCCCGCCGACGCGGTGGAACCGGACGGCCTGGTGCCCGGACACGCCGGCTGGTTCGAGACGTCGCTGATGCTGGCTGCGCAGCCGGAGCTGGTACGGGACGAGCGGGCCGGGCACGCGCCGGTCGAGCCCCCGCCCCTCTTCGACAAGCCGCCCTACCCCGGACTGACCGTGGAGCGGCACGGCGAGTGGGAGCGGGTGGGCGGCGCCACCGACGACGCGGCCGGTGCCGACGCCGTGCACGGAGAGCGCCTGCTCGACCGGCGCGCCCGCGGCCTGGCCCGCGCCGTACTCGCCTTCGACGCCGCGTCGCGCCCCCTGGCGTGACCCCCACCACCTCACACAAGGAAGTACACATGAAGATCACCGAGGTCGACGTCCACGTCGTCAACCTGCCCCTCGTCAACCCGTTCACCAGCTCCTTCGAGACGAAGACCGGGGAGACGCGCACCGTGGTGCGCATCAAGACCGACTCCGGCGTCGAGGGCTGGGGCGAGACGATGTGGGGCCGACCGGTCGCCGCGATCGTCCGCGACCTCGCCGAGGACCTGATCGGTACCAGCCCGTTCGCCCTGGAGGCTTTCCACCGCCGCCACCACATGGTGCCGTTCTTCTACGGCTACCTGGGATACGCGGCGCTCGCCGCGATCGACGTCGCCTGCTGGGACGCCATGGGCAAGGCCACCGGGCAGTCGGTCACCGACCTGCTCGGCGGCCCGGTGCGCGACCAGGTGCCGCTGACCGCCCTGATCACACGCGCCGACGCCCCCGGAGCCGGTGCGGAGGACCTGCCGCGCGCCCTTGCCGAGCACACCGAGCGCGTGGTCGCCGAGGGCGGCTTCACGGCCGTGAAGCTCAAGGGCACCAAGGACGTCCAGGGCGACGTCGCGATCCTGCGGGCCGTGCGCGCCGCGCTGCCCGAGATCGACCTGCGCGTCGACCCGAATGCCGCCTGGTCGGTGCCGGACTCGATCCGAGCCGGTATCGCCCTGGAGGAACTGGACCTGGAGTACCTGGAGGACCCCTGCGTCGGGATCGAGGGGATGAGCCAGGTCCGCCAGAAGGTACGCATCCCGCTGTGCACCAACATGTGCGTGGTCCGGTTCGAGGACTTCGCACCCGCGATGCGGCTGAACGCCGTCGACGTGATCCACGGTGACGTCTACAAGTGGGGCGGCATCTCCGCCACGAAGGCGCTCGCCGCGCACTGCGAGACGTTCGGCCTGGGCATGAACCTGCACAGCGGCGGCGAACTGGGCATCGCCACGGCGGCCCACCTCGCGGTCGTCGCCAGCACCCCGGTGCTGTCGCGCGCCATCGACTCCATGTACTACCTGCACGCGGACGACATCATCGAGCCGCTCACGCTGTCCGGCGGCAGCCTGCGGGTCCCGGACGGACCGGGTCTCGGGGTCACCGTCGACGAGGACAAGCTCCGCCACTACGCGGGGGTCAACGCCGCGGAAGGAGACCTCACCAAGTGACCGCCGACAGCCCCCTCACCCCGCGCCGTGCCGTCACCACGGCCGGAGCACCGGCACCGATCGGCGGCTACAGCCAGGGCATCGCCGCGGGCCCGTACCTGTTCACCTCGGGCTTCGGCCCGCAGGACCCGGCCACCGGCGCACTGGGCGACACCATCGAGGAGCAGACCCGCCAGGTCCTGGCCAACGTGAGTGCCCTGCTCGCCGCCGACGGGCTCACGCTCGACGACGTGGTCAAGGCAACGGTCCACCTCCAGGACGTGCACCGCGACTTCGCCGGCTTCGACCGCGTGTACCGGGAGCACTTCAACGAGCCGAGGCCGGTGCGCACCACGGTCGGCTCCCAGTTGATGGGCATCCTCGTGGAGATCGACGTGGTGGCGCTGCGCCGCGCTTCCTGACCGGGGCCGGGTTACGCGTCAGGGCCGGCCCGTCCGAGGACGAGCCGGCCCTGGCCCGCAGCGAGGGGCCGACCCGTCCGGCCCGGGACCACGCCACGCCTCGTAGGATCGGCACATGGTGGCCCTTGTACCGTCGTTCGTCTGCTTCCTCCTGTTCTGTGTCGGTGTGGTGCGAGACCGCCGCCGCATGAGCAACGCGGTTCTGCTGGGCCTGTCCACCGTCCTCGCGGTGATCGGGCTCCTCCTGCATGTGGCTTCCGAGCGAGCCCAGTTGGGCCACGATCTCGTCGTCGTGCTCCTGACCCTCGCGGGCGTGGGCGTCGTCACGCTTGCGTGGTTCCTCATCGCCAACGGAATCACCATGGTCCGCAAAGAGGGCAGGAGCCCGGCGAACCTGCTGTCCCTGGGGGCCGGCATCGCCCTGGTAGCCCTGCTCGCGCTGCTGATCACCTCGCTGGTGCTGCACACCCACACCCTTCTGGTGGTGGCGGCGACGGCGGTGGCGCTCGCCGGATACATCGCCTTCCTGTTCCTCTGCTTCCTCGTCTACGGGGCCCTTTACGGGCGTCTGCGCATCCGGCGCCGGGCGGACTACGTGGTGGTCCTCGGCTCGGGCCTCATCGGCGGCACCACCGTGCCCCCGCTGCTGGCCGGCCGTCTCGACCGGGCCCGAAAGGAACACTCCAGGCTGTCGCGGAAGGGCCGGCGCCCGGTCCTGCTCACCTCGGGAGGGCAGGGACCCGACGAAAAGCTGCCGGAGTCCCACGCGATGGCCGACTACCTGGTCACCCAGGGCTTCCCCGCCGATCTGATCGAACGCGAGGACCGCTCGACCACCACGGACGAGAACCTGACGTTCAGCAAAACCCTGATGGAGCAGGCGAATCCGGACTACCGGTGCGTGATCGTCACGAACAACTACCACGTCTTCCGCGCCGCGATCATCGCCCGCCGCGCCGGCGTCCGGGGCCATGTGATCGGCGCCCCGACCGCCGCGTACTTCTGGCCGAGCGCCATGATCCGCGAGTTCGTGGCCCTCTTGGTCGCCTACCGTCGCACCAACGCCGTTCTCTTCCTGCTCGTCCTGCTCAGCGGCGTCTTCATCTGGTGGCTGGGGTGATCGAAACCGGCGTGCGGTGGCTTGCGGGGGCGCTGTCGCGGACGTCTCGGCCGCCCCGATGACCGACCTTGTGATGGGGGGGAGTACCCCGACGGCGGCTCTGAGGACCGCGGGTACATGGCCGTCACGACCCTCGTAGCGGGGTGCGCGTCAGGGCGTTCAACACGCACTTGGCCGAGCGGAGGCAGGCCCCGGTCCGCGCGGCGCAGACCCGCGTGCTGGCCGAGGCGGTCGCCCGCTACGACCGCACGATCGTCCTCGGTGACTTCAACGCGATGCCGGCCGCCTCCGAACTCACCGTGATGTGGGCCCTTCGCGGCTTCGCGCCGCTGGAGCAACGGGTGCATCTCACCCCGTGGTCGGACCACGATCTGGTGCAGGTCGATCTGAGTCATGCCTCGGGCCACACGGGGAAGGAAGGAGGGTCCCAGAACTAGGGAGGCTGTTGTGGAGCGGGATCGGATCGGACTGGCAGAGGTGCTCGCCGCGGCCGAGGCTGCCGCGCCGGTGCGCTCCCTCGACGTCGTGGCGCAGATTCTGCGCGAGCGGTTCGGAGCGCGGCATGTGTCGTTTCTGTTCGTCGACGTCGTGGGCCGGCGACTGCTGCGCGTCCATGAGGAGAGGACGACGGCACGAGAGCACGGCGCCGACCAGGTGCTCTTGGCGGGCAGTGTGTACGACGATGTCCTGCGCACCCAGAAGCCGGTCATGGCGCTCGATGGCGGAGAGGGCAGACGGGTGCTCGCCCCGGTCACCAACCGAGGGGACGCCATCGGCGTGCTGGAGCTCTATCTCGCCGACGCCTCGGAGGACGTGCTGGAGCAGGTCGCGGAGGTCGCGCACGCACTGGCGTATGTCATTGTCACCGACCGCCGCTTCACCGACCTCTATCACTGGGGCAACCGCACCGCCTCGGTCACCCTGGCCGCGGAGATCCAGCGCCAGCTCCTTCCCTCGGCGCCCTCCTGCGAGGCACCCGAGTTCACTCTCGCCGGGGCCCTGGTGCCGGCCTCCGACATCGCCGGTGACACCTACGACTACAGCCTCGATGGGCACACCCTGCACCTGTCGATCACCGACGCCATGGGCCACGACGTCGACGCCTCGCTCATGGCCACCCTGGTGGTCAACGCCTCCCGTGGCGCCCGCCGCGCGGGCCTGGACCTGGCCGAACAGGCCCGCCAGACGCACCGGGCGCTCCTCGACCACGGCCGCCGGACCTTCGCCACCGGTCAGCTCCTGCGCATCGCCCTGGACGGCACCAGCGCCGAGCTGGTCAACGCCGGCCACGTCTGGCCGCTGCGATTGCGCGACGGCGAGGTCGAGGAGATCCGCCTGAACATCAATCTCCCCTTCGGTGTCTCTCCGCAGGGCGCTTATCAGGTACAGGACCTCGACCTGCGCCCTGGAGACCGCATCCTCCTCTACACAGACGGCATGCAGGAACGCCAGGCGACAGCCGTCGACCTGCCCCGCCTTCTCCGCGACACCGCCGGCGAGCACCCCCGAGAGGCCGTGCGCGCCATGGTCACCGCGGTCACCGAAGCCTGCGACGGCCATGTCCAGGACGACGCCACCGTCCTGTGCCTGGACTGGTACGGCCCGACCCGCCCGAGATGAAACCACGACACATCTAGGGCCTTTCCTTTGGATCATGCCGGGCTCGCGGGCTGTGGCGCCGCGCCTCGCCGGTCACGATGAGGCGGTCGCCCGGTGCGTCGAGCAGGGCGACGAGCGCGGCCGGGCCCGCGTCCGCCTGTTCCAGGAGGCGTCCGTAGCGTTCAGTGTCCTGCTGGTGCCCGGCCAGGTCCGTCTCCTGGATGTTGGCGACCACGGAGACCGGCACGGCTGCGAGGCCGCTGCGTCCCGACTCCGGTACGACCGCGCAGGCGCGGCCGAGGGCGATGAGCTGGCTGAGCTGCGTGTGGTCGCGCACCTGCGGCCCGGGGCCGTCGGGGAAGGCAACCGTCGGAGAAGGCAACCGTCGGGACGCGGCCAGCGGGGCAGAGGGAGGTCGGGAAGGCCGCTGACCTCGGCGAGCCGCAGTGGGGAGCGGGTGCTGAGCGGGTAACCGGCCGGGATGGCCACGACCTGGCTCCCGGTGTACAGGTCCTCGGTGTCGAAGCCGGTCGTGTCGTCGAAGGGCCGGTGCAGCAGGGCCTCGTCAGCCTGGCCCGTACGCAGCACCAGTGCCTGTTCGCCCGGCCTGCACAGCAGGACGTCCACGGCGACGGCACCGGGCTCGGCGGCGTAGGCATCGAGGAGCTTCGCCAGCAGCTCGCTGGACGCCCCGTCTTGGCGGCCAGGACCACGGCGGGTCGCCCGTCCGAGGCGAGGGCGGCCCGGCGGGTGCGCCGTTCGGCGGCCTCCACGGCGTCCAGCGCGAAGCGGGCCTCCTGGAGCAGCACCGCCCCCGCACCGGTCAGGGCAACCCCCCGGCTGCCGCGCTCCAGCAGCACGGCGCCCAGACGTCGCTCAAGCCCGCTGATCGCCGGAGAAGGATCGATGACATGACTGAGACGAACACCGAGACCACCCCAAGGTCGCGCTGGTGACCGGCGGCGACAAGGGCATCGGGTACGAGATCGCCGCCGGGCTCGGCGCGCTCGGCTGGTCGGTCGGCGTCGGCGCGCGGGACGACGAGCGGCGCGAGGCCGCCGTGGACGAGCACGCGCGGGCGGGGCCGACGCGTTCGGCGTGCCGCTGGACGTGACCGACGACGCGAGCGTGGCCGCGGCGGCCCGGCTGATCGAGGAGCGCACCGCCTCGACGCGCTCGTCAACAACGCGGGCATCACCGGGGGCGGACCTCAGGAGCCCACGACCGTCGACGTGAATCGGGTACGGGCGGCTGCTTCGACGACGAGGGAGAGGTCCCCTGGTGACACGTTTCCGGTTCGCGCCGCCGGATGGGCGCGTACCCGTTCACCGTTCTTCGGGTGGCCGGCCCGAGACGCCGACGTACCAGTCGTCGGCCTCCGTCATCCCGTCCATGCTCGGCTGGTAGGGCTTGACGATGTTGTCGGCGTCCTTGAAGTACACCGTGACGCAGAGCGGGTACCGCGCTCCCGTCGGCGCCGTGACGGTCTCCCGGGGGGCCACCCAGACGAACTTTCCCGGCTGGGTCCACTTCTGGCGGGCGAAGGTCAAGGTGGGGTCGGCCGTACCCAGCTGCAGCAGCTCCGACCAGCTCATGTGCGTCACGGTCCGAGCCTAGGGCGCCGACTCCGCGACGGGGAAGAGGAGTTGACAGCGCGGGACATCGAGGGATAGAAGGCGCCGGGCCGCCGTCGTCAGGGTGCCGGGAGGGGGAATCGTGTGGAACCTACGGAATCCGGCGCATTCAGGGGTTTCGGTTTTCGCTCCCCATGGATTGCCGGGGAGGCGCACAGGGCCTCCGGACCGGGGGTGGTGCCGCCGTGGCCACGGAACGGCACCAGCCCCGTCTTCGCCGGGTGCGTCAGCCGATGTTCGGACCGTTGTCGTTCGCCAGGTTCAGGCCGAAGCGGGCCTCGAGCACCGGGGCGCCCAGGTCGACCGGGTTGAAGGCGAACGAGCCCGTGGCGGTCAGGCCCGAGGAAGCGCCCCGCAGCGACCACACGGCACCACCGTCCGCGACAGCGTCGAGGTCCTCGTCGGGTGCACCGGCTGCCAGGTCTGCCTTGCCGTCCTTGTTGATGTCGAGCAGCCGGACCGATCCGCCGAAGTGGTCACCGGCCTCCGCCACGCCCGGCACCCCGGCCGAGTCCTGGTGGAAGGACTGCGAACCGGTACCGCTCAGTCCGCCGGAGCCACCCTTCAGCAGCACCACGGCGCCTGCCCCCTCGGCCGTCTCGATGGCCTCGAAAGGCACACCGGCGGCCAGATCCGCGTAGCCGTCGCCGTTGACGTCACCCGCGCTGAGCCGGGCGCCGAACTGGTCTCCCCTCTCGCCCACCCCGGGCACACCCGCGGTGTCCTGGGTGATCGTCTTCGTACGGGTGGTGCTGAGCCCGGACGCGGAACCGTAGTAGATCTTCACGGTTCCGGGGTCGGTGGCCAGGTCCTCCGTGATGCCGTTCGGGACCACCCGGGTGGCGAGGTCGTCCTTGCCGTCCTTGTCGAAGTCACCGACCGCGGTGGCCGCGGCGCTCGGGAGCGGGGTCGAGGTCTTGGACAGTCCCTTGGAGGTGCCCAGCCACAGCTTGCCGCCCTCGGCGTGGTTCTCGTACGCGAAGAACGTGCACAGGTCGTCGATACCGTCACCATTGAAGTCGCCCGCGGCGGTGTCCGACATGTCGTTGTCCGTGTCGGACATGAAGATTCCCTGCTCGCCGGCGGGCTTCCCGGCCCGGGTGAACGGCCCGTAGAGCACGTCGCGCTGCCACCCGTCGTCACCGTTCAGCATCATCAGATCCGTCGTCCCGTCGCCGTTGAAGTCGCCGGCGGTGAGGTCGTCTCCGATCTGGTAGTCGGGCGACGTAGGCACACGGACCGCGCCCTGCCCGGTGATGCCGCCGGAGCTGCCCCACAGCAGGATGACGGAGCCGTTGATGGCGTACCCCTCGCCCACGAACCGCTCATGGGTGACCAGAGCGAGGTCGGTCAGCCCGTCGTGGTCGAGGTCCTCGGCAACCATCCGGTAGCCGAAGGCCTGGCCGACTCCGGGCGTCCCCGGCACGCCCGCTGTGTTCTGGTCGATGACCGTGGTGTTCGCCGTCGTCAGGCCGTTGGACGACCCGTAGCTGACGGCGATGTAGCCGGCCCGTGCGTGCCCGGCCACCGTGGCGGCGGGGGCGGCGACGGCGAGGTCCTGATAGCCGTCGCCGTTGAAGTCCTCGCGCACGGTGGTAGCCGCGCTTCCCCCGGTTGCACCGCTGGGAGCCGCGACTGCCGCGCCTCCCGACAACGCTGTAACGGCGCAGACGGCTAGGGCCAATGTGGTGCACATGCCCACAAATCTCTCCTTGGTCGCGTACGCGGAGCCACTGGCGTACGAGGTATGAGGGCTCGCATCGGAGACCCCCATGACGGGGAGAAGGTTGCACGACAAACGAAAAATGAACTCGCCTACAGCGCAAGGCAGTCGACGCAAGCGGCTGATTCGGGGAGGCCCGCAAGTGGTTTCCGGACCGGCGCCTGACGATCGGACCTGCTAGGGGACCGGGCGCGCAGCTGCTGGGTGCTGTGTGCGGCTCACAGGGCCCCGAGTGAACGCCACTTGTCTGCATGCAACACCGGCGTCACCACGATGGCGTGGAAGCGTTCCGACGCGCGGAAGGCAATCACCACTTCACCTGGATCGTTCCCGTCGTGGACACCCTCGATTCCGGCCTTGTCGATGCGCCAGCCGTCCGCCCTGGTCTTGAGATCCGCGTTGGATTTGAAGTGGAGGTGGTCGTCGCAGACCTCCACGACACCGGCGATCTCCTCCTGCACCCCGGATGCTTCGAGCGCGGTCGCGTCAGCCATCAGCGCCTTGCCTGTTCTCACGGCATCCACGATCCGCTCGATCTGTGTGTTGGCCCTGCGCCTGATCCACCAATTGCGAAGGCCCATCCTGATTCCCGTCCCAATAGCAAAACGATTCGTTCAGTGTGCATGTACTGGGTGATCAGCCTAGAGGCGGGGCCGTCCGGCTCATGGCCGAGGGCGAGGGCGGAGGCGGCGCTCACGTCCGTAACGGCTCAGCCGTCGACCAGGCGGCGCAACGCGCGGCGAGCCAGTGGTGCGCACGCGATCACGACCGGCGCGGTCCCGTCGATGCGCACCTCGGCTTCCGTACCGATCGGCGTGCCGGCCCGAACGGTATGCCACAGACGCATGCCCACCGGCCCCACCCGCACGCGCCACCGCCAGGTACGGGCCCGATGGTCGACGGCCTCCACGACGAAGCCGACGCCGGGGCCCATCACGGGCATCACCAGACCGCGCATCCCCACCCGCAACTCCGCTTCCGCCTCTACGGCCCGGATCTGCGGAGCCCACGTGCTCCAGGCGGCCGTTCGCACGTACCGCAGCCAGCCCGATTCCACACTCGCCGCGCCCACAGCGCACACCGTTTTTCGCACCCTCCCACCATGCGCACAGACGGCCCAAGGGCGCTGGTGGCAGGGCCATGTGTCGCGCTCTCACCGGGGGCTGCCATCATGTACGCGACACATCCCTACCGTTCTGGAGCCGCAACCATCATGCTCACCAGGCCTCTCGTCACCAGCGTCCTGATCACCGCGTTCGCCTTCGGCGGTTCGCTCGCCGTCAGCCCGGTCGCGGCTGCGTCGGCCTCGGCAGGATGCCAGTACAAGGTCGTGTGGCCGACCGCTGGTGTCTATGAGGACCCGAACCCGAGCAGTGCCGTCGTCAAGACGAAGTACGCCGGCGACATCGTCGGCGCGGCCACGTGTGAGGGCGCCTCCTACAACGAGTACGGCTATGTGCTGGTCACCACCGACGCGGCCGCGGATGGGCGGGGGTGGATGCGCGAGGGCGCGGTTGTCGCCCTCTGAGCGGTGGGACGAGCACCCCGCCCCGGCGACCGAACGCGCCGATGACAAGTCGTTCAAACGGGTGAAACCACAGGCAACTGCGGGGATCAGTCAGGCGGAAGGGTGATTTCCCGGGCCGTCGTGTGTCCTGGTGAGCGGTGTGGGGGAGAGGTCAGCAGGTTCCTCGCCCCGTTCCATGAGCGTCTCGGCTCCTCCGACGATCAGCGGGTCGGGCTCACCGATGGCCTCCGGGTCCTTGTTGTCGTAAGGGATGCGCCACAGCAGACTGCGCATCGCCTCCAGGCGCCCGCGCCGTTTGTCATTGTTTTTGACAACGGTCCAAGGAGCGTATTCGGTGTCGGTCGCGCGGAACATCGCAACCTTGGCTTTTGTGTAGGCGTCCCACAGGTCCAGTGAGGCGACATCGGTCGGTGACAGCTTCCACCGCCGCAGGGGGTCCACCTGCCGGATCGCGAAGCGGGTGCGTTGCTCTGCCCGCGAGACCGAGAACCAGAACTTGATCAGGATGATCCCGTCGTCCACGAGCATTTCCTCGAAGACGGGGCACTGGCGAAGAAACCGGTTGTACTCCTCATCGGCGCAGAATCCCATCACCTTCTCCACGCCGGCCCGGTTGTACCAGGAACGGTCGAAGAACACGATCTCTCCGCGCGCGGGCAGGTGCGGTACATACCGCTGGAAGTACCACTGTCCCGCCTCGCGATCGGACGGTTTGTCCAGGGCCACGATCCGTGCGCCACGAGGGTTGAGCCGTTCACTGAAGCGCTGAATCGTTCCCCCCTTACCAGCCGCGTCTCGTCCCTCGAAGAGGGCGACGATTCTGGCCCCGGACTCCTGAGCCCACCGTTGGAGTTTCAGCAGCTCGATTTGCAGAACACGCTTGGTGCGCTCGTACTCCTTGCGCCGCAGTCTGTGGTCGTAGGGGTGATTGTCGCGCCACGTCTGGATGACCTCGCCGGAATCGTCCAGCAGCATCGGCCGCTCGGGCCGGCTTTCGTCCACGCTCAGACCGCGCAGCAGCCGCGCTCGCTCTTCTGCCTCGTTCATGCCGTTTGCCGTACCCCCGGGTGCTTTGCCTACGCTTTGCCGTGGGCGAGTCGTGACTGCTCAACTGGATCGGCGCTCGCAGACCTGACCCGCACCATAACGCGGGCCGGCCGCAGCCATCCGGAACCTGAGCCCCGACGCTCCGAGGCCCACCACCTGTACGCGTCAGAGCCCCCGGCCCCTGCGCTACGCCGACCAGTGCGCCGCGTCCGGGGCCGGGCCGAGGACCGGGCCCGTGGACATGCGGTCCAGCGGGCGAGACCTACGGGACGGATCGGCCGTTCCATTCGCGGTCCAGAATGGCGTGGACGACAGAATCGCGCCATTGCCCGGCTTTGAAGATGTGTTCGCGGATGGTTCCTTCCTCGGCCATCCCGGCGGCGGTCAAGGTCTTCGCCGACGCTGTGTTGTGCGGGGATCGTGCTCCCCAGACGCGGTGCAGGTCCAGGTCCTCGAAACCGAGCCCGAGGAGCAGGCGGACCGTTTCGAGGCCGAGACCGGACCCCCAGGTGTCGGGGCGGAGCGCGAATCCCATCGTGGCTCCGCGCGGCTGATGAGGGTCGGCGGCGAGCCGGCCGAACCCGATCACCTCACCTGTGTCCCGCTGGACAACAGCCAGTCCGTACTGGGTACGCGGCGTCTGCGCTGCCGACGCGACGAACCCGGACACGATCTCCTCGACCTGCTCGCGCGTGCGCGGAGTGAAGGACATGTGCTCGGTCGCCGCGGCGCTGCCGTAGACGGCCAGAATCGCGTCGACGTCCGCATCGGCGATTTCGCGCAGACCGACACGTGGGGCGGAGCGGCTGATCGGATACATGGCTCGTGACCCTATCGTCAAGGCAGCTTGCCCGGCGAAGGGCCTGCGTGCAGTTGCAGCGGTGGTATCCACGGAGGGAATGTCCGACTCGAAGCCGAGGGGAGCCGGGGCTCAGCCGGCGTTCAGGGCCGAATCGTCGAGCGTGCGGGCCCCGGGCAGTTGGTGCCGGGCCGCGATCAGTGCCGCGTCGATGTCGCGGGTGCCGGTGGACACGCACAATGTGTAGGCGACATCATTCATGCGCCGGCGTACCTGCGCACTGTCCGCGTGCGACGCGTCCAAGGCGGCGAGGGCCTCGTACTGGTCGATCAGATTCCGCAGCACCGCGGGGTGGGCCATCAGCATCAAAGCACCGTCTTTCTCCACCTGAACCAACGGGTCAGGGCCGTGCACCCTTGTACCCGGTTCTCCGCCCCGCGCTCCCCGCCCTTCACATGCGCCCCGAGCACAGTTCAGGCACCGATTCCGCGGCCGGGGGAGGGCCGTCACGTAAATGCTCTTCGAGCCCCCTCGGGCACGGTTGATCGCGTTCGAACCCGTCCATCTGTCCGGCGAGGGCGAAGCTGTGCCACCGTGCAACGCCGGGCATGACGTGGTGGACCCGTCTGCTTGAGGCAGCAGTCGTGGTCCGGCATCGGACCGGGACCGTCCCGGTCGGTGGCCGGGACGGTCCGCCAGGTCAACGATCGCCAGGGCACCGTCGACGTCGAGGCGGTCGGCGTCTCCCGCCGTGAACAGCGCCGCGTCGAGAGGCCCGAGGTGGACCGACGGGTGCCGGAGCCGGGCCGACCCGCCGGGGACGACCGCCAGGACACGGGTGCCGGCTGCGGCCGGTACCGAGGTGCGGGGTGAGCGGGCGCGGGCGCGCCGCCGGCCCGTCGGCGCCTGGGACGTCGTCTACCGGGGCAAACCCGCTCACGCCGCGCTCGCTCCCTGGGAAGGCGTCAACGCCCTGGACGCGATCGCCCTCGCCCACACCGCTGTGGGCCTGCTGCGTCAGCAACTCCCTCCAGGCACCCTGGTCCACGACGTCGTCTTCGAGGCCGGCCGCGCGGTCAACGTCATCCCCGAGATGGCCCGAGCCCGTTACGAGCTGCGCGCCCGCACCACCGAGGACCTCGACCACGCCCGCCGGAGGGTGCGGGCCTGTCTGGAGGCCGCCGCGCTCGCCACCGGCGCCGAACTCGAACTCACGGCACACGGAGCGGACTTCGCCGACCTGCGCCAGGACGAGTTCCTCACCGCGGCCTACACCCGTGCGGCCCGCTCCCTCGGCCGCGACCCCGTGGACCGCCGGGGCGAGGTCATGGCTTCCACCGACATGGGCAACGTCTCTCACGTCCTCCCCGCGCTCCACCCCACCATCGGCTACGACACCGAGGGCGCCCACCACCACACCGCTTCCTTCGCCCGCTACGGCAACTCCCCAGGTGCCGACCGCGCCGTACTCGACGCCGCAACCGCGCTCGCCCGGGTCGGCGTGGAGCTGGCGACAGACGCGGAGCAGAGGCGACGCTGTCTTGCGCTTCTCGCTGACCGGCGACGAACGGAGACAGCCTCCCCGTGACCAGACCCTGTGGTGGCTCACCTGCCCGTACCGTGCGGCTACGACATAGAGCGGCGCCGACGATGGAGCGGGCCCCCGGCCTTTCCGGCCGGGGGACCGCACGAGGTGCACTGGTCAGCTGCGGCTGGTTTTGCGCCAGCCGAAGGGGCCGGGGAGGTTCATCGAGGTTGTCCGGCGCCCGGTGCTGCTTCGCGTGTGGCGGGTTCCGTGCTTACCACCAGTGGTGATCGACCAGGACTTCCGGTTGATGTTGAGGCGGACACCGGGCAGGATCCTGAAGCTCTTGCGGAATGTCAGCGGCATGACGTCTCGCTTTCTCGGTGCGCGCGAGGTTGCGCGGGTCCACTGATCCTGTCTTCGAAGCCAGTTGACTTCCCTGTGCCCAGCACCGTGCGTTCCAAGCCACCCGGGGGCCGGCCGGGGCTTGGTGCAGCGGGGCGTCAGGTCCCGCCTTGCTGTCACGGCAGGAGGGCAACTCCTCCTCACCGGCCGCCCGCGACACTGGCTCTCCTCACCCGGCCGGCGTGTCGGCAACGCCCACTTCGCGTTGCCGAACGAGCAGGTGTGACGGAGGTCAGGATGCTCGCCCGCCGACCGTCTCAGTGGGTGCCCCGTCGTGTCTGCCCAGTCCCGGAGCAGCTGGGCGTTCAATGAACGCATGACCCTTGATCGGCCGATGTACCGCGTCAAACGGCGGCTCCTTGGCAAGCCGCTCACCACCGCGAGCGTCAGTGAGGAGAAGCTGAGCAACCGGACGGCGCTCGGCGTGTTGGCGTCCGACTGCATCAGTTCGTCGGCTTACGGCTCCGAGGAGATTCTCAGGGTCCTTGTTCCGGTCGTCGGAGCGGCCGCCTTCACGATGGTCATGCCGGTGACCGGTGCGATCCTTCTGGTGCTGCTGCTCCTGACGGTCTGTTACAGCGATGTCGTCACGATTTACACCCGAGCCGGCGGCTCCTACGTGGTTGCCCGCGAGAACTTCGGGCCGAACGTCGCCCAAGTCGCCGCTGTGGCCCTCCTTGTCGACTACATCGTCACCGTCGCCGTTCAGGTGTCGGCCGGCACGAACGCACTGATCTCGCTCGCCCATCTGGCCGGCAACGGCTGGACGGGGCTGGACCATCTCCAGTTGCCGGTCTCCGTGCTGGTGATCGTGGTGCTCGCGTACGGCAACCTGCGCGGAGTCCGAGAGGCGGGCCGGATGTTCGGGGTGCCCGCGTACCTCTTCATCGCCGCCATGAGCCTGGTCTTCCTCGTCGCGGCGGTCCGCGCACTCATGGGCGGGCTGCCGCATGCCGACCTGAACGCGCCCGGTGTCGTGGCGCTGGGGTCTCCCGGCGACGGCTGGCTTCAGGGCGCGTCGCTGTTCATCGTGGCGCGAGCCTTCGCCAACGGCGGCTCGTCCCTGACCGGCCTCGAAGCGATCTCCAACGGCATCTCCGCCTTCCGTGAACCGCAGGGCCGCAACGCCCGGCACACCTTGATCGCCATGAGCTGCGTGCTCGCTTTCCTGGTCCTGGGCGTGTCCACCCTCGCGCATTTCACCCACGCCGTCCCGTACACCGACGGAACCCCCACCGTCATCGCGCAGGAAGCGAGGCTCGCCTTCGGGAACGGCACGGTCGGGACGATCGGGCTGGTCTTCGTCCAGCTGGCGACCGCGCTGGTCCTCTACACCGGTGCCAACACCCCCTTCACAGGGTTCCCGTTCCTGGCGAGCTTCGTGGCGCAGGACCGGTTCCTGCCGCGGGTCCTCACCCGGCGCGGACACCGGCTGGCCTTCTCCAACGGCATCGTCACCCTCTCCGCTCTCTCGCTGGCCCTCCTGCTCGGCACGGGCGCCAATGTGGACCGGCTCGTGGCCCTCTACGCGATCGGCGTGTTCACCGCCTTCACCATGGCAGGAGCCGGCCTCACCGCGTATCACATGCGCAGGCGCGAGGCCCTGCGCCGGGCCAAGATCACGGTGAACGCACTCGCGGCGGTCGTCTCCGGCGCCGTCGTCCTGATCTTCGCCGTGACCAAGTTCTCCGAGGGCGCCTGGCTGGTCGTCGTGGTCTTCCCGCTCGGTGTCTGGATGCTGATTCGCATCAACCGCGAGTACCGGCGCGAGGCCGCTGCCCTGGAACGGCTGCCCACGGACGCGGACCGGCCGCGTACGCGCCGCCACCAGGTGTTCGTCCTCGTCGAGACGCTGGACCTGGCCACACTGAAAGCCCTGCGGTACGCCCATGAACTGCGGCCCGACACGGTCCGGGCCGTGCACTTCGCCATCGACGAGGCCCATGCGCGCCGACTGTCAGCCGTCTGGGCGTCGACAGCCGCGACCTCGGTCGAACTGGAAGTAGTGGCCTGCCCCGACCGGCGGCTGCGTCACGCGATGCGGGAACTGGCCGTGCGCACCACGCAGGACGGGGAGACGTCCCTGACGGTGCTCGTGCCGAGGCGGCTGTACGCGAACGCCCTCGGCAAGCTCCTCCACCGGGGCACGGGCGAGAAGATGTCGAGGACGCTGGAGCAACTGCCGCACGTCGCGGTCACGATTCTTCCGTTCAACGCGTCGCACGCCATGCGGGCCCTGGAGTCGCACCACCTGCCCGGCACGGACTGAGACGGCGGCTGTTCAATGATCTCGGCGAGGTCTGCCCGCGGGCAGACCTCGCCGAGATCGTGTACGGGAGGGACGAGCGGGTCGGCACTCGGAAGCGACGGGGCCGGACGGCCGATTCGGGTGTCAGGGTGAGGGGCAGGGGCCCGGGGTCCGGGTGAGGGAGGCGCGGGCGCCGCCGACGACGATGTCGGTGCCGTCGGACAGCCGGACGTGCAGGGCGTTGACGACGAGACCGTGCCCGTCGCCGTAGACACGCTGTTCGTTGAGGGTGACCGTGCCCAGCTGCGGGAGGGTGATGACGGTGTTCGGTGCCGGGTGGGCGGCGAGCGTGGTGTTTCCCACCCGGGCCCCGGTGAGGGTGGTCGTGCCGGTGGCGGTGATCGTGTCCAGTGCCGTGGGTGCGGTCGCGGTGGCCGTGGCGGTTGCCGTGCCCGCGCTGACCAGACCGCTGAGAAGGTGCAGCCCGTTGACGGTGGCGGTTGAGGTGGCCGTACGGGCACTGCCGGTCCCGGCAGTGCCGGCCGCGTTGGTCGCGGCGGAGGTGAACGCGCCGGTGGAGGAGCCGAAATGGGTGTTGCCCAGCTGGGCGCTGTCAGTGGCCGGGTCCTCGGTGCAGGTGACGTCGGAAGGGGCCAATGGTGCGGCCGCGACGGCCCGGGCGTGCGCGTCCATGAGCAGCGCCACGAACGTCACCGAGGTGCAGCCGGGCGGATCGATGCCGTGCCGGGCGGTGGTCGCCGTGGCGCACAGGGTGTACGTGCCGCTGCGGGCGGAGGTCACCCGGACCGTGATGGCGCAGGACTCCTGACCGACGGCGAGGTCCCCGCCGGAGGTGAGACCGTGTCCGTCGGGGGAGACGGCGACCGTGCCGGAGGAGCAGTCGGTGGTGGCGGAACCGGGGTCGGCGACGAGCCCGGGCGGTAGCTGCTCGGTGAAGGACCAGCCGCGCTTCGCCGCCTTCTCGGTGGTGTTGGTGACGGTGAAGGTCAGCGTGGTCGGGTCGCCGGCGCCCACCGGGTCGGGATCGAAGGCCGTACTGAGCTGCGGGGTGGCGTCCATGATCCGGAGGTTGTCGATCGCGCCGTCGTTGCCGGTCCCGCTGGCCTGCGCGTTGACCATGCGGACACCGGCCGAGGACCCGGAGAAGAGCACGGCGTCGTCGCCCGCGTAGGTGCCGAGGTGCGTGCCGTTCGCGGTGACCGTGTCGGCGTCGGCGCAGGTGTCGATGGGGTCGGTGAACGCCGGGACGACCCGCTGCTCGTCGAGCAGGGAGAACTCCAGCAGCGGATGCGCGGCGAAGCAGTTGACGGCCGCCGCGTCCACCGAGAAGGTCAGGAAGCGGCCGGGCGACTCCACCGGAATCGACTGCACCGTCTCCAGCTGCGTTTTCCCGGCTCCCGGATTCCCCGCGGTGTACGCGGTGACGGCGTGGTTGCCGACCGGGTCGCCGCCGGTCCATTCGGCCAGCGCCGACGCCATGGCCTGCAGAGAGGGCCAGGGCGTCCCGCAGCCGCTGCCGGCCGGGGCGGTGGCGGGGTCCGCCGCCGAGACCAGCCAGCCGTTGCAGGCGGTCAGCCAGGCCGGGTCGGCGGTGTACGACTCGGCGAGAGGCGGAGCCCCGGTGTACGCGGTCAGCGGGCGGGGAGCGCCCGGGGCGTTTTCGAACCCCTCCTCGAAGAGCACGGTCGCCGCCCGGGGCGCAGGCGCGGCGGCGGCCACGGCCAGATGTGCGCCGGCGCCCGAGGCGGGCGCGGACACGGCTGAAGCCCCGGTGAGTGCGGGTGTGCCCGTTGCGGCGGCTGCGGGCAGTGCGGTGGCCAATGCCGCCGCGCAGGCCAGGCCGGATGCCACGGCGGCGCGCAGAATCGGCATGGTCCGGCGCGGCCGATCCGGTAAGTGTCTGTGCACGTCTTCCCCTCCTCGACTCGTCCCGTGGACCGCGAACGCGGTCTGCGGCACGTCCGTCGTCGGGCGGCGCGGGCCGCCCGACGGCCGCGATCGGACCCGAAAGGCGGTGCCCGGCCGCGAAACGGTAGTCAGTCTGGCCGCCGCGCTCGGTCCAGGCAGCGGCGCACACAGGAGGGCAGGGCGTCGCACGCCGGGCGCATGCATCCCCACACCCGACGGCCCCGACGACCCTGTCCGTTCGTGCCATAGGAAGGTTCAGTGCGGGTATGCCTTCGGCGGACGCTGACGGGGCAGCGTGGTGCGGAGCTCCTGACGGACAACTCGCTGTCCTTGGTCCTCTCCGTGAACCGGACGTTGCCGAAGTCACCGCGCACGGCGGCGGCCACGGATCCGTTCACGATGCTCGGGTGACTCGCGGGGTGGCGCTGGGCGTGCGCCACCGCGTCGAGATACAGCGCGCCCCCCCGCCCCGCCTCGAGCAGCGAGAACGCGCCGAGGCTCGCCATGTGCTCCTGCGTCCGGGTCCACCGCAGCCGCGAGCCCGGCGGGGGACCGTGTCGTGGGACGGCCTGGTGTGGCAAGGGCCTGGAGCGCCAGGCGGTGGCCGGTCGGGCAGACCGACCACCGGGGCGGCGCCCACCGGTCATCCGGCCGGCGAACGATCGGCCCAGGGCATGGGCGGGCGGCTCGCACCGGGAAACGGCCACCGAATCTCAGAGCCTTCTGATTTCGCGCCGCTAGCGTCCGGGCCCATGGTGCGCGACTTTCTCATCATCGGGGCCGGACCGGCCGGACTTCAGCTCGCCGCCCTGCTCGAACGCGACGGGCGCGACTACATCGTCCTGGAGAGGGGGAGCGGACCGGGGACCTTCTTCACCCGGTACCCACGCCATCGCCGGCTGATATCGATCAACAAGCTGAACACGGGTTTCACCGACCCGGAACTCAATCTGCGCATGGACTGGAACTCGCTGCTCAGCGACGACCCGGAGCTGCTCTTCACCCGGTACAGCGAGCGCTATTTCCCGCCGGCGGACGACCTGGTGCGCTACCTGGCCGACTTCGCGGCCCGTACCGGCGTACGCGTCGAGTACGGGACGGAAGTCGTCCGGGTCACCCGGGCGGACGGCGTCTTCACCGTGCGCGGCGGCGACGGACGTACCTGGCAGGCCAGGCGGCTCGTCATGGCGACGGGGATCTCCCGGCTCTACGAACCCCCCATCCCGGGAGTCGAACTCGCCGAGCGGTACGACACCTTCGACCCGGACCCCGCGTCCTTCACCAACCAGCGGGTGCTGGTCATCGGCAAGGGGAACTCCGCGTTCGAAACCGCCGACAGCCTCATCGAGAAGGCCGCGGTCATCCATGTCGCCGGTCCGCACTCGGTCAAGCTCGCCTGGAAGACCCACTACCTGGGGCACCTGCGCGCGGTGAACAACAACTTCCTCGACACCTACCAACTCAAGTCGCAGAACGCCGTGCTCGACGGCACCGTCGAGAGCATCGAGAAGGCGGAGAGCGGCGGCTACCGGGTGATGCTGCGCTACGCCCGGACCGTCGAGCCGTTGCGCGAACTCGCTTACGACCGGGTCATTGTCTGCACCGGCTTCCGCTTCGACGCGTCCGTCTTCGACGAGACCTGCCGCCCGTCGCTCGTCATCAACGACCGGTTCCCCGAGCAGACCTCGTCATTCGAGTCGGTCGACGTACCGGACCTCTACTTCGCCGGCACGCTGATGCAGCAGCGGGACTTCAAGAAGTCCACCAACGGCTTCATCCACGGCTTCCGCTACGCGGTGAGAGCCCTGCACCGCATCCTCAGCGCTCAGCATCTCGACACGCCCTGGCCTGCCCGCACGTTCACCGCGACACCGGACGCGATCGCGGACGCCCTCATCGACCGGGTCAACCGCTCGTCGGGGCTCTGGCAGCAGTTCGGATTCCTCGGCGATGTGGTCGGTGTGGACGGCGACCGGGCCGTGTTCCAGGCCGAGGTCCCGCTGGACTACGTCACCGACGGCGGTCTGGGGCCCGCCCCGCACCGGTTCGTCGTCGACCTGGAGTACGGGGCCGACCACGACCGGACCGACCCTTTCGACGTGAGCGTCCCGCGCGTCGTCGAGAACGACGTGGACCACGCGATGGACTCCACGTATCTCCATCCCGTCGTCCGCCACTACCGGGACGGTGTCCTCGCCGGTACTCACCACCTCGCGGAGAACCTGGAGAACGACTGGAACCTGCCGGAGGTCCACCGGCAGCCGCTCACCACCTTTGTGAAGGAGTGCCTTGACTGAGCAGTTCCCCGGCGCCGTACTCGACATCCTCGACGTGGCGGGTGACCGGACGGTGTTCGAGCATGCCGGCGTGGAGGTCTCCGGTACCCAACTCCTCGGCACCGTGCGGCGCGCGGTGAACGGCCTGCGCGGACATGGCGTCGGACCCGGCGACGGCGTGGCCATGCTGTTGGGCGTCGGCCCCGGAGCTTTCGCTGCGATCATCGCCGCCCACGTCGTCGGCGCACGGGTCGTCGGCGTACGGCCCGGCCTGACCGAGGAGCAGCGTAAACACATCGTGCGAGACGTCGGAGTGACCGTCACCGACCGACCCCCCACGGCCGGTGAGTGGGGGGACGGCCTGACCCTCGCGCTCGACGACCTGCTGGCGGCGACGGACGACGGAGTCCGGCCGCGGGTGCTGGCCCTGCCCGGGGACACCGCCCGGCTCCTGCACACCAGCGGCAGTACCGGCCTCCCCAAGGCGTGCGCCCAGACGTATGCGGCGATGACAGCCGGGTGGGCGCACCGACCGGACGCCTGGCCTCCGGCCGTCCGCGAACTCGCCGGGCGCCTCGACCGGTTCCTGGTGTTCGGCACCCTGGCCAGCCAAGTGATGATGGAGTACGGGCTGCTGGCGCTGGCAGCCGGCGGCACCCTCGTCACCGCCGACCCCCCGGACTTCCCTGACGCCCTGGTGCGTCACCGGGCGACCGCGAGCGTGATCACGGTCGCCCGGCTGACGAAGCTCGTGGCGGCGCAGCGTACGGCGCCGGTGGACCTCGGCGCGCTGCGCGCGCTGATGGTGTCGGGGTCGCCGCTGGAACCGGGGCGCGTGCGCGAGGCCGCCGAAGTGCTCGGCCCGGTCGTCTTCCACGGCTACGGCCAGACCGAGACCGGCATGATCTCGATGGCCACCCCGGAGGATCCGCCGGGCTCTCTCGGAGTGCCGCCCGTGGAACTGGAGATCCGTGACCCCTCGGGGCACCCGGTCCCGCCCGGCACCGACGGTGAACTCTTCGCGCGCACCCCCTCCCAGAGCCATGGCTACTGGCAGGAACCCGCCCTCACCGCCGACGTGTACTCCGGCGGATGGGTGCGTACCCGCGACCTCGGCCACCTCGACGCGTCGGGCCGGCTGTGGCTCACGGGACGGACCCGGGACGTGATCATCGTCAACGCCAACGTGTACTACGCCGGGCCCGTCGAGCGGCTGCTCTCCAGCCACCCCTCGGTGGCCGAGGCGTATGTCGTGGCCGAACCGGACGACCGTACGGGCGAAGCCGTCCACGCGTTCGTCGTGCCGGCGGCCGGGCGCGTGCCGGACCTCGCCGAACTGCGGGCGCTGGTGGCAACGGGCGTGGGGGAGGACTCCGCGCCGGCCCGGCTCACCGTCATCGAAGAGGTACCGCTCACCGCCGCCGGAAAGCCCGACAAGCAGCGGCTCGCCCAGGACAGCTAGCAGACCGGCCCCGCCCTCGTCACGAGAGCGGGGCCGGTCCTTCGCCATGTCTCAGAGTGCCGCACCGCCGTCCCGGCCCTTCGCGGGCGCCGCCGGATCGGCCCGCTCCACGGCCACGGACTCGCCGCGCACCAGAGCGTCGAGTTCGGCCTCCAGTCGAGCGGCTTCGTCGGGCGACGCCTCAGCCGTACGCGGGTTGCTGCCGCGCAGCGCCACGGCTCCGCCTGCCAGGGCCATCGGCAGCGCGACGAGCAGCGCGGCGGTGCGCATGCCCCCCGGCGCCGAAAGGACCAGGGCGATGAGCGGGGGCCCGAAGGCACCTCCGGACTTGCCGACCGCCGCCGCCCAGCCGCCGGCGGTTCCCCGGATGGCCAGGGGGAAGATCTCCGCCGTGTAGGGACCGATGAGAGCGATGACCCCGGCGGTACCGGCGAACAGGAGAATCACCGCGGTCAGGAGGATCGGCTCGCTGCCGTCCATCCCCACTGCGGCCAGGACGAGCAGCGCCGTGACGGTGAGGGCGGCGTACAGGGCCATGGTGCCCTTCGCCGACCAGCGCTTGTAGAGCCACGCCGCCACCACACAGGTCGGGATGGACAGAAGTGAGGACAGGAAGAGCAGGGTGGCGGCGGACATACCTCCCTCGTGCGATGCCTCCAGCTGGCTGGGCAGGAAGGTGATGAACCCCCAGTAGACTAGGCCCCAGGCGAGGGCGTAACCGCTGACGACCAGCGTCCTGGTCGTCTGAGGGTGTGTGAAAAGCACGGACGCGCGGACATGCCCGCGCGTCGCCCGCTGGGCGGTGAAGGCCGCCGACTCCGGGATCCACCGGTTCAGTGCGATGAGGATCAGCACCAGCGGGAGCTGCGCGAACCACAGGACACGCCATCCCGTCACCGGGATCAGCAACGAGGCCAGACCGGCGGCCGCCATGTAGCCGCCGGTGGTGGTGAGCCCGGCCTGCAGCACCATGACGGCGGCGCGCCGTCCCGGCGGCAGGCTTTCGGTCATCAGGGCGTACACGACGGGCAGCATGCCTCCGGCCGCCATCCCCATCAGCGCGCACATGACCAGGATGCCGCCGAAGGACGGCATGGCCCCGCACACCGTCGTACCGAGGAAAAGCAGGGACGCGATGAGGATCGTCGCCCTGCGTCCGATCCGGTCGGCCGAGCGGCCCCCGATGAGTGATCCCAGTACGGTGCCGCTCAGCGCGACCGTCGGCAGCCAGGAGATCTCGGCGGCGCTGAGCTGGAACTCCTCGCGCATGCCCGGCTGGATGAACGCCAGGGTGGCGGGCTTCATCTGGTCCACCATCAGCGCGAAGCTCAGCACCCCGATGAGACGGCGCCGGTGGCCCTGCGCTGTCCCGTCCGGAACGGCGGTCCCGGCCGGAATCCGACCGGGGCTCTGCACGACCGCGCGCCCCGAGACCACCACGCCCACGACGATGGCGGCCATCGCGGCCCACATCACGCCGGACATCCCCATCATCGCCATGTGAAAGCCCATCGACCGGGAATCGACGAACATCCACACGTGCTGGCCGACGCCCGTACAGGTGAGGGCCACACCTGCCCAGAACATCAGCGGCCGAGCGATCAGCGACGGGGGCCGGGCGGGCGAGGACGGGCGTGGTCCACTGGGCGTCATCCGTTCCCTCTCTCCACCTGGTGGACGGGACACCCTCCGGTCCGCCGCCCTTCGAAGTACCGCGTGGCCGGGCGCTGTTTGCGGGCGTGCAGGACCATCACCGTGCCGAGGAGCAGTTGGCGGACGCCCCGAGTGACGTCCTCCACCCCGTCCCGCAGCCGGACGAAGCCGCGGAGCGCGGCCAAGTGGCGGGGCCGGGGCGGCAGGCCGTGCGGGATCAGCAGACACGGCGCCCGGTGCGGAATGGAGCGCGTGTGGGAGACCGTCGAGTCCAGCCGGAACCGGTGCAGCACCTCCCGTACCGCGGCGCGCAGCGCGAGCGGCGACAGCCGCCAGGCCGGGCAGGGGCGGTTGGCCGCCACGCCGTACGGGATGTGATGGGCGTCCTTGACGGCCAGGTCCGCCCAGCGGTCCGGATCGAACTCGTCCGGCCGTTCGTATCCGGTGGCGTGGTAGCCGGGGTAGCTGAAGCACACCACGGACCCGGTCGGCAGAACCGTCTCCGCGTCCAGCGCTATGTCGCCGGTGGTGATGCGGTGGGCGATGCCGAACAGCGGATACAGACGCATCGTCTCGTCGAGCACCCGCGTCAGATACGTGTCGTCGTCCGGGTCCGCGCGGAGGCGCCGCTGCACCTCCGGGTGGCGGGCGACAGCGAGCAGGACGTGCGCGGTCGCCTCGGACAGCTGCACGACCGCCGTGTTGAAGAAGGTGCCCTGCAGGTAGTGCACCTGCTCCGGCACCGACAGGGAGGGCGGCAGCCGGTGCGGTACGTCGCCGGCCGCGACCCGGTCCCGCAGGTAGCCGGTGAGCCGGGCCCGGCGGCGCGGATGGCGCAGACCGGTGCATTTCAGCGCGGATATCACGTCATTGGCGTGCGCGGTGATCAGTTTCCGGGCCGGCGGCGGGCACGGCTCCTGGAAGACCAGTTCGTAGCAGAACGCGGCCCACGCGGGCATCATCAGGTCCCGCAGCCGTACGAGACTGATCCGTGTGTCCGGCACCGCGTCCAGCGCGTCCGCGACGGCGCGGGCGGCAGCCGCTGCGAGATCCGCCGAGTTCCCGGCGACGACGCGCCGCGTGGTCGCCGCCACGTCCTGGTAGCGCGCACCGGGCTCCAGGTGCTCCTGGTGCACCTCCGGTCCCGGCGCCAGCCAGTACCAGAAGAGGTCGGAGAGCCCCGCCCCCTCACTACGGCCGTCCGCGTGCGGGTGGGCATAGACCCGCTCGAACACCTCCGGACCGTGGGTGGCGTTCGGGAGGGTCACCGCCCGGTCCCCGTTGACCTTCTCGAAGATGTGGACGCGCAGCGCCACCACGGCGCGCGGCAGCCACCACGCGTCCGTGCCCGCCCGGGCCTTCACCACGTTCCACCCTTCCGCACCACCATGCCGGGTACCAGATCGGTGTTCCGGCGGCCACCGCACAGGGCGAGCGTGTGGTCGTACTCGTCGCGCAGCGTCGCGAGGACCCGCCGCACGCCCGCCTCCCCTTCGGCGGCCAGGCCCCACACCACCGGACGTCCGACGCCGACGGCCCTCGCACCGAGCGCGAGGGCCACCGCGACGTCGCTTCCCCGGCGCGCCCCGCCGTCGAGCAGGACCGGGACCCTGCCCGCGACCGCATCGGCGACCGCCGTCAGGCAGTCCACGGCCCCCGGGACCGCGTCGCACTGGCGGCCGCCGTGATTGGAGACGATCACCCCGGCCGCGCCGTGCTCGACGGCGAGGCGCGCGTCGTCCGGATGGAGGATCCCCTTGACCAGTACGGGGAGCGAGGTGGTGCGTACGGCCGCGGCGAGGTCCGGCCAGCGGAGCGCGGCGGACATCGGGATGGCGGTGAGCCCACCGGGTTCGGACCCGGGCAGGTCGCGCATGTTCTCCGCGGCGTATCCGGGCGGAAGGTCGGTGAACCCGTTGCGCAGGTCCCGGGTGTGCCGGCCGAACACCGGCGAGTCGACGGTCACCACCAGGGCCGTGCAGCCGGCGTCCTCGGCACGCCGGACGAGCGCTCCGGTGACCTCCGGGCGGGAATGCAGGTACAGCTGGAACCACACGGCCGGATCCGGGGCCGCTTCGCGCGCCGCCGCGACGACGTCGGACACCGCGATGGTGGCCGCCGTTCCCGTCACCAGCACGGCGCCCTCGGCGGCGGCCGCGCGCGCCGTGGCCCGCTCGCCGGACCGGTGCACCAGCCGGTGGAAGGCGGTCGGTGCCACGATCACCGGGGACGCGTTCGGGGCGCCCGGCAGATCGACGCCGGTCTCCCGGCCCACGCCACCACTCAGCACCCGCGGCAGCAGCGCGTACCGGTCGAACGCCCGCTCGTTCTCGACGAGGGCGCGCTCCTCGCCCGCGCCGCCCGCGACGTAGTCGTAGACGACCGGGTCCAGTACCTTCCGGGCCCTTTCGTGCAGTTCGCGGAGCGTCACGGCGCCACCGGGGCGGCCGTGCTGCGACGGGCCGTGAGGAAGGCGTCCAGCGGGACGCGGTGGACCTCCTCGCTGTCCCACTCGTTCTCCAGGTTCTCGGTGAGGTGGTGGTCGGCCACGAACTCACCGTCCCGGTACCAGCGGACGACCGGATGCAGATAGCGGCCGTCCAGGCCCGACACGTCCTGCTGGGACTTGCGGCCCGCGCCGACGTCGAACGGGTCCACCCGGTCGTGGTCCTCCCCGTACTCCAGGGTGATCACCGCGTACGCCGCCACCTCACCGAACTCCCCGGCCCGCACCGCCCCCGGCACATGGTCGACGGGTACCTCCTCGGCGTAGCGGAACGTGCCGTCCGGGGCGAGCAGCAGCAGGTCACCGAGGACGGCGAACTGCTGCCACAGCGCCGAGGAACGGTTCACCCGGCCGATCACCGCGTCGACGGCCCGCGCGGTGGAGTCCCCGATCACCGTCGTGGGCCAGGGCACGCCGACATGGCGCTGCCGCAGTCCGCGGTGCAGCGCGCGCACCGCGTAACGGAAGCCGTGGATGAAGCCGGTCGTCGCCTTCCCGAAGGAGCGCCCCTGCATCAGCGTCCCCGCGAAATAGAGACCGGGTACGTTGACCGACTCCCCGAGCGGCGTCAGCTCGGGAAAGCGGCCGTCGACGATCAGGGCCGGTGCGCAGGTGTCGTCGAAGACCGAGGCGTCGAACCGGAAGCCGGTCGCGACGATCACCCGGTCGTAACGGATCTCCTTGACCACCTCGTCGACCCGCTCGAAGGCGACCGGGACGTGAAAACCGTCCTGGTCACGCCGAATGGCCAGGACCCGGCCGTCGAGAAGCGCGTTCTGGGACTTCAACTGGTAGCTGTCCAGGAAGTTGTTGTAGACGGCGCGCAGATGTCCCACATAGTGAGTCCGCCACGCCATCTTCAGGGAGCCCGAGCCGACGACGTGGATGACCGCAGCCGTCTCCATCAGGTTCTCCGCCGTCTCGAAGGCGGAGTTGCCCCGGCCGATGATGAGCACCCGCTGGTCGGTGAAGGACTGGGGATCGGTGTCGATCGTGTCGTAGCGTTCGGCCAGTTCGACGCCCGGGATCGCGGGCAGGTTCGGGACGGACATCCCGGTGGCGACCACCAGATGCCGGGCCCGCCACACCTTGCCCGTGTGATCCGTGACGGCGAAGCCCTCCCCTTGCCTGGAGACCTTCGTCACCTCCGTGTCGTACCGCACGCGCACCCCGGTCCGGGAGGCGAAGTCCGACAGATAGCGCACCAGGTCGTCGGCGGGCGGGAAGTAGCGGGGACTGTACCGGGTGAACAACAGTTCCGGATCGTCGCTCAGCAGGGAGTTCCAGTCCATCCGCAGCCTCAGCTCCGGATCCTCGTAACCCGTGTGCACCTTGTTGTTCGAGATGAGGTAACGGTGCCTGGGGAACCGGGTGAAGAACGTACCCGGACCGCTGCCGCGCTCCAGGACGACGTAGTCCCCGCCGTCCCGCTCCAGCAGGGAGGCGAGCTGAAGTCCGGCGGGCCCCGCACCGATGATCAGGTAGTCATGGGTCATGCCCCGGAAGCTAGCCACCCGTTTTCAGAGCACTCTGAGATTGCCCGCCTACCTTTCCGGATGTGCCCACCACCACGGACTCCCTCTCCCTCACCGGCCCTCTGGACTCCGCAGCCCTGCGCCGGGCCGCCACACCGCTCACCGTCACCGTGGACGCCCGGGCCCGGGACCGTGTGGACCGAGGACGCCGCTTCTTCCACGGGCTGCGGCACGGCGACGGCAGCGGGACCCGCCCCATCTACGGCGCCACCACAGGCTTCGGTGCGCTCGTCGGGTACGCCGGCCGCCCCCACGAGGCGGACCAGTGCGACAACACCCTGGCCCACCTCGGGGCGGGCCAGGGACCGGACCTGCCCCACGAGATCTGCCGCGCCGCCCTCCTGCTGCGCACCTGGTCGCTCTTTCGGGGCTTCTCCGGAGTCTCCGGCGAGGTCGTCGACCGCCTCGCCGCCATGTTCGCGACGACGTTCTCCCCGGCAGTCCCCCGCTACGGCTCCGTCGGCGCGAGCGGCGACCTCATCCCGCTCGCCTACGCGACCCAGGCCCTCCGCGGGCGCGGCTACGCGTACCTGGACGGCCGCCGCATGCCGGCCGACGAGGCGCTGACCGCCGCCGGACTGCGCCCGCTCGACCTGGACGGCCGCGACGCGCTCGCCCTCGTCAACGGGACCTCCGTCACCACCGCGGCCCTGGCGCTGGCCCGTGACAGTGTCCGCGACGCACACCGCTCTCTCATGGCCCTCACCTGCCTCCTGGCCGACCTGCTGGGCTGCGACCCGGGCTTCCTGGACGACGACCTGCTACGGGCATACGGGCACGCCGGGGCGGTCGACGCCGGCGCGCGCATGCGGCGCATCCTCACCGGCCTCGGCCCCTCGGGAAACCGACCGCTCCAGGAGCCGTACAGCATCCGCTGCACCCCACAGTTGCTCGGTGCCGCGGAGGACGCACTGTGCTACGTCGACGGCGTGGTCGCCGCCGACCTCGGCGGCGTCAGTGACAACCCCCTCTTCTTTCCCGGCCATGACGACCGGGAGGGGAAAGTGGTGCACGGCGGCAACTTCTTCGGCCAGCCCGCTGCGTTCGCGGCCGACCTGCTGGCGTCCGTGACCGCCCAGCTGGGCAATCTCGCCGAACGCCAGCTCGACCTGCTGACCGACCCGGCGCGCAACGGGGGACTGCCGCCGATGCTCGCCACGGCACCGGGCCTCCAGCACGGGCTCCAAGGTGTACAACTGGCCGCCACCGCGTTCGTCGCGGAGATCCGCCGCAACGCCACACCGGCAGGCATGCAGAGCCTGCCGACGAACCTGCACAACCAGGACGTCGTCCCCTTCGGCACCCAGGCCGCCCTGCGTTCCTACGACATGGCGGAACTCCTCGCCCTGCTCATCGGATCGCTCGCGCTCGGTCTGCGCCAGGCGGTCCACGTCGGAGCCCGTCGCCCCACCGCGCCCCGGTGCGCGGAACTCCTCGACGCTCTCATCGAGGCGATTCCCCCGGTCGACCCGGACCGCCCACTGGACCGGGACGTCCGCGCCGCAGCCCTCCTGGTCGCCGCCCATGAGTCGCCGTGACCGGGTGCACCTCGACCGGCCGCGCCTCGGCCGGGACGCCGGGCGGGGCCGCGCACTCCGGGAGGCGGATGGTGAACCTGGCCCCCTGACCGGGGTGCCCGTCGGCCGCGACCGTACCCCCGTGGCGTGTGACGACCTCGCGCAGCAGCGCCAGCCCCAACCCGTACCGCCCGCCGTCGCCGCTGCCGCGGTGGAACCTGCGGAACAACTGCTCCACCGCGGCGGGCTCGAACCCGGGGCCGTTGTCCGCGACGACCAAACGCACCGTTCCCCCCGAGCGCGAGAGGATCATGTCGATCCGTCCTTCGTCCGGGGTGTGGCGGATCGCGTTGGACAGCAACTCGCCGAAGGCGCGGCGCAGCGCGGACGGGACGCCGTCGACGAAAAGAGGGTGCGGAGGACCGTCCACGACGACGGTGAGACGACACGCGCGCACCCGATCCGATTCCTCGGCCACCACCGACCGGGCCAGCGCGACCAGTTCGACCGGCCGGTGCTCCGGTCCCCGTACCGGGCCGGCGGCGAGGCTCGCGGACAGCAGCAGGTCGTCGAGCACCTCGCCGAGCCGCCCGGTCGAAGCGACCAGCCGGGCCAGCGTGTCGCGATGAGGACCCGGCAGATCCTGGTCGGCAGCCTGCCGCGCCAGCATCTGCGCCCGCGTGTGCACCTGGGTGACCGGGGTGCGCAACTCGTGACTGGCATCCGTGACGAACCGTTGTTGGCGGGTCAGGGCCTCCGCCAGCGGGGCCACGGCACGACGCCCGAGGAGCGCCCCCGTGACGACTGCGGCCAGCAGCCCCACCGCTTCGGCCACCGCGAGCGCGAACCACAGGTGGCCGCGGTCGGCCAGCTGGAAGCGCATGTCGAACACGGCCTGCACGACCTCTCCGTCGGCCCGGGGCTGCGTGCGCACCAGATAGACCGTGTGGTCACGTTCTACGGTGCGCTCCACTGCCTCACGGGCGCCGCGTACCTCCTCCATGTCGGCGCGCAGGGGGAAGCCGAGCGGAGCGTTGGACAGGGGTTCCACGCCGGGTGCGTACAGCCAGGTGCATACGGGAGGCTTGACCGGGTCGCCGTACATCGCGCCGTAGCGCAACTCGCGCCACACCTGGTCGTTCTGCGCGTCCACCATCACCGTGTGCGCCACGCCCCCGGCGACCGTGACCAGCAGCGTGATGATCGCTCCGGTGATCACGGAGATCCGCAGGCGCGCCCGCCGCACCGCCGCCCACTCGGCCGACGCCGACGGGTTCACAGTGCCCCCAGGCGGTAGCCGAGACCGCGGACCGTGCGCACGACCTTCCTGCCCAGCTTGCGCCGCAGGTAGTAGACGTAGGTGTCGACGATGGACGACGCGGGCGCCTCCTGGAACACCATCCGGCGCAACTCGGCCCGGGAGTGCACCGTTTCGGGCCGCGAGGCGAGCGCCCACAGGAGAGCGAACTCCCGGGGCGCGAGGGCGATCTGCTCGCCGTTCGCCAACTCGACTTCTCTGCGGCCGACGTAGAGGTGTCCCGAGCCTATTCTGAGGACATCGGTGACATCGAGGGCCCGCCGGCACAATGCCCGCAAACGCGCGCTCAGTTCATCGAGGTCGAACGGCTTCACGAGATAGTCGTCGGCACCGGCGTCCAGCCCGTCGACCCGGTCGTGCACGGTGCCCATCGCGGTCAGCAGCAGCACGGGCGTACGCACGCCCCGGGACCGTAACCGGCCCATCAGGTCGAGACCGTCGAGCCCCGGCAGACGTCGGTCGACGGCGAGCACGTCGTACGGCCGGGAGAGGCCGAGATGCAGTCCCTGCTGGCCGTCGGTCGCCACGTCGACCGCGTATCCCTCGGCCCGCAGTACATCGGAGAGCATGCCCGCCAGTTCCCGGTCGTCCTCGACGAGCAGCAGGCGCCAAGGCCCCCGCGAGTGCTTCTGCGCCACGGTCCAACTCCCCTCGTCCTCCCCGCAACCCGTGACAACGCCCCTGCGGGGTAGGGGGTTCCCACTGCGGAGGCCGCAAGGCAGGTGGCGCACGTCCGGTCCGCTGGAGGCCGTACGAAGAACGGGCACCGCTCGGTGCGACGGCCGCTCGTGCCCTGTCCCGCGGGTGGGATCCGGTAGACGGGGACGTGGGGACGCGGCTCGGCGGTGAACTCGGTGCCGGCCCGGTCCGCGTGCCTGGTCTCCAGTCCCATGCCGGCCGGTTGAGCCATGAGGTCGAGTTCGGCCGGCCACATGTAGCGATGGGGACTGCGGCACGGTCGAGCATGCTGGGGCTCGCCGAAGCGGAAGTGGTGCGACACGACGTGCTGGTGCAGGGCGTCATAGGTGTCCAAGCCGATGCATCCGGGTTCGGACTGCCAGACGGCGGCCACTGGAGGTTCGGTCCTGCCGTGCGGGTCCTGGTCTCAGCTCCGGGGCGTGGCAAGAGCCAGTCTGTGAGCAGGCCGTTGACCTCGTCGGGGCGTTCCTGCTGGACCCAGTGGCCGCGGTCTTCCAGGAGGTGGGATGCCGACAGGCGGGGGAGGGTGGTCGGGTAGGAGTCGATCGCGTCGGACACGCAGATGGTGGAGGCGTCCCGGGTGCCGCCGATGGCTTGGTCGGCCCCACCACGACGAGCGCGGTCACCCGCACGGGCTCGACCAGGCACGTGCTCCATCCGGCCGCCCGGGGGACGCGTAAGCCCTTACGCAGGTGTCCGGGCGCGCGTGGACCCGAGACGCGAAGGCGTCAGGCCGCCTCGTACCGGTGCGCACGGCCGCCCCGCCACTGCACCCAGGACGTGTCGTCCAGAAGCAGCTCGGCGTCGGGCAGCCCCGCCCGGCGCAAGAACTCGACCACGTCCTGGTCGTCGTGGGCAAGGCCGACGATCTGCCCGCGGACGGTTACCCGCCGTCCTCCGGTCGCGGACGGACGGTGAATGACCACAGGCGTACTCATATATCCATGGTGCTCCTGCTGCCGCCTTCTGAGATGCGGAGCGCTGCGGGAAGGCGGGCTTTGTTGAAGCCCGGCATTCCGGCAGCCCGGCCGAGGCCGATGTCCGGTCGAGCAATCTGATCTGGGGGTGCTTCGCCGCCCCGCCCGCACCCGGTGCTTCCCGCATCGAACACGGAGCCGCACACGCCGACGCCTTCGAGCGCATGGTGGTGTCCGACCTGCGCAGGGCCGCCGACCGATACCCCGACGACCGTGCCGTGACCGAGCTGATCAACGGACTGCGCGAGACCAACACACGCTTCGCCGATCTCTGGAACCGCTACGAAACCCTTCCGATCGGACGCTCACACAAGACAGTCGTCCCCCCGACCTCGGCGAGATCGTCCTCGACTGCGACATCATGACCATCGAACGCGCCGACCTGCACACCCTGTGGCACTGGACCGCTCCGTACACCGGCGCGGCCGAGAAGCTCGCCGTGCTCCGCGACCGCGTAGCCGCAGCAGCACACTGAAGCCGGGCCTGTTGAAGGACCCATTGTGCGAAGTTCGCTCCGGCGCGGCCGGTGCGCAGCAGTGGGCATATGAGGTTTGCGGCGCCGCCGGTCCTGTGGTGAAGAACGCCGTCATCCGCTCCAGGCCCTGCGGGCCGAACATCGTGTCCAGGCTCTGGGCGGAGTCGTTGGCGGAGGCTTCGCTACGTGGGACGAGGGCCTCCTCGTAGGCGGTCAGGGCGGCCTCGGTGTCGCCGGGGTAAGCGGCGATGGCGGAGGCGAGTTCGGCGCCGTCGAGCATGGCGAGGTTCGCGCCCTCGCCGGCGAAGGGCGACATCAGGTGGGCGGCGTCGCCGAGCAGGGTGACGCCCGGCACGCGGTCCCAACGGTGGCCGACAGGCAGGGCGTGGATACGGCGAGGGGCCATCGTGTCCACGTCGGCGATCAAGCCGCTAAGGGCCTCGTCCGCCCCAACCAGCCCGGCGACTGCGACGGCCGTACGCGGTCGGCTCACCCCTCGAAGCCGTCGATCCCCGCACCGCCAACGTGGGCAGGAGGGCCCGGCCGTCGACGTCTCCGACGCCCATGAACTGCTCCTCGGCTACCTGGGGTGGTGCCGAGAGGCCCTGATGCGAAAGTTCGCCGAACTCTTCGACGACCAGCTCCGAACGCCCGTCGACCCGCTCGGTTGGTCGCCAGTCGGGATGGTCCAGCATCTCGGCTGAGTCGAACGACGATGGCTGCGAGGGGGATTCGGCGCGGAGGATGTCCTAGCCTATCCGCCCGGTGGAGACGCCGAGGAGTTGACGGTCGCTGGCGATACCTCCGCCGCACAGGTCATCGCTACCTACCGGGCGGAGGTAGCCATCGCGAACACCTGTACAAAAGCAGTCCTGTTGAGTGACAAGGCCTGCACGGTCGCCGGCACGCACGCTCGCACCGACCCCGGGAGTCGACGCAGGCCCGAAAAGTCCGGGACCGGCAGTCCAGTTCCCCGTGATCGCTCAGGGAGTTCGTCACGCCGAGCACTCGGCGAGCCGCTGGGCGCCATGACCTCGCCGGCTCCGATCGCGACGCAAGCGGGAATCCGCTGACCGCCCGTACGGACAGTGGTTCATCCGGCCGTACGGGCAGCCATGGCGAGGAGCTTCTGCAGGTGCAGGCCGTGCTTCGCGTCGGTGCCGGTGCCGGTGCCGGTGGCGGTGCGGATCGCGGTGGCGAACTCGCGCCGGGGGACGGGCCAGCACTCCTCGTGGTCGATGCCCGCCGTGTCGTACACCAACTCCTGCTCAGGCCCGAAGAGGTCGACCCGGGTCCTCGCCTTGGGGAGCTGCACGCAGCCGGAGAGGGACGCCTGGCTGACGGCGCCGTTCTCGTGCCCGCAGGTCAGCTCGACCCAGCGGCGCGGGTCGCCGGTGGCCTGTACGGAGACGATGGGCGCGACCGCGGTGTCCAGGATGTCGAGGAGGTGCGGGCCGAGGTCGAGCAGGGCACCGTGTTCCAGCCGCCAGGAGGTGGCGAACTCCCCGCCGCGGAATGCCCCGTGCAGATAGCAGGAGCGGGCCCCCGTCACCTGGTGTCCGGCGGGCCTCGGCGAGGAAAGCGCGGGTGACCGGGTGGTACCGCTTCGTCAGGACGAGCTGGGAGACCACCCCGTGCTCAGCGACGGCGTCCGCGACCGCCCGTGCGGTGTCGAGGTCGGCGCCCAGCGGTTTCTATAGAAGGAGGGTGCGGCCGGCGACGGCGGCGCGGGGGGCCAGAGCGGCCTGGACGGCGGGCGGTACGGCGAAGGCTATCGCCTCGCACGTGTCGAGGAGTTCCTCGAAGGAGCCCGCCGCCGGTGCCCCGTAGGGCGCGGCGACCTCGGCCGCCGCTTCCGGGCGGCGGGCCCAGACCCCCGCGAGCACCGTCCCGGGTCCGGCGGCGAGCGTCCGCGCGTGCATGGTGCGGGCCCACGGGCCCGCACCGACGAGGCCCACGCGGACCGGTTCATGGGACCAGGCGGGCGGGGGCTGGACATGGTGCTCTCCGTGGAGTGTGCGGAGGTGGTGCGCTCGGCCGCCGGGGGCCGCCCGCCCGGACGGCTCAGGCGCCGGCTGTGGCCTTGGCCAGAGCCGCGAGGCGGGCGTCGGCACGATCGGGGGCGTTCAGGTGATCGATCACCATGCGGGCGGCGCCGACATCGCCCAGCCCGAGAAGAAGTCCGGCTGGGTGAGGGGCGGTCCGGTCTGGTGCGCTGCCCGCGCTACGCGAGCTCTCGGTCCGTGATCGTCCGCAGGGCGCTCGCCCCGGCACGGTCCGCCCGGGCCTGTTCCAGGCGCAGCCGCGCCGACCGGCCCCGGAAGGTCAGCGTCATGATCTGGTTGCCGAACCAGGGGCCGCCGGTCCTGCGCCAGCTCACCGCCGGCGGCGCGCAGCGTCCGTGCCGAGCGATGTGCCGGCCGAGGGCCCGTGCCAGGGCGCTCCAGCCGAAGCGGAAGCCGAGGCGCATCGAGAGCGGTACGGAGTTGTGGACGGGCGAGCAGGTCAGCTGGGCCACCCGCGCGTCGGGTGCACGCCCCGGCCAGGACGGCTCGGCGATGTAGGCGTGGTGCACGTCGCCCGACAGCACGCTCACCGTCGCGGGCGCCTCCGGCCCCGAACCGGCCTCAGCAATCAGGTCGCCCAGCGCGTCGAAGGAGGAGGGGAAGGCGGCCCAGTGCTCCAGGTCGGCCCCGCGCCGGATCCGTTCCCCGCGCTCGCCGCGCTCGCCGCCGCACATCGCGGCGTTCCAGGCTTCGACGTCGTGCACCAGGTGGGGCAGCAGCCAGGGCAGGGAGGTGCCGATCAGCAGGTGGTCGTACGAGCCCCTCCCGTCCAGGATCTGCTCGCGCACCCACGCGGCCTCCTCCGGGTCGAGCATCGACCGGCGGTCCTCCGCCAGGACGCGGGCCGCGCGGGAGTCGACCATCAGCAGCCGGGTGCGGCCGAAGTCGCGCCGGTAGCTCCAGCGGACGGAGGCCGCGTCGGCGTCGGCCCGGGTGGCGAACGCGCGCAGGTCGGCGGTGCCGTCGGGGGCCTCGCGGACGGCCGCGTACAGCGGGTCGGCGGCCAGCTCGGCCGGAGAGAGGTTGCCCAGCTGCTGGTACACCCAGTACGACATGAGCCCGCTCAGCAGCCGCTCCTGCCACCAGTCGGTGGCCCGCATGTCGGTGAGCCAGGCGGCGGAGGTGTTCCAGTCGTCTATGACGTCGTGGTCGTCGAAGATCATGCAGCTGGGCACGGTGGACAGCAGCCAGCGCACCTCCGGGTCGAGCCAGGACTCGAAGTAGAGACGGGTGTACTCCTCGTAGTCGGCGACCTGGTCGCCGGGCGGTTCGTCCACGTCACGGCGGTCGCCGATCCAGCGGTGGGTGGCGTCGGACACCTCGTCGGCATACACCTGGTCCCCGAGCAGCAGCAGGATGTCGGGGCGGGCGCCCCCGGGGTCGGCCGCCATCCGGGCGGCGAGGGTGTCCAGGGCGTCCGGGCCCACCGGGTCCTTGCCACCGGCCGGCGGCGCGGCCCAGCGGCAGGAGCCGAAGGCGACGTGCAGGCCGTCGTCCTCGGTGGGCGTGGCGATCACCGAGGGCGGGAAGGGCGAGTCGGGCAGCGGCCACACGCTCGCACCGTCGAGGAGTACCTCGTACGGCGTCGACGTGCCGGGGGTCAGGCCCTCCACGGGGACCAGGGCGTAGTGGTGGCCGGCCACGAGGAAGGTGCGGGCCGTGCCCCGCGCCCCGTCGGCGCAGCGCACCTCGGCGGTGCAGGGGCCGCTCGTCTCGACCCAGACCGTCGCGCACGAACCGTCGGTGTACCTCAGCAGTGGGCCCAGGCGCAGTCCCGCCATGATGATCCTCTCCTTCGTCGCCCCGTACGGTACGGGGTGACGAAGGCCGGTGGGAGGGGCGGCGCCGAACCGACGGCGGACGGCCGGCGTCAGCAGTTCGCGAGGTAGCCCCTGCAGGGCGGACTTCTCCGCCGAGTCGACCGAGAGGGCGTAATGAGTACTTCACCTGCACCCAGGCACGCACGTAGGTGCTGCTGCACGTCGTGCTCGCCGTCGAGGCCGGCAGCGTGCCGCACAGCCGTACCGCCTCGCCGCCACCCGCGCCGAACACCAGACCCTGAGCTGACGCCGGCGTGGGCAACTGAGCCGACAGGAGTCTTCGGCCCGGTCAGCGATAGTTGTTGAGCCAGTCGCCCGGGATCAGGTCACGAATGCGGTCAAGGTCTTCTGCCGTCCGGCCGCGGGCCAGGATGGCCGCGCCGTCGTCATCGCGCAGAAGGGCGTCTTGCCCCAGGAACCACCGGGTTTTCTCGCCGATGGGGTATGCCGGGAACGGCAGTCGGACGGAGTTCGTCTCCAGGAGCTCGAGGCTGTCGTCATCCGGGTCGAGGAAGTCGCAGAGCTCTTCATCGGCCTGCAGGGACTCCGACAAGATGATCTCAACGAAGCAAAGGGAAAGACGCTCCAGCCAGCCCTCCCACCCCTCGGCGCTCTTGTCAGCAAGATCAAGCCGGATGAGCACCGCAGGATCGTCATCCTGGAGGCTGTCGAGGAGGCGCTGGCTTCGGCCTGTCCTTCGCGATCGCCGAAGACGAGTGGTCGAGAACGGCCCTGCTGGCCACCGAACGCGAAATGCTCGGCCTCTACGTGTCCGCGCACCCCCTCGACGGCACCGAGCACGTCCTGTCCCAGCACCGCGACACCACCATCCCCGACCTGATCGCCTCAGGTCGCACCGAGGGTGTCGTCCGCCTGTCCGGCCTCATCACCGGCGTCCAGAACAAGATCACCAAACAGGGCAACACATGGGCCCTGATCAACCTCGCAGACCGCGACGGCACCATCGAAGTCCTCTTCTTCCCCGCCGTCTACCAACTCGTGGCCGCCGCCCTCCTCGAAGACAGCGTCGTCAGCATCCAGGGCAGGCTCAACGACCGCGACGGCGCGCTCAGCATCTTCGGCCAGGAAATCCAGGTCCTCGACATCTCCTCGGCCGAGCGCTCCGGAGCGGCACCCGTACACCTCCGGCTGCCCTACCACCGCATCAACCAGCAACTGATCACCGAGCTGAAAAGAATCATGCAAGCGCACCCCGGCGACCATCCTGTGCGCCTGGCCGTCAGAGGGCCGGGAAAAACCACCGTTTTCCAGCTCGCATCCAACGTCAACGCGCACACGATTGCCTCCGACATCAAGGGCACGTTCGGCATGGACACCTGGCGGGGGATGTCATAACGACGGGCCGATCGACCCGTGTAAAGCCGAGACCAGCCGCCAGTACCTTCTGCTCCGCGACGGGGGCCCACCCGAGCTGTGTCCAGTAAGATTTGTATAAAGCCTGGGGAGTGAAGGCGGGCTTTGGGGGCACAGAGTGTCTCGGAGGTTGATAATCATGGTTCCGATTCTTCTCGTTCTTCTGCTCGCTCTGATCCTCTTCGGTGCGGGTTTCGCGCTGAAGGCGCTGTGGTGGATCGCCATCATCGTGCTGGTGGTCTGGCTGCTTGGCTTCGTGATCCGGCCGACAGCAAATGGCAAGCGGGGCCGCTGGTACCGATGGTGACCACTGCCGACTGAGCAGATCCCTCATGACGTGCGGGTGGGCCGCGACGATTCGTCGCGGCCCACCCGCACGTCAGCCGCATATCTGCCACCCGAGAACGGGCATGGGAAACGCATTGTAGGGCACTCGGAGAAATTGGTCGGGGATTCCATCAGGAACCATGACCTCCAGTGATGGGATCCCCGACCCCTCTTTCCGTAACGAAGACATGGTGCTTCTCTCTCCGCATCCCCGGCGGACACCTTCCCCTACGTGGTCGGCCCCCTCCGCTGGACGGGAAGAACACTGAACCGGCAGAGGGGCCCGTTACGGGGCCCTTCTGCGCGACGGCTCCTATTGCCCGAGCATCATTGTGCGCGGTGGGGGTTTCAGGACGGAGCCACCCCTCCGCTGACGGGTCAGCCGAACGGGACGATGCCTCGCTCGGTGGTCGCCTTGGCGAGGCGGTGACGGTCGCCCTGCATGACGATGACGTGCGCGGGGTGCATGAGGCGGTCGACAGCCGCGGGCGCAAGGGTCTGGAGCATGATCTCGTCGAATCCGGCGATGAAGGTTGCTGCTGATCGCCGGACTCCGTTGAAGTCGAGCGCGAGGGTTGGCTCGGCGGGCCGAAGAACTCAAAGGTGGTTTCGCCGGAACTGAGGATAAGCTCGCCCACACCGACCGGCAGTCTCAGAAGGCCTTGTCAGCCTGGGCATGCCTATCAGGGGCGGGAACATGAGTAGCGGCGCACATCGAGAAGAATCAAGCTGCGACCTGAGTACATGGACGCTCGGCCAACTGCAGATGTTCGTCCATGACGCCCGCGGCGTCCAGCAACTCGAGATGGCACGCGTTGCCGCGCAGGGAAGCCCCTCGGCCAGGTCACCCTATCGAGTGGTCAGCGGAGAGGTGGGTGCCGCAGTAGACACCCTCAAGAGGTGAGGTGGGGACCGGTAGCAGGCGACCACGACCTTGCTGTGGAAGTGGCGCTCAGCAGCCGGGAGACTGGAAGGCACGTCATGGCGAGCCTTCTCGGCAGCGGATCCCGCCACCGCCCGCCGCCCTCGCGCTGCGCTGCGTTCGGCCAACCGGGCCCGCCGGCATCCGCAGCCGACAGACCGGTATTGCCGCCGCAGAACGCGGGCCGGTACCGGGTCAGCCAGACTCGGTACCGGCGGTACGCGCGCTGGACCCCCTGCTGAGAGGCCATGCCCTGGTCGCAATCTTCGGCCCTGACCGTGACGGAAGTGGGGCACGACGTCCAGGAGCACCAGGACCAGGAGGATGACGTCCAGGAGCACGACGTCCTGGACGTCCAGGAGGGCCGGGACCAGGGTGTGCCGGGCGGTCTCTGGGACGCTCGCGGGACCGCACGGGGTGTGAAACCAACGCGTCACGCCCTTCGGCCAGTCCATAGTGCAGGCGGATCGGAACCATGGATTGCCCGCCAGGCATTTGGTGATCGTCTGCGGCCGGGGAAGGTTGCATGGCTAGGGCCTGTCCGGCGGATCATGTGACTTTCCGATCGGTCGCTCGTTGGTTGGGGCATGGGCCGGGGGGATCTGACGAATCATGAGTGGTCGTTGCTGGAGCCGCATCTGCCTTTGCCGGGTGGCCGGGGCGGCCGGTGGAACGATCACCGGACCGTGGTCAACGGGATCCTGTTCCGGGTCCGCACCGGTGTTCCGTGGCGTGACCTGCCGGAACGCTACGGCTCGTGGAAGACCGTCTACGAGCGGCATCGCCGCTGGTCGGCGGACGGCACCTGGGACCGGCTCCTGCAGGCGGTCCAGGCCGACGCCGACCTGGCCGGGCGGATCGACTGGGGCATGGTCGGCGTCGACTCGACGTCCTGCCGGGCCCACCAGCACGCGGCTGGCGCCCGCAGGGCGAGGCCGCGGGTCCCGAAAAAAGGACGACGCCCCGGCACCACCGCCCCGATGAGGGACTCGGGCGGTCCCGGGGCGGTCTGACCTCCAAGATCCACCTCGCCGGTGAAGGCGGCTGCCGCCCCATGGCTCTTCTGATCACTCCAGGTCAGTGGGGTGACGCCCCGCAGATGATCGAGGTCCTGGTCCGGATTCGGGTTCCCCGCCCGCTGGGCGGGCGGCCCCGGACCCGGCCCGCTCACGTCAGTGGCGACAAGGCTTACAGCTCCCGCCGAAATCGCCGCTACCTGCGAAGACGCCGCATCAAGCACACGATCCCCGAGCCGAAGGACCAGCGGGCCAACCGCCGGCGCAGAGGCAGCGCGGGCGGCAGACCTGCAGGCTTCGACCGCGAGCGCTACAGGCGACGCAACGAGGTCGAGCGGACCATCAACCGACTCAAGAACTCCCGCGCGATCGCCACCCGTTACGACAAGCGGGCCTACGTCTTCCACGGCACGGTCACCGCAGGGGCAGTCCGCTTATGGCTCCGCCCATGATCCGCCGGACAGGCCCTAGCCCTCGGCCGTCGCATGGTGCGGTCATCGCCCTGGCCGGGGCGTTCCACCCCGTTCGAATCCGGAGATCCACCATGTCCTCGCTCGCCCTGCTCGTCGTGCTGCTCCTGGTGCTCGTTGCCGTTCTGGTCCTCGGGGCGCTGGCCTACCTCGCGCACCGGCACCCGCAGACCGTCGCTCCGCTCACCCTCGCGCTGTGCGGCGCGGCCGTCCTCGCGGCCATCGTGGTCCCGATCGCCGTCCGATGACCCGGCAACGCTTCGTCTCCTCTCCGCCGCCCGTCACACGGGCCGTACGGTGCGCCCTGTCGGCTCCGTCAGCGCTATCGGGGTTCGGCGGGGGCGTCGAGGTCGAGGGCGCGGTGCTTGATGTTGTGGGCGGCGCCGATGTCGGCGTGGGTGACGTGCCCGCACCGGGTGCACTCGAAGAGGGAGCGGGTACGGCGGCTCTTTCGGTCGACGTGCCCGCACCGGTGACAGGTCTGCGAGGTGTAGGCCGGATTGACTGCGGTGACCCTCACGCCGTGCCACTTCGCCTTGTACTCGATCTGACGCCGGATCTCCCCGAACCCGACGTCCAGCATCGCCCGGTTCAGCCCCGCCTTCGCCGCCACGTTCCGCCCCGGCGCCTCGACGGTGCCGCGCGCCGTACGGGTCATGTTCTTCACCCGCAGGTCTTCGAGCGCCACGTGCTCGAACTGCGTGACCAGCTGCTTGGACAGCAGATGCTGGGTCGAGGCACGCCGCTGCGCGACCAGCCCCATGAGGTGCGCGACCTGGTCCCGGGCCTCCCGCCATCCCGCGCTCTGACGATGGACCGGGAGCCCCTTCACGTGACGCTGGGCCATCCGCCGCTGCCACTTGTGCAGCTGGCGGCGCGCGTTGTCCAGATGCCGGGGATTGCCGAACAGCTGCTCCTTGCCGGCGGCCGTGAGGACCGGCTCCGACGTCGCTGCGAACACCGCCACCCCCAGGTCGATCCCCACCGTCCCCGCCTCCCTCTGCCGACGGGAAGGTTGGGCGGGCGGCGAGAGGACGATGCGGACGTTGAACGAGGCCCACCACTGACTGCCCTCACGGGCGACCGTGACCATCTTCACCACCCCTCCCCGGGCCATCGCCCGGGCCAGCCGCCGCCCAGGCCGGTGCAACCGCACGATCAACGCCTTCTGCCCGGCCGGGTCCATCTCCCCGCCGATCCGCACATGCCGCAGATCCGTACCCACCAGCCGCACACTCGTCATCCGGAACGAATCCCGGCACCTGGCTATGTTCACGAGAATGGACAGCGATTGTTCACCGGTTCGGGAGGCAGCGGAGCTCCCGAGGGAATCGAACGTTCTCCATTTCAGCGTCAGGCTCTCGATGGTGACGCGATCGACCTCGGAGCTGTCTGCGACGATGGAGGGCATGGATGTGCGGAGCAGGAACCATGTGAGGGTGACCGGGCGGTCCGGTGCACCGGTGGTGGTACTGGCGCACGGTTTCGGGTGTGATCAGAACATGTGGCGTTTGGTGGTGCCGGCGCTGGAGCGGGACTTCACCGTTGTCCTCTTCGACCACGTCGGCGCGGGGAACTCGGACCTCTCCGCGTGGAGTCCCGAGCGGTACTCCACGCTGGACGGGTACGTCGACGACGTTCTCGAACTGTGCCGGGAGCTTGCGCTCGGACCGGTGACGTTCGTCGGGCACTCGGTGAGCGCCATGATGGGCGTGCTGGCCGCCGTGCGCGAGCCCGAGGTGTTCGCGGGACTGGTTCTGCTGGCCCCTTCGCCCTGCTTCATCGACGATCCCGATGCCGGTTACCGGGGCGGATTCAGTGCCGCGGACATCGACGAGCTACTGGAATCGCTCGATGCGAACTATCTGGGCTGGTCGGGGGCGATGGCCCCAGTCATCATGGGCAATCCGCAGCGGCCGGAGCTCGGGGAGGAGCTCACCAGCAGTTTCTGCCGCACCGACCCGAAGATCGCCAAGCTGTTCGCCCGGGTGACGTTCCTGTCCGACAACCGCGCCGACCTCGCCGCGGTGACGGTGCCCACGCTGGTCGCCCAGTGCTCCAGCGACGCGATCGCCCCGCCCGAGGTGGGCGCCTTCGTCCACGCGCAGATACCGGACAGCCAGCTCATCACCCTAAACGCCACCGGACACTGCCCGCAGCTCGCCGCGCCCGAGGAGACCGCCGAAGCCATCGCCGTGTTCGCGGGAGCCGCCCGATGATGTGCAAGACCGACGACGACGGGCGAGAGGAACGGGAAGGCGGAGAGCCGGTGGATGAGCAGGCACAGTTCTTCGCGCTGCTGGAGGACAGTGCCGAGGATCTGTACGAGCACGCGCCCTGCGGCTACCTCTCCACCCAGCTGGACGGCCGGATCGCGAAGGTCAATACCACCCTGTTGGACTGGCTCGGATACCAGCGCGATGACCTCGTGGGCCGCAAGCACTTCTCCGACCTGCTCACCGTAGGCGGCCGGCTCTACCACGAGACCCACTTCGGCCCGCTGCTGCGGATGCAGGGCGAGATCAGCGGCATCGCCCTGGAACTGAAGGCCGCCGACGGCACCCGGCTGCCGGTCCTGGTCACCTCCACCGTGAAAACGGGCAGCGACGGGCAGCCCCTTCTGATCCGCACCACCGTCTTCGACGCCCGCGACCGGCGCGCCTACGAAACCGAGCTGCTGCGCGCCCGCCGGGAAGCCGACCTCGAACGCGACCGCCTCCAGGTCCTGGCCACCACCCTGCAGCAGACCCTGCTGCCGCCGGCCCTGGTGAACGTTCCCGGCTTGGACGTGTCCGCGTACTACCACATCGCCTCCGTCGACGAGGTCGGAGGCGACTTCTACGACCTCTTCCCCCTGGCCGCCGGCACCTGGGGCCTCTTCCTGGGCGACGTGTGCGGCAAGGGCGCCGCCGCAGCCGCCGTCACCTCTCTGGCCCGCTACACCCTGCGCGCCGCCGCCGTCTACGACCCAGACCCGGCCGCCGTGCTCGGCAACCTCAACACGGTCCTCAATCACGAGTACCAAGGGACCGACCCCCGCTTCTGCACCGTCGTCTTCGGCCTGCTCACCCCCGACCCTCTCCAGGGCGGCTTCCGAATCACGCTGGCCAGCGGCGGCCACCCCCCGGCCCTGCTGATGCGCGCCGACGGCACCGCCGACTACCTGCCCACCCCCGGCGGCCAGCTCATCGGCGTTCTGCCCGATGCCCACATCGCCACCACCACCGTCCACCTCGCCCCGGGCGACACTCTCCTCCTGCACACCGACGGCCTCACCGAAGCCCACACCCACGCCGTCCAAGGCGGCAAACAGCGCTACGGCGACGAAGCCCTCCTCGACTTCGGCCGCCGGCTCGCCCCCACCACCGCCCCGGACACCATCCGCGCGGTCCGCGACCTGCTCGACATCTTCGGCACCGGCGTCGACGACGACACCGCGGTCCTAGCCATCCACGTACCCCGACCCCCCAGTGAAGAGCAGCAGTGACCAAGCACCTGACCCTTCACACCCGCACCACCCCTGCCGGACCGGTCCTCGAACTCATCGGAGAGCTGGACCACCACACCGCGCCGGAAGTCCGCGCCGTGCTGCCCGGCCTGACTCCGAGCCCGGGCCAGCAGCTCCTTCTCGACCTCGGCGGCCTCGCCTTCTGCGACTCCACCGGCATCACCGTCCTGATCACCGCCCGCAACCACGCCCTGGCCGCGAACGCGACCGTCGTCCTGGCCGCGGTCCCCAGCCACCTCGACCGCATCCTCCGCATCGTCGGCCTCGATCAGGTCTTCACCGTCCACCCCACCGCGCAGGACGCCGAAACCGCCTGGCACACCGCCTCCGACTGACCCACCGTGCCTGCCTAAGGAGGCTCCCGCTCCCCACGGATAATCGAACGATCACCGTTCTCAGTGCCTCCCAAACTGGTGAACATCTGCTGTCCGTTCTCACGAACAAAGCCACCGCTCTGCTGGCCGAGTTGCGCCGAGCCGACCTGCTAGACCTCGACGACTGCGCCGTCGACGGCTCGCACGTCCGAGCGCTGAGAGGGGGGATCACGCAGGCCCCTCGCCTGTCGACCGTGCCCGTCTGGGCAGCAAGCACCACCTGATCGTCGACCGCCACGGAACCCCGCTCGCCGTGACTCTTACCGGCGGCAACCGGCACGACGTCACCCAACTCCTGCCGTTGTTGGACGCAGTCCCATCGATCCGGGGTCTACAAGGGCGCCCCCGACGCAAGCCTCGACGGTTGTACGCCGACCGCGGCTACGACTTTGACAAGTACCGCCGTCTGTTGTGGAAGCGCGGGATCAAACCGATGATCGCCCGCCGTGGCGTAGCCCATGGTTCCGGACTGGGCAAGGGTCTGCTGGGTGGTCGAGCGTGCTTTCGTCTGGCTGCATCAATTCAAACGACTCCGCATCCGCTGCGAACGACGCGCTGATCTCCACCAGGGTCTGCTCGAACTGGCCTGCAGCCTCATATGCCTCCGCCGCCCGCGAACCTCATGTCGCGGCTTAGTGAATCTGCGCAGTGGTTGTGCTTCTGACCTGGGGTTGTGCAGGTTGGTTGAGCGGGATGTCTGCTGGGTGGCTCACTGAAGCTGCATAGTTTCTGGGTGCGGTAGCCGTTTGACTTGGGGTGTTTCTGGCTCCGGGCTTGCTTGCGCAGGTTGGTTGAGTACTGCGCAGGTTCCGTGATCCCCGGTATATGGCGGCGGTTACGGGGTGGGGTTGGTGTCGAGCCAGGTGGTGGGGATGAGTTTTTCGCCGTTGCGCCAGTTGTAGCGGACGGATGCCTGGTACCAGGTGTGGGGCAGGTCGGCGTGGTCGCTGACGATGATTTGGAAGTCGGGGGCGAGTTCGGCGACGACCTGGTGCATGAGCTGGAAGAGGCGGGTGACCGTCTCGCGGTCTTCGTCCAGGGCGAGGTCTTCGAGCCGTCCTCGGGCTTTGGCCATGTCGGAGGGGTAGTAGGGCTGGGTCGGTTGGTCGAGCATGAGGAAGCGGGGTACGGGCCGGCTGTTCGCGGTGAAGTACTGGTGGAGGGCGAGGTGGGCGGCCAGGTGGTAGCCGACGTGGTTCTTGCCACTGCCGATGCGGAGCAGTTCGGTGCTGCCGGCGGGGGCGTCGGTGACGACGGTGGGTTTCTTGAGGTTCAGTCGGACGAGTCCGCCGCCGTGTTCGAGGTTCAGGAATCTGGCGTGGCTGGTCATCTTGCCGCTGACGTAGCCCAGGCTGTGGGTGAGCTTTTCGTCGACGGCGTCGTTGTCGAGCTGTTCTTCGAGGCCTTGGACGAGCTGCTGTGCCATCGCGGCATCTGCTTGCAGGCGCTGGAGGTGGCCGTTGTCGGTTGTGGTGCTGATCTGGCTGAGGTACGCGCTGATCCTGCCGCGGGTGTAGGCCTGGGCTTCGGCTTGTCCGAGGAGGCCGGCCTGCTCGGAGCGCTGTTCGGCGATGACGCTGAGGGCGCCCTCGATGCCGCGGAGCTCTTCGCGTAGACGTGCCGAGACCTGTTCGATCTCGCGCAGGGCCTGCTCGCGGCGGGGCTGCACTGCCCGCACGCTGTCGAGCTGACCGCGGAGGTCTTCGAGGGTGGTGTGCATGGCGGCGACGGTCGGGTCGGGTTCGGTCAGCTCGTTTCCGCACAGGGGGCAGCTGTGTTCGCCGGGGAAGCCGTCGGGCACGAGGCTGAGTGCGGACAAGCGGGACATGCCGCGGGTGACGGCCCCGCTGTAGCCGGCGGCCTGGGATTCCAGATCGTTCAGGAGCTGGCGCTCTTCGGCCAGTGAGCGCAGCTGTCGGCGCAGGGCCGCGGACTGTTCGCTGAGGAGGAGTTCCTGCCTGCGCTGCTCCTCGTCTGCGCCGGGCCGGGCCGGGCGGAAGGAGGAGGCCTGCCGGAGTGCCTCGATGACCATGTCCCTGTCCGCGCTGCTGAAGGAGTCGTCGGCGAGGAGCCCGTGGACTCGGGCTTCGCCCAGGAGGGACTGCAGCTGTGATTCGACTGCCTGGTTCGCTTCCTGGGCGGCTTTGAGGCGGTTCTCCGCACTGCGCTGGGCGCGTTTGGCCTGGAGGAGCTGCTGCTGGAGTGCCGCCTGATCCTCCGGGACCGCGCCGAGGAAGTACGGGATCGTGGCTTTGAGACTGTTGGCGATGTCGCGGTCGTTCTGGCGGTGGAACAGGATCTTCTTGGAGGCGACTTCGTCCTGGTTTTGCAGGCAGAGCAGGACGGCGTGGCCCAGGTTCGCGCTGAGGGGGGCGGCCAGGCTGCCGGCTGCGGGTTCGCTTCGGGTGTCTCCGATGCCGATGCGGCGTCCGATCTGCTGGCGCAGTTGTGTCGAGTCGGTGTTGAGGCGCAGTTCCGACAGCTCCGGGATGCCGAGGTCACTGCCGACCTCGATCATGGCGGTGGTGACGGACTTGGCTGCCGGGCCGGGCGCTGGCCGCGCGGCGAGGACTTCGATGACGAAGCCGAGTGACGAGCCCAGCCCTGGTACCCCCAGCTCGAATCATTCGCACGACAAGGTTCACTGGCCGTCGACGCGTGGCTCTATACAGGGACCGAGGAACGCACCATGTCATCAGTTCCAATATCTAGCCGGGCTCAAGTTTGAAGCACCACTCTGCGGGTTGGTCTCTTCGAACGGTGGGCTATGAGCCGGGACGCTGGACAGCAGGAGATCGAGCGGGAGCTGCGCCGGAGGGCGATCGGCGGGGCGCCCATGCTGGAGATGCTCACCTGGCTGAAAGGAGACCCGGAGGCTCGGATCAGAGATCCAGTCGACCGTGACGGCACGATTGCCTTCTGCATGATCTCGACGTTCACAGCCGTCTTCGACCTTGGGCTCACACCTGGACGGTTCATCGCGAGCTGGGACCGGCTCGGAGGGCACCTGAACGCCGAGGAACTGGCGGCGAGACTGGGCCCGCTGACCCTGGCACCGAACGAGGAGCCTCAGCCCTGTGGCTGCGGCGGGTACTGGGTCTGAGGGCGGAGGCGCCCCGGGGTGGCACGAACAGACCACGCCCGGGCCCATACAAGGTCCGTGACTTGCTTGAGGCTGTTGCGGAGCAGGATCGGTCATCCGGGTGGTCTGACCGGCTGACGGTGGTGTTCGAGTAGTGAGGGTGCCTCGGCGCAGGAGCCGGGAAACACCGAGCCCCCAGGCTTGTTGCAGGCTGCCCGCGGAGCGGGCTTGGTCCGGGAGCGAAGCGGACGGGCCGGGGTGGAGCGAAGCGGAACCCCTGATGGGCTGCCACGAAGTGGCAGCCCATCAGGGCCGCGCGGAGCGCGGCCCGTTCACTGCGTTCACGGAGCGAAGCGGAGGGAACGCCCGCGCTTCGCGCGGGCGGGGAGCGAAGCGAGCCGCCTTGGCGCCCCGCGACGCGGGGCGCTCCGCTGTCCCATCGCGCAGCGATGGG